>JAMOPJ010000038.1 GCA_027064525.1 Archaeoglobaceae archaeon
GAAATAATGTCCCATCTTAACCACTTCCATCGACTTGCAATGTGGACATATCATCTCCCATTTATATCCCTAAGTGAATATAAACATTACTGTAGCATTACCCTACTTTTGAGTTGGGTGATGGGATGGTAATGCGGTTGATAGCTGTTGCACTGGCGTTACTACTATTAGCGATCCCAGCGATGGCTGGAGACTCAAGTGGTGCAAAGACTCTAAAGGAGAACTCCGGAGCTCCAGTGGATTTCACTTGGACGCTGATGTGCGGATTCTTAGTGATGTTCATGCAGGTTGGATTCGCGATGCTCGAAGCCGTCATAAGTGCGAAACCGACTGCGAAGAAGGCTAAGCTACCAACTGCAAAGTCCATGAGGTTCTTCATCATGATGTTGGCGACGTTTTTTACCCTCGCAAAGCATGGAACGGATGTCAGGGGAAGAGGGAGACAGAAGGGTATGCAGATACAGTTCAGAGGTCGAACCATGGAAGTCGATCTGCTACCGAAAGTTAAGATAGAGGTCGTAGTAACGGATGAGGAGGTGGATGAAGTCATAGAGCTCATATCTAACTTCGCAAGAACGGGAAACGTCGGAGACGGAAAGATATTCGTAATTCCGGTTGAGAATGCAGTGAGGATCAGAACTGGAGAAAGAGGAGACAAGGCTCTCTAAATTTTTTCTTTTTTGGAGGTGGTCATACGTATCGCAGGATATTCGAGGATCTCTATCAGATAAAGCCGGGAAGGCTTTCGAGTCACTGTTATTTGATCACAGCCGATAGAATAGCTTTGGTAGATTCAGGAACTGCAAAGGACTTCCCGACGCTTGAGGAAGAGTTGAGCTACATAGGACTGAAGCCCGAAGACATAGACATCGTTATAAATACACATGAACACTACGACCACATAGGTGGAAATCTTTTTTACACGATCATTCGATTATAATGGCGCACAGATTTGCGGCTGTTAAGATAATATATGGGGATGACGAGGTTACGATGTGCAGAGCCCATGGGCAAAAGCCGATCGGCTATAAGGTTCACGTTTGGCTGAACAACACAGATGTCATTGATTTAGGCAGCTGGTTTCTAAAGGTTATATACACCCCCGGGCATACTTCTGGCTGCATCTGCCTATACGAGCCGAGAAAAAGGATTCTCTTTTCTGGGGATGCACTATTCGCGAGTGGAACGTTATCTACGATATTTAAGTCTGGAAGCTTGGCTGAATACTTCAACTCCTTAAGAAGGCTGAAGACAATGAAGATCGACCTCCTTCTGCCCGGTCATGGTAGGATTTCGAGAAGCGTTGACGAGGATATCGAAAGAACTATCGAGAACGCCATAAGGAAGTTCCCAGAGGCTGGGCACCTCATAAATATGTTTGCATAAAAACCTTTAAATTGGGTTTAGGAGGCCATAAAGCATGAAGAAGCCTATCAGAGTTACGGTAGCTCTCGACGAAGAAAATTACGAGATATTTAATCGTCTTAAGGATGAAATGCGAGTTTCGCAGAGCGAATTAATCAGAAAGGTTCTTAAGTTCTATTCCATCTACAGGGATCTCGAAAAGCATGAGAGCGAAAAGATAAAGATCTACGTTGAGATGCTTGCAGAAGAAGAGCACGTTATCTTGGACATAGACCACTGGATCACTTTTCTGAGATTCATCGAGACGCATCCAGAAAAGGAGGAGTTCTGGAACATACACAGAGATATAGCAAAGGCTCATGCAGAGCAGTTTATGGGTAAGCATCTCTCAACTCCGGCTTTTCCTCTTCATAAACATATTCTATACCTTTCTCTTTCAACAGATCTTCTATGTAGCCCATCGGCTCGTGTGGGACATGCTGAATCGCAACGACTTTCATGAAATTCGCTCGAAACATCGGTTAATATCTGTTTTTAAGAAAAGTTTAATAAAGGGTTCTCGGATACGTTCGCTTCGCCCTCTCAGCCTCATCCACGTCGACATCTACGGTTACGAATTTTTTCTTTTGCGATGTCGATGCGAGAACGTCTCCTTCAGGGGATATTATCCATCCCCTCCCGCTAAAGCCGTTGTCATATCGGTTTGATGATGCAACGAACGCTCCGGAGACGATGGCCGTCATCTTCAAAGCTATCAGCCACCTTTTTATAGCTTGAGTCGCACGAGGGACGAAGATCACATGGACTCCCAATTTTGCGTATTCTCTCGCAAGCTCTTGAAAGAAAACTTCACTACATATCAGAACTCCCAACCTGATTCCGTTCCATTCTACAACTTTAGCTTCTCTATCTCCTTTGTCGAACCATCTCCTCTCGTAGAATCCCTCCTCGTTTGGCATGTAGTATTTGGATCGAATCGGAACGTATTCACCGTTCCACAGAAAGGCCTGATTCAGCCTCTGCCGGGTAGGACGAGTTGAAACTACTGCGATCTCTCCAAGCTTAGCTATGAGATCATCGTGCGCCTTCAAAGCTTCATTCCAAATCCTTTTGTTGAACTTCGAATACTTTGCAAACCATGGATAGGCCGGTAGCTCTGGCAATAGAACGATATCACCCGAATTTTCGGATATCTTCAACCAATCTTTCCAGAAATTATCATCTGAAGTTTCACATACGGTTATCTTCACACCGTAAAGAGCGATCAAGATTTATTTAGTCGTTACCCAACGATTTAAGATGCACAGAGCAGAACAGATGGATTCGACTCTAAATAGCCGAGGAAGCTATAAAGATCGCCGAAGATGTGATCGAACTTGTTGATAGAGTTTTTAAGGAGGAGTGCCGAGATCGTTAAAAATTACCAGAAATTCATACCGAATATCGTATCCGCTATCAGAGAAATCCTCGGAGATGCAAGGGTTATCTTTTCGGTAGCGTCGTTGAAGGGAGGGCCGTGGGAGGTAGCGATATTGACATCATGATCGTAGCCGATGTTAGGGGAAATTTGAAGAAAGCTGAGATCATCGCTAAGATCGAAGAAATGGCAGGTTTGCCCTTCGAATTTACCTACTAACGGACGATGAATTCGAGAGATGGGGAAGGATCTTCAAACTAAGCTCGTCGAATTGGAATGACGGATGTCACGCATATCTGAACTTCGCTACCCTCCTCAAACCCATTCTGATAGCCTTGGATTTTATAGTCTCCGCGATGAGCTCCACGCCGTCCACATACAAAAGATCCACACCGTGGAGAGAGTGAGCGGATAGACGTCCAAAACTCTTGCAATGAGCACGTTCTCACTCCTAAATCTACAATTGCTACTGCTTATTATCAGAATGTCTTCAGGTCGGATTTCAAGCATGATGTCGCCGCAATCATAATTTCCGTCGAGTGTAACCCTTATTCCACCGTCAAACACGTAGTGTCCGTTCTCTCTGACGATCTTACCCCTAAGCAGATTCTTAACTCCTACAAACTTAGCGACGAACTCGTTCTTTGGATTCCTCAGAATCTCCTCAACGCTCCCACACTGCTCTATCTTTCCATCCTTAAGAACTGCTATTCTGTTTGCAAGGGAGATGGCTTCGATGAAATCATGAGTTACATGAACGAACATCGTTTCGGTGCTTTCGTGTATCCTCCTAAGCTCAAGTAATAGATTCTCATGGGCAAGCCTGTCCAGAGAATTTAGAGGTTCATTCAGAAGGATTACCCTCGGTTCTACTGCTAAAGCTCCGGCTAAAGCTACTCTCTGCTGTTCTCCCATGCTGAGGGTTTCAGGCTTTCTGCTCAACAGATGCTCTATTCCGAGCATCCCCGCAACTTCTCTAACATTCTCTTTTCGTCTTCGTTTATCCTATATACCATAACCTATGTTTTTCTCGACGCTCAAATGGGGGAATAGAAATCCCCCCATGACACATGACAATTCTCCGTTCGTTTTTCGTAATATCTTCACTATCGAGCAGGATTCTACCAGAATCCGGCCTCCTAAACCCAGCGATAATCTCAAGTAATGTCGTTTTCCCAGCACCGCTCGAACCCAAGAAGACGAAGTGTTCTCTTGCATTCACCTCAATCCTATCGATTTCAAGGGTGAAGTCTCCAACCTCTTTCTCAGGTTTTCGATTACGAGCATTTTTGGGCTGTGTGACCTTTCAATTTATAAATTTAATTTATAATTTTTCATAATTTTTAGGAAGATCTCCTATAGTTGTGCTCCGATCACGAAAAGCTGATGTCGTTATCTCCGTTCTCGTGAGTGTAGAGGTAGCCCAAATGTATTTGGGATCTATAGGAATGGCAGAACTGCTGTCTCAATAATAAAGCTCGCTGCTAAAAACTTTTAATGTTTCTTCGTTCATGAGCGTATGTATTCAACCAATAGTTGACTTAGGAAAATTTTGGCTGTTATTGTTCAGAAGAGTCCGTAATTAGTCACAAATAAGACGGTTTAACTCTCAATCACCATTAAATACGTTAGGAGCGTTAATGATATCGATGAGCAGATGAGAAGGCATGGGTTGAGATTATTACGTTCCTACCAGTAGAAGACTGGTGGTTCGAAGAATCCTAACTTTTAATTCAACCATTAGCTCAACAAGAGTAAGGTTACGCTAAGGTAAGCGAAGTCCCAGTGAAGACAGGATTTTGAGTATATCATCTGCTTTATCAGCTGGTATGAACATGATTCCAGCGTTGGCAGCGCACAAACGGTCGTATTCAGTATCTCCGATCAAAACCCCATGTGAAACGCCAAGTTTTTTGAGTGCGAGAAGTACCGGTTCTGGATTAGGCTTACCATGCTTCACATCATCTCCCGTGATTACAACGTTAAAGTACGATCGCCATTTGAAATGATCCAGGATTGTCTCCGTAAACTGCCTATTTGACGATGTAATTAGTCCAGTTGGGCACACGCTGGAAACGATTGGCAGTAAGCGTGAAGGAGGGAGTGGCTTTATAAGATCAACCCGTGAGAAGACGATCTCCCTACGAATTCTTTTTAACTCCTCAATTTCACCGTCCGACATGTTTGGGAAGATTTCTTTGATTATATCTACGAAGCGTTTTCCTAATCTTTGTCTAAACGCTTTCGCGTGTTCTTCATTAGCATTGTATCCAATCTTTTTCAGAGCTTCGATAAATGCGTATACGTGCAAGTCTGCAGTATCTATGAGCGTTCCGTCCAGATCCCAAAGAACTGCAAAGTTCACTCTCATGCGACTGACCTAATTCTACCATCAAATAAACTCTTTCATAGCTATGAGTTACAGAAATTTGATTTGAGTGGTAGCTAGCTCAAGCTCGCGATCACATTGATCGATATTAAAAGTTAAGATTTTTTTATACATAAAAATTATATATGTTCTGGCTTACTTTCGATCATGCTGAAGGTTCTGTTTAAGGGGAAAAAGGTCATCGGTTACGCTGATCGAGACCTCGAAGCACAACATACTCGTAGATACATCCTCAAGCGATCTGAGGGAACTCATAGTTCAGAAGAAGATGGATTGAGCTTGGAGGACATCGACGTTATAATCAACACCCACTTACACCCCGGTCACACTGGAAACAACGAGATATTCCCTAAAGCGTCGAGATGTGCAAGGGTTGCCTGATATACTCCCACGAGTTCAAGCTCACGCCGATCAAAGAGCTTGAAGATAACGATCATAAACACACCCGGTCACACTTGGGTAAGCATATCCATCCTTCACGACGATTACATAGTCGTAGGTGATGCCATTCCAGACAGAACTGCTATATTACTCAGAAAGCTCGCCAAGTGCGTTGATGAAATTTCTGCAAAGAGCAGTTTGACCAGAATTCTCAGGCTTAGAAAGAGCATCGTAACCGGGCATGATGGTGTAATAAGGGCCGACAAGCTATGAAGAAAACAGCTTTTTCAACCCTCACGACCTTCATAACAATCCCACCTCTCAACTATTCGCTCTATCGCCAAACTCATAACGATTACAAAGATGACCGTCAAAGTTAGCCTTGCCAGCATAAATCTAAATCCCAAAAACTCAAGTTCTACAAGCTCTTGGGGAATTTTGATGCACGACCATGCGGAAAGAAAGACGACTATGTTGGAAATACGAGCACCTTTTTTGAGTAAGGCTGAAGCTATTGGAAACGCTATATAGAGGGGGCCGGTAGGCAAAGCACCCATGATTATCGCAAGGAAAATACCCCTTATCCCAGCATCTTTACCTAAATACCTTACAACCAAATCCTTCGGCACAAAGACCGCAAAAATACCTATCAACACCATTACCGCCGGAAGGATCGAAATCATTTCAACTAAAAATTCCCAAGAGGTTGTGATTACAGCCGCTCGCCTACCGGGGAAGATTGAGAGTAAAACGATAGCAACGATCGAGACGAATCCCAGAAATGTCAGATCTCGTGTTAAATCCTTTCTCTGTTTCACAGTATCCACCCCATAATGAGTCCAATGACGATTGCGATGATGAAGCTCATTCCATTTCTGAGCAAGGCCATCTTCTTTCCCAACTCTTTTATTTCGATGGGCAGGGTGACAACTCCAATCATGGTCAACGTGGTTATGAAAACAGCAACTGCAGTGATAGACGCTCCGCCTTCAAGGAGAGAAGATGCCAAAGGAAACGAAATTAAGGAGGGGATGTGCAGTATTGCTCCCAATATTGCAACAATAAGTATTCCCTTAAATCCAGCTTGCTCACCGATGACCCTGGAAATTACATACTTAGGCACGAAACTCAAAAGTAGTCCTATGAAAATTACGATAGCAACGACCATAGGCAAAATGCGGACAAATGACTTCAATGCGATCATAATTGCTTGTTTAGTTTTTGTTCCGTCCTTGACAAAGGCTATGATCAAGGAAATAAGGGCAAAAACGTTAATGATTACTGTAGCCACATTCATATCGATTTCACCCCTTCAGCTAACACGTTCGGAAATTTAACTCCAAACCTTTCGGCTATCATCAGGAATGCGGAAACTACAGTCAAAGCTGAGATCAGGCTGAATAATATCGAAATCAACGCTAAGATACCAAAATCGTGAATTGGCTGGAAAGTTCGATAGAGCTAAAGCTCCGAAACCACCGGCCATCGTTAGTGCTGAGGTTACGATAGCCTTGCCAGTTCTCTCAATCGTCCTCTTTACAGTATCGATCGGTGAGAAGTTCAACATCTCCTCGAAGTGTCTCTCCGTCACATAGATCAAAAAGTCGATACCCAAACTGCCAGAGAATAACATCGACTCAACCTCTCTTGTTCTCTGCTGGATTACAGACCATCATATTAATCGTCTTGTAGTTTCCTCTTGTCAAGTGATCTGATTCAGTTTATCTTCGCATATTAAAGTTTTAAAGTTGTTAATAAAAAATTTCATTACTTCCACATCCCGAAGATCAACTCAAAACACCATTCTTAAACTCCTCAAAGCCGATAGATTCTATGAAATCACCCAATCTCTGTCCCTTCTTCGCGTTACTTTTATAAAATTCAATTATCCTCTCGACAAGTTCAACTGCTTCATCAGGCTTGATCTTTTCGGCCAATTTCCAGCCAATTCTCGGTTTTCTTCCAGCCGAACCCCCAACAAATACGGTGAACCCATCCCTAGTTCCCATCAAACCTATATCTCTGACTGCCGGTTCCGTGCAAGAATTCGGACAGCCGGAAACCGCGATCTTCATCTTAGAGGGTAACTTCAATCCTTCAAACTTCTTGAGCTTCTCAGCTATGCTAATTGTATCCTGCAAACCGAAGGTGCACAAGGCGTTGCCCGGGCAGAACTTCACACTCCTAACAACACTTCCCACCGCCGGTGCAAGTCCAACGCCCATCTCCTTGCAAAGCTCGTCGAGCTTTTCAGGATCGACTCCAACGACTACCATCCTCTGCGACTCGCTAAACTTTACTAACTTTGCACCATGTCTCTCCAAGACTTCAGCGATCTTCTTGAGTTCTTGTGGCGTAGTTATGGCTACATCTAAAACTACCGCATAGCTACCATCTTTCTGCTTTATTGCCATAATTTTATATTGGTCTCAACACAATATAGATATTCATGCGAACAAATTCGAAATTATAATATCTCAAAATCAAATTTGATGTATGCTCAGGGTTAAGATTAGAACTTCAATTCCGAAGTATTGCATAGCGAAGCATTATCCAAACGCTGTATTAAAGCTCAGATGCGTTTGCAGAGGTGAAAAAGGTATCAAAGCATTCGTGAATCTTAAAACTCCAGATGAAAAAACGATCATAGTCATAGATGAACACAGATGTCCCCTAGCCCAAAAGATTCTAAATTCTGGAGCGATGGTGCCCTCCGCAGAGATCCACAAAGATATAGTCTGGAACATCGTCTGCAACGATGAGACTTTCAAAAATTTGATGAACGCACTTGAAAGATCCAAAGTAAATTACGAGCTCATAAGCAAGGAAATGTTTTCAGAAGAGGACGAAATAACTTACAGAGAATACATGATTCTCAAGCTTGCGTTTGAGAGGGGTTTCTTTGACAGCCCAAAGAAGATAAAACTGGAAGATATCGCAAAAGCCTTGGATATTTCAAAATCCACAGCATCTGAAACGCTCAGAAGGGGTTTGAAAAAAGTGTTGAAGATGTTCTTCGAGCTATGAAATCTTGCACAAAACATACCCATGCTTATCTTAGATGCAGTCGTAAATGCTTAAATCGTCTCAAAACTAACAAAAAATATGGACATCGAAAGCATCCTCAAAAAGGCGTTGGAAATGGTGTTAGAGGCTATCGATGAGTATGCAAAGATTCTTCGCTCACGAATTATCTCGCCCAGAGCTTCCGTATAGAAAACGATCAAAGCTGTGAAGACAGTTAGCAATCCAAAAGTTGCGAATTCTGGCAGTTTATCGATCGGCATGAAGTAATCCCAGATTTTCAAAGTGTAGTAGAACACGGCAACGAACTCGATTACAACTGCAGCTGCCTGCAGTGATGAAGTTCGTCTCTGCAACTCCAAATACTCCCTATTCCTAAGAGTATCGAGTCTAAGGGAGATAAGACTGAATAGATCTCGAATGCCGATTAAGGTCTGCTCAAACTTGGATTCAAAATATCTGAGCCTCTCAATAGCTCCCTACTGATCGCCTCGCTTCTCATTACAGCTGAAAAGAGTTCTTCGTTGACATCCTTGAATCTGATGAACTTGCTGAAGAAGTCGGTATGGTAACTCGTGATCTCCGACAGTAAGTCCTCAAGCTCCGAAATGTCGCTGGAACTTTTAGCGACCTGCGATAGCTCTGATATTCTGCGAACAATCACCTTCTCTTCATCTGATGGTCTTTCCACTATGTGGCTACATTCATTGATTAGAATTTTGATTGTGATGATCTCGATTAGCAGAGCCGGGATATAATCGTAAAATAGCTCTTCGCTGAATTTTGCATCCATCCTCAAAATATCGTCTTCAAACTTGCAAATTTGGAATTTTCAAACGTCTCATCTGCTGTGGTCAGTTCTACTATAAATTTGTCGGTGGTGATATAGCACTGTTGATGAAATCATTTAAATCATACACAATGTGAAGTCACGACCAATTTGTCTAAGTATTCGCATGGAATCGATACATCCTCGCTCGAAACTACGAACACAACGTTTCGATACTTTCCAACCACAGCATGATTCGATGCCAAAATTTCTGTTCGTTTAAACTTCTTGAATCTAGGCTTTAGATCATCTAAACTTGTAACAATCTTCTCCAAGTCTTCGGAGTGGAGGAATAGGTAGCTGAGTTTCACAAATCGATTTGGCATTCCTATGGTTATAAGCGTTTGCAAATAAAAATAAAATTTTGAAATCAAGCGACTTCTATCTTCTTGCTGCTCTCCCAAAGCCCGTGCTTGTTGCAGTATGCCAAAGCAAAGATAATTCCACCCTTTTCAAGCTTGAGCTTCAGCGTAACTTCTGGATTCACGTATTCCGGCGTAAATATGGCTTTGGCAAGCTTTATCGGATTGAATTCCCTACCATTCTCGTAGAAGTATACCTCTATGAACCTTATCGAATGATCGACTCTGCTCGGATGTCCGCTGACATAAACCTTGAGCTCGAACTCCTCTCCTGCTTTAACGGAATCGGGACATTCTATGATCGGCTTGTGGTTCTTAGCTTTCTCACCCTCAGTGTAAATCAGATCACCGAACCTCACGCTATATCACCTCACAGGCTCAGCATATCCAAAGCGACGTAGTAAGCTTTGGAATGTCCGCAAGATGGGCATTTTTCAGGCGGTTCTTCCCCATAGTGGATGTATCCACACTCTAAGCATACCCACGCGACCTCTTCATCCCTCTTAAACATAGTTCCGCTCTCAATCGCTTCGAGCAACTTCTCGAACCTCTTCTTATGGTGCTCCTCCGCTTTAGCAATAGCTCTGAGCCTTCCCGCTACTTCGTTCAGACCATCCTCTTCAGCTATCTTAGCAAACTCTGGATACATCTTCTCCCATTCGTAAGTCTCACCCTCTATCGCAGTTTTGAGGTTCTGAACGGTGTCACCTAAAACTATCGGGGCTTCTGCTTCGGTCTTAACGACCGTCGTATCACCTCTAACCTTCTGAATTAGTTCAAGCAAAGTCTCAGCGTGCTCCTTCTCGTTCTCAGCTGTTTCCAAAAACACCTTTGCAACGAAAACGTAGCCCTCCTCTTTCGCAACCTTCGCATAGAAGGTGTATCTGTTCCTCGCCATGCTTTCTCCAATAAACGCTTTAACTAAATTTTCAATTGTCTTCACAAAACCACCTCTATCAGATCTTTCGCAACGAAGTTGTAGAACTTCGCCCCGCAGTTGGGACAAACTTCAGGCGGGGCGTTACCGTGATGGACGTATCCACAAACGAGACAGACCCAATCTACCTCCGCATCCCTCTTAAACATCTTTCCAGCCTCTATTTCCTTTAACAATCTACCAAACTTCTCCTTATGCCTTTTCTCAACATCTGCAAGGGTTCTAAGCTTCTTCGCAACATCTACGAATCCTTCTTCTTCGGCAATTTCGGCAAGCTTGGGATAGAGCTCCTCAGCCTCGAACTTTTCACCTTCAACAGCCGACTTGAGGTTTTGAGCGGTATCGCCAAAGGTTATCGGAGCCTTGACCTCAACTTCAACGGGCTCGACCTTTATCCTCTTCAGAAATTTCGCAAATATCTCAGCGTGGCTCTTCTCGTTCTCAGCAACTTCCAAAAATACCTTCGCAACGAAAACGTATTGATCATCCTTCGCAATCTGGGAATAGATTATGTATCTGCTTATAGCAACGCTTTCACCGATGTAAGCTTTCAAAAGGTTTTTCGGAGTTTCCAAATATTACACCTCAATAAAAAATTGATTTTAAAATATTTAAATCTTCTTGTAGCAGAACCACCAATCGAAGCACTCGATCTCTCCAGCCTTTGCCTTCTCAAGCCTCTCTTTCGCTGTCTGCTCGTCTGTAGCTGGTGGAATAATGACTTTGTCGTCGATCAGTTCGTTGTTAGGCCAGTTCGCTGGTAGTGCCACTCCATTCTCATCGCTGACCTGCAATCCCTTGACCATTCTGAGTATTTCGTCGATGTTTCTGCCCAACTCCTGCGGATAGTAGAGTATTGCTCTGATAACCCCCTTCGGATCGATGATGAATACAGCTCTCACCGTATTCGTTCCCTTGGCTGGATGGATCATTCCGAAGAGTTCGGCAATCTTACCCCTGTCATCTGCAATTATCGGAAACGGAATCTCTATACCAAGCTTCTCCTTTATCCATTCCACCCACTTCATGTGGCTGAAGACTTGGTCGATACTCAAACCAATCAGTTCGCAGTTAAGCTTCTTAAACTCTTCATATCTCTTAGCAAAAGCCACGAATTCCGTCGTGCAGACTGGGGTAAAATCTGCTGGATGGCTGAACAAAACAACCCACTTTCCCTCAAAATCTTTTGGAAACTCTATAACACCTTTTGTGGTTAGAGCTCTAAATTCCGGAGCTTTCTCACCTATCGTAGGAATCCCGCTCATGTTACATTCTAAATACTTCAAAATACAAAAAATATTTCGTTCGAAAATCGAACAAAGAAAATATATATACTATGCAAGTTAGGTTTTAATTATGGATGAAAAGGACGAAAAGATTATATCTATATTGATGAAAAACGCGAGGATTCCGAAGACGAAGATTGCAGAGGAGCTAAACGTTACTGAGACTGCGATAAGGAAGAGGATTTCGAAGCTTGAGAGAAGCAAGGTTATCTTGGGCTACAAAGCAGTTATAAACTACAAGACCGCTGGATTGTCAGCCTCTTTGACTGGAGTTGACGTTGAGCCAGATAGGCTCTGGGAGGTGATAGGGAAGCTGAAGGACATCGAAGAGATAAAGTCGATCTACCTAACGACTGGCGATCATATGCTCATGCTCGAAATAGTTGGGAAGTCTGTTGATGAGCTTTCGGAAATCCATGAAAGGATATCGAAGCTCGAGGGAGTAAAGAGAATATGTCCAGCCGTAATTTTGGAGGTCCTCAAATGAACATTCTCGCAATTTCACCAACGCTCTTAACGGTTATCCGCTCGCCGTCGTAGAATCTACCCCTCCTATCATCATCGACGAATCTTCTCACACTTTCGAACTCTCCAAGCTTACCCAAAGCCCAAACAGCGTAAACAACAAAATCACCCGTTCTTATCTCTTCTATCTTCTCCAAAAGCTTTTCCACCGGATTTGGATACGCGTCCTTGATTATTTCAGCTGTCCTTCCAATTCCATAAGCCACGTATCTCCTCTCAACCTCCCAATCGTCCAAGAGCGAAACGAACTTGTTCTTAAACCCTTCAAACTCCTTTGGGTTGTTTCTGCCAATCTCTGCAATTCCCAAAGGAGCTCCGATGCAGTAAGCGCCGCTTTCATCACTTAAATGCCAGAAGAGGCGAAGTATGAAGTTCCTCGCTTTCTCGCCCCTGCAGAGGTAGCCAAGGGCTTCAGCACCTCTGAACCGGTAGAACTCGTCTCCGTCGTATAAGAAGGCCATGGCTAAGCTTGGCTTCTTTATGGCGGAGAAGTCTCTCCTTTTTAAGAGCTCTCTCAGCCGATCCATGTTTGTGTAAAGGCTTTAAAGGATATTAACCTAATCGTGTAGATGATAGAGGTCAAAAGCTTAGAGTTCGAATATGATTCCTTTTGCGTTCGAGTTTCGTTCGACGTTAAGGAGGGTGAGGTTCTGACGTTGCTCGGGCCAAACGGAAGCGGAAAGACAACGATATTAAAGTGCATATACGGATTGCTAAGACCGAAGGGATGCGTTCTTATCGATGGAAAGGACTTCCATGAGATCCCAATTAAGGAAAGGGCCAAGGTTGTAGGTTACGTCCCCCAAACTCACAACCCTCCGTTTCCTTATTCCGTTTTGGATGTCGTCGTTATGGGAATCACACCCCAGCTCGGACTGTTCGAAGTTCCAAAAAAAGAGCATTACGAGAAAGCTTTGGAGAAGTTGAGGTTGTTGGGAATAGAGGATCTGAAGAACAGACCATACACTCAGCTCAGTGGAGGTCAACTCCAACTCGTTTTGATTGCCCGTGCACTCGTTCAGGAACCGAAAATATTGCTCTTAGACGAACCGACGGCCCACTTGGATTTCAAGAATCAGGTGCAGATACTCGACATCGTCAGAAAGTTGACGAGATCAGAAGGTATATCGGCGATAATGACTCTGCACGATCCGAATTTAGCCTCCCTCTACTCTGACAGAATAGCACTGATAAAGGATGGCTCGATCGTCGCGATAGGTAAGCCGGAGGATGTAATAAGGGAAGATCTGCTTGAGGAGGTTTACGAGATACCCATACGAACTTTCAAGCTCAACGGTTACAGATTCATCCTACCAGCCTGCCATCCTTCATGATAAGGATCCTATCCGCTACGACCCTCGCTAGCTCCAGATCGTGGGTTATGAAGAGGTAAGACATTCCAAGCTTCCTCTGCAGATCCATCAGCAGTCTAACGATCGAAGCTTGAGTTGATAGGTCGAGCATCGATGTGGGCTCATCGCATACTATGAACTTCGGATTCAAAGTCAAAGCCCTTGCAATAACAGCCCTCTGCAACTCTCCACCACTCAATTCATATGGATAACGGGATAAGTGCTCCTCCTTAAGCCCCACAGCCCTTATAAGTTCGAGAACCTTGTCCTCCTCTTCAGATCTATTGCAGAGCTTGTGGATTCTCAAAGGCTCCGCAATGCTGTCGTATATCCTCCACCTTGGATCCAAAGCTTCATCCGGATGTTGTGGAATCAACTGCATCTTCATCCTGATTTTCCTCAACTCCCTTCCCCTAAGCTTGGTCAGATCGATCCCATCGAAGATAACCCTGCCCTCATCTGGTCTGATCAGCATCAGCAGAATCCTACCGAGCGTCGATTTACCACTACCGCTCTCTCCAACCAGAGCGACCGTCTCTTCCTCTTCGATCTTTATATTCACGCCATCGACAGCTATGATTGTCTTGCCGCTAAATATTCCCGACTTAAAGATCTTTCTGAGCCCCACTCCTTCAATCATGCAGCCAACACCTTACAGATCTCCCGTTCAAGTTGAATAGGGGAGGTTCCCTCCTACATCTCTCGCTCGCGAATTCGCACCTCTCCCTGAACCTGCATCCGCTGGGAGGATTCATCATGCTCGGCTGGAATCCCCTTATCGGCTTGAGCCCTCTCGAAGGCAAAGAATCGAGCAATCCCTTTGAGTAGGGATGTAGTGGTTCGTTGAAGAACTCTTTTGCCGGAGAGACTTCGACTATCTTACCGCAGTACATAACAGCAATTCTGTCAGCAAGCTTTTCGGCAAAGTTCAGATCGTGAGTAATTATCAACATGGTTCTATCTTCGATTCTCCTAAAAAGCCCCACTACCTGAGCTCTTTTGGATGCATCCAAGCCCTTCGTCGGCTCATCCGCAATTATTAGCTCTGGACTTGTTGAGATTCCCATAGCAACCAAAACTCTCTGCCTCATCCCACCGCTAAACTGGTGAGGGTAGTCTTTTGCACGGTTTCTCCCAATCCCAAGGAAATCGAAGATCCTGAGAACTTTTGCAAAAGCCGATTTCTTATCAAAGCCAAGATGTTCGATCATAGGCTCCGCAGATTGAAATCCAACCGTCAAAACGGGATTGAGCGAGGATTGACTCTGCGGAATCCAAGCGATTTTTCTGCCTCTTATTCTTCTCATCTCTTCTTCACTAAGCTCAAGCAGATTCTTACCGTTAAAAACGATTTTTCCGCTGATTTCAGCGTTTTTTGGAAGTAATCTTAGGATGGAAATAGCTAGAACTGACTTTCCGCTCCCACTTTCTCCGATAAGCGTAAATCTCTCCCCTTTGTGGACCTCCAAATCCACACCATCGACGGCTTTAACTATTCCAAGATCGGTTTTGAAGTACACTTTAAGGTTCTCAATCTTGAGCATGTTACCACCTTGTTACCCTATTGCAGAATGGTAACATGATTTATAACAGTTTATCGCGCAATTGTCGTAATATGCTATAATAATAGCATTTTAATGCTTAACTATTGAGTTAGCTGTCCTTACAGCTTCAGTATTCCAATGTCCTCTTCTCCAAAACGTCTCTCAATCCTTCTCCCAATAGGTTGAAGCCAAGTACTGACAGAGCTATGAACAAACCCGGAAAGAACGTTATCCAAGGTGCTGTCGTTATGTAATTCTTGCCAGAGTTGAGAATCTGCCCCCATTCAGGCGTTGGTGGCTGAATTCCTAAGCCCAAAAAGCCCAAGCTTGCGATGGTCATAATGACATTTCCCATGTTGAGCGTTGCGAGCACGATTATCGGCCCGATCGCATTTGGAATCACATGTCTCAGCAAAATGTATGAATCCCTAGCTCCTATAGCCTTTGCACAGAGAACGAATTCTTTCTCCTTCAGTGAGAGCACTATACCTCTCGTAATCCTTGCATAGCTTACCCAGTTGGTTATAACTACAGCCAAGATTACGTTCCAAGTTGACACCCCATAAGCTACGCAGAATATTCCAACTAAAGCGATGTTAAATACAAGCTCTGGAATGGCCAAAAACACGTCGATAATCCTTCCGATTATATCATCAATTATCCCGCCGAAGTATCCGCTTACCGCACCGATGAGACAACCTATCGCCATCGAAATTAGAGAGATCGTCATAGCAACGAATAAAGATGTCCTAGCTCCGTGAACTACCCTAGAAAACAGATCCCTTCCCAATTGATCCGTGCCGAAAGGGTGCTCTAAGCTCGGAGGTTTTAGTCTCTCAGCTAAGTTCGTCTTATAGGGATCGTCTGCAATTACCGGAGCCAGTAGACCAAGCATGGCTATAAACAGAATTATTCCAAATCCGATTGTGCATAGATTGTTTTTGAATATCCTGCTTCTGAACACTTCCGAGGCAAATGCGAACTCCATTCTAATCACCATACCTGATACGAGGATCGATCACTGCGTAGAGGATATCCACAACCAAGTTTACGATGACGAACAACACTCCAGATATGAACACCAAAGCTTGAACCACGGGAAAATCCCTCTTAAACACGGATTCAACAAGCAATGAACCTAAGCCCGGCCATGAGAAGACCACTTCAACCATAATCGAGCCGACGATCAGGTGGCTTATCGACAGCGAGAAGTACGTTATTATCGGTATTAGAGCATTCCTCAACGCATGTCTAAGGACTACAATTCTTTCGGGCAAACCCTTTGCTCTTGCGGTGATTACATAATCCTGCGAAAGAGCCTCAAGCAAACAACTCCGCACGAACCTTGTCTTTATGGCCATGAAGGAAAAGCTCCAAGTAAGGACTGGCAAAATCAGATGCTCAATTCCTCCATAGCCGAATGCTGGCAAAAGACGTAGCTGAACTGAGAAAATCCAGATCAAGATTAAACCAAGCCAGAAACTTGGAATACTTATGCCGAGCAATGAGAATATTCTGCAAAAATGATCCACAGCCCTGTCCTTATAAATTGCTGAGATTATCCCCAAAAGCATGGCAAAGGCTATGGATATTGCAAACGTCGTGAAGAAAAGCTGAGCTGAAGCTGGAAGTCGCTCCAGTATCAAATCCATAACCGGCTTGTCTTCAGTCCAAGATTTTCCAAAGTCGCCTCTTACGGCTTTGGAGAGCCAGTCGAGGTATTGAACTAACATCGGTCTGTCCAATCCCATCTCCATCCTTATCTTCTTGACCATCTCTTGAGTCGGCTCGACAGCGTATCTAGCCTCAACTATGAACTCAGCTGGATCTCCAGGGAATATGTAGAGTAGGGAAAAAGAAATAATAGATATTCCCAAAAGGGTTGGAACGATTTGGAGCAATCTCCTCGCTATGTATCTAAGCATATGCCCTCACGTATGCGGAGTAGAACCTTGGCTCCGAGTATTCAAACTTAACACCTTCAACGTTTGGTTTCTCAACGACTGCAACTACTTCGTAATAGAGGGGTGCAACCCCAGCTTCTTCGTAGAGGGCTTTGTAAAATTCGACGAACTTCTGCCTCCTCTTAGTTTTGTCGAACTCCTTAACGACTGCCATCGCCTTCTCGGTGACGTTGTCACTCATGTAAACCTTCCAAGGCTTTTCAGGTGGCAGAAACCTCCAGAATATCCTCATGTAAAAAGTCCTCTCCGAGCCACCTATGTAGTATATTCTAAGATCGTAATCTCCCGAACGAACCCTATCCCTGTAAACTCCCCTTTCGAGGGTTTCAAGTTTTACGTTCAACCCCACATCTTTCAGCTGTTGCTGGACGAGTTGAGCAACGAGAACCTGATCGCTCTGAGAGTTATCTACTATGAATTTGATCTCACCGACATCCTTACCACTCACGATATCCCTGGCTTTCTCCAGATAGTATTCGTATCTTACATTTGCCTCAGCCATTCCCGGTGCTTCTGGAGGAAACATACCATCCCAAGCTGGTCTAACCCATTCATCGAATATCTTAGCAATTTCATCTCTGTTTATCGCGTAGTTTACCGCCCATCTCATCTCGACGTCGTTGAAAGGCTCCTTCTTGTAGTTGAACGCCACTATCCACGTATACGGTATGTTCTTCGTCAGAACTTTGAAGCCATCTCTCTTCAACGCACTCAACTGATTTCTCGGGGTGTAATCGTATCCTCCATGGTAGTTGTCTATAAGAACGTCAACCTCTCCGCTCCTCAAAGCGAGAACCCTCGTATCTTCATCCGGAATAACCTTAACGATCAGCTTCTTGATCTTTGGCTCCAAACCCGTTCGTTCGAACCAGTATCTGTTTGGTTCGAGCACTGTATATTGATTTTCAACGTATTCGACGACCTTAAACGGCCCGGTTCCTATCAAATTAACGAGCGTTCCGTTTGGATCTCCCTCAGGCTCAACGGATTTTGGAGACATAACACCCAAGCCGTGAACATCCTGCAGTTTGGCGAAATTCAACACCCATGCCTCATCGAAGTTGAAAGCGACAGTGTAGTCGTCGATAACCTCAACGCTCTTGGGAGCTACGGAATGCTTTCTGACAACGAGTATGTCGTATGTAAACTTAACCGCATTAGCATCCATCTCAGTTCCGTCCGAGAACAGAATCCCCTTTCTAAGCTCGAACACGATCCTCTTTCCATCGTTCTCGATCTCCCACTTCTTCGCCAAAGACGGAACGAAATCATCCGAGCTTAGATCGTATTCTATGAGTCTTTCAAGCACGCAGAATTTCGGAATCGATCTGTCGATCTTCGCTGGATCTCCTCTCAGTTTTAAATCGTCGGCGTAACCTATAACCAGTGTGTCTTTGAACGTTTCCTTCTTCGTGCAACCTAACAGACTCATTCCCAAAAATGTTGAAATTCCAATTCCAGTGAACTTTACAAAGTCCCTTCTCGTCAGCCTCAACGCTCACACCTCTCTCACTCCGACTGCGTAGAACAGAGGTTCTCCAAACGGTATTCCGTTCGGGTAGTGGAACATATCCTCGTAGCTTATGTCAACGTTCTTGCTAGCTACTGTCGTCATTATGTCGAAGTACAGCGGGACAACTCCGTGTTCTTCGTGAATAGCTCTGTAGAACTCTATTAGGTACTGCTTCCTCTTCTCCTTGTCGAATTCGGTTAGTATCTTCTCGCACAGATCTCCGGTTCTCTCACTTACGTAAGCCTTCCACTTCCTTGCCGGATGGAACCTCCAGAACATTCTCAAATAGAATCTCCTGTCAGTTCCGCCGATGTAATACAATCTCATGTCGTATTCACCGGCATCTCTCTTCTGCTTGTATGCACCCGTTTCGAGGATCTCAAGATTGACGTTGATACCTATATCCTTGAGCTGTTGCTGAATTAGCTGGCATACGAGGATCTGGTCGCTCTGAGCCTTATCGACGATCATATTTACCTCAATGCCAGCACATCCTAACTCATCGATAATCTGCTTGGCCTTCTCTGGATTATATTCGTACGTAACTCCAGCCTCCTTTACGCCCGGAGCATCCTCTATGAACAAAGTTCTTGCTGGCAGAACTTGGTTATCGAATATCTTTACGACCTCATCCCTGTTTACTGCTAAATCGACAGCTTCCCTCATTTTAACGTCGTTGAAGGGTTCCTTCTTGTAGTTGAAGGCTATGATCCAGGTGAGAGGAATTACCCTCTTGAAGACCTTGTAGCCTTCTCTCTGCAAAAGTCCCAGCTGATTTCTTGGTGTGTAATCACTTCCACCGTGAGAATAATCTGAGATTGCATCAACCTCACCACTCTTCAAGGCCATTACCCTTGTATCCTCATCCTTTATGAATCTGACAACGAAACGCTTGAACTTCGGTTTTATGCCAAATCGCTCATACCAGAACTCGTTTGGAGCATAGACAGCATACTGCTCCTCCTTGTAATCCACAACCTTGAACGCTCCGGTTCCTATCGGCAGAACGAACTCACCCTTCGGATCACCTTCGGGCCTAACGCTCTTCGGAGACATTATGCTCATGTGGAATTCGGCCATCTTCGCCAAGTTAAAGAACATCGCATCCTTGAACGTTATCGATACCGTGTAGTCATCCACAATTTCGGCGGATTCGAATGTTTCAGAGCCCAAAGGGTGGTTGATCTTGAGCCACTCGACCGTGAATTTCACCGCCTTAGCGTCAAACTCGCTCCCATCCGAGAATTTTACACCTTTGTTCAGCTCGAAGGTTAGAACCTTGCCATCCTGCTCTACCTCCCATTTCTTTGCGAGACACGGAACGTAGTCGTCGTTCTTCAGATCGTATTCCACAAGTCTTTCTAGAACGTGTATCTTCGGGAAGAAGCCTATTCCCCACTTTCCCCCTCTAAGTCTGTGATCCTTTCCGTAACCAAGCACGAACTCAGCCTTATAGGTTGGAGTGGTCGGCGTTGCCGTTGGTGTGGCAATCGGTGTCTTCTTGGCACAGCCCAAAAGAAGTGTGGCAGAACCCAAAGTCATATACTTCAGAAAATCTCGCCTCGTAATCATTTAAATCACCTCAAAACCGTTAAGGTTGTTACCATACTCCTCTTTACATAGCCAACCTCATCTACAAACCTTGCAGATAGAACGTTAACACCCTTGGCGAGCTTAACGACATCTCCAGCATTGAACTCAAAGGAGCCTTCCGAATTCCTCAGCTTGATCTTTCCTTCCACGGGCTTGCCTCTAAACAGTATCTCAACTACAACCTCGTCATCGATGTTGTCAGGCATAAGTTCAAACTCTAAGCCTAAAGGTCTCACGTCATCGCTCAAATAAGCCTTGGCAAAACCCAATATGTGCCTGACCTCCTCAACGGAGTATTTCGGAGGAACGCTTCTTCCAAAAATCCATTTTCCATCGCTGGTGAGAGTATAGATACCCTTGTCGTATTCTACGGCCAAAGCATCCGCCTCTTCGAACTCCAAGAATATTCCACCCTTCGCTGAGGAATCCTTATCCATGCCAACAACAACGGGCTTTGTAAATCCATTGGCAACTGCAAAAGCCCTCGTTATGCTCAAAGGATCGAGCTTACCATCTATTTCTGGAAAATGACCCCATTTCAGATACGCTCTGCCATCTCCAAGCTCTATCCAAGCTTCGTGATTTACGATTTTAATTAGATTCTCAATTTTATCACTATTTGCTAACATTAGCCAAATCGATCACAATATAGTATATCAAGTTTTTCAAAACGATCGTCGAATCGTAACAATTTTTAATAATAATTTTTTGATGTCATAACAATGAACGTAAAGGCTCTGATCAAGGAATACTGGGATTCAAGGGGAGAGAGCTACGACAGATCTCCGGGACACGTTTGTCTCCCTGAAGTTTGGCGAGCTATTCTAAGGGATGTCTTCAATTCCAATATTAGAATCTTAGATGTCGGAACGGGAACGGGGTTCTTGGCTTTGATATTGGCAGAATTGGGACATGATGTTGTCGGATTGGACATATCCAAAGCTATGCTGAGAGTTGCGAGAAGGAAGGCTGAGAGAAAGGGTTTGAATATTAAGTTCGTTTTGGGAGATGCAGAAAATCTTCCATTCGAAAACGAAAGCTTCGATGCTGTTATCTGCAGACATCTCGTATGGACGCTCCCAAATCCGAACCTCGCACTGGCTGAGTGGGCGAGGGTTGCGAGGGAGAGGGTTGTAGTTATAGACGGCAAGTGGATGGATACTTCGTTGAGCACGAAGCTGAGGAAGTTCTTCGGCAGAATTCTAATAGGGCTATACGAGAGGAGGAATCCGTTTAAGCAGTTCCACTATAGAAAAGAGATAAACAAAGCTTTGCCGTTTTACGGTGGAGCTGAGACGGATGTGATGCTCGAAATGTTCAGATCGATTGGTTTAAAACCGAAGGTTAGAGATCTCATGTGGATCAAAGAATTGCAGACGAAGGACATGCCATTCGTTTACAGGATCGCTTGGGTTAAAAGGGACTATTTCATGATCGAGGGTTTTAAAAGTCAGAAAGGGTAGCTTGAATCCTGAACATCCCCAATATCTCGCGGATTTTCTTCTCGTCAACTTTCCTCCGATTCCTCAAGGCTCTCCTAACCCCCTCCTCAACTACCCAGACTCCCAAAGGAGCGAAATATTCGGGCTTAATCTCTCTAACGACGAACACTCTGCCTTGCTTTTTCATCTTCCTCAAAAACTCCAAAACTGGAAGTCTTGCCGCGTAATACCCTCCTCCAAGCACGGAATATTTCCTCTTTCTCAGAATTGTCTCGGAATCGTAGCCGATCCACGTTGAGTCGGGACTCCAGAAACTCCTCTTCCTCCACACCTCCACCAAGTTGAAAGAGTATCTTCCGGGGAGTATGAGAACTTCGAAGCGATTTCCGAAGTGTTCGTAACTGAAGAACATAGCCTCACTCACAGAATCAAAATCTGCGATCTCCTTCTTCAAGCTCTCCCCTAAGATGTCGTGAACGGCCGTTATGCTCCACCTCGTAGGAACAAGTCTTTTTTCCACTCCGAGCATGCCAATTGAGAATAGCTTTTGGATATAGTATGTGCTGAATCCCGAATCGAATAGCATTTTTACGGCTTTAACTGCTTTAATCTCATCGCTCCAAACCTTCTCAACCTTCTTTGGTATCTTGGGATTGTCAACAAGCTTCACGTCCTCTATCTTAGCTGAGGCACCCATCGGCTGAAGGACATCATCAAATATTGGTTTCTCAATCACTTTTTCGATCTTACTCTCAAGATCCACATGCCTTACCGAAGCGGTTGCTTCCTGAAGCGTCTCTATTAACCTATCGCTCGATCGAACATCTAAGAGCTTCATTCCCCTGATGAGTGACATTCTTATCCCGATTATATCGTCCACACTCCCCTCCCAGAGCCAAGGAGAATCCAAGAACTCAGGATTGTTGTCTTTCAAAGCTATTAGAGGGCCGACGAAGACCTTCGGATAACCGATCCTTCCAACGAAAACCGACGGTGGTGTAGGCTTTTCGATTTCTCCAGCCTCCACTCTAATCTTTTTCAGCCTAAATTTCTCCAAAAGAGGACACTTTAACCTTCCGCAGAACAATCTTCCCTTGCATTTGGCACAGAGCACGTTCAAACTAAGATTGTTTAGGTAAAAAGCGTTGTGCACAAAACATATCAAAAGGGTTAAATATGTTGATGGTTATTGTTATAATGATGTAACCGCTTGGGGAGGTATTCGTATGACCATAATACTCCTCCAAGTCAAGCTCAGAAAGGTTGTTGCCGTGATACGTGTGGATATCGATAATAGAAATTATTCCGTTGTCAACTGTTCCAACCATGAAAGATGCCAAAGTTGCGGGCTCTCCAACTGTCCAGCCTATTGTGAAATCGTGGTTGCGGCAAAAGATTTTGCATATGGAAGGAGAAAGCCAAAGGCTAATGTCATGGAAATCCCCCATAACGAAATCAGAGTTGAGGTTTAGGTATCAAAATTGCCCCATCTCTCCCCTCAACGATTTCACCCTCACCTTCGATGTGCAGTCTGACCGTTAGAGCTGAGATTATCGCATCGATGATGTTGTGGTCATCAACATCCTCAACGTCGATGAATCTCCTCAAATCGCTTAAAATCGCTAACCTTCCTTCAGCCTTCTTTTTATCCACCTTAGGCGCTATGTTTAGCAGAACCCTCGTGGCGTAGGGATAAACTTCGTAAACTACGACACCCTTCTTTTTAAGTCCTTCAGCGATTTCAATACCTTTCAAAGCAATTCTCTCGATGAATTTAGGCGGGAGTAGCCTTATCCCCATCCTATGTAGCTTTCTCTCGCACTCCCTGAAGTATCCCTCCTTCGGAAAGCTCAAAGGAGCATCTATGCCTGCGAATTCGAATTCAACGTCACAATTCTCAAGCGTTCCGACGTAAACAATTTTTCTTCCCTCTATCACAGCAATATAGCTAACTTTGCCAACGTCAATTCCAGCTATCATAACTCAACTCCAGCAAGCCTTTCGAGCTCCTCTTTAATTTTTATTATTCTTTCTCTCGTCCTCTTCGTAAACCAAGCAGTTTCTGGATGCTCCTTCTCAAGGTCATCGAGCCTCTTCAAAAACTCCTCGAAAGATATCTCCTTGTCTCCTCTGGTAACCTTGTCAGCGTAGCAGACGACCTTTTCCTCAATCGTTTCAGGCATGAAGCTTTTGACGACTTCAAGCCCTAATTTCTTAGCTTCCTCCTCCGTAACTCCGGCCGAGAAGTGTCTCTCTGCAATCCTAACGATCTTCTCGTCAAATCCCTCTTTTCTAAGCAACTCCCCGCTTATTATGAAGTGTCTAAAAGGCTCATGGGTTACCGCCCTTCCCAAATCGTGCAACAGAGCACCTTTCTTAACCGCCTCAAGATCTATGTTATGTCCGTTCCGCTTTATCCTCTCTGCAATTCTCAAAGCTATCTCGGCAACCTTCATGCAGTGTCTTCGGACATTTTCCGGTAGGCGATATTTGTCCCAAACCTTGAGGACATCTTCTGGAATTTCCATCGAACATCTGCTCATATCCTACGTTATTATATTGTTTCGCAGATCAGCGAAAACTTAAAATCCATTATGATATACTTCTAAAAAACAAGGAGGTAATGGGC
The DNA here is from genome assembly GCA_027064525.1 of Archaeoglobaceae archaeon. GTDB lineage: Archaea > Halobacteriota > Archaeoglobi > Archaeoglobales > Archaeoglobaceae > WAKM01. The sequence continues at coordinate 24,553 of JAMOPJ010000038.1, forward strand.
GAAGATGTCGGAAATTTGTCCGATTTGCGGATTGCCGAAGGATATTTGCGTGTGCGAGGAAGTGGCAAAGGAACAGCAACAGATAGTAATCAGAGTTGTCAGGAGAAGGTATGGAAAGGAGGTAACTATAATCGAGGGAATCGACGGCAGTGAGATCAACTTGGAAGATCTCGCGAAGTTTCTGAAGACTAAACTCGCGTGCGGTGGGACGGTTAAGAATGGTGTTATTGAACTGCAGGGAAATCATGTCGCGAGGGTTAAAGAGTTACTGATCAAGAAGGGATTCAATCCGGAGAGGATCAAAGCTTAATCCGTAAACATAGAGAACAGCTTGTATATCGTTCCGTGATATTTTACTATGTTTTCTATTCTATGCTGTAAAGTTTTCCAAGCGTATTCGTCCACCTCGAACTCAACATCATCGTATATAACGTCCTTCAGAATTAGGCCATAAGGTGGAGCCGGTTCTATCCTCTCCCTGTGCTTCTCCGGATTCAGCATCGATTCGAACCACTCCAAATCCCTGTGTCCGCTTCCAACCTCCTCAAGCGCTGTAACTATACAACGAACCATGTTCCAAGTGAACGCATTTCCTTCAATCTCGAATATTATGAACTCCTTATCAACTCTGAGCTCGACGTTGTAGATCGTTCTGACACAACTTTCACCTTCTCCAAACTTCTTAGTGAAGTTTGAAAAATCGTGCGTGCCTAAAAGTAGTTTTGCGGCTTTTCTCATAGCTGAAATATCGTAATCTCTTGCAAATAAAACGTAGGTGTATATCCTGCTTTTAGCATGCCTCGGGTTAAAATCATCGCTAACTTTAGCCCAAGCCCAAACGGTGATATCATCAGGCAGATGAGCGTTTACAGCCCTTGGAAATATAGGTTTTTCAACATTCAAAGCTACAACTTGCCCAAAAGCGTGAACACCGGCATCTGTTCTTCCAGCACACTTGTAGTTAGCTTTCTCGACATCTATTCCAAGTTCTTCAAAAGCTTTAAACAGTTCTCCTTCAACGGTTCTGACGTTTGGCTGGTATTGAAAGCCGTGAAAATTCGTTCCGATGTATGCCAGCTTTAGGGCTATTCTCATGGATAGGTGAAGATAATTAAAAACATATTTAAGTTTTAAGGATTTGCAAGCTTCAGGAAGTATTCGTGAATTCTCGTATCATCAGTTAGCTCCGGATGAAAAGCCAAGCCCAAGATGTTATCCTGCTGAACAGCTACGATGTAATCCTCAAACGTTGCTAAAACTTCAACCCTTTCACCAACCTTCGTTATGGCCGGAGCTCGAATGAAGACTGCATCGAACTCTCCAATGTGCTTGACGTTAAGCTTGACTTGAAAGCTTTCTCTCTGCCTTCCAAATGCGTTTCTCTTGATCCAAACGTCCAACAGACCAAGCAGCTTCGTTTTTGTCTTCTCAACCTGCTCATCTCCGTGTTTCGAAAGCAGAATCAAGCCAGCACAAGTCCCCATAACCGGCTTACCGCTTTCAGCAAGCTCGATGATCTCGCTTGCGATGGAGTCTCTGAAGATTAGCTTGCTTATCGTCGTGCTCTCTCCACCGGGGATTATCACAGCGTCTGACTTTGAAACTACTCCGTGTCTTCTCGTTGCGACAACTTCACCATCTATTCCCAAATTCTTCATCGCCTTCTTAGTCGCTATTACGTGCTCCTCCACCGCCCCCTGCACTCCAACTACGGCTACTCTCATACTCCCCTTTCCTGCAATCTCTCTTCTTTGCTCAACTTGAAAACGTCGAGACCCTTCATCGCTTCGCCAATTCCCTTGCTCACTTCAGCAACGACTTCCGGCTCATCCCAGTGCTGGACAGCCTCAACTATAGCCCTCGCATACGCTTCTGGATTGGACGACTTAAATATGCCAGAACCCACGAAAACGCCATCAGCTCCAAGCTGCATCATGAAAGCAGCATCCGCTGGGGTTGCAATTCCTCCAGCTGCGAAGTTAACTACCGGCAATCTTCCCATCTTTTTCACTTCAAGCAGAACCTCATACAACCCTTCGACGATATCATCCCAAGTGTATTCCTCGTATATCACGTCGTTTGGCTTTATATCCGTCGGCAGACCCATTTCCTGTCTCACCAACTTCGCAAGCTGAACGTATCTCTCAGCGTATTTCTCAGCAACCGCATAGACCTTCTCATCCGGCATTCTCTGAAGTTCAGCGATCGCGTAGTTCATTATCCTCATGTGCTTCACAGCTTCAACAACATTACCAGTTCCAGCTTCACCCTTCGTTCTGATCATCGCAGCTCCTTCCCAAATTCTTCTGACTGCTTCACCCAAACTCCTTGCACCGCAAACGAAAGGAACGACGAACTTCCTCTTGTCTATGTGGAAGAATACGTCAGCTGGAGTAAGAACTTCACTTTCATCGATCATGTCAACTCCGAGCGCTTCGAGCGCTCTTGCTTCAGCAACGTGACCAATTCTGCATTTTGCCATGACCGGAATCGTTACAGCATCCATTATTTCCTGAATCTTCTTCGGATCAGCCATCCTCGCAACTCCGCCAGATGCTCGAATGTCAGCCGGAACCTTGTGCAGTGCCATCACAGCAACAGCACCAGCATCCTCTGCAATCTGAGCTTGCTCGGCGTTTGTGACATCCATTATTACTCCACCTTTCTGCATCTTGGCGAATCCTCTTTTTATGAGCTCGGTTCCAAATCTGAGTTCCTCAAGCTTCATCGTTTAGAGATGGGTCGACTGATATTTAACTTCTGCGGGCTGAACGTTCTTTTAGCTCTTTCAGTTTTCTCTCACAAAACTCGAAGATCTCCTTGCCTTCTTCCTTGCTAAGTTCTCCGCTTGCAATGTAGGATCCTATGTGCGGGTATACGATGTTGTCGAGCTCCCATTCTATCCTCTTGACGTCCACTCGTTCCTTCTCCATGAGTTCTTCGAAGAATCTCTTCAAAGCAGCCATTACTTCGTCCTTTACCATGACGGTAGCTTTGCAGGAAAGCTTATCTATAGTTCGGTTCAACATCGATATTGTCGATGAAGGTATACGTAATAGATTCAAGTGTAATATTCCTCAGGAAGGCCCATTACGGAAAGATGGTAACAATTCCGGAGGTAGTTGACGAAATAAAAGATGAAAATTCCCGTTTGTATCTCTCTTTACTCGACATTAGAGTTGAGGAAGCTTCGAACGAGAGTGTCGAAAAAGTCATTAGGACAGCTAAAAAGACTGGAGATATTCACAAGCTTTCGAATACAGATATAAAGTTGCTTGCAAAGACGCTTGATGAAATGAAGAAAGGTCATGAGGCCGTTTTAGTTACAGACGACTACTCGATCCAGAACGTCGCAATGTTTTTGGGATTGAAAATTGAAAATATTATACAGCCTACAATATCCAAAGCATTTAAATGGATTAAGGTCTGTAGGGGATGTGGAAGAAAGATTGAAGGAGATGTCTGCCCGGTGTGTGGTAGTGAAGCTATATTGAGGAGGGTTAAGAAGTGATTGAGGATCTTATTGAGAAGGCGAAAAAGTTGAAGGAGAAGGGTCTTACTACTGGCGAGATCGCCGCTGAGTTGAACGTTTCTAAGGAAACCGCGATGTGGCTTCTTGCAAAAGCTAAGAAGGCTGAAGCTCCACCCTCAGACGTTTATGTTGACCTTAGGAATATCGCAAGTCCGTTCAGAATGAGGTGCATAGCAAGTGCGATGACGGACATGATAATGGAGTGTCTCGATGAGAGGCCCGATGTCGTTGTTGGCATCGCCACGAGCGGTATTCCTATTGCGACGCTTGTAGCTGAAGAACTTGGGGCGGATTTGAGCATGTATTATCCGAAAAAGCTCAAGTGGGAGGGAAAGGAGCAGAGGGTAGGTGGACTTTTCAGCGAGAACTTTGCGAAGGTCGATGAAAAGAGTTGTGTTATCGTCGATAACGTGATAACTACGGGAACGACGATAAGAGAAACGGCAGAGCAGATAAAGAAGAGAGACGGTAAGGTTCTCTGCGCTGCGGTGATAATCGACAAAAAGGGAATCAATGAGATCGACGGCTTCCCGGTTCTGAGCATATTCAGAATAGTCCGACTGTAGCATGGATGTTTGTATTCTAATTCCAACGCTGAATGAGGAGAAGAGTATTGGCGATGTAATAGACAGATTCAAGCGTTTGGGCTTTGACAATATACTAGTCATAGACGGGCACAGCACCGACAGAACAGTTGAAATTGCAAAGAGTAAGGGAGCAAGAGTAATTCTTCAGAGCGGAAAGGGGAAGGGACAGGCGATAGCTGAAGCATTCCAGCTCCTAGACAACGAAGTAGTCGTGATGATCGACGGCGATGGGACTTACTTGCCAGAGGATGTCCACAAACTCCTCAAACCCATCCAGAACGGGATTGCTGAGCATGTTGTGGGAAACAGGCTTGTCGATTTCGAGAAGGGGGCTTTCACGAGGCTTAATCTCATAGGGAACAAGATCCTCAACTTCATATTCAGGATGATGTATGGGGTGGAGTTGCACGATATCCTTTCCGGCTACAGAGCTCTAACAAAGGATGTTTACAAGAGCGTTGAGTTAAAGAAACATGGATTTGAGATTGAAACTGAACTCACCGTTGAAACCCTCGCAAAAGGATTCAGAATTGTTGAGGTTCCAATAAAGTATAAGAAACGTGCCGGAGAGACCAAGCTCAAACCGTTTAGAGATGGAATGAGAATTGCTCTAACGATCTACGAGCTTTTAAGACGATACAGTCCAGGAAGATATTTCTATTTTATCGGAATACTGCTAATCCTCGCCGGTTTTGTTATAGGTGTTAAGGTCGTTTTGGACTGGCTTAGACACATAACCCATTATCTTATGGCAACCCTCACCGCTCTGCTCATAGTGGCCGGACTGCAGATAATGATCTTAGGCGTCCTGAGCGATTTCGTATTCAGAAATAATGCACAGCTTAGGAGAGAACTCATAGAGCTAAGGAACGAGATTAAGAAGTTGAAAAATCGATAACGTTTTAATTCTTGAAAGTTCATCCATCACATGTGGACTCCAAAAAAGATTGAAGAATTATTTTACCAAGATCTTCACGAGTTGGGAATGAGGGCCAATTCTATGAACGATAACGTCGTCACGTTCGTCATAAATCGGCACATAAACTATACCAACATCTGCGTTTCGAAATGCCCACTCTGTGCTTTTCACAGAAGCAAAGGAGATGATGACTCCTACCTAATGAGCGTTGAGGAAGTCGTTAAGAAGGCGGAAGAAGCTGTTCGATTGGGTGCTAAGGAGTTGCACATAGTCGGTTCTCACAATCCCGATGTCAGCGTCGAATATTTCGAGGAGATGTTTTCGGAAATAAAGCGTAGATTTCCCGATGTTGTGATAAAGGCTCTAACAGCTACTGAGATTCACTTTTTAGCCAAGAAGGAGAGAATGAGTATTAGAGAACTCCTGAGCAGGCTGAAAGATGCAGGATTGCAAGCGATGCCTGGAGGAGGAGCGGAGATACTCGTCGATGAAATAAGAAAGAAGATCTGCCCGAACAAGGCAAAGGCCGGGGAATGGCTCAAAGTAATGGAGATAGCCCACAGTTTGGGAATAAGGAGCAACGCGACCATGCTGTTCGGACACATTGAAAGTTACAGACATAGAGCGATTCATCTTTACAAGCTTTGGAAACTGCAGGAGAAAACTCACGGCTTTTTGGCATTCATACCTCTCGTATTCCATCCGAAGAACACGAAGCTTGAAGAGATTGTGAAGGATAAGACCGATCCCGTGGATGTGCTCAAGACCATAGCTGTTTCGAGGATCGTCCTGAACAACTTCAGGAGTATTAGAGCATACTGGGTTATGCTCGGAGAAAAACTTGCACAGATAGCTTTGAACTATGGAGCGAACGACATAGATGGAACTCTGATGGAGGAAAGAATCACTCATTCAGCCGGAGCGGAAACACCCGTTTATCTTCCCCTCGAAAGAATTCTGAGAATAATAAGAGGTGCAGGAAAGGTTCCGGCTGAGAGAGATACTTTTTACAACATCTTGAAGATTTATTCATAAGATTTCGCAAAAAGATTGATATTCCTCTCTCTTTAACTTAAATCCATGGATGAGATCGTTGAAGAGACGAAGGGATTGACATTTGAAGAGATAGCTAAAGAATTGGATAGAAGTCCAGTTTGGGTTTCATTTAAGCAATGGCAAGTTCCCGGTAACTCTGTCGATCTTTTTAGCCTCATCAGGCCCTATAACAATGGCCGTCACGGTTCCCGGTGGGATCTCCGTAAGTCCTGCATCCACCACAACGCCCGTCGGAAGTCCAAGCTTTTCAGCCTTCTCCTTTATTTCCATGAGCCTTCGCAGATCAGGAACCTTCAGAACTATCTTCTTCTGCCCCCGCATCTTCCAAGCTTCGACTATCCTTTTGTCCGCTTTCTCATATCCTATTATCGCAGCGTGAGCAACTTGAACAGCCAACTTTCCTCTCGAAAGCTTTAGATCCTCTCTAACAACGATTACCTGCTTAAACTCACTCATACTTCATTCTTTCTAACTCTTCCAAGCTGACGGGCTTCGATTTTTCGATCACCCAAACCTCTCCCAATTCTCTGGCCTTCTTCTCGTCGAAATCCGAAACGTGGATATTTTCCGCCTCAACCTTGACTATGCAACTCTTTGGAATCGCTATGAACTTATCGCCCACCTTGACTATTAGACAGTTCTCGTAAACATCTATGCTCTCACCAAGCTTTTTGCCATTTTTTATAACGTATTTGCATATTAGATCGTCCATAGCTGAGAGTGAGACCTCAAAAATATAAGGTTATCCGTCCCCAAGGTATTTATTCAGCCAACGATAACTACGTCAATATGTCCGAATGGTATCTCGATTTTGTCCAGTTAGGTTACGAGCCAAAGGAGAACGAGCTGATCTGTATCTTCAGAGTAGAGCCTGATGGGATTTCTATGGAAGAAGCTGCTGGCAGAGTAGCCTCGGAGAGCTCGGTCGGAACTTGGACTACTTTAGCGAGGTTGCCAGAGAGGATAAAGAAGATAATGGCCAAGGTCTTCGAGATAGACGGAGATATCGTTAAAATCGCCTACCCGCTCGATCTATTCGAAGAAGGAAACATTCCACAGCTACTCAGCTCTATAGCTGGAAACATCTTTGGAATGAGGGCTTTGAGGAACCTGAGACTTGAGGATGTAATATTTCCTGAAGAATACGTTAAATACTTTAAGGGCCCACAGTTCGGAATCGAAGGGATCAGAGAAAGGTTGAAAATCAAAGATCGCCCTCTCACAGCTACAGTCCCCAAGCCGAAGGTCGGTTTTGATGTGGACGAATACGCCGAAGTCGCATGGGAGGCTTGGACTGGAGGAATCGACTTGCTTAAGGATGACGAGAATCTTACGAGTCAAAACTTCATCCGATTCGAGAAGAGGCTTGAGAAAGTGATGAAGATCAGAGATAAGGCAGAGGCTGAAACCGGCGAAAGAAAGAGCTATCTCGTGAACATCACAGCGGAATGCAGAGAGATGCTCAAGAGGGCAAAGCTTGTCGCAGACTATGGCAACGAATACGTTATGGTAGATATAATAACAACGGGTTGGTCTGCTCTGCAAACGATAAGAGATGAATGCGAAGATTTAGGGCTTGCAATTCATGCTCATAGAGCTATGCATGCAGCGTTCACGAGAAATCCAAAGCATGGAATATCTTTGAATGTCATAGTCAAGCTCGCGAGACTCGTTGGAGTTGATAACATGCACGTCGGAACGGGCGTGGGTAAGATGGTCGGAAAGGCTGAAGAAGTGAGAAGACTCACAGATCTTTGCAGAAACGAGTGGTTCCATCTAAAGCCGGTCTTTCCGGTCTCATCCGGTGGATTGCACCCCGGACTCGTTCCAGACATAATAGATCTCTTCGGAATAGATGTGATAATTCAAGCTGGGGGAGGAGTTCACGGACATCCGAAGGGAACCCACGCAGGAGCTAAGGCGTTGAGGCAGGCAATAGATGCAACGTTGCAAGGTGTAAGTTTGGAAGAATATGCAAAAGAGCATAAAGAGTTGAGAGAAGCTTTGGAGAAGTGGGGCCATCTTAAGCCTAAATGACATCCAAGACTTCAATCTTTAAAAAGTTTTTATCGAGGAGTTTGTATCTGTATTCACAGAACTGTGATAGGTAATTCAGAATCTCCGTCACGCTAGGAAACCTCTTGAACTGCGGGATGAGAGAATAGTAGAGCTCGAAAAGCTCTGCCTTCTCTGGCTCTAAATCAGAAAAGACTTCGGAGAATATGACTATTACTCCGTTGCCACCCAAAGCCTCGATGGCATTCCTAAGCACAGCCCCAACGTCGGCATACTGCAATATCGAAGAGCATATCACGTAATCGTATCTCCTCTTAAATATAAGCCTAGTATCAACGTATTCCTGCCTCAAATTTACCCAGTCCAGATGGTTCTCTCTAACCCTTATTCTAGCCAGATTTAGGAGAGGCTTCGAGAAGTCGATGCCAGAGTATAGGCCGTTTGGCCCAACTATCTCACCGTAAAATAGTGGAGATGAACTTCCACAGCCGAAATCGACGACCTTGTCTCCATTGGAAAGTGAGAGCATTTCTGCAGTCTTCTCTCTTGCAACTCTGAATATTCCCTCCCTGAGCCAAAGATCCCAAAGGTCAGCATCTTTGATGAAACCCAAAGTTATGTTTGGATGCTCCTTGTGTATCAACGCGAAGTATGAGGATCTATCCAAACAGTCGAACAAGTTTAAGCAGTCCGACGATGGCGGTGTAGAAATTAGATCGAAGGCTTTTCTCAGCAATGATTCGAAGTCAGTCCTATTGCAGAACTCTCTCCAACGTCTAACGTATTCCGAGTTCGGATAGTCTGAATTCTCGATATTCGTTTTTATCTTGAAGAAGTAAGACTTCAGAATCATGTATCCGTAGATAAAATCAACATCGCTCACGCTTAGACTCTTAAGCATGGATGATCCCCCTGTAAAGTTCTCTAACATGCTTGGCTACCTTTCTACCCAGTTCCGTAACTCTGTAATATTTATAACCATCCCTTTCGACCACTTCTACAAGCCCAAGTTCTATAAGAGAGCTATTTCCGTTGTAACGGTTGCCCATTCCTCTAAGACATCCCAGGACATTCGAAGGATCGCTACCTATCATCCTCGCGATGTTGGTCAGGTAGTCAGCGTTAGGATAAATAGAATCTAAATACAATAAAACTTTTTTCCTAAGCGAACTCTTGTTTATCGATCTCAAGATGTGTGGATCGATCGTGAGTATACACGATTCAAACATCTCACACCACCTCACGATCTCATGATGATTATTGTTATTATCAGTCAAAATAATCGTTGACTTTAAGCTATAAAAGTTTTTCGAATTCTGACCGAATAGATATAACATATGTATTTATTATAAAATTTAATAATTTCATTAAATTTCAAACTTGTTCATAACCCCAAGAGATGCGTTATTACCAGCTGTGATACGTAACCCGATATCGCTGCAAGCCATATCATGCCAACGAGGTGCATGAATCCGCTCATCCATCTTCCACCGTCTACCATCTTAATAGCTATCGAAGCTATTATAGCGTGGAAGAACAGAATGAATAGAATCGCGACATTCAGATATGCCAAATCCAAGCCAGAAACCGTATGCAACAGACCTTGAATGAACTTACCTGGAATCTTGAGCAAAGAGAACATCTTGTTCATAGCTTCAACGACTCCAAACGATACATAAAGAGAGAAAGCTATTCCGATTATAACTCCGTAACATATTCCGACGAAAGAGCTCGCACTTCTATCTCTCCTCTCCCTAAGGCCATTTATTATCGCAAAATTTTTCGAAACTATCTCAGCGACATCCTTTGGATCACTACCCAGAGTTATGGCTTCAACGAACATGTCTATGAACCTATAGATGAGGTTGCTACCCGTATCTATACTGAACTTCTCCCAAGCCCTTTTTTTGTCTATCCTCGTGCATAGCCTCTTATATAATGCTCTAACGTCTTCGGTCAGCGCTCCAAAGTCGTGAGCGGTTAAGAACTTCAGAGATTCGAGAATATCTCCTCCCCTTGCAGAGGCCGAAGCTCCCAAGCTCATTATGAACGAAGGTGCGTTCTTATCCTTGTCCTTAATTATCGCTTCCTCCCTCTTCGACAAATATCCCGGAATTACTAGCGGCGTTACGGAGAGGGCTATTATGAAGGGTGGCGGGATCTCAACAACTCCCCAAACGTATGTGATGAACAGTGCAAAAGTGAAAACTACCAAGCATAACGCACAGGAAACATAAAACGATTTGTATAGCTTCCAGTCCGTTTGGGTTAGTTCTCCAGAGGTCTGCCATATTGGATCGACCGGAGCTACAGCCTTCAGATACACGAGTATGGCTATCTCGACCACGACAAAAAATATAACGATTATATTCAAAATGAGCGTAACGCTCAAACCGGTTAGGAAGGGAGCTATTATGGCGAAAGCGGCAAAGAATGAAAGTGAAAGAACAAGGGATACGTAAACCTCCTTGAAAACATCGACACTGTATAGCTTACCCTGATATAGAATCGAGAACGCGTTCATAACTGTTTCCTGCTCCCTCTTTATGAACTCCCTAAAATCCTCACCGCTGTCCAACTCATGTGCCATTCTATCCAAGAAGTCCGCGAATATCTTGCTCGGAGTCCTTCTTGCTAAAAACCTGCACGCCTGAGCAAGGTTCTTGTTCCACTTCTCCATGAGCAGATATATCTTTCTCGTCTCTTCTGCCAAAGCCTTGTATTCTTTCCTCTCTGAGAGCATCTTCATCATTTCCTTTCTGCTAACTTCCGAAGTTGCCAAAGCACCCAGATGGGTTATGTAGAAATGTATGTTATCTTCTATCTCCTTTCTCACCCTTCCTCTAACTATTTTCGGATAGAGGAGTGCGGTGATAATCACGAACATCGGGATTATGTATAGTAAGAGTGCAAACAGTCCCAAAGAGATCAAAAGAGTCCTGAACAGAGTGAGAAGCAGTAGGAAGTATATCAGCGCGAAGATTGTCGATGGAAGCAGAACGAACCTGACATACTTCTGAGTATTGACATACATACCCATCACCTCACAGCTTGAACGGCAACCCCTGCAAACCTTTCTTGTAGAACGCCCAAATTATCTTCGTAACCTCGTAGTAGTTGAATATCTTGAGCTCGACCATCCTCTGCAGAATTCTCGCTCTAAGAAACATCTCTTCGTAGATCTGCCTCGGATCTTCAAAACCGGCTGTTTGAGCGATCTTGTTTTCGAGTATGTATGAGTTGTATAACCCTCTGAAGATGTGTTTATCCGTTACAGCATCCCATTCGAAGACCGTTCTCGTAACAACACCTCCAACCTCCTCATAGTAACCTTCGATCTCCTCAACGACCAAACATCTCCTCAAAAACTGTCCTCTTCTATAAACGGCCTGCTGAATCAGAACGACATTTAGATTATCTATGAACGTTATCGGAACGTTTATCGGATCACCAGTCAACCTCTGAATTAGCTTCTTGACGCTACCAGCGTGGAAAGTTGCCAAAACGGGGTGTCCAGTCTGCATAGCTTGGAAAGCTATAGCACCTTCCTTTCCCCTGATTTCACCGACTATGATGTAATTCGGTCTACTCCTCAAAGCTGCCTTAAGCAAATCGAACAGATCCACCTTTCCTTCTGATCCCCTCTCCCTCGTGCAGAGTTGCTGCCAGACTGGGTGAGGAACCTGAACCTCAGGAGTATCCTCAGCCGTGTAAATCTTAGATTGTGGCTTTATGAACGGAATCATAGCGTTGAGAGTTGTAGTCTTTCCACTCGCAGTCTCACCGCTGACCCATATACTCATGCCATATTCCAAGCACAGCCAGAGATATGCAGCTATCTCAGCTGAGAGTGTCCCCCAAGCTATTAGCTGGGTTATACTAATTGGAACGGCTGTAAACTTTCTTATCGTAAAAGATGGTCCTTTGAGGCTGACATCTGTGCTGAATATTATGTTTATTCTGCTTCCATCTGGAAGTGTTCCATCGACGATTGGAGTTCTCTCACTTACCGGTCTTCCGATTCTCTCTCCTAAATTTTTCAGGTATTCGGCCATGTAGATTTCATCCTTGAAGTCGATGTTCGTCGGAAGCATGTCAAAGATCTTGTGGACGATGTGGGTGTTATGTGGCCCAATGACGTGGATGTCCTCGATGTATGGATCCCTTATGAGGGGCTCGAGAGGTCCAACCCCAATAACATCCCTCTTTATGAGATATTTGAACTTGTAAACCTCCTCCTCGGTAAGCTTCAGCTTCTCGAACCCCAACGTTAGGAACTTTCTCTTCCTCTCTAGTGGAACCTTCTCAGGAACTATCTCAACAATTTTGTCCATCAACCTATCTATAAGTTCGCTAAGCTCCTCATCATCCTTTGGAGTCCTTTCCTGAGGAGCGAGTTCAAGCATCTTGTCCATCAAAGCCTGATACTTCGGTTCTTCATCTGGCGTTAGCCTCGGTTCTATCGCAATGTATTGTCTGTTCCCTTCTCTGTCGGTGTATATGTGAATGAAAACGGGATCTCCTACCGGGTAGATCAGGTTTGGCCTCGGGAGGGATTTCATATCTCTGCTAAGGGATGGGACGAAAGTCGGAACTACCCCCTCCTTCTTCTTGAACTCTTCTATATATCTCCTGAGGTGAGGATTCCTTCTCAAAGCGTCTTCCAGCGTATCAGACTTTACGACCTTCATGCTACCGCCGCTATCTCAACTACTAAGCCTATCTTCGGCTCAACCCTAAACGCGATCTGCTTAGAATACTGACCAGCAGCCAAATTAAATTTTTTTATAATCATCATATTTTTAAGATCGGTTCCAAATTTCTTTATGGTGGTTTCTGCTATGAACGAACATGCCGATTCGATCTCTTCCATTGTGTCTTTTTCGAGCTCATCTAGAGCTGTCAGAATCACCGCCTTGCCGAGGGCTGAAATCCTCTTCAGAAATCCCATAAGCTTTATTGCCGAATTCGGGTCTATGTCGAACTTTACGAGCGATGAAAAGCAGTCTATTATGATCACATCCTTCTCAAAAAGCTCTCTCGCGTTCATGAGCTTCTCTGAGTAATCCATTCTCTTCTTAGGCTCTTGCAACAGAGGATAAACCGGAATGAACAGCAATTTCTTTTGGATTATGTCACGTGCAATATCGTATCCTAGTGAGGACATCTGCTTTATGAAGTCGATCGTCGTGAGCTGTGTTGAAATGTATGTCACGGATACATCGTTCTTAAGCAGTCCATAGGTTATTCTCTGGCAAACTATCGATTTCCCGCTTCCGTGCCCCCCCATTATCAATCCAATAGTTCCGGCTGGAATTCCGCCTCCAAGCTTCTTGTGGAACTCGTCGTTTGCAAGTTGAACTGAGAATATCCTCGCCATATCGATCACCTCAGATCGTGAAGTCCAAAGAGTCGGAAACCCCGTTTTCGAGTATCACAGTTATTCTATGATTTCCAGAGCTGAGCGACGTGATCACATCCAACTCTCCAACATCTCCGGGATTCAAAACCGAAGGATTTGTCGTTACATTCTGCTTAGGAATTATCACACCGTCTATCAAAACCGTTATAGTTTCGTTTGTGAACGCAAACGGAGAATCACCAACATTCTTAATATAGAACACATAGGCTGTATAACCTCCTACAGTTGTATTCGGAATCATCTTCGGATCGTTTATTATTTCGAAGTTCGTTGACAATACTTCTTTAATATATTCACCTTGATTCTTTATCTCTATCGACATCTTTTCTATGGTGACGATCATCACCGCTGAAACGGAGCTCGCTATGAGTATCGTCGCGATGAAGAGTATCATGTGAGCAGCACTCTCTCCGGCCATGGCCTTCACCCCACAACGAACGTCGCATACCTCTCGATTCCGTTGTCGGAAACCACCTTCAGCCTGTGTGTGCTTCCCACCGTTCCAGACAAATTCTCAGCAGTGAACTCAGCGTATTCGAGCGGATAGAGCTTTGAAACGTTGCAAGTTGCGTTGATTACCTTTCCATCGACGAGCAGTGTGAACTTCGTGCAGTCGAACGTTGTTGAGCCTGTGTTTTCAATTACGACGGTCAAGTTGTATTCCGTTGCCGTAACATTCACAGCTGTAACGTTCACTATTTCAAAGTCCGATCCCTTTAGCTCAATTTCTTCTTTATTCTTAAGTTTTGCAATTTTGTTTAGTTCCTTAACCTCGCTAATAGTCACGGTTGCAACAACTCCAAACGCAATCAACCCGGCTATGAATAGCAGTGCAAAGCCAGCGGTAGTGCTAAATCCCATGGATCTCTGCTACCTCCTTTTTTATCTTATAAATCTCCCTCTCCACCTCCATTACGAGCTCCTTATTGAATCTGCCAGTTCTGAGGGCTTCTATGAACAAAAGTGACGTTATATGATCCTGGACATTCATGTATCCCACAGGCCTCCAGTCAGAGTTCTGATGGTATAGCCTGATGCCCTTAGCGTATCTTAGAATTGTGAATAGAACGTTGTCGCTTATCCAGTTTATGTCAACGTAGTAGTTCAAAAGCTCCTCAAGCCCGTCGTAGCCTACCCTTTCTATCATGAACTCGATCCACTTGAGCAGTATCATTATGCTTTTAGCATCGTTCGGAATCTGCTTCAATCGAGGTTCCTGCGAGGTTGATATAACATCCAATCTCGGCTGATCTCCAGAAGATGCTAATTGAACCTGTGCGGATGCTTGCGGTTGGACTTGAACTTGATGAGCTGATTCTAATGAGGGTTGAGCTATCTGCTGAACTGCATCAGACGTGTTCAACTGTTCCATCACTTGGGCGCTCTGGGTTTTGATCTCCGATTTGGCTTCTACCCTCTGCTTCAGCAGTGATTCTATATTCTCAAGCTTCCTGAATATCTCGTCGATCTTTCTTGCATTCGTCAGATTCTCCTCGATCTTCTTTATTATCTTGTCAACCTGCTCCTTCGTTACATTCTTGCCCTTCAGCTTGTTGTATAGGTCATCCAGCAGAACCGATGGTATCCGCCCTCGAAACCTGTTGAGATACTCCTTAAGTTCGTTATCATCAAGTTCATCTATTCTGATTATATTCCTGTTGTCAGCTTCCAAATCACATCACCTCCTCGTAAAGAATTTCATCAATAATTTTATCTAAATCGATATTAATAATAAGCTTGAGATCTTTTTCGAGGTTATCCACCCTTCTCTTCAACTCTCCAACATCTACAATGCCAGAAGATGAGACGAAAGGATTGATCTGTGATGAAACTACCTCATACAGAACCATAACATCCTTGAGCGTGTCGTCCATCTTCTGCAGTCTAGATTTAATATCATCCAATTCTCTCTTCAGCCCATCGATCGACACGTCTATCCTCGGCAGTCTGTTCTCAATTTCGTTTATCCTCTCCATGAGCTTGGTTGTTAAATCTGACTCCTCTCTTGGCTTAGATTCGGTTTCCTCTTCCTTCTTGATCTCCTCCTCAAGTTCCTTTTCAATCTTTTCTTCTTCCTTCTTCTCTTCATCCTCCTTGTCTTTCTTCTTGATCTTCGGCTTCGGAATCTTGAGCATAAACATCACCTCAGTTTTTACGTAAAATTATTAAATTTTCTTATGTTATTATTGAAAAAAATAAGGAAAAAAATTGAAGGTTACTGTAGCTCAACAACGTATTCCGTGTATGCTGGTGGCGTCGTGAACTGGATTATACCCGGAGCACCGAACTCTGGTCTGACCTCACCGAATACGGTCGTTCTTGGCTGAATGCCACCAAAGATTGCACTAGCATTTACAGCCAAAACAACCTTATCTCCAGCGTTGAGGACTGGATATTGTGACGTTAATGATCCATCAGAATCCTGCAACACTATGATACCGAAATGTAGATCCGCTGGATACACACTCGTATTATTAACGTCAACATCACTCACTACATCGAATATATCTGAGTATGTTCCACTATCATTGAAATATGTTGGGTCGTATGTTAGAACAACATGTTTACTTCCATCACTGATTGAAATCGTCGTCTTATTTAAGTCGATGTCCTGTCCACCTGTGTTCGGCTCAATCAAGATCGCAAGCTTGTCTATTTTACCATTTACATCGTTTGGAGTGTCAACATGACCCAAAACCTGAATGACCTTTATACCACTTGCAACTTCCTGAGTGGTCTCTCTACCCGTAGCGGTTGCCTTCTGCTGGAGGTAGCCGACTGTTTGAATGAGCACTGCTGCACTCACTGCAGCCACTAAAACGATGGCTATGAACACTATCAGTATCTCAATACCTATCGCTCCTTTCTTGTCCTTCTTCAATCTCTTCAGCCAACTCACCGTATCACCTCCCCTACCCTCAATGAGTGGTTGTAATTATAATAATATTTAACAATTTTTTGCGTATATAATTCCATTTACCAGTGTAAAAATATTTATATGTATATAGGTTACTATTTGTGCACATGCTTATGTAGGTAATTTCAAATTTAACGAAAAAATTTAAAAACACTAAAGAATTAAACCGCTTCTAAGCTCCTTAAGCTTCTCTTCAAGCGGATCAATCGCTTCTTCGCCATATTTACCGATTATATCAACTATCGCACTTCCCACAACTACTCCATCTGCACCGGCTTTAATCAGTTCTCTAACGTGTTCGGCTTTCGAAACTCCAAAGCCGACAGCTAACGGCTTCGAACATACTCTTTTAGCTCTGTTAAGCAGATCGAAGGCAAGCTGAGAAAGCTTATCTCTCGCTCCAGTTGTTCCGTATAGCGAGATAAGGTAAACGAATGCTGAGCTTGCTTCATCGATCATCCTCAATCGATCGTCCGGTGTGTTAGGAGCCGCCAAAAACACCGTCCCCATCTCGTATTTCTCGCAGACGTTGAGGTATTCACCAGCCTCCTCAAGCGGAAGATCCACGACTATCATCGCATTTACACCGCTCTCCTTAGCTTCAGCTACAAATCGCTCAACTCCTCTGCGATAGACGGGATTGTAGTATGTCATCAGAACGATTGGCGTCTCAGAATGCTCCCTAAACTCCCTAACCACGTTGAAAACATCCTTAACTTTCGTTCCCGCCTTAAGTGCTCTGACATTAGCCTTCTGAATTGCCTTTCCGTCAGCCATAGGATCGCTGAACGGAATTCCTAATTCTATAACTTCGGAATATTTATCGAGTGTCAGTAGAAATTCGAGCGTCGCTTTGATGTTTGGATCGCCAGCGGTTATGAAGGTTATAAGGGCTGGCTTACGGAACATGACAACGCCTCCATAACTATTCCCAAATCCTTATCTCCTCTTCCCGACAAATTGACGACTATTATTTCATCATTGTTCATCTCTTTGGCAAGTTCCATGGCGTAAGCTAAGGCATGAGCAGACTCAAGGGCTGGTAAAATTCCTTCAGTTTTGGAAAGCTCCACGAAGGCTTTCAGCGCTTGATCGTCAGTAACTGCTACATATTCAGCTCTTCCCGATTCCTTCAACCAAGCGTGTTCCGGACCAACGCCCGGATAGTCCAAGCCGGCAGCGATGCTGTGCGTTGTTGCTATTTGTCCGTCTTCGTCCTGCAAAAAATACGAAAGCATGCCGTGCAGAACCCCCTTTTCTCCAGCACAGAGCGATGCCGAGTGTTTCCCAGTGCTAAGACCTTTGCCAGCGGCTTCAACACCAATGAGTCTGACAGATCGATCTTCGATGAATGGATGAAAGATTCCTATCGCGTTGCTTCCTCCGCCGACGCAAGCGACTATCGCATCTGGCAGAGTTCCTTCGAGCTCAAGGATCTGTCTCTTAGTCTCCCTGCCGATGACCGACTGGAAGTCTCGAACCATGGTTGGATATGGATGAGGACCCACGACCGAGCCGATGAGATAGTGCGTGTATTCGAAAGTGGCAACCCAATCTCGCAGGGCTTCGTTTATCGCATCTTTCAGCGTTTTGCTCCCGCTGTGCACGGGTATGACTTCAGCACCAAGCAGTTTCATCCTGAACACGTTCATCTTTTGCCTCTCAACATCCTCAGCACCCATATATACATCAACCTTAAGCCCGAGTAAAGCTCCGGCTATGGCAGTAGCTACTCCATGCTGCCCCGCTCCAGTTTCAGCTATAAGCCTCGTTTTACCCATCTTCTTCGCAAGCAAAGCTTGTCCTATGGTGTTGTTTATCTTGTGCGCACCGCTGTGCAGTAAATCCTCACGCTTGAGGTAAATCTTAGCCCCTCCTAGCTTCTCAGTTAGATTCTTCGCAAAGTATAGCGGTGTGGGTCTTCCAGCGTAGTTTCGTAAGTAGTAGTCCAACTCTTTCTTAAACTCTTCATCGTCTTTCAGCCTTTCGTAAGCCTTCTCCAACTCTTTCAGCGGTGGAATCAGCACTTCTGGGACAAACTGCCCACCAAACTCTCCGAATTTCATGGGATCACCTTCTCAAAACCCAAACCTTCCAAAACATCCAATGCTCTATCAACATCCTCGCCTTTCACGAGAATATGGTCGGTCGAATAAGAAGAAAACACCAAAACGCTAATTCCAGCTTCTGCCAAGGCTGTCGAAACCTTCGAAATGAATCCAACAAGATCGAATGGCAAAACAGTATCGAACGTCAGCAATCTAAAACCCCTTTCACAACTCATCATACTGCCGATCTTCCCTAATTCGGACTCCGGCAGAACTACTGTTATACCTCCAGTATCCTTAACGATCGCAAAAAAATCTACATTCGGAACATCCCTTACGTTAACCACAGCAAAGCTTTCGGGATGAAGAACAACCCTAACCATGACCTTTCACCCTGCCAACGAACTCCCTAATCAGATCTTCATCCTTTCTGCCATTTCTCTCAACTCCGCTCGAAACATCCACTCCAAACGGTTTGACGAATTCCACTATCTCGCAGACATTTTTAGGACTCAAACCTCCAGCCAGAATTATGTCAAACTTCTTGGCGATTATTCTACTGACGCGATGATCGTGAATAAGACCACTTCCTTTGCCGGTATCGAGCAAAATTCTATCGACTTCGAATTGCTCTATTCGCTCCACGAGTCGCTCCGCATCCTCCTCCGGATTTTCGCTCCTCTTAGGAACTTTGAAGGCTTTCATCACGAAGACCCCGAACTCAGTCTTTATCCTATCTACCACTTTAGGATCTATTGAATCCGTGTGTATCTGAACGAACTCAGCATTTATAGTATCTATAATTCCGCTCCATCCTTCGAAATCGCTCAAAGTGGAGACTGCAAAGACTGGAATCTCCGCGTTCTCTATAATCACCCTCGCTTCATTCAAGCCTATGCGACGCTTAGATTCGCATTCAACTACAACTCCGGTAGCATCGGCGTATCTTTCGACAATACGCAGATCCTTCAGATCCCTTATCCCGCAAATCTTCACAAACATGCCAACACCCTCAGTCTCGCTTCTATCAGCAGATCTAATTCCTTTTTTAAGCCCAATCCCGTAGCTTTATCTATCATCTCACCTACCAATCCTACAAGCATTCTTAGTCCAGCACTGAAGCCGAAGCTACCGAATTCTTCTCTTACATCTTCAAGCACATCGAGCATAACTCTCAACTTACTGCACTCATCTCTAAAATGCTCGTTTGAGCAAACTTCATCAAGAATTTCAAAAACCCTACCGATCATCTTCGACCCTTACACAGATAAACAAAATTCTTTATAATCTTCAACCCCTCTCCAGCGTGATATTCGGTAAGAACGCTCTCAGGATGGAACTGCACACCTTCTATCGGCTTTCTCTTGTGTCTTATGCCCATAATTACTCCGTCGCTCAACGAAACCGCGGATACCTCGAACCCCTTAGGAACCTCCAAGACCGCCAAGGAGTGATACCTCCCAGCTTCGAGCGGATTTTTAATCCCACTGAATATCGTTTTTCCGTCGTGCTTAACCAGGCTCGATTTGCCATGTAGGGGCCTAACCCTCCCAACTCTTCCACCAAACACATGCCCAATTATCTGATGCCCCAAGCAAACACCCAGTATCGGGACTTCCATTTCGAGCACAATTTCGGGACTGTTGCCAACGTCTCTCTTGCTTTCCGGTGAACCGGGGCCGGGAGAGATTATTATTCCATCCGGGTTTATCCTCCTAACTTCAGCGAGCGTAATTGTGTTAGGCACAACTTTGACCTTATCGAAGATCGAAGCGTATTCGGCCAGATTCCAAACGAAGGAATCTCTGTTATCGACAAGCAGAATCATTCTATCACCTCCAAAGCCTTAAGAACGGCGCTCATCTTTCTTTCAGTTTCCACAAACTCTTTCTCTGGCTTGGAATCTGCGACAATGCCGGCACCAGCCCTAACTCTGCAAACGTCGTCTATCTCGACCATTCTAATTGCAATAGCCATGTCCGCCCAGCCGTTGGCTGAGAAGTAGCCAACACAGCCCCCATAAACTCTTCTCTTTGATCTTTCAAGCTCGTCTATTATCTCCATGGCCCTGATTTTCGGCGCTCCAGTTAACGTTCCAGCTGGAAAAGCCGCTTCCATCGCATCGAAGGCAGTCTTATCATCCTCAAGCTCTCCGATAACTTCGCTCTCTATGTGCTGAACATGGCTATACTTTATAACTTCCATGAACATCGTAACCCTCACACTTCCAGCCTTGCTAACCTTTCTGACATCGTTTCTGGCCAAATCAACGAGCATGATGTGCTCCGCTCTCTCTTTCTCATCCGAAATTAAAACCTCAGCTATTTTGTGGTCTTCTTCCTCGTTTTTGCCTCTTGGAGCAGTTCCGGCTATTGGGTTTATTTTGACTATTCTCCCTTCAACGGATGCCATCGTTTCGGGAGAAGCTCCAACAACATCTTTACCGAACTCCAAGCAGAACATGTATGGGCTCGGATTTATCGCCCTCAAGTTTCTGTAAATCTGGAACGGTGAGTAATCTGTATCGATCTCATATTCTCTCGAAAGGACTATCTGAAATGCATCTCCGGCGAATATGTATTCTTTAGCCTTCAAAACCATATTCTCGAACTCTTCCTTATTTGCATCACATCTCAGTATTTCAGAACCACCCCCCTCATCATCGAACTCGAACCTCTTGGCCTTCTCGACGATTCTTTCCGCATCCATCTCAGATTTGTTCATGTCGAGGAAGTAGAATTGATTAGTTATGTGATCGTAAACGAAAACGTCCTCGTAGTATCCAAAGACGGAGGGCTCATCGATACTACCATCTATAAAATTGTGGACAGCATCGTAAGCAACGTAGCCAACGAAACCTCCGACAAACCTCTCACCATCAGCCTCGAACTCGAAAAGGTCTTTAAGAGCCTTAAAGGGATTCGTTTCGTTACTAATTTTCTTTCCATCGATCCTCGTTCCTATTCCGTCCACCTCAACTATAAATTTTGGATTTGCCGAGATGTATGTATATCTCGCTTTTCTTTCGTGCTTTCCTGCAGATTCGAGGATGAACGGAAAATCGCATTCCTCCCTTATCACAGCATAAAGTTTCAGAGGATCGACGTATTCAAGCTTTTGGACACGCATTTACGATCTCCTCCAGCTTGTTTAAAGCTTCCCCGCTCAAAACCGATTTCACCAACTCAACGCATTCATCGAAATCCGCAACATCCGCTGAGTAGAGGGCCAAGCTCGCGTTCGCTATTATGAAAGCTCTGTCCACCTCCCTCCCATTGCCGGCAAAAACGGCTTTTATCCTTTCGGCACTTTCTTCTGGGCTTTCGCAAGGAACGATTTTTACCGGCTTTAAGCCGAAATCTTCGGGCTTAATCTTATATCTCTCGATTTCATTCCCGCCAACCTCAGCGACAATAGTCTCCTTGGCAGGATTCACTTCATCCAAGCCGCTTCCGTGGATCACCAACGCTTTCTTAACTCCCAAGAAGCTCAAGGCTTCAGCCACTTTTTCCACCAAATCCGGAGAGCTGACTCCAACGATCTGATAATCAGGTTCGGCAGGATTGGCCAAAGGTCCCAAGACGTTAAAGATCGTCTTAACCTTTAGCTCTTTCCTGACAGGCATAATTCTTTTCAGCGTCGGATGGTAGAGTGGGGCAAATAAGAAAGCGAAGTTAGTTTTCTCGATTACTGATTTAACTTCCTCCGGCTTAAGATCTATCTTCATGCCAAACGCATCAAGCACGTTTGCAGAACCGCTTTTTGACGTTATCGAAACGTTTCCGTGCTTTGCTACCCTCTTGAAGCACGATAGAATTATTGCACTTGCAGTGCTGACGTTTATCGTCGATGCTCCGTCGCCTCCAGTTCCGCACGTATCGCAAACTTCTCCAAGCTCAAGCTTTACAGCATTGTCCCTCATAGCCTTCGCAAAACCGGCAAGCTCTTCAGCGGTGTAGCCTTTGGTCTGCAAAGCTACGAGATAACCGGCTATTCTGACATCGGACTCCTTAAGCAGGATGTTGTAGAGCTCGTATGCCTCTTCAAAACTCAGATTTTTACCTTCAACGATCTTGTTCAGCATAATTTCGCCTCCACAAACTCTTTAACGATCTTTTCAGGATCCTCAGCTTTCATAAAAGCCGTTCCGATCAGAACAGCATCAGCATGACTTAGAGCGATCTTCAAATCTTGGAGAGATGATATTCCGCTTTCACTAACCTTCACAAACCTATCGGGGATTAGAGGGGCGAGTTTGGCCGTAAGCGTGACGTTTCCGTCATCCTTCTCAAGCCTTCCTATATCTCTGTTGTTTATGCCGATCATCGTCGAATTCGTTTCGACTGCTATGAGCAGTTCGTCGTAGCTGTGAACTTCAACGAGAGTATCGAGCCCATGCTCCAATGCAAAATCAACGAACTCTGCTGTCTTATTCCTCAAAATCCTCGTAATGATCAAAACCGCAGAAGCTTCAGCTTCAGCCGTTCTTTCGATTTCCTCCTTAGTTGTTATGAAATCTTTTCTTAGAACGGGCAGATTTGTCTCCTTGCAAATACGTCTAAACAACTCGAAATCGCCCTTGAAGAACTTGGGTTCTGTTATGTAAGAAATTCCCACCGCTCCAGCCCTCTCGTAAGCTCTCAGAATTTCAATCGGATCTCTGTTTCTTAATAAATCACCGTATTTAGGTGAATGAACCTTAACCTCAGCGATAACAGCATTCTTCTTGCAATTCCTAATCGCTCTGCTCAGTCCAAAGTCCATCACCTATCTTCACCATACATGCCTAATTCCAAAATCTGTATTTAAGCATTTTCATTGAGATCGATTCCACATAATGGGAATAATCTCGCTGACATACAATAGAAAGCATTAAAGCCGGTGCTGACCCTTTTAGGTTAGACTTTATATACAGCGAGGCTTTAATGTGGTTGCTTTAACCATTATGGGGTCAGCACCATTAAAGCCCACGAAAAAGATTTATATCGAATTGCCATCATTACGCTGAGGGCTCGTAGCTCAGCCAGGTAGAGCGACGGGCTTTTAACCCGTCGGTCGCGGGTTCAAATCCCGTCGAGCCCGCTTTCATCTCAACTTTGGTGGTGGGATATGAAGATTAGGTTGCAGGATCACATACTCGTTCCGAAGCATGAGGTTTTGAGTAAGGAAGAAGCTGAGGAGGTTTTAAAGACCTTGGGCGTTAAGCCGGAGCAACTGCCAAAGATTAGGGCAGATGATCCTATAGCCAAGGAGATCGGAGCTAAAGTTGGCGACATCGTCAGGATCATCAGAGAAAGTCCAACGGCAGGAAAATCCATAGCTTATAGGCTTGTAATTCCGCCTTCAATAAAAACTTCAAAGCTTGTAAAGGAGGAGAAAGAAGAGGTTGAGTCCGAAGTTGAAGAGGAGGAAGAAGTCTAAAATTATGAGACATGACAATTTTTCACGAATAAGTTTAAATTACCAAACTTTTAACTTAGCCTACTTCAGGTGGTGGTTATGTTAGATAGGAGGGTTTTGGCGAGAGCCTACTTCACGCATGAGAGGCTCGTCAAGCATCAGATAGATTCGTTTAACCGATTCCTAGATGAGGGTCTGCAAAGGGTAATCGACGAGCAGAAGATCATCGAATTGGACATTCCCGATACTTACGTTAAGCTTGGGAAGGTTTGGGTTGGCAAACCAATCGTAAAAGAGGCTGATGGTTCAAGGAGAAAGCTATTCCCAGCTGAGGCAAGACTCAGGAATCTAACATACGCCGCGCCGATATACTTAGAAGCTCAAATCATAGATGAGGGACGAGAGCTCGAAGAGGAGGTAGTTGAGATAGGAATGCTTCCCATCATGCTCAAATCCAAAGCCTGCAACTTGAATGAGGTTGACGACGTAACGAAGGTTGGAGAAGATCCATTGGATCCGGGTGGATACTTCATAATAAACGGAAGTGAGAGAGCCTTGATGACTTTGGAAGATCTCGCTCCAAACAAAATTCTCCTTGAGAAAGAAGAGAGATACGGTGAAGAAATAGAAATTGCAAAGTGCTTCAGTCAGAGAGCGGGATACAGAGCGCTTGTAGTCGTCGAAAGAACAAAAGGCAACATACTCGAAGTTACGTTCCCACAACTGCCTAAGCCGATCCAATTCGTCGTTCTGATGAAGGCTTTGGGTGTTGAAACTGATCAGGAGATCATCGAGATGGTCAGCACCAACCCGGAGATCATGAAGTTCATGCTTGAAAATGTAGAAGTTGCAGAAGTTGAAACGCAGGAGGAGGCTATAGAATACATCGGAAGAAGGGTCGCTCCGGGGCAGAGTAGAGAATACAGGATTCAGAGAGCCAATCAGGTATTGGATCAATACTTCCTACCACACTTGGGCGTTGAGCCTGAAGCAAGGAGGGCTAAAGCTTTCTTCTTAGCAAGAATGGCTGAGATGGTTTTCGAGCTTGCGTTGGGATTGAGAAGAGAAGATGACAAAGACCACTACGCAAACAAGAGGCTGAAGTTGGCTGGAGATCTTATGGAGGAGATATTCAGAGTTGCACTCCTTAGGCTCATCAAGGATGTGAAGTATCAGCTTGAAAGGGCTAAAGCAAGAGGTAGGCCTCTTAAGATGACCACAGCTGTAAGGGCCGACGTTCTGACAGATAGAATCATGCACCCGATGGCTACTGGAAATTGGGTTGGTGGAAGGACCGGAGTTTC
The DNA here is from genome assembly GCA_027064525.1 of Archaeoglobaceae archaeon. Classification (GTDB taxonomy): domain Archaea; phylum Halobacteriota; class Archaeoglobi; order Archaeoglobales; family Archaeoglobaceae; genus WAKM01. The sequence continues at coordinate 49,754 of JAMOPJ010000038.1, forward strand.
CCAGCTCATAGATAGACACAACTACATGTCCGTTCTTTCCCACTTAAGGAGAGTCATTTCTCCGCTTTCAAGATCACAGCCTCATTTCGAGGCAAGAGATCTCCACCCAACTCAGTGGGGTAGGGTTTGCCCGAACGAAACCCCGGAAGGGCCGAACTGTGGATTGGTTAAGAACTTCGCGCAGTATGCTGAGGTTAGTGTAGGAACGAATGAAGAGGAAATCAAGAGGGTGCTGTTTAATTTGGGTGTAGAACCTATAAGGGGTGGTTGATTTGGAGAGGAAGTGTAGAGTTTACGTTAACGGTGCTCTAATCGGTTTTGTAGATGACGGTCAGATGTTAGCCGAGCAGATCAGAGAGTTGAGAAGAAACGGCAAGATCTCAATTCAGGTTAACGTTGCTTACTATCCCGACTCAAATGAGGTCAGGATAAATACCGATGCCGGAAGGGCTAGAAGACCGCTTATAGTTGTTAAAGATGGAAAACCGCTCGTTACTGAGGAGGACATCGAGAAACTCAAGAATGGAGAAATTACTTTTGATGATTTGGTCAAGCAAGGAAAGATCGAGTTCTTGGATGCTGAGGAGGAGGAGAACGCTTACATTGCCGTGAATGAGGAAGACTTGACTCCAGAGCACACACACCTCGAATTAGATCCTTCGCTAATAGCTGGAATCTGCTTGGGTTCGATTCCATATCCAGAACACAACGCATCTCCGCGTAACACGATGGGTGCTGCAATGATCAAGCAGAGCCTTGGTTTGCCCTATGCAAATCTCGCGTGGAGGGCCGATACGAGAGGACATTTATTACATTATCCACAAGTTCCTATCGTAACCACCGACACGCAGAGAGAAATCAAATACGACGAGAGACCCTCTGGACAGAACTTCGTCGTTGCGGTTTTGAGCTACGAAGGATACAACATCGAAGATGCTCTTATCTTCAACAAAGGTAGCATAGACCGTGGTTTGGCAAGATCGCACTTCTTCAGAACTTACGAAGCTGAAGAAATCAGATACCCTGGTGGTCAGGAAGACAGATTCGAAATCCCGCCAGCGGATGTTTCTGGTTACAGAGGTGCCGAAGCATACATGCACTTAGATGAAGACGGACTCGTATTCCCAGAGACTGAAGTTGGTCCAGACGATGTCCTAATCGGTAAGACTTCGCCACCAAGATTCCTTGAAGAGCCCAAATTGGGAATAAGCCCCCAAAAGAGAAGAGAGACTTCAGTTTGCATGAGGAGCAACGAGAAAGGAATCGTAGATGCCGTCTTCCTGATGCAATCGGAAAGCGGTTCAAAGCTTGCTAAGGTTAGGGTTAGAGATCTGAGAATTCCAGAGCTTGGAGATAAGTTTGCATCGAGGCACGGACAGAAGGGTGTAATAGGTTTGATCGTGCCAGAAGAAGACATGCCTTGGACCGAATCTGGAATAGTTCCAGATATGATCATCAATCCGCATGCGATTCCATCAAGAATGACCGTCGGTCACGTTTTGGAGATGATAGGTGGTAAAGTCGGTTGCTTAGAAGGCAGGAGAATCGATGGAACTATATTCCATGGTGAGAAAGAATGGGATCTTAGAAAGGCTTTGGAGAAGTTTGGATTCGTTCACACTGGTAAAGAGGTTATGTACGATGGTATAACTGGAAAGAGGTATGTCGTAGACATATTCGTCGGTGTTATCTACTATCAGAAGCTCTACCATATGGTTTCAAGCAAGATTCATGCGAGGAGCAGGGGGCCAGTGCAGATTCTCACAAGGCAACCTACGGAGGGTAGAGCTAGGAAGGGTGGTCTGAGATTCGGAGAAATGGAAAGAGATGTGCTCATAGGGCATGGAGCTGCCTTACTGCTCAAAGATAGATTGCTTGAAGAATCAGACAAGATAGAGGTCTACGTTTGCGGAAACTGCGGACATATCGCAACCTACGATTATAGAAGAGGTAACGCCTACTGCCATGTCTGTGATGATGATAGCAACATCCACAAGGTTGAGATGAGTTATGCGTTCAAGCTGCTTTTGGATGAGCTCAAATCGATGATGATCGCTCCAAGATTGATTTTGGGAGATAAAGCTTGAGGTGGTTGTGATGATTCCTAAGAGAATTGCGGGTATTAAGTTTGAGGTTTTAAGCCCTCAGGAGATTCGTCGAATGAGTGTTGCCAAGATCATCACTCCAGAAACTTACGATGATGACGGTTTTCCGATAGATGGAGGTCTAATGGATCTAAGGTTGGGAGTTATAGATCCCGGACTCAGATGCAAGACTTGCGGAGGTAAAGCTGGCGAGTGCCCCGGACACTTTGGGCACATAGAACTTGCCGCTCCGGTCATTCACGTCGGTTACGCCAAGCTTATAGCCAAGCTTCTGAATGCTACCTGCAGAGAGTGTGGAAGACTCCTGCTCAAGGAGAAGGTAAGGGACAAGTTTATCGAGGAGATCGAGAACCGCAAAAGACTTGGTCAAGATTACGAAGAAATCATAAAAGAGGTATACAGAAGGGCTAAAGCCGTGAAGAAGTGTCCTCACTGCGGTGCCGATCAGATAGAGGTCAAATTCGAGAAACCGACATTCTACTACGAAGGAGAACACAGACTAACGCCAAAAGACATCAGGGAGAGGTTGGAAAAGATTCCAGACGAAGATCTGCCCGCTTTGGGCTTGAATCCGAAGGCTGTAAGACCGGAATGGTTCGTGCTCACAGTTTTGCCCGTTCCGCCTGTAACCGTCAGACCTTCTATTATCCTCGAAACTGGTCAGAGGAGTGAAGACGACCTCACTCATAAGCTCGTAGACATAATCAGAATCAACCAGAGGTTCTTGGAGAACAAGGAAGCCGGAGCTCCTCAGCTGATCCTTGAGGATCTTTGGGAGCTACTGCAGTATCACGTAACCACTTATTTGGACAACGAGGTAAGCGGAATTCCCCCAGCGAGGCATAGAAGTGGAAGACCGCTTAAAACCCTCGCCCAAAGACTAAAGGGCAAGGAGGGTAGGTTCAGAGGTAGTCTGAGCGGTAAGAGAGTAAACTTCTCCGCGAGAACTGTAATTAGCCCAGATCCATGCTTAAGCATAAATGAAGTAGGAGTGCCAAAGGTTATCGCTGAGGAGCTTACGGTTCCGTTGTATGTTACCGAGAGGAACATCGATGAAGCTAGAGAATATATCCTAAGGACCGAACATCCTAAGGCCAACTACGTAATCAGACCAGATGGCAGAAGAATTAGAGTGATGGATACGAACAGGGAGGAGTTGGCCGAGAAGATCGAGCCAGGTTGGATTGTAGAAAGACAGCTCAAGGATGGAGATATAGTCCTCTTCAACAGACAGCCCTCCTTACACAGAATGAGCATTATGGCTCACTATGTTAGAGTTCTGCCCTACAAGACGTTCAGACTCAACCCAGCCGTCTGCCCACCATACAACGCTGACTTCGACGGAGATGAGATGAACTTGCATGTGCCCCAGAGTTTGGAAGCTCAGGCTGAAGCGAAGATCTTGATGGCCGTTCAGGAACACATACTCAGCCCAAGATTTGGTGGACCTATCATAGGAGGTATCCACGATCACATATCCGGCTTATACCTGCTTACAAGAGGTGAGAGGAGGTTTACGAGAGAAGAGGTCATGTCGATAATCAGACCTCTCAACGTCAAGGAACTTCCACCACCGAAGTATGCTGAGGATGGTAAGGAATACTGGACCGGAAAGCAGATATTCAGTCTAATTCTGCCAGACATAACGCTCGAATTCAAAGCCGAGATCTGCCAAGGATGTGACGAGTGCAAGAAGGAGGAGTGTCCGTATGACGCTTACGTCATTATAAAGAACGGTGAGCTGATCAAGGGAACCATCGATGAGAAGGCTGTAGGAGCTTTCAAGGGCATTATAATCGATGAGATCGTCAGGAAGTATGGAACCGAGAAGGCTAAAGAGTTTATCGATCAGATGACTCATCTGGCTATTAGAGCTATAATGTTCACAGGTTTCACGATCGGTATAGACGACGAAGACATCCCGCAGGAGGCTATTGAGCAGATAAAGGAGGTTATCGCCGAGGCTGAAAGGAGAGTCGAGGAGCTAATCAAAGCTTACAGGGAAGGGAATTTGGAACCTATGCCGGGAAGAAGCTTAGAGGAGACTCTTGAGATGATGATCATGCGAGAATTAGGTAAGGCAAGAGACCAAGCCGGTAAAATTGCTGGAAAGTTCTTGGGTATGGACAACGCTGCAGTTATCATGGCTGTCAGCGGTGCAAGAGGTTCGATGCTCAACCTAACCCAGATGGCAGCCTGCATTGGACAACAGTCTGTAAGAGGAGAGAGAATTAAAAGAGGCTACACATACACGAACAGAACCCTCCCGCATTTCAAGCCCGGAGATCTAAGTGCTAAAGCCAGAGGCTTTGTTGAGAGCAGCTACAAGCGAGGTTTAAACCCAATAGAGTTCTTCTTCCATGCCATGGGTGGTAGAGAAGGACTGGTTGACACAGCTGTCAGAACTTCCCAGTCCGGTTACCTGCAGAGGAGACTTATCAACGCTCTGCAAGACCTGAAGGTTGAATATGACGGAACTGTCAAAGAGCAGACATCTGGAACACTCGTTCAGTTCAGATACGGTGAAGACGGTGTAGATCCGATGAAGAGCTTTAGAGGTAAGTCGGTCGATATAGAAAGAATCGTTAAGGAAGTTTTTGCTGAAGAAAGGAGGTGATTTTTTATGAATTACGATGATCTGCTTAAAGATCAACCTCTTCCTCCAAAGGTTAAGGAGGAAATAAAGAAGAAACTTGCGGAGATCAACGCTGATGAGGCGCTTGCGAGGAAGATCGTTGAGAGGTGTGTCCAAACATACTTCAGGAATCTGATGGAGCCCGGCGAGGCTGCTGGCATAGTTGCAGCCCAATCGATAGGTGAGCCCGGAACGCAGATGACGATGAGAACGTTCCACTACGCTGGAGTAGCTGAGATAGACGTTACTTTGGGTCTTCCAAGGCTCATAGAAATTTTGGATGTCAGAAAGCATCCTTCAACGCCGATGATGACAATCCGATTGTTGCCAGAATACGCAAAAAGTAGAGAAAAAGCTAGAGAGGTAGCTAACAGAATTGAAGCCACCTACGTTCTCGACATCGCAGACGTTACGACGGACATCAGGCACCTCAGAATTATCATAAATCCAGATCCGAAGGCTTTGGAGAGGAAGGGGCTCACGCTGAATGAGGTTAAGAAGAAACTCGAGAAAAAACTCAAGATGGAGGTAACAGAAGAGGACGGAAAGCTTATAATCCAAATACCGCCCGATGTTGATAAGCCATACAAGACTCTAATGGATACGTTCGACAAGCTCAAGAAGGAAGTAATAGCTGGAATCAAGGAGATAAGAAGAGTCATAATAAGAAAAGAGGGGGACGAATACGTGCTATACACCGAAGGTTCGAATCTCAAGAAGGTCATGAAGGTGAAGGGTGTAGACTTCACGAGAACACTGACAAACAACATCTACGAGATCTATGAGGTTCTTGGGATAGAGGCTGCAAGGAATGCCGTGATTAGAGAGGCTGTCGCTACACTTGAGGAGCAGGGTCTTGAAGTCGATATCAGGCATATAATGCTCGTAGCGGATGTCATGACTGCTGACGGTGAACTCAAACAGATAGGAAGACATGGAGTCGCTGGAGAGAAGCAGAGCATACTTGCAAGAGCGGCGTTCGAAATGACAGTAAATAATTTGCTTGAAGCCGCTGTTAAAGGTGAAGTTGACGAGTTGAAGGGTATTACTGAAAATATAATCGTAGGCCAGCCTATAAAGCTTGGAACGGGTGATGTTGAGCTTGTAATGAAATTGGGGGGTAGGAGATGAAGGTCGATCTGGAAAAGGCTTTGAGAAAGGCTTTAAGAACGGGTAAGGTTTACTTGGGAAGTAAGAGAACGATAAAGGCCTTGAGAAAGGGCGAAGCCAAGATGGTCATAGTGGCCATGAATTGTCCGAAAGAAATTAGAGAGAAAATAAACAAGGTGAATAAGGCCAATGTGCCAGTTTTGATCTACAACGGAACGAACATGGAATTGGGAGCTATATGCGGTAAACCTTTCAGTGTCGCTGCCTTGGCTATAATAGAAGCTGGCGAGTCCGAGATACTCGGCGCTGAATGAGGTTTGGTATTATGGAGGTGAAGCTCTCAGCGGAGAGCATTCGTTATCTTACTCTTTTTGAAAGTCTAACCGGAGCAAGTGTCAAGGACTGCATAGTGCAAGATGACAAGGTGATATTCGTAGTCAGAAAGGGTGATATGGGCATTGCAATAGGCAAAGGGGGTATAAACGTCGAAAGAGCAAGAGAACTAATAGGCAAAAAGATTGAGATTATTGAGCATTCTGATGATCCTGTTGAATTTATTACCAACATTTTTAAGCCTATAAAGGTGACTGTTAAGATCGTCGAGAGGGGTGGAAAGAAGATAGCACAAGTTAGTGTAAATCCTCAATATAAGGGTTTGATAATAGGCAAGGGTGGAAAGAACATAAACAAGGCTAAGGAACTCGCAAGAAGGCATCACGATATTGATGATATAATTGTGAAATAATAGGTATGGTGGGATTACCAATGGCTATTTATACTCCTCTAGTTCCGAGATAAAGTTTAAAAAATCAGAACAACCCTAATTGTTAGGAGGTGACGCTCATGGGTAAGGGGTTATTTGCGGCGAGAAAGCTGATAGAAAACAGGAAAAAGTTCAGATGGAGCGACAGAAGATACGTTAGAAGAATACTCGAACTTAAGGAGAAATCAGACCCATTGGAAGGTGCTCCACAAGCGAGAGGTATAGTGCTTGAGAAGATTGGAATCGAAGCCAGACAGCCGAACTCAGCTATCAGAAAAGCCGTGAGAGTCCAGCTGATTAAGAACGGTAGGCAGGTTACAGCATTCTGCCCCGGAGATGGAGCGATAAACTTCATCGACGAACACGACGAAGTGATAATCGAAGGTATCGGTGGAAGAATGGGTAGATCGATGGGTGACATCCCCGGTGTAAGATACAAGGTAGTAATGGTAAACGGTGTATCGCTTAAGGAACTTGTAAGAGGTAGAAAGGAGAAGCCGCTCAGGTGAGACCATGAAATATGGATTCACAAAGGAGGAATTATTGGTATTCGGAAAGTGGGATCCTGAGGAAGTCGAGGTAAAGGATCCGGCACTTAAGAACTACATCTGCTTGGAGCCGAGATACGTAATTCACACGCATGGAAGACATGCGAACATTCCGTTTGCTAAACAAAACGTGTTCATCGTTGAGAGGCTCATAAATAAGGTGATGAGAAAGGGCAAGAACACTGGCAAGAAGATGCTCGCATACGACATCGTCAGGCAGGCTTTCGAGATAATCCATCGCAAGACCAAGAAGAACCCACTGCAGGTGTTGGTGGATGCTATAATTAACGCTGGCCCAAGAGAGGAGGTAGTCAGACTCAAATACGGTGGTATCGCAGTTCCGAAGTCGGTTGATACTTCATCGCTCAGAAGGGTCGATGTTGCACTTAGAAACATAGCTGAGGGAGCACGTTTGGCAGCTTTCAAGTCGAAGAAGAGCATTGCTGAATGTTTGGCTGATGAGTTAATTGCTGCAGCCAACAACGATCCGAAGAGTTACGCAGTTGCCAAGAAGGAAGAAGTAGAGAGAGTTGCCAAGTCTGCAAGATAACCATTTTTTAATGTTTATTTTTATTGAATAAATTATATATGAGGTGGTAATTTATGGTTAGAGCAAAGAAAATGGTTGATAAGATTAAAGAATTGATGTGGAAACCGGAGCAGATCAGAAACATGGGTATAGTCGCGCACATCGATCACGGAAAAACGACGTTGAGCGATAACCTGTTAGCCGGAGCCGGAATGATCAGTGAAGAGCTTGCGGGGCAACAGCTCTACTTGGACTTCGATGAGCAGGAGAAAGAGAGAGGTATTACTATAAACGCCGCAAACGTTTCGATGGTTCACGAATACAAGGGTAAAGAATATCTGATCAACCTGATAGACACACCCGGTCACGTTGACTTCGGAGGAGACGTAACGAGAGCAATGAGAGCCGTTGACGGTGTAATAGTCGTCGTTGATGCTGTCGAAGGAGTAATGCCACAGACCGAAACGGTGCTCAGGCAGGCGTTAAGAGAGAACGTCAAGCCCGTGCTTTTCATCAACAAAGTTGACAGACTCATCAGAGAGCTTGAGCTCACACCGGATCAGATGCAGGAAAAGCTGATGAAGGTCATCTTGGAAGTAAACAAGCTCATCAAGGCTATGAAACCGGAGAAATACAAGGAGTGGATGTTGAAAGTCGAAGACGGTAGCGTAGCCTTCGGTTCTGCCCTTTACAAGTGGGCGGTCAGCGTTCCGGCGATGAAAGAGACTGGCATCGGTTTCAAAGAAGTTTACAAGTATCTCAAGGAGGACAATTGGAAAGAGCTGGCTAAGAAGTCTCCACTGCACAAAGTAGTGCTCGACATGGTTATCAAACACCTACCCAACCCAATCGAGGCTCAGAAGGAGAGAATCAAGATCATCTGGAAAGGCGACATCAACAGCCCAGAAGGACAAGCTATGGTTAATTGTGATCCGAAAGGTCCGGTAGCTCTTATGATTACGAAGATAATCGTCGATCCTCATGCCGGAGAAGTTGCTGTAGGAAGACTGTTCAGCGGAACGCTCAAGCCGGGAATGGAGCTATACATCGTTGACAGGAAGGCTAAGAACAGAGTTCAGACCGTAGGGCTGTTCATGGGGCCAAAGAGGGTTGAAGTGCCGGAGGTTCCGGCTGGTAACATCGTAGCAGTAGTAGGTTTGAGAGATGCCGTAGCGGGTTCAACTTGCTCTACGCTCGAGCACTTCGAGCCGTTTGAGGAGATCAAGCATATCAGTGAGCCAGTCGTTACGATGGCTATCGAAGCTAAGAACCCAAGAGACTTGCCGAAGCTCATAGAAGTTCTCAGACAGCTGGCTAAGGAAGACCCAACTCTGCATGTCACACTTAACGAAGAGACCGGAGAGCACCTAATCAGCGGAATGGGTGAGCTACACTTGGAGGTTAAAGTTGAAAAGATAAGAAGAGAGAAGGGTATTGAAGTTATCACCTCACCGCCGATTGTAGTTTTCAGAGAGACTGTAACCTCCACTTCGCCAGTTGTAGAGGGTAAATCGCCAAACAGACACAACAAGTTCTACATCGTAGTTGAACCCTTGCCGCAAGAGGTCATCAAGCTCTTCAAAGAGGAAAACATCGACATAAGAAAGGCTGATAAGAAGGAACTAAGGAAGAAGCTTGTTGACGCTGGCTTGAGCAAGGAAGAGGCAGCCGGTATCGTTGACTACTACGAGGGTAACGTGCTGTGCGATGTTACCAAGGGTATCCAGTATCTGAACGAGACGATGGATCTGATCATTCAGGGATTCAGAGAAGCCATGAGCGCCGGGCCTTTGGCCAAAGAGCCTTGCATGGGTGTTAAGGTTAAGCTTGTAGACTGTAAGCTACACGAGGATGCTGTCCACAGAGGTCCAGCTCAGGTAATTCCAGCAGTTAAGGGTGCCATATATGCGGCTATGCTACAAGCTAATCCGACGTTACTTGAGCCATACCAGAAGGTGTTCATCACAGTTCCACAGGATATGCTTGGAAACGTAACAAGGGAGATCCAAGGTAGAAGAGGTCAGATCTTAGAGATGAGAACTGAAGGAGATCTGGTTACCATCGTAGCTAAGGCTCCTGTTAAGGAAATGTTTGGATTCGCCGGAGCCATTAGATCAGCGACTGCCGGTAAGGCGATGTGGAGCGTTGAGCATGCTGGCTTTGAACCGGTTCCACAAGCATTGCTTGACAACTTCATCATGGAAGTCAGAAAGAGAAAGGGTATGAAGTTAGAGCTACCCAAGCCTGAGGACTTCTTGCCGTAATTTTTCTATTATTACTCTTTTAGCTTTTTTTGCTTTATTATTTTTGATACTGAAACGCTAAAATAATCTGAGAACTCAATTTGATCAATGCGGGAATACATTGAAAGACTAAAGAAGATTGAAAATCCATTTAAGCGGAGACTCTTACTTGTGGGAATTTTGACCAAGGAGCTTGAGAAAAGAGGAGTAATTCCAATTCTTGTTGGCGGTAATGCACTCGAATTATACACTTTAGGTGGTTACTCCACTTCAGACATCGATTTGATTTGTTTGGATAGAGAACTTGTCGGAGAAGTTTTGGAGAAACTTGGATTCAGAAAATTTGAAAGATTTTGGCTGAATGAGGAACTTGGGATAGTTGTAGAAATTCCAGATATCACACTGGCAGGTAGCATGGATAAAATAGAGATTTTCGAAGTTGATGATTTCAAGGTTTATGTCATAGGTAAGGAAGATCTAATCGTCGATAGGCTTAATGCTTGTGTTTTTTGGAAATCTAAGGACGATTGTAGATGGGCAAAGGAGCTAATACTACTCTATTACGATAAGATAGACTGGAGATATCTTGAAGATAGATGCAGAAAGGAAGGTGTTATAGATGAACTAATCAAAATTAAGATGGAAGTGGAGGAGATTTTGAATGAGGTTGGAGGAACTGATAGAAGAGAAAAGAAAGAAACTGTGGATTAGAGGCTACTTAAAGAAAAAGATAAGAAGAAGGCCAAGAGATCCTGAAAAAGAGAAATTGTTGATCATACTTGACTATATGCGCTTTAGAAGGTTTATTCAAGAAGGAAAGCTCGAGATTATTGGAGATCGAAGATACAGGTTAAAGATTTAAGGGCACCTCATCAACTGTTATTCAATAAACATCAGACTCAATCGCAACGTATTTCATCTCTCTCAGATAGCCTATCGGAATTCCCTCCTGCTTAGCCTTCTTCTTGAGTCTCTTGTCGTTCGTGATCAAAACGCAACCGAACCTTCTGGCAGTTTCAAGCAGAGCTACATCGGTTCCAACAGCTTCGATCTCAACAACCTCACAAAATCTCTCAACCAAGCTCAATGCGAACCTTGTCGCTTGCCTTTCTTTGCCAGTTAACGAAATCGACAGATTCTTGAGCTCTTCAACGACCTTCGACGGAACGATAAACTTGTTAAAGCCCAATTCTCTAAGCTGGGCAAAGACGTCAACCCTTTCGGTAAAAATATACATGAGAACGTTCGTATCTAAAACAGCACACCTTACCTTATAGTTCCCGCACCTATCAATCTCCATCTCCCACCGACTCTTCTGCTTATAGCAACTCTCCAGCCCGACTCAGCACAGACCGGTCTCTTGAGCTTGACCTCCACCACGTCATCTCTCGCTGAGGTTACAGTTCCAAGTGTCACTGCAGTTCCAATTACGAGCATCAGAGGCTCGTTCATCTTGATCTTCTCAACTTTTATCTCCTTCTCAACTCCTACAACCCTTTCAAGCAGATGAACATCCATCGTGAACTCCGTAAGGACATCTGGCAGTTCGTTCGGATGACCCAAGACATTACCAACCAATCCATCGCTTTTAGTCAAAGCTGGGTCGAGCTTCGTTGAAACACCAATTAATCCGCCGGGTGTTGCTTCTTCAACCTTTCTGCCCGAAGCCATTATGCTAACAACTTCTGAATGGAGAGGCTGCCAGTTTCCTCTTTCATCCTTTATCCCCGGTCTTATCTCGATCTCATCTCCAACTCTCAGCCTTCCTCTCGCTAAAGATCCTCCAACTACACCCCCAATGAGATTCTCAGGTTTTGTGCCAGGTTTGTTCACATCGAAGCTTCTCGCTATGTGCATCAAAGGTGGAGAATCCAGATCTCTTTCGGGCGTTGGAATTGTCTCCTCTATCGCCTCAATCAGCGCATCGATGTTAACCTTTTGCTGGGCTGAAATCGGGATTATAGGTGCGTTCTCAGCAATCGTTCCCTTAATGAACTCCTTGATCTCCTGGTAGTTCTCCAGTATCCTCTCCTTCGGAACGGTGTCGATCTTGTTCTGGGCTATCACGATTTTATCTACTCCTATAATTTCCAAAGCCATCAAATGTTCTTTCGTCTGCGGTCTTGGGCACTTTTCGTTTGCTGCTATTACCAAAATCGCCCCATCCATCAGTGCAGCACCGCTGAGCATAGTAGCCATCAGCATCTCGTGTCCAGGGCTATCTACAAAGCTTACAGTCCTAAGAATTTCGGTCTTAACGCCGTGAATCGGGCATATTCTCTCGGTTGTGTAAGCTTGAGGAGGCTCACATTCGGGACATTTCCTAAAAGTTGCATCTGCATAACCCAACCTTATAGTAATTCCTCTTTTGATCTCCTCACTGTGCCTGTCAGTCCAAACGCCGCTCAAAGCTGCAACCAATGTCGTTTTACCGTGATCAACGTGACCAACCAATCCTATATTAACTTCCGGAAGTGGAGCGTCTTCATCTATCATGATGTTTTAAGAAGTCCGGCAATGTATTTAACTTTTTGCAAGACTAAAAGTTTTATTATAATTCTAATCAAATTTTTTCAAACACGTTCTTAGCGATCTCATCATCAGTCAGATAGCAGTCCGGATCGTCTCCCCAAAGATCCCCGGCTCTTAAAGCTCTAAGCCTGAACCCACCACAGAACTGCCTGTAGGCACAGCGCCCGCATCTTCCCCTAAGATACTTAGTCTTGTTCCTGAGCTTTATCAGAAGTTCATCCTTTGGATTTAGCCAGATCTCACTAAATCTATCCTCCCTAACGTTTCCACACGTATGATCCCACCAGAACTGGTTCGGATGGACATCTCCAAACATGTCTATGTTGGCTAGCTGTGCACCGCTCCTATCTCCTCCCCTAAACTTCAGAAATTCGAACGCCTTGATCGCAAGCTCCTCGTCTATCTCCTTAAGCTTCAAGCAGACGTAAACACCATCGCACGGATTATCTACGGTTAATATTTCGGTCTTACATCCTTCATCGTGCAACTCGATAGCCTTATCGAAAAGCCAGTCCAAGAGTTCTCTCCTCTCCTTCAAGCTTATATCGTAGCTGAAATCAGCCCTTCCAGATGGGACGAGATGATAAAGGCAAAATCTCGGAATTTCGTTTTCAGCAAGTAGATCTACAACAGCTGGTATGTCCTTGATGTTGAACTTCGTCACTGTAAACCTTATTCCAGTCAGCAGTCCAGCCTCTTTTGCATTGATCAAACCCTCAAAAGCTCTCTCAAAAGCTCCTTCGACACCTCTAAACTTGTCATTCGTATCCTTCATCCCGTCTATACTAACACCCACGTATTCGAATCCAGCCTCCTTAAGACTATCCGCAACTTCCGGAGAGACGAGAGTTCCGTTCGTTGAAAGGGCGATCTTCAGACCCTTTTCTTTAGCGTAGCTCGCGAGCTCGAATATATCTTTTCTGAGTAACGGTTCTCCACCGCTGAAAAGGATGAGAGGAACCTTCATCTCCGCAAGATCGTCTATGACAGCTTTGCACTCTTCAGTTGTAAGCTCGCCGCTCGTGCTCGAGTCGGCAGAAGCGTAACAGTGAACGCATTTTAAGTTGCAAGCTTTAGTGACGTTCCAAACTACAACGGGCTTGAGACTTTTGCTGAGTTCTACAAGCTTCTTAGGAACATGACTCCTATCACCTTCATACGTGATTCTCTCAGAGACTGTAGCCTTACCAGTTGCCATCTTAGTGATGCTGATCATGCGGATCGTTGGATCTCTCGATATTAAATTTGACGATGCTCAAGCTTAAATATAAAATCAGCTAAGTCTTCAACTTCGGTAACTTCTTTACCGATTATTGAAAAAATTCTCCTTCTAATTTCAATGTTTGGAACAACCCCCCAAGAAGAGAACTTTATTACCAAATCGTCCTTCAACGCTTCACCCTTCTTGTCCCAATCTGTCAGAATGATAACCTCCCTACACCCGATCAGATCCACGAGCTCAGCATTTGAGTGGTTTGAAGATGTCAGAATCTCTCCCCTAACTCCCAACCTTCTCAGCGACTGCTTATCGTTCTTCCCCTCGACGACAATAACCGCTCCCTCTTCAGATCTCTCTATCAACTCATCTATAGCTGCCTTAAGCTTCAGATAAGCTTCTAATTTCAGCTTCATATCAATTTGTCGAGTTTTCTTAGGTTTTCCTCCTTTCCAATCACGAATAGAACATCGCCCTTCTCAAGCCTTATGTTAGGATCCGGAAGTATCAGGCTTCCGTTTCTCGCAATCGCTACGACCATACATCCGAACTTCCTCCTCAAATCGAGCTCCTTCAGCGTTTTTCCTATGAGCTCTCCCTTTTCAAGGACGACCTTTTCAAGTAGGAAAGAATCCCCCTTTCTGCCCATTATGGTCTCTATGAATTCAACGGTTGCGGGTCTCATGAGTATAGTAAACACCTTCTTGGCAACATCCTTATATGGCGAGAGTATCAAATCCACACCCACTCTTCTCAGCTTCCTCTCGGCATCTGGATTCCTCAGAACAGCTATGGTGTATATATTCGGGTTTAGATCTTTCGCTGCAAGCAAGGCGAAGGCGTTGCAGACGTCTGTCATGCAACCCACTATTACCTTGGCCCTTCTAACTCCTGCCTTTTCGAGTATAGCCTCATCCGTTGCATCACCATGAATTGCTACATATCCCCTCATCCTCGCCGATTCTACCTTGTTTATGTCGCTGTCGATTATAACAACCTTATCCTTTCCTAATTCCTTTGCAACCTCCCTACCCATCAAACCGAATCCACAAACTATGTAATGATTCTCAAGCTTCTCGATCATCTTTTCCCACCTTCTTATTCTTCTCTCCACGAGAACGGGAACCAAAACGTTGATCGAATACATGAAAATACCTACACCGAAAAACATCAGGAACATCGAAAGTATTCTTCCGTAAACACCCATCTCTCCAACTTCCTTATAGCCAGTCGTTGTGATCGTAATGACTGTCATGTATAGGCAATCGAAGAGGGGCCAGCCTTCGAGAAAATGGTAAGCAAACGTTCCAAATATGATGGTTCCAACCAGTAAGGCCACAATCCGTAATAGATTTAATCTTATATCTTCTTGCACAGAGTTATTGTCGATAATCACAAATATATCTTTAATGCTTGATTGGAATAATAAATATTAAAAATTAACTATATTAGTCCAGCCCTCTGAAGCAATAGCAGATCTTCCGTCTCGATCTTCTCTCCTCTCTTGAACATCTCGTAGATCTCTCTTGCCTTTCTGATGAGCTCCTCCTTCTCTCTCTCCTCCTTGCTCTTTGCCATTCTCGCCTTTAGGGCCTTTATGACCTTATCAAGATCCCTTAGATCTCTCCTGATTTTAAGAATCTCCGCATGACATCTATCCGCCTCTTTCTTGCTCTCCAAGAACTTTTCGTGCATCTCATCTGCCAACTTTCTCTTCTGATCAACCTCGTCAAATATCTTGACCATCTCTTCGTGATACTTGTCCGCTTCTTCCACGAACTTCATCATCTCTTGGTGAATTTCTCTAACCTTAGCCTTCAGTTCTCTAATCCTAGCAATCAGCTTCTTAAACTCCTCATGCTTCTCAAGCTGCTTCTTCCTCTCTTCAAGCTCTCTTCTGAGTCTTGCAATTCTTTCTACCAAAACCCTCTCCTTTTCTATCGTAAGAACAGATGTCTGTTGCTTGAACTCAAGTCTTCTGATCTCCCTTTCTATCTCTCCCAACGGCCTACCACCTCTATCTATGCTTTTCCTGAGCTTGTCAAGTTCCTTGTAGAGAGCATCGATCTCTTTGTAAAGCTCGTTTTTCTGATTCTTGAGCTCCTTCGCTTTCGCATTCAGCTCATCCCTCTTAGCCTTTAACTCCTTCGCCTTAGCAATGAGCTCTTTGACCTCTCGATTTAGCTGGTCTCTCTTTGACTTAAACTCCTTTGCAGCCCTATTCAATTGGTCTCTTTTTTCAATATACTCCTGCAGTTCTTTCTCTAACTGTTCCTTCCTCTCCTCCAATTTATCTAACGTCATGGTCTCACAACAGCCATTTTTTGTTCGTTTGAATTGGTGAACTTGCTACCGGCACGAATGATAGCACGAAATCAATTTAAAAACTTTTCGAGATTGGAATATCATGAATTTTAACACTGTTTTAGCATAACACACTACTTCCTTATCCTTTTCACGATTTCTCTGGCTTTGGCAGAAAAATCCCATTCCTCCTCCTTCGGCAAAACAGCAATCTTCTTGGCATATCGGTAGTAAAGGTAAGCGTATAGTATTGCTGTCCAAAATACGACGACTCTAGCGGTTACTATTCCAAAAACAGCATCCAAAACTATCGCAGCAGAAGGAACGATTAGTATGGGTATGCAGAGTATTATCCACGCATCCATTCTATCAAATATGTTAAATTCACTCGTTATAAAGGCCCACCATATTATATATAGAATGACATAGAGGAACACTTCGTAGGGCAAGATGAAGTTTACCATGAACAGGTAGAATCCGAAGAAGAACATTGCCACCATTATAGTCTTAACGTAGAACGTCACCTTACGAACAACCAACGTTTCGCTTGGAGCTTCAGGAGCCTTTACAACCTTTTCCTCTATGTTCCTAATTTCGCTTTCGATTTTCGATAACTTTGTCTTAACTTCATCCATCTCGGCCGTGCTAAAAGCAACCTGTTCCAAAAGGGGCTTGAGCCTATCATATAAGAGTTCGTCGAGCACAACATCGGTTAAAGCTTCATACGCGAGCATCCTTTTGTATAGCCTGATTCCGCCTCCAATGAGGATCAGGCTCAAGGCGAAGAACAGAAAGTCGATGACATAGTATTCGGGTGATTTTTCTGTTGAGAGATCGTTATACAGCGAAGCGAGTGAGAGTATCAACATGCCAAAACCAAGTAAAGTTATGAGTATGACCACAGCCTTCTCAACTTGCTTCATTGTATCGAAGGTCTGGAAAGAAGTGGTATTAATGTTTTGTTATTTTTTGTAATTGAGAGAGAAGATGCCGACAGCTTCCGCGCTTCCCGTGCCCTCTCGGAGCACAGTACAACGCGGAACGGGACCGGGCTTAACTTCCGGGTTCGGAATGAGTCCGGGTGTTTCCCCGATCCCTATGGCCGTCGGCAAACCTATTTGATCCCAATCAGATATTTAAAGATTTTGCTGAATAATTTTTTTACTTAACCTACCATAAAAATTGAATTACACACAGACTGGTCGTGACTCCACATTGTGTGTGATTTAAATATTCCATCAACAGTATTGCAACACCACCCACAGACTTTATGCATCCGGCGAACAGAGATCAGGAAGAGAAAAATGTTGCAAATTCTCATAGACTCATTATAAAGCTCCAAGCCTTTCGAGGCTGTTCTTTGCGTTTATGTAGGATTGTCGTAACTATTCCAAGAATCTCTCCGATCGCTCCAGCTATGAAGCTAAGTAATATTCCGATGAGATATATTATTCCGGCTGTTTTGAATCCAGATTCAACGTTTGGATCTTCTCCGAGTCTCATCAGCATTATCCCAAAAAGTATGGCTCCGACGATTATCATTAGACCTCCGATTAGCAACAGTCCCAAAGATGCCAAGACGGCACCGGCAATCGCTCCGTTGGCGTGTGGGTTGGATACCGCCACTCCGACTAAAAGCAGAATTGGAACGAATATCAGTATTAATCCCACGAGCTGAAGGATCATACCCCACCTTCCGATTCCGAGCTTGAGATCGTATCTCTTAAGGTGTCCAGTAGCCATGAAATACATCACGAACCCGACTATTCCCAATACCACGGCAATCAGTATTAGTATGGTGAACGATCCTAAAGCACCCATGGCAACTAGAAACGCCTGTGGGTTCTCTGGATTTATCATTCCAACGCTACCGAACATTAAGACTAAAGACACAAGAACGAGCACTATCGAGATTAGACTAACCATGGCTCCAGTTTTCAGATCTTTCAAACCCTCGATTAGCTCTACATCCATAACTTAATTATGAAAATTAAATTTTTAAATCTTTCGTTTCTTATCTAATCACATTTAAATCGTTTACACACAAATTGCAAAGCAAATAAAACATTATTTTTTGATTATAAATTTAGGGTTCAATACCCCTATCCGTAATCATAAACGTGCAATTGATCCCCTCAGGCTTCGACCTATGCTTAATTAAAATAGCTCTTCTATACTTGTTCAACCTCTCCAAGCCTATTATGACTTTGGATATGTGATCTATGCTCGGCCCACCTAAGGGCTTCTCCTCACCTGTCTTCACATCCGTAAAAACCTGATTCGTGATAACCACAGCCAAATCGAACTTCCTCGCCAAGCCTAATAGAAACGTCAACTGAGCAATGAGCTCACGCTTAATTTTGATTTGCCTTTCAACGTCCTCAAGCTCACTCCTGTAAAGGAAGGTGAACGAATCTACGATTATGAGCTTGATCTCCTCATCCTTGCAGAGCTTCGCAAGCTCCTTTATCGCGGAGCTCTGCTGTTTGAAATCTATGACATCGTATATGAAAACGTTCTTCAGTGCCTCCTTTTCCTGGAAGATCTGGGAAACCCTTTCGGGCGAGAGTCCTTCGGTGTCGATGTATGCTACCTTCAAGCCCGAGTGAGCGGTGTTGTAGGCAAGCATTAGACATATGGATGTTTTGCCAGTTCCACTCGCACCATAAATCTGAGTGATCGTGCCAGTTTCGACTCCACCATCCAGCAGAGAATCCAAGCACTTACTGCCCGTCGGAAGTTTCATCGAACCTTAATCTTTCAGGCTGTAATTAGAGTTTTCTAAGGATCTCCCTATATACGACCAACAACGGAAGGTCAAGATCTTCCGCAATTCTCTTAACATCCTCAAACTCGGGTTTTAGAATTGAAGAAGACGAAAGCTTAATTCTAATGCTGAATTTCCTACCAAACACTTCGATTTCCCTTTCTTCTATTCTCCTCAGCTCTATGATCCTTCTTACCGGTATTATTCTAACTCCCAAGCTTCCGGTCTCTTCCATCATCGTCTTTGCTACTCTTTCAACATTATCGAATCTGCAAAGAGCCTTGATAATAACGGCCGGTCTTCCTTTTTTCCCAATGCACTGAATCGCTGAGACATCCAAGCAAATCTTGCTCAATTTCTCCAAGGCGTTGGCCAATATCTCTCCACTAATGTCATCGAGGTTCGTTTCCAAAACCGCAATCTCATCGAAATCGAAAGTTTCACCAAATATTATTCTAAATCCGTTGAACTCACGAACTTCGACGATCTTAAAAGGTTGTCTTAGGGTTTTGCAGAACTCGGAGAGTATGGAAACGACTTCAGCGGAGATATCAGACTTTTTGCCCGGAATCACCTCAATATCGGATTTTTCTAACAACTTCAAAGCCGAAACATCCTTAGGCATCGGAATCCGATTCACAAAAAGCTCGAACCCCATCCTCTTAAACCAATTTAAGATTGCCCGCGCTCTTTCAATTCCATTCGATCCTGAATCCAAGTCATACTCTTCCTCGCAACGGTTCGAGGCTATCTTAAGCAATGCCGATATAAAGTCGTCGAACGAAATTCGTTCGATATCGAATAGGATCAACCGCACCATAAGCCTTTTTATAGTCGTGTGAATTTTAAGATATTGTAGGGTGGTGACCATGGAAATAACACTCAAAGTAAATCAAGCTTATCCGAGCGATTCAGGGAGAGGAATCGCAAGACTCGATCCCGATGCGATGTTAAAGCTTAGAATATCCCCCGGAGATATAATCGAAATTGAAGGTAGGAGGAAGACCGTCGCCAAGGTTTGGAGAGCTCCAAAAAGAGATTGGGGTAAGAGCATAATTAGGATCGATCGCTTCATTAGGGAGAACGCTGGTGTCGGTGTTGGAGACATAGTTAAGGTTAGAAAGGCGGATTATCAACCAGCTAAGGTTGTTATCCTCGCTCCTCTTCGCAAGATGGATTTCAGAGTTTATGGAATGGATATTGGCGAATATCTTAAGCATCAGCTTTTGAAGAGACCGGTTGTTGAGGGTGATTTGGTTCCTTTGGTTAGCGCTCCCGCTTTAGCCGGATTTGGAAGATACAACCAGAATCAGGCTTTGGTCTTTGTTGCTGTTAAGACCGAACCCAAGGGGCCGGTTATCATCGACGAGATGACGAAGGTTATCTACAGAGATCGCCCGGCTAAGGGATTCGAGAGATTTGGAAAAGCCGGAGTTACCTACGAGGACATCGGTGGACTTAAGGAGGAGTTACAGAAGGTCAGAGAGATTATCGAGCTACCGCTGAAGTATCCCGAGCTCTTCCAAAGGTTGGGTATAGACCCACCAAAGGGTGTTCTGCTTTATGGCCCTCCGGGCACCGGAAAGACTCTAATCGCCAAAGCGGTTGCGAACGAGATTGGTGCGTCATTTTTCACGATAAACGGTCCAGAGATCATGAGCAAGTTCTATGGAGAATCCGAGCAGAGGTTGAGAGAGATTTTCGAGGAAGCTAAGGAGAATGCTCCTTCGATAATATTCATAGATGAGATCGATGCAATAGCTCCAAGAAGAGATGAGGTTACGGGAGAGGTTGAGAGGAGAGTCGTAGCTCAGCTCTTAGCTTTGATGGACGGTCTTGAAGAGAGAGGACAAGTGATAGTCATCGGAGCTACGAACAGGATAGACGCCATCGATCCGGCTTTGAGAAGACCGGGAAGGTTCGACAGAGAGATAGAGATCGGAGTTCCGGACAGAGAGGGCAGGTTTGAGATCCTCCAGATCCACACGAGGAACATGCCTTTAGAGCCAGAATACGACAGGGATTTCGTGCTCGAAGCTCTGAGGGCTTTGCACAGGAACTACAGCGAAGACGGAAACAAGGAGATCCTCGAAAGGTTGGAGATGGCGTTCGATGAGGTTAAGGATGCAGAAAAGAAGGATGAGATCAAGAAGATTATAGAGAGACTACTTCCATCCGAAATCATCAGCGAGCTTGATAGAGAGATCATAAAGGCTATGCTGAAGTATTTAGCCGATCAAACTCACGGTTTCGTCGGAGCTGACATCGAAGCCCTATGCAAGGAAGCGGCGATGAAGGCTTTGAGGAGATATCTGCCACAGATCGATCTCAATGCCGATGAGATTCCGATTGATGTTCTTGAATCTATTAAGGTCACAATGGATGACTTCAAAGAGGCTCTAAAGGAGATAGAGCCCTCTGCGATGAGAGAGGTGCTCGTAGAGGTTCCAAAGGTAACTTGGAACGATGTCGGCGGGCTTGAAGATATAAAGAGGGAGATCATTGAAGCAGTCGAATGGCCACTCAAGTATCCTGAGAAGTTCAAGAAGTTTGGAATCAAACCGCCAAAGGGTGTTCTGCTTTATGGCCCTCCAGGCACCGGAAAGACTCTAATCGCCAAAGCGGTTGCAAATGAGGCTGAAGCGAACTTCATAAGCGTGAAAGGGCCGGAGCTTTTGAACAAGTGGCTCGGAGAGAGCGAAAAGGCTGTTAGAAAGATATTTAAGAAGGCTAGACAGGTCGCACCGTGCATAATCTTCTTCGACGAGATCGACGCCATAGCGCAGATGAGAGGACTCGATGAAGGTAATAGGGCTGTTGAGAGAGTTGTCAACCAGTTGCTAACAGAAATGGATGGACTGGAGGAACTTGAAGGTGTAGTTGTAATTGGAGCGACGAACAGGCCAGACATTTTGGATCCAGCTTTGCTCAGACCGGGAAGATTCGACAGGCTTGTTTATGTTAGACCTCCAGACAAGAAGAGCAGATTTGCCATATTCAAGATCCACACGAGGAACATGCCTTTGGCTGACGATGTCGATTTGGAGGAGCTTGCCGAGCTTACGGAAGGCTACGTTGGAGCGGATATCGAAGCTGTATGCAGAGAGGCGGTGATGCTTGCTTTGAGAGAAAACATTAACGCTGAGAAGGTTGAGATGAGACACTTCCTCGAAGCTCTAAAGAAGATTAAGCCAAGTGTCAACGAGTCGATGCTCAGCTTTTACGAGAGATTTGAAGAGAAGGCTAAGAGGGACAGGGCTAAAGTTTCAGCAAAGACGTTCATAGGCTATGGCTAAATTTAAATATTTTTCTGCTCAACTCATCGTTGGTGATTGTTATGATTACTGCAAGGTCTTTAGCGAAGAAAACCGTAACCTTATCAGATGGAACCGTTGTTGGGCAGCTATACAACATCATGGTAGATCTGAAGACCGGAACTCTTCTCCATCTGCTCGTTAAGCCTGTTAGAGAGATTCCTGGACTTAAGATGGAGGATGGGCTGTATATAATCCCCTTTGAAAGTGTCAAGGCTATAAGCGATTACATAGTCATAGACAAGAGGAAGATCAAATGAGAAGATACATATTTCCACCACTACTTCTTCCATTTTTCTTCTTTCTTATAGTTCTACCCTTCTTCGTCGTTCTGTTCGTTTTGACTACGCCAAAGGTATTCCAGATCGTGTTTGGACTCGACTACCTGAGTGCACTGACGATATTCACATTGATAATACTGGGTAGTTTCATAAACATCCCGATTTACGAAAAGGAGGGCGAAGTTGTAGTCAGTAGATACAGCCTCTTTGGAGTGATATACTACACGATAACCGAGCAACAGAGAATTGTTGTGGCTGTAAACTTGGGTGGCTGCATCCTACCCTCGATCTTAGCTTTGAAGCTTCTGATGGAATTGCCAATAGTTCCTTGGCTGGTAACCTTCACAGTATGCTCGATCCTGATATACTTCTACGCTAAGCCCGTTCCCGGATTGGGAATAGCCGTCCCTATGTTCATTCCGCCCCTTCTTTCGGCGTTCATGAGCTATATCGTTATTTCAGCTTTCAATCTGCCGATCTGGATTCTTCCAAAGATGGCGTTCTCAGCTGGCGTTCTCTCTGCACTCTTTGGGGCGGACATTCTCCACCTAAAGGACATAGAGAAGATCGGTAGCGGTGTTGTAAGTATCGGAGGAGCAGGGACTTTCGACGGAATATTTCTCACGGGCGTTTTTGCTGTTGTATTCTCTCTATTTCTGCTCTAATTCCAAGATTTTATCTTCAAACTTTCCACGTGCGTAATGCGTGGCAACCCAGTTCGCAACCAAATTCATAACTTTATCATATTCTCTAAGCCTATGATGTCCACCGATCACCTTTACAAAGTATTTCGGCTCCTTAGCGAGCTCAAACATGATCTTACTGCTTTCAAAAGGCACGATATCATCGTCGGTTCCGTGGACGAAGAGGACGGGTTTCCTCACGTCTTCTATCCACCTCTTAGGTTCAAATTCTTCCATATCACGCCTAAATCTCTCCAAGAATTCCTCAAGTTCGCCGACACCCTTCAAACTACCTCTCAGCTTTGCATTCGCATGAGCTTGAATCAAGATATCCTCTCTGAGCATGTCAAAGCTACATGGAACAGCTATCAAAGCTAAGCTCTTTACGTTGTCAAGCAGAGCAGAATACACCGCCGGCACGCCGCCCAAACTAAATGCAACCAAGTGAACGGATTTAAACCTCTCAACCAAATTCACGAGGTCTTCGACCCAGTTCGAGATGCTGAACGAGCCCTTACTCAAACCGGTTCCGGAGAAGTCGAAAATCACCGAATTTAGACCTTTATCTGCAAAAAATTCCGCAAGTTTATCGTAACCTTTCGCAACAACCGAAGCCGGTTCATACGGCAAACCGTGGCAGATCACCACCACGTTCTCAGCGTAAACCCGAACGAAGTTTCTTCCAACGTTTAAATCGAACTGCATCTGATTGCACCTCCCCTCACGTCGTATATTCGGAGTTTATTCTGACATACTCGTAGCTTAGATCACACCCAAACGCGTAACCACTCCCGTCTCCAACTTTAAGATCGATTGAAAATACGATCTCATCGCTTTTCTTCATTATCTCCCTTGCCTTATCCTCATTCATCATCGACTTTCCGTCTTTAACGAGATCAACGCTACCGACGCTCTTTCCGTCTTTAAAGCCTTCGACTGACAGATCAAGCTTTTCGCTAACCTCAATGCCAGAATAGCCCAAAGCTGCAATGATCCTACCCCAATTTGGATCGTTACCAAATACAGCGGTCTTTACGAGCACGGAAGAAGCTACTGCTTTTGCTGCTTTGAAAGCTTCGTCGTCGTTCTTCGCTCCTTTGACTCTAACCTCCATAAACTTCGTTGCTCCTTCTCCATCTTTAGCAATCATCTTCGCAAGATCTATGCAAATTTCGGTCAGCTTTTGCTCGAACAGCGTTCTATCGACCTTATTTTTACCAGTGGCTATGAGCAAAACCATATCGTTCGTTGAAGTATCTCCATCCACGACGGTAACGTTGAAAGATCGATCCACGGCTTTCTTAAGCATATTACGGAGTTCATACGGCTCAAAATCTGCATCGGTGAATATGAAAGCCAACATCGTAGCCATGTTTGGAGCGATCATTCCAGCCCCCTTAGCGACTCCGGCGATGGTAAAACCGTCCGCTCTAATTACACATTCCTTTGGAAACGAATCCGTCGTCATGATAGATTTTGCAAAGCTTAACGCGTGTTCTCTGCTCGTTCCAAGATTCGCGAAGACCTCCTCAAACTTACCTTCGATCCAACCCATATCCAACTGAACACCTATCACGCCAGTCGAAGCTACTGCGATCTTGTGAATTGGCACGTTCAGCTTTTTTGCAAGGAGTTCAGCCATCTTCTTCGCATTTCTCAAGCCTTCTTCTCCCGTAAAAGCGTTCGCATTCCCGCTGTTTACGATTATTCCCTCTATTTCCCCCGATTCAACGTGCTCCTGAGTGACGATAACAGGGGCGGCTTTAAACCTGTTTTTTGTAAAAACTCCGGCAACCTTTCCCTTACAAACGACGATTCCCAATCCGTTCTTTCCCTCCTTAATTCCATAGCATTTAACACCTTCAACGGCTGTGATCATGATTGACAATATCACTACACATTTTTAAATCATGCCTCTCCACTGAACCAGTCCCATATCTTCTTCAGAGCTTTAAGCAGAGCTTTATAGACTTTAAAGTTCTCTCCGAACTCTCTCCACTTTTTTAGCTGAAGACATTTGCCGACTACGAGAATCTCCTCCTCATCGCTCAAATCGATTCGATCGGTCTTCGAGTAATAATACCTTACGAGAGGTCTTATGACATCCGATACATATTCGTAGAGACTCATTCCGTGGAAATACTTCTTTATCCTCTTTTTCTCAACCTTCCCAAATTCTGGCTTAGGAATGTTCGCATCCTTCATAAGACTTCTAAGTAAGCCTACCGCCGTTTCCGTTTCCAAATCGCTCAGTTCATCGCTTAGGTATTCGATCAACCTCCTCGTGAAGTCTGCGTTTATCTCCTCAACCTTGCTGTATATGTGAGGCTTTAGAGGACGAATCACTACGAGCGTGTGCTCTCCAGAAACCTCGTTTCTCTGCGGTGTTATGTGAACTGGATAGAACCCATTCTTTATCCAGAATCTCATCAGCTCAGGGCTAACTCCAAAGCCCGAACCGACCCAGTCCATGTCTCTGGTTTGGGCCCACTCCACGATCTTCTGCAAAGCGAAGCTTCCTATTCCCATGTTCATGACGCTCGGATGAGTGGCGATTCTGACGACTCTAATTCCGACGAGTTTTGGAAACTCGTAATCCCAATAGTGCTTTAAGATCAGATCCGGAATTATCTGCCCCCTCGGCTTGTAGCCTTCCGCCATCTTCTTTATCGTTTCGTCATCCATCTTTCCTTCGACAGCTACATGCAGAGAACAGACGGTTTTGCCATTCACAGCTACTCTGAAGGCTAAGTGATTCGGCATATCGGCTAAGATTACTATATCCGATGGTCTATTCCTGTAATGGGCTAAGACGTAAATTCCGAAGAACTCCCTGAGCAGCTTCTCATCGACAAATAACTTGTCCTTATCCAAGAACTCGAACTCAAGCTTTCCTTCCTTGATTGCATTTATATCTTCCTCTGTTAACTCTGCAGGCTGGGCATCCAATAGCAAAACATCGTAGAGCCACCTCTCGATCGGATCTCCTTTCCCGTATCTGATTGGTTCCGTCAGATGTATCTTCTCGATCTCTATCGTCTCATCCTTCTCAAGTTTTCTCAGAAATCTGATGCTGAATCCTCTTCCAGCCCCTTCATAGCCGTGGATGGTCGATGAGAAGATTATATACTTCACACCTTCGGAAATCTTCCACAAAACTGGAACATCGATTCCAGCAGCCTCGTCAACGATCACGATGTCGGCTAAATCCTTCTCAACCATAGCCCTTCTGGGAACTACATACTCCACCCTCGCAAACTTGGAGTTTATTACTGTAGTGAGTCCGCTCGATTCCTTAACTCTGTATTTGATTCCATACCGAACCAATCCCTTCTTAAGGAACTTGAAGAAAGTTTGAACAGCATAAGGGGTGGGAGCAACGACCATTATCCTAACCGGCCTCTTGAGCACCTTATACATCCTCCAAATAAGGTATGGTGTCACGATTCCAAGAACAGCCGTTTTTCCTCTTCCCCTGTCTGCCGTAATGACCACGGCTTTCCTGTCCTTTTTGCGGTCGAAGAAGTGTTCGAACAGCTCAAGCACCCTAACCTGATCCTGTGTAGCACAGAGCTTGTAGAGCTTCTTGTTTATCTCCTTCTCCTCCTCTGGGATTTTTATCTCTTCCCTCGACTCCTCAACCTTCTTGAACTCATAGCTCTTTACGACTTCCCTCTTATCCGCATCAAACACTATTATACCCTCAGCCTGCAGTGTCCTCCTTATGAAACGTCTGTAGAAACGGGGAACGATATCCTCAACGCTGTAAGGTTCGCTTATCAGCTCTTCATGCCACTTGCTTATTAGATTGTTCCAAGCGTGGATCGGAGGCGAAATGGCAATTATAATTCCACCTTCAGCGATAGTCTCAACTATAATTCCCAAATCGTTAGGATGAAAACCTTCGGTGAAGTCGATAAGAAGGGACGAATACGTCTCACCCAAAACGGATGGGGATTCCTTATAATGAATGAACCTACCAGAAAAAAACTTCTGAGCTTTTTCTAAGAACGATGATCTTCCAGCGATGAGCATCTCTTTCTCATCATCCTCCTTCTTAAGTTTGGCTTTTACCTTGGAGTATCTTCTATAGACCCTCTTCGCAAGCCTGAAGATTCTCTCTTCTGCATTTTCCGAGCAGATCATCACCAAAAACCTGTGTCGATTCTCAACAGCCGTTACAGTGGCCTTTTCGACTTCCTCTATAAGTTGCTTTACGGTCATCCACTCAATTAAGAATAATGGAAATAAAAAGATTAAGACTTGGCGATGAAAACTGGAATCTTCGAATACCTCAAAATAACGTCAGCCGTGCTTCCCAAGAGTTTTTCGGTTACGGTTTCCGGAATTCCTCCTCCTATGAATATCGAAGTTGCAGACTCCTCCTTGCAAACCTTTAAAATCTCCTTATGTGGAGTCCCATACCTAACGATCGTTTTGAAGTTCAAACCTAAAAGTTCTTCCTCAACAATCTTAAGCTTTTCTTCAGCCAGCTTCTCCTCCTTCTCAACGACATGGACGAGGATAATTTCGCTACCAAGCTTTTCAGCGATAAACTTGACGTATTTCATAACCCTTTCAGAGTGCTCCGTTAGATCGTGAGCGTAAAGAATTCTTTCGAATAACCTCTTAACTTTGGTCTTGTGCTTTATCACCATCACCGGAATGTCTGACATCCTCGCAACTCCTTCGGAAACACTGCCGAGCAGTATCTCCTTAATAATTCCTCTTCCTCTCGAACCCATCAAAATAAGCTTTGCACCATTCTCCTTTGCCGCCTTGATGATTTCATTTACTGGATCTCCGGCTGGAACCGGAACAATCGGCTTCGCTTTTAATCCAAAGCTATCAATTCTGCTAACGATCTCAGCAAGTTTAGATTCAGCTTCTCTTCTACATTCCTCAATGTATTCATCTATGTTTATACCACCCGCAGCCCCTATAATTCTATTTAAATTGATTACCCTAACTACAACAACCTCCTCAGTTCCGATCTCTTTAAATTCCGGCAGAAAATCCAAAATTTTCAAATTGGGTTCCGAGAAGTCTGTTGCAAACAAAATCCTTTCAAACATGCCTTAAGGTTGGTCTTGAATATTTAAATCTTAGCTTCCCAAGAATTTGAGTTATAGGTTACCTCTACCTCCGCACCAACCTCTACCTCTTCCACCTCCGCCACCACCTCTACCTCTTCCCCTGCCAGCATCGATTCTGTGGATGTTTGGGCTTCCGCACTTTGGGCAAGCTTCAGGTCTTCCAGTTCCGAAAGGTTCCTCCCACTCATATCCGCAATCAAAGCATCTGAACTTCCTCATGATATGTTCACCTCCAACAACTCTAATATTTAGCCCCTCAATCAGCGCTTTTCCGATCTTTCTCCTTGCCTCCTTCAAAATTCTGTGGAAAGTGGGTTGGCTGATTCCCATGAGTTCGGCGGCTTCAATCTGGCTTAAACCTTCTACATCCGCAAGCCTTATCGCTTCGAGTTCATCCGCGGAAATCTCTATCTCTCCCTCGATCTTGCTTGGCAACTCAAGTGAAACCCATCTGCACTTCTTTCTTCGGGGCACAATTTAAACTTCGATTTTATGAGATAAATTGCTTTTCGGTCATCAGTATTTATATAGTTGTTTGCCGAACGCTTGAGTTGAATGGAGCGAAAACTGACGCCAATGATGGAGCAGTATTATAGAATTAAGCAAAAGTATAAGGATGCGTTACTATTCTTCAGAGTAGGAGACTTCTACGAGCTATTTGATGAAGATGCGAAGATTGCATCGCAGGAATTGGGCATAGTTCTGACTTCCCGGGACAAGAAGCATCCGATGGCCGGAGTTCCTCATCATTCTGTGTTCCCATATATAAAGAGGTTGATTGAGAAGGGTTACAAGGTTGCGATATGCGAGCAGGTTGAGGATCCTTCCAAAGCGAAGGGTTTGGTTAAGAGGGAAGTAGTTAGGGTAATTACCCCCGGAACTCTGATTGAAGAAGAGCTCCTCACGAAGGAGAACAACTATCTAATGGCTGTTGTTGAGGATAGCGGCTATGGAATTGCATTTTTGGACGTTTCAACAGGTGAGTTTTTTACGACGGCTGTTTCATCGAAGGATGAAGTCATAGCCGAAATTTTGAAGTTCAATCCGGTTGAATGCATAATTCCGGAAGATTTTGATGAAGAGTTTGCAGAAGAAATAAGAAAAATCGTTAAAACTGTCCATAAAGTTGAAGAGGAAAAGTTTGAGCTTGAGAATGCTCTAAAAATGCTGGATGCTATTCCGGAAGCCAAGAATCTCGATCTGACAAACACATCCATCAGAGCTTGCGGGGCAGTTTTAAGCTACGTGAAGGATGCTCTTCTGCTTAAAACCCTCAACTTCAGATTGCAGAGGTATTCAACCCAAGATTATATGGTTTTAGATTCAACGACGCTCAGAAATCTGGAGATATTTAAGAACATAATCGATGGTAGCAGAAGAGGCACGTTGATCGAAGTTTTGGATAAAACCGTAACTGCTATGGGTAGTAGACTGCTCAAGAAATGGCTTCAGAGACCTCTGCTCGATATAGACGAAATCGAAAGTAGGCTCGATGCTGTTGAGGAACTTAAGGAGAAATCTTTCTTGAGACAGAACATAAGGGAGATCCTAAGAGATGTTTACGACTTGGAGAGGATTGTAAGCAGAATCGACTTCAAATCTGCAAATGCAAGGGATTTGGTGGCTTTAAAGAATTCTCTTAAGGCTGTTTCAAAGCTCAAACAATTCAATTTCGCTTCCAAAAAGCTTCAGAGCATAATAGGTGGCTTGGATACGCTTGACGACATATGCAAGCTTATAGATTCTGCGATAGTCGATGATCCGCCTTTAACTGTTAAGGAGGGTGGAATAATTAAGGATGGTTTCAGTGAGGAACTTGACAGGCTCAGAAATCTGAAGAGGGAGCATGAGAGCTTCATAAAGATGATAGAAGAAAGGGAGAGGCGAAAGACGGGAATTGAGAGCCTAAAGGTTGGATACAACACTGTATTCGGATACTACATTGAAGTTCCCAAGTCGAAGATAAAGCTCGTTCCGAAGCACTATAAGAGAAAGCAGACTCTCGTCAACGCTGAAAGGTATACGATCCCAGAGCTTGAGGAAAGGGAGGAGAAGATATTGGCTTGTGAGGAGAAGATTAAATCGCTTGAGTATGAGATATTCGAGAGCATTAGAAACGAGGTTGCGAAACATGTGGATAGGATAAGGGACTGTGCTAGTAAAATCGCCGAATTGGATGTCTTAGCTTCGCTTGCTGAAGTGGCTGTTCTGTACAACTATACCCGCCCGAAGGTGAATGAAGGTTATGCGATAATCATAAGGGATGGAAGACATCCTACAGTTGAGCTGACGACGAAATTCGTTCCAAACGATGTTACTCTCGACAAGAACAGCAGAATTTTGATTATAACCGGCCCGAACATGGCTGGAAAATCGACGTATCTGAGGCAGGTGGCTTTGATCACGATACTCGCACAAATCGGAAGCTTCGTTCCAGCGAGCTACGCTGTGATAGGAATAGTGGATCGAATCTTTACGAGAATAGGTTCGGTGGATGACATAACCAGAGGCTACAGCACGTTCATGGTTGAAATGGATGAGATAGCAAAGATACTCAGAAATGCTACAAACAGAAGCTTGATTTTGCTGGATGAGGTCGGAAAGAGCACTAGCACTAAAGATGGCTTAAGCTTGGCTTGGGCTATCGTAGAATATGTCCACGATAGAATAGGAGCTAAGACGCTATTTGCTACGCACTACCACGAGCTTTCTGTGCTCGAAAACAAGCTTGAAGGTGTGAAGAATTACCACTTTGGGATTGTAGAAGAAAACGGAAAAATAGAATTCGATAGGAAAATCAGAAGAGGTGCATCGAGCGAAAGCTATGGAATTAAAGTCGCGAGTATGGCCAATTTGCCGGAGGAAGTTATAAACAGAGCTTTTGAGTTACTGAAGGTGCAAAGCTCGGATTTGGATGAGAGTGTTGCATCGTTTTTGAGAGAGATCGCCAACATCGATGTAGTCAATCTAACTCCAATTCAGGCTTTGGTTGAATTGGATAAGATCGTGAGAAGATGCAAGGAGATATTGAAAGAGTAAGGAAGGAACTTGAAGAAATCGTCGAAAGGTTGGAGAACATTAACAGGTTAGTTAGTATTAAATCTATTGAAAAAGCGATTGAAGAGCTCAGGATTGCAGTTGGAGAACTTGAAAGCTTTAGAAGGAAGAGCACTGAAGGACTGGATCACTATTCTGCAAAGATTAAGCTTATCGAAGAGCTCATGAAAGGAGGTGGAACTTGCTATTTAGAATCAGAGCAGACAAAACTTTCGAAGATCGGCTACAGGCCGGATGCGGTGATAGTTAAGGATGATGAAGTAATCTTCGTTGAGATCGAGACCGATCAAAGGAGGATGCTCAGGAAGCTGAAGAAGATCAGAAAGCTGTGGGATAAGATAATCCAAAGCCCGATATTAACGGGAAGGAGACTCAAGATCGCTTTTGGCGTAACAGACGAGAAATTAAGAGAAGAATTGATCTCAGAGATTAAAAAATTAAATAACGTTGAAATTTATGCTGTTTTGCCAGATAGAGTCGTCAGAATTCTGTAGTAGGTTTATAATTTAGAGATCAATCTCGGTTCGCCTGCAAAAACTGAACGCTTTATATAATTCCTTCATTCTTGGGTGATTTTCGGTTAGGATTTCATCGATGAGCATCTCTACTTTCTTAGGCTTGATAAGATTAATTTTCTTAAATTCGTTTGGAAGATCAAATTGCCTTAAATCTATGCCTAACATTTTTGCCGTTTTTATAAGCCAGCCCTCGCGATCTGGGCGAAGAACGATCAGATAGTTATTTCTAACCTTATCATGAGCAACGACTATATCATGTTCGTTGGAGACGATCGAGCTAGGATCATTTAGGAGATTTATCATATACCTTGGTCTTGATTTTGTTGGGTCTTCATCCACAAGCCCGCATGAGTTCTCGCTATCTTTAAGCTTGTTGCAGACTTCCCCAATGCCACCAGCACATCTAACGAACCTTTTGGAGGATACTATTTTTAAAACTAGAGCTTTATCGGTCTTGCATTCGATGAAAATGTATCCTTTGAAACCCATCGACTATTCCTCCATCAGTATATCCAAGTTAAAGAAAGCACTCGATCCTAAATCGAGAAGCTCTTCAAGTTTCTTCTCGCTCAACTTCTTAGCCTTAGTTTGATAATCCTCATAGTGCGTAATGTAAACGGCTAAATCTCTCTTATCTGTCTTCTCTATCAAGGTTAGCAAAAAGTAGGGATTATGAGTTGTTATAAAATACTGATTGCTATCGTCCAAAGCTATCAGTTCAGCAAGATACTTGGTGTAATACGGAAAAGTGTGGGCTTCTGGCTCTTCCATCGCTATTATCGAATTTTTATTGGTCAAAATTATAGATAAGTAAAATATTAAACGTTGAATCGTATCTGAAATGGTCTCATAGGGATACATTATGAGTAAATCTTCCGACTCTTTAACTATCTTCAAATCGTTGGAACTTGGTTCTATCATGATCTTTAAACCAAATTTTGCAAATATATCTTTACAGATACTCTTCAGACTTTTGTGAGTTAAGTAAACCGCAAAGAGATTTCTACCATCAGGTGGTAGCAGAAATTCGCTTTCTCTTCTATCTAACTTAACAGGTCTAAATCTGTAGAATTTGAAGTGCTTGGCGATTCGATCGAACTCGTATTCATAGCTGTATGATGGTGGAAACGCTACCGATGATAATAGATTTGGCTCAACTCTACATCTATAGCTACCATCTTTAAAATCTATGATGATCGTGAAGTTTTCAAATGTTATCCTTATCTCCTCTTCTATGTTGTTATCGTAAAACAGGTTACTTAAATCTTTAAATCTGATGAATTTATTCGGATCGTTATCATTGAATCTGACTGGGTTGTAGTAGAATAACGACGGAATTCCTACGATAGCTTCGATTATGTTCGATTTTCCAGTATTGGGTTCCCCTATAAACACGTTAACTCTCTTACATTCCAGTTTAAGGCTTTTTATCGATTTAAAATTCTCTATTTTGACTTCGTTTATTGGAATTTCAACTTCTGGCATCTGAACAGATTCGTTTCGATTGCTTAAATATGTAACCCAACACAGTTACCAGCAACAACCTTTAAATATCGTTTTAATATTCGGTTCTCTTAGCGGTGATGAAATGACGGAGTTCAAGCATATTGTCAGGATTGCGGATACGGATTTGGATGGTAATAAGAGCGTCATGATGGCTCTCACCGGCATAAAGGGAATTGGCTTAAGGATGGCGAGGGCTATAGTCAACGCCTTGGGCTTGGATGCCCATAAAAAGCTTGGTGAGCTCGACGACGAAACGATAGAGAGACTAAGGAAGTTCGTCGAGGAAGAGCTTGAACAGCACATCCCGTCTTGGATGTTCAACAGGAGGAAAGACCCGTATTCAGGTAAAGATCTCCATTTGCTTGCCAAGGACGTCGACTTCGCGAAGATGATCGATATCGAGAGAATGATTAGAATCAAGTGCTACAGAGGAGTTAGGCATGCCAAGGGTAAGAAGGTTAGAGGTCAGAGAACGAGGTCAACTGGTAGAAAGGGTATGACCGTCGGTGTGGTTAGAAGGAAGAAGTGAGGTGATTGAATGGGCGATCCCAAAAGGCACAGGAAGAAGTATGTAACTCCTCCCCATCCTTGGGATAAAGTTAGACTTGAAAGGGAAGCTCAGCTTGTAATCAAATATGGACTTAGAAACAAGAGAGAGCTTTGGAGATTCCAGAATATTTTGAGAAAGTATAGGAGAGTAGCGAGAGATCTTTTGGGTAAGATCAACCTACCGGGCAGAGAGGGTGAATATGCAAGAGCCAAGGCTCAGGCGGTAATCAAGAGGCTTGCCAAGATGGGTGTGCTCGATGAAAACGCGACTCTCGATGACATTCTAAACTTGACTGTTGAAGACTTCTTGGAGAGAAGGTTACAAACGTTAGTCTATAGACTGGGACTTGCGAGGACTATTAAGCAGGCAAGACAGCTCATAACCCACGGCCACATAGCGATCGACGGTAGAAGAGTCACCGCTCCAAGCTACATCGTTGAAAAGGACGAAGAAAGTAAGATTAGCTACTATCCAAACTCACCTTTCGCTAAAAGATCTGAAAGTGTAGAAGTTGCGTAGGGGGTGTAATTTATGGCTGAGAAGAAAAAGAAGGGTAGGTGGGGCATTGCGCACATATTCAGCAGTTACAACAACACGATCATCACGATCACTGACATAACTGGTAGCGAGACGATCGCGAGAGTTAGCGGTGGTATGATCGTAAAGGCTGACAGAGATGAGGGTAATCCATACACAGCGATGCAGGCCGCTCTGAGAGCAGCTGAAATTGCTAAGGAGAAGGGAATTGAAGGTGTTCATATAAAGGTTAGAGCACCCGGCGGCAATAAGCACACGACACCCGGCCCAGGAGCTCAGGCGGCGATAAGAGCTCTCGCAAGAGCAGGGCTGAAAATTGGTAGAATTGAAGACGTTACGCCGATTCCGCACGATGGAACGAGACCGCCGGGTGGTAAGAGAGGTAGAAGAGTTTAACCCTTCTAAAATTTTAAATAAAGCGTTCGTGTGGGTATATTTATGAAAATCGAGATACTTGAGGAAAGTGAATTTAAGGTTAGGTTCATTCTTTACGATGCTCCGATAGCTCTGGCAAATTCGTTCAGAAGAGCTATGAAGAGCTTAGTTCCTACGATGGCTGTTGACTATGTGGATTTCTACATGAATACTTCATTCTTATATGATGAGATTATTGCCCATAGAATAGGTCTCATACCGATAAAAACCGATCTTGAAAGGTTCAACATGCCCGACAAATGCAGTTGCGGAGGAGAAGGATGCCCGAATTGTCAGGTTTCCTTTAGACTGAACGTTGAAGGGCCCAAAGTAGTTTATTCTGGCGATTTAATTTCAGATGATCCAGAAATTAGACCAGTCTTCGACAACATTCCGATCATAGAGCTTTACGAAGGTCAGCAGTTGATGATCGAAGCTGTTGCAAGACTTGGAACTGGAAAGGAGCATTCCAAATACCAGCCCGTTTCGGTTTGTTTCTACAAGATAATCCCAGAGATCGTTATCAAAGATAACTGCAACAACTGTGGGAGCTGTGTTGAGGCTTGTCCAAGGAAGGTCCTGAATGTCGAGAAAGGTAAAATTGTAGTAGGTGATATCCTTGCATGCTCGATGTGCATGGAGTGCGTCAAGAACTGCGAAGAGAACGCGATAGAAATCTTAGATACGAACAACTACCTCTTCACCGTCGAAGGAACCGGAGCCTTGCCGGTCAAAACGGTGATGAAAAAGGCTTTGGAGATTCTGAAGGAAAAGGCTGAAGAGATGAACAATATCATCGAGACCCTCATTTAATCTTCCAAGCTTTCACATTCACTCTTCTTAGGCCTCCAAAAGATTTTTGTTCGATAGCAATAAAATTCAGTTATGCGTCAATGGCTGTGCTTCGCACTCATAGTAACGCTGTTGCTTTCACTCGCTCCCGCGAAGGGACAGTTCGTCAATGCGAGGATCGTTAACATTAAGGCGGTTGCTGTTAAAACCGGCGAAAAGCCCGAAGGAGCAGTTATAAACATCACAGTGACGATTACCCCCGGAACTGGAAAGGTTTTCGTCTCTACGATTCCCTACACCGAGATAGACATGCAAGGGAGTGCCCAGCTTGCCGCCTTAACGGCTTGCGATTTGTTGGGATTGGACTTCACAAAATATGACTTCTTCTACGAGATCAGGGCTGATGCGCCTATAGTCGGTGGGCCCTCTGCAGGAGCGGTGATGACCATAGCAACGATTGCCGGCCTGAAGAACCTAACACTCAGAAAGGACGTTTTCATGACCGGAATGATATATCCCGACGGATTCATAGGGCCAGTAGGAGGAATACCATACAAGCTTGAAGCCGCTGCAAAGGCTGGAGCGAAGATATTTCTGATTCCAAAGGGGCAGAGGGTAGTTTACGTTCAGGAGAGGGTTGAGAAGAGGCAGGGACCGTTCTTAATCATAACGACGAGAATGAAGCCCGTTGATCTGGTGGAAATGGGCAAGAAGCTTGGTGTTAAGGTCATCGAAGTGAGCACGATAGAGCAGGCTTTGTGGTATTATACGGGATACTCCATAGAAAAGCCCAAGCCTTCGTTCAACATCTCGAAGTATTCGGATCTGCTCAAGGTTCTCGCTATAAACATGAAGAATAGAACTATGCATCTACTCGACATCGTTAAGCAGTTCACAGAACCGCAGGAAGCGATCCAGATCATTCACGAAGCAGATGACTACTACCAAAAGGGATTCTATTACACCGCAACATCAAAATACTTCCAAGCGGAGATAAAGCTTAGGGAGCTATACTACCGCTACACTATTAACAACTACGACGACCTCAGCAAGGAGTTCGACAACGTCAGCAAGGAGATAGACGATATGGTCGATTACCTCAAGAGCATAAAGGGTTTGGGTGTAGAATCGTTCCAGATAGTTGGAGCGGCTGAGGAGAGGATAGCTTGGGCTGAGAAGTATTTATTCGATGCTAAGACTTCCGGAGACTTCGATTCTGCACTCTACTACTTAGCGTTGGCAAAGGAGAGGATAGAGAGTGCAAAGGTCTGGCTATCGCTTTTGAACACGATAAAAGAGGATGTTCCAATAAATAGAGAAGAGCTAAAGAAGAGGTCGGAGTTCTACTTCAGAGAGGCGGAGTCACTCATAGTGTATGCAAGGTCGATTGGAGGATACTCAAATCTGATAAGTAGTGCAGAGGAGACGATGGATCTCGCAAGGAGACAATTCGACATGGGATTCTACGCTGGTTCGGCGATAACCTGCATAGACGCGATCACAAGGGCGAGTCTGTCGATAGAGTTCATAGGCGTCGTTACGAACGACATGCTTAGAGATAAGCTCGAATCAGCTAAGAAGTCCGCAATGGCAGCTTTGGCAGAGGCAGAGAAGGCAGTAACCCCCATTCTTCCAATCGCATACTATGAATTTGCAGAAACTCAAAAGGATATGGCAATGGCAATATCATACTACAAGCTTTCAGAAAGGTTAGCAAAGCTAATCCTCGTCGTTGCAAAAGCATATCCTGAAAAGGAGCTCGTGAAAGTTGAAGCACCACCCGTAACGCCAGAAGAGGAGGTTCGAACTTATCACCACTTGCACCAGATATCGAACATAGAGATACCCGGTTTCGGCATGGCTTTAGGATTGACCGCGTTAGCTTTAGCATACTACCTAAGGAGAAAATAGCAGAGGGCTCCGGAGCTCAAAGTGGCAAAGAAGTTGACTCCAGCGTTGTTCAGATATCCCCATTTTTCTAAGGTAGCTCCCAAGATGCTGTCTATGTGGATCCCGATGAAGCCGGCGACGAACGCAACTATCGCCAACTTGAAGCTCAAGACCCCGAGCGAAACAGCTGAAAGGCACACTATGAGACATCCAATCAGTGCGGCGATCTCTCCGATGAAAGAGATCCCCCCACTAACACCCGGTTCAACCCTCCTGAAGTTCGTGATCAGATAAACACTCTTGGCTGTCTTTCCTATCTCGCTCGCCATCGTGTCCCCCAAAGCACATGCGACGCTTGCGACGAAGGCGGTCACGAACAGCTCTGACTTAAGGACACCATAGTTCATTATAAAGAACAGAGCGGGGAGGCTGTTGCTGAACACGTTCGCATATCCCCTCGCTCCTCCAGCCTGTTCAGCTATACCCCTCGCGAGCTTCACAGAGTATCTGTATTTAGTTACGGCGGAACCAATTCCGTAGAACAACAGCAATATAACGAAGAATCTGATGTCCGAGAAGATTATCGTGAGGGTTCCGATGAGCGTTGCACTTAAAAGCCCGCTCTCATCTGCAACTCCAGATTTCGTGGCGAGCAAGCTTAAAATGAATGAGATCGCAAACGCTATTGCGAGCTGATTTAACGAGACGTTTATGGCATATATGTGAAAGATCGTGTAAACGGTAGCGACTGCTAACAGAATTACAACTTCGTTGCCCTTCGCACTCTCTATCAGAGATGCCGTTAAACCACCCATAAGCGAGAGAAATACCATGTATTCAAAGTTCCAGTTTAAACCGCTAATTGAGTCGTAGAGTGTTAAGAAAGCAAGACCCAAAGTGGTGTAAATTAAAGTATTCCAGATTGCGTTTCTTTTAAATTTGTGGCCGAGCAAAACGAACATCGAAGCCAAAACTATGGGCTTGGATAGACCCAAGTGGGTCAATGCCAAAAGAAGAGAGGAAAGTAGGGCAACGTCCCTTAAAACTTTATCTCTTTTATGAGCAAACGTTGCAACTGCCAACGTGATTACCATGGCGTAGGATGGTCTCAAGAGTATGGACAGCAGAGCTATCGCCGAAATTATAAACATTGCAAAGGTTTAATTAACCATGCTTTTAAAAATTTGTGTCGATGATCGAATTTATAAAAAAAATTTACGAGAGAAGGCTTGAAAGGGAGCTTTTATCTGGAAAAATTCCAAAGCATATAATGATCGTTGCAGATAACGATTTTATTGAGAACGGTTTGAAAAAATTCCTCAGTTGGTGTGAGAGATTTGGTATTCGGGAAGTTACGGTCTGCTTCAAAGGAAAAGAGAAGAGAATAGAGTCTAAAAAGGAGGGTAACATAACTTTAAATTTGATTGAAGGTTACGGAGGAAAGGATGAGATTACAGATGCCGTCAAGGAACTCGCTAAGCTCGTAAAATCTGGTGAGATCGATCCGAATGATGTTAAAGAATGCGACGTGGAAAGATTCCTTAAGATCAAGAGCTCGCCGGATTTGATCGTTAAAGCGGGGGAGGAGATTCCCGAATTTTTAATCTGGCAGAGTATATACAGCGAACTGTATTTTGTTGACATAGACTGGAGAAGCTTCAGATACGTAGATTTTTTAAGATGTTTGAGAGAGTTCCAGAGGAGGGAAAGGAGATATGGAAGATAGGATGCTCAGAACCGTTAGGGTTATAGCGGACTACCAGTTCGGCGAAGGAGCTGGGAGGATTCTTTTCCCAGATACCTGCAAGTTTGTTCTCTCGCCTACAACGGGAAGGATAAGACAGATAAAGGATAGAGGTGTTAGAATCGCCACGCTTAAGGCAGATTCTGGTTGGTTCACTTTGAGCGTTGAGGGGGCTAGAAGACTGCATGAGGCTTTTGAGTATCCAAAGCTGAGGGTTGTGGTTCTCAAGGATGTTGCGGAGTTTATAGCTGAAGGCAAAAGCGTGTTTGCGAAGCATGTGGTAGATGTAGATCCCAATATAAGAGCTAACGATGAAGTAATAGTGGTCGATGTAGATGACAGATTGCTCGCAACAGGAAGAGCCGTTCTATCAGCTAAGGAGATGCTTGAGTTCAGTAGAGGTGTTGCGGTTTCGGTTCGGCAGGGTATTAAAAAGCTCAAGAGGTGATATCGATGTTCAAGATCGACAGATCGAAGAACATTTTACTAATAAAGAAAGATGGTGTGGTTGTTAGGCATCTCAGATTCGACGGGAGAGTTGTGGCTGGAATGTTCACGAACTTTTGGGGAAATATTGAAGCAAATGAGGTTTACCTTGCAAAGGGATGCGTTGTGAGCGGGAATATAATCTGCAGAAGAGCAGTAATAGGTGCATACACAAGATTCAAGTCCATAATAGCTCAGGAAGATGTTTTTATTCAAGATAGGTGTGTAGGCTACTCCGTTAAAGCTAAGAACGTTAGAATAGCGAGTGGATCCGTAATAGGTGTTGTTGAAGCCGATGAATCGATAATAGTCGATGGTGCTTCGAAGCTCGGCAGGCTCAACGCGAGGAGGATAGTTGCCACTGAGGGTAAGATTTAAATGCACATGTATATAACAAACAATCCGAGCCGCCGTAGCTTAGCTGGTAGAGCGTCGGCCTGTTAAGCCGATGGTCCCAGGTTCGAATCCTGGCGGCGGCGCTATCTTCTCAATTTCGATGCCTTATACCTTTTATTAACTACATTTACTTTCGGTGAACCCTCTGTATTGATATTCTATAATAGGGAGTTGATACTATGAATCGTTTTTATCGTAAGGATCTACAGACTTACCTTAATAGATTCAGATCCTATTTCCCTGAAGATTAGGTCGAGATTGTCAAGATGTAATATTTTTATAGTAACAATTTATAAGGTTATGTAATAAAGCGAAGGATTTGAGCCAGCTTAGGGTAGATTTGAATTGCACTTTGTTTTTAGGGAATCTATT
>JAMOPJ010000039.1 GCA_027064525.1 Archaeoglobaceae archaeon
ACTTGCAGCGATAATCGCAGCTATCTTCAAGGCCGACTCAAAGTATAAAATCCTGCTGGCTATACTCGTAGTTGAGTTCATAATAGCAATAGTCAGACCCCTCTTCATGCACGTAACTGGACACTAAAAAATTTTAATTTTTATATTAAATTCCTGAAAACACTTCTTCTCTTGCGTGAACGACTATTCCTCTATCCGTAATCTCGAGTGGATGTATCTTCTTGCTGTGATTTGTCCCTCTCATCTTCAGAATCTCTATACTTCTAACTCTCGTATTCTCAATTCTCGTGTAATACAGGACTATCGTTCCCTCTGTTACGAAGTTCTCCACTCCGAACCTTGAGAACCTGTTTTCTCCTTCGACTATCTCACACGTGAGTATCGATGTGAGCCCTAAAACCTCCATTGTCGTCGAAATCTTCAACAACTCAACTCTAAACTTTGCAACGTCGTTTATCGCAAATCCTATCGATGTCGTTGAATCCACCACTGCTCTTTTAGCTCCGATCTCGTCCTGAATTGTGATTATCTGGTCAAGCAAGGATCTCGTGTCAAACGGCCTTATGTCGATGTATTTCTCATCTGAAGGCAGTCCTATCTTCGTCGAAGTGGCATCGACTATCGCGAGCATATTTTCATCTTCATACTTTTCAAGTTCCCAGCCAAACGTCCATGCGTGCTCCCTGATATGTTGAGGTCTTTCTTCAGTCGCTATGAATATTCCGGGCTCGTTGTATAGCTCTATACCATTTACTAAGAATTGCAGGGCAAAGATAGTTTTACCGCTACCGGAAGGACCCGATAACAAGTAGCTTCTGTCTCTGACCAAACCGCCCTCGCATAACTCGTCAAACCCGGGAATACCGGTAGGACATCTTTCAAGCTTTCTAACAGCCTGAGCCTCCGTCATATTTCGACACCATTATGATTCTAATGAAATGTTTATTGACCCCAAAGTTTAAATTGTTTACGCATTATATGTATAATCATGGGTGAAAAAATAACCGTTAGTGTTATTAAAGCAGATGTAGGCAGTGTTGCCGGACACACTACTGTCCCTGACGAAATCAAAGCTGTTGCTGAAAAGAAGTTGAACGAGGCTAAAGAGAAGGGGATCATTATCGATTTTAGGGTTTTAAATGCCGGAGATGACTTGGAATTGATAATGACACATAGAAAGGGCGTTGACAGCGAAGAAATTCACGGATTGGCTTGGGAAACTTTTGAGGAGTGTGCAAAGAAGGCTAAGGAGCTAAAGCTTTACGCTGCTGGTCAGGATTTGCTGGCCGACGCATTCTCTGGAAATATAAGAGGACTTGGCCCGGGAGTTGCGGAGATGGAGTTTACGGAGAGACAGGCGGAGCCGATAATCGTATTCATGATGGATAAAACGGAGCCGGGAGCTTTCAACTTGCCGATATTCAGGATGTTTGCGGATCCTTTCAACACGGCTGGTTTGGTAATCGATCCTTCGATGCATCAGGGTTTCAGGTTTGAGGTTTGGGACATCATGGAGCACAAGAAGGTGATGCTGGCAACGCCGGAGGAGATGTATGATCTTCTCGCACTGATCGGAGCAAAGAGCAGATACGTAATAAAGAGAGTGTATCCGAAGGAGGGTAGCCCGCTTCCAACGGACGAACCCGTTGCGGTTATAAGCACAGAAAAGTTGTATCAGATAGCGCACAAGTATGTAGGAAAGGACGATCCAGTGGCAGTTGTCAGAGCTCAAAGCGGTTTAC
The DNA here is from genome assembly GCA_027064525.1 of Archaeoglobaceae archaeon. Classification (GTDB taxonomy): domain Archaea; phylum Halobacteriota; class Archaeoglobi; order Archaeoglobales; family Archaeoglobaceae; genus WAKM01. The sequence goes on from JAMOPJ010000039.1 coordinate 1,743, forward strand.
CAGCTGTTGGGGAGGTTCTTGAGGCTTTTGCGTTCCCGCACCTTGTCAGCGGTTGGATGAGGGGTAGCCACAACGGTCCGATAATGCCCGTTCCATTCAGATACAGTAAGTGCACGAGGTTCGATGGGCCACCGAGGTGCATCGCTGCGGGCTTCCAGCTCTGCAACGGAAAGTTGATCGGGCCAGTGGATATGTTCGACGATCCAGCCTTCGAATACACGAGGATGAAGGCAATGGAGGTCTGCGACTACATGAGAAGACACGGCCCATTCGAGCCACACAGACTACCTTTGGAGGAAATGGAATACACGACCCTTCCGAAGGTCTTGGACAAGCTCAAGGACAGGTTTGAGAAGGTCGAATAATCTACCATTTTTTTTGCTCTATTTTTCTTGTGCATTTTCGCTTTTCAGTAAATATTCTCTAGTGAGCAATCTACCGAAAGGGTAGTATATCCTCCCGTTCTCTGCTCGAACATGAAGGATGTTGTGATGAAGTTCGTCGTGCTCAACGCTTTAAAGTATGGTTCTCCTAACGATAAAGCGGTAATGGGAAAGATAATGGCTGAGATGCCAGAGCTGAGGAGCAAAGCCAAAGAAGTCTTAGCCCTTGTTAGGGAGTGTATAGCGGAGTTCGAGTCGATGAATGAGGAAGAAAAACGAAAGCTAATGGAAAAATACTCCGTTGAACTGAAGCCTAAAGAGGAGAAAAAGGAGCAAAAACTCCCACCGCTTGAGAAGGCTGAGAAGGGGAAGGTGGTAATGCGTTTCGCTCCGAATCCGAACGGCCCTCCCACGTTAGGCTCTGCGAGAGGGATAGTTGTGAACGACGAATACTGCAAGATCTACGATGGTAAGTTCATTCTAAGGTTCGATGACACAGATCCTCGCACGAAGAGACCTCTGTTGGAAGCTTACGAGTGGTATCTTGAGGACTGTGAATGGTTAAATGCGAAGCCGGACGAAGTCGTTTACGCGTCGAAGCGAATTCCTATATATTACGAATACTGCGAAAGACTTTTGGAGATGGAAAAAGCCTATCCTTGTTTTTGCTCTCGAGAGGAGTTCAAGAAGTTCAGAGATACCGGAGAGGAATGTCCACATCGCAACATTCCTGCTGAAGATGCTCTTGAGATCTGGGAGAAAATGCTGAACGGTGAATTTGAGGAAGGGCAGGTTGTGATCAGAATAAAGACCGACATGAAGCATAAGGATCCAGCGATAAGGGATTGGGTCGCTTTCAGGATAATATACGAGGATCATCCTCTTGTTGGAGATGAATTCTGCGTTTGGCCAACTTTGGACTTTGAATCAGCGATTGAGGATCACCTCTTAGGCATAACACACATCATAAGAGGTAAGGATCTGAGGGATTCCGAGCTAAGGCAGAGATACATATATCGATACTTCGGCTGGGATTATCCGATTACAAAACACTGGGGTAAAGTTAGCATCCACGAATTCGGAAGGTTATCTACGAGCGAACTGAGAAGGGAGATCGAAGCTGGGAACTATGAAGGCTGGGATGATCCCCGATTGCCTACGATAAGGGCACTAAGGAGAAGAGGCTTTAGGCCGGAGGCCATCAGAAACTTCATACTCTCTTTGGGCGTTGGGGAGAACGACGTTTCGGTGAGTGTAAAGAATTTGTATGCGGAAAACAGGAAGCTAATCGATCCGATTGCGAACAGATACTTCTTCGTCTGGGATCCAGTCAAAATCAAAATTGAGGGACTTGAGGAGGAGGTTGAAGTCAAGATTCCGCTGAATCCGACGAAGGGTGGATTCAGAGTGCTGAAGGGCATGAGAGACATTTACATTTGCAGAGAAGACTTCGAGAGGTTCGAGGAGGGAGATCTCGTAAGGCTCAAGGACTTCTGCAACGTTAGGCTCGTTGATAAAGAGAATGCCGTGTTTGAGTTCGAGGGTTTTGAACTCAAGGACGTTAAGAAGGGGAAGAACATCATTCACTGGTTACCAACCGAAGGTGTAGTGGAGTGCCATGTCTTGGGCATCGAGAGAAACTACGAGGGTCTTGCAGAGAAGAATTCGCTGAACGACTTAGGCAACGTTGTTCAATTTGAAAGATTTGCATTCTGCAGACTCGAATCGTTTGATGATAAGCTTAGGGCGATCTATACGCATCCCTGATTTTTTAATTTGCTTGATATACTGAAAAATTTAATTTGCAGCATTGTCTCTAAAAGTTAACTTTGACCGATCTTTTCCAGCAAAATTCTCTCCCAATCGCTCAAAGAGGGGCAGATCGTGCAACCCAAGCGATAGAACCCTTCATAATAAAGAGGATGTAACTCAAGTCCGTTCATCAGAACGAACAGCTGAACCATGCACCCACTCCAATACTTGATCGGAAATATCTCCTTCGCAACCCTGAATTCGATTTCTCCTCTTTCCCTTCTTATCCTGCTCTCCGCCTCCCTATCTCCAACGATCAGCGTGTCCGTTGCAATTCTCTCCAAGCCATCCATCTTGAGCTTCGTGCACCATCTGTTGGTGTGAGTTGGCAGCCCAAACCTCTCGATGTCGAAACGAACTTCAGATTTAATGAGCTCCACGTTCAGCCTCTCGCAAACCTCTTCCACGTAGTCCTCCGTATATGGCATCTCGTGGCTTACCTTGACGTATAGCGCTTTAATCTCCCCGAGCGCTTTCTTCGCCAAGATAAGAGTTGCCGTGCTATCTTTACCGCCGCTGAAAGGAACACCGGCGTCACCTTCCACATTCCTTTGTATGAAATCTATGGCGATCTCCTCAAGCCTTTCGAGCCAGCTTCGATTCCTCTCGATCATCTTGCGGATATCCGCCTTCTTTGGCTCGACATCTTCCCTATGCATGATCACCCTCAACCTTTCTCCGATCTTCTTGCTCACTATCGCCTTCAGCTCTGGGACGTATATCCACTCCTCATTCATCAACTTCCTTACGATCAGATTGCCCTCCTCTACATTCACGCCGAACACTTTCCTCGTATTCTCAACGAATCCTTTTCCGATCACGAAATATGCATCGAAGTCTGGATTTATCTCGATACCAAGTTCGTTTTTATTGGAGAACAGAAAAACACCGTCGAATTTGAATCCTAATCTAAGCTTGGCCTTGGCCATTTCGAATGCTTCTCTCAGCTCCTCCATCCTCGTGTGTCTTACAGCCTTCTTACTCGTTATAACTACCTGATATATCGGTGTAATCTTTCTAACCTTGTTCTCTATCTCCTTTGCGAGCTCGATCTCATCTCTACCGAAGAAGAATATAGGGATTCTCCTCTCGAAAATCGAAAGATCGACATCTTCAGCACTTCTTATCCCGCCCAAGCTGACCACATCGCAATTCACAGCGTGACTCAAAGCCTTGGCGTCCTTCTTAGCCCTCGCAACGGCTACGAGCATGCTCATCTTCTTAGAAGCATGAGACCTGCCACTATTAGAATCAAACCCAAGAGACCTGATGTGAGCAGAATCGGGAGAAAACCCTTCAACAGTATAAGCAATCCCAAGCCTATGAGTCCATACGCCAAAGCCCTCTTGGTCTTCCTTTCATTGTATCTCCATTCTCCTCTTTCCGGCATCACGATCGCCAAAAATAGGTAGATCAGCACGACTTTCGGTTCTATAACGAATGCTATTAGAAATGTCAGCCTGACAACAGTGGGATCGATGTCCAGATACTCTGCCAACCCACTGCAAACTCCGAATAGAATCCTATCTCTTCCCTTTCTAAGCCTCTTCTCCATTTGCCTTCGATATCGTCCTTAGCTTATAAATAATTTCGCAGGAGTGCTCCAAGTAGCATGCCCTATTGAAAGCTTCGTATATATCCATGCCGGCTGAATATATCCCGTGCCCCCTGACAACGACTATTCCATTTCTCGTAACCTCTTCAGCAATCTTTTCAGCTAACTCCCTGCTCTTGAACTCCCCCTCAACGATGGGAATTTTTCCCAAGAAAAGCTTTCCCTCTAAGTCCATGGGCACTATTTCATCAAGCACGAATGATAGAACGACGTTGTAAATCCCGTGACAGTGCAAAACAGCCTTGTGGTCTGTTCTCTCATATATAGCGTTGTGGACTATCAGATCGCTCGATGCTTTTTTGGAATTCTCTCCGACTCTTAGAATTACGAAGTCTTGCGGTGTTAGCTCGTCCAGCAAAGCTCCTGTTTTGGTTATCACGATGCGATCTCCGATTCTGCAACTCATGTTTCCGCTTGCTCCATCTATGAGCTTGAGCTGTCCAAGCTTTTTTCCTATCCTTATCATCTCAGCTATCGCCACCATCATACTCATCGAACCTCAAAAATTTCGCAAGCTTATCCCTCAATTTTACGACATCCCCTATGACGATCACAGCCGGAGCCTTAACTCCTCCCTTCTCAGCTACATCCGCAATCTCCTTCAGAGGAGCGACTATCACTCTCTGATCTTTCGTGCATCCCCTCTCTATTATAGCTACGGGCGTGTTCGGATCCTTCCCATGCTTTAGCAACCTTTCAACGTTTTTTCTGAGCGTTGAAACTCCCATCAAAATGACTATCGTCGCGTTGAGCTTTGCCAGTGCCTCCCAGTTCAGCCTCTCTCTCGCCTCTCTTCCCGTTATGAAGACCACAGCGGGATCGAACGCCCTATGAGTAATCGGGATTCCAGCATAGGCAGGAACGGCAATCGCTGAGGATATTCCTGGAACGACTTCGAATGTAATCCCGTGTTCAGCCAAAAATTCAGCCTCCTCTCCACCCCTTCCGAATACAAAAGGATCTCCTCCTTTGAGCCTTACGACCTTCTTTCCCCGCTTTGCGTATTCTACGAGCAGTCTGTTTATCTCATCCTGTCTTTTCTTGTGTTTTCCAGCTCTCTTACCGACATCTATAAGCTCTGCCTTCGTCTCCTTCAAAAACTTCTTGAGATCATCTCCGATTAGCTCGTCGTAGAGTATCACGTCAGCCTCCTTCAAAACCTTCTCCGCTCTCTTCGTTAGCAGGTCCAATCCGCCCGGCCCTGCTCCGACTATGTAAACCTTCCCATCCACATTTTTCACCTCTAAAACTTTGGGATTAGTTGTTTTATCCTATCTTTCAGATCTCTCGCTATCTCCTTCGCCTCCTCGACTGCAGTTTTAGGATTGAGCTTCTCATCTATTCTGACCTCATCCTTTCCATCCACAGACAGAATCTGGCAGATTAGCCTGACTTTGCCTTCATATCTCGCGTAGATCCCAGCAGGCACAGCACATCCGATTCCAAGCTCTCTTATTACAGCTCTCTCAACTTCAGCTTCCAAAGCTGTCTTTTCGTCGTTCATGAAGGTTACGAGATTCTCTTCTCCCTTTCTCGTTTCCACAGCTATTATACCTTGATTCGCCGGGGGAACGAAGATCTCTGGATCGAGCTTCTGATACCATATCTTCTCGGCCAATCCAAGTCTGATCAGTCCAGCTTCGGCCAAAACTATCGCATCGTAAAGGCCTTCTTTGAGCTTTCTGAGCCTTGTATCTACATTCCCTCTAAGATTCTCGAACCTCAGATCTGGTCTATACCATTTGAGCTGTGCCCTCCTTCTCAGGCTGGAGGTTCCGATAATCGCTCCATCCTTTATCTCTTCGAGAGTTGTCCCATCTTTCGAAATGAAAACGTCGCATGGGCTATCCCTTTCAAGAACTGCCGCTATTGAAGTTCCTTCAACCCTCACACTCGGAACATCCTTGTAGCTGTGAACAGCTATGTCGATCTCTCCATCCACCAAAGCCAGTTCGAGAGTTCTGACGAAAGCTCCCATGCCTTTGAATTCATAAAGCGGTCTGTCCTTCATTATGTCTCCTGCGCTCTTGATGATTCTTATTTCGACCTCGTAGCCCGCTTCTTTGAGCCTTCTGACTACCTTTTCCGTCTGAGCCAAGGCTAACTTGCTTCCCCTCGTCCCGACTACAATCTTCTCAGACATGTTCCTACTGCCTCTATCGTCTTCTCAACATCCTCCTCGCTGTGTGCATAGCTCACGAAGCAGCATTCGTATTGGGATGGTGGGAAGAATACACCCTCCTTCAACAGCTCCCAGAAGAACTCGATGAACTTCTCCTTATCGAGCTTCAGAGCTTCAGCATAATTCTTGGGCGTTTCGCCGAAGTAGACGCAGAACATCGAAGCTATGTATCCGATAGAACAGTTGACGTTGGAATCCTCGATCTGATCGACGATTCCTTTTGCGATCGCTTCGGTCGTTCTGTTCACCTTCTCAAGGACATTGTTTTCCATTATGAACTTCACCGTCGTGTAACCGGCGGTTAGGCTTAGGGGGTTTCCGCTGAACGTTCCCGCCTGATATACTGCTCCAGATGGAGCCACGTGCTCCATTATCTCCTTCTTACCTCCGAAGATTCCTATCGGCAATCCTCCACCTGCTATTTTGCCCAAGGTAGTTATGTCAGCCTCAACTCCGTAGAACTCCTGAGCTCCACCCAAAGCGAGTCTGAAACCCGTTATGACCTCATCGAATATTAAAAGAACATCGTTCTCTTTCGTGACCTTCCTTACCTCCTTAAGATAACCCTCCTCCGGTAAAATTAGGCACGAGTTACCCATAACCGGTTCCATTATCACACAGGCAAGATCTTCTCTGTTCTTCTCAACGACCTCGGCCAAAGCTTCGATGTCGTTGAAGGGAACTTGCAAAGTGTTCTTCACGAAATCCGGTGGAATTCCAGCTGAGTTTGGAATCCCATGGGTGGTTGCACCACTTCCAGCCTTCACAAGCACTGCATCATGCGCTCCGTGGAAGCTTCCTTCTATCTTGACTATCTTGTTTTTGCCCGTGAACCCCCTCGCAAGCCTCAAAGCCGACATCGTAGCTTCGCTTCCCGTATTAACAAATCTGACCATCTCTATGCTCTTATAGAGCTTCGTTATCAACCTTGCGTATTCTATCTCAAGTTCTATCGGAGTTCCGTAGAGCCAACCCTTTTCGAGTTGCTCTGCAATTGCTTGCTTTACAACTGGATTAGCGTGACCTAAGATTAGAGGTCCATAGGCAAGACAGTAGTCTATGAACTCGTTTCCATCCACATCCACGATCTTTGAGCCCTTAGCATATGCCGTATAGAACGGAAAGGGCTTTACCGCCCTTACTGGGGAGCTAACACCACCGGGCATCAGCTTAACGGCCTCATCATACAGTTGCTTCGATCTATCAAACTTCATGGGGAATTGGTCGGGGCTCATGCAAATTAATGTTTTTATCTTCCCGTTGCTTGCAAGACCCTTTCCGTAACAGTAGATGACAAAGTTGGCAATTAGATTTATAGAGTTAAGAATTTTTATTTGATTTTGAAATGTTCTGTCGATTTGTATTTCATACTTGAATGCTAAACTTTTCCATCTACTGTTCAGTGCGGGGTAGCTCACTCAGATCAGATATGCCAGCCAGACAGTCGTTGCAAGGATGATTCCAGCTGGGATCAAAAACCTATAAACCTTGCTCATATCCGCTGAATAATACTCAGAAGTAAGAATCAGACAGAGGTGCAGTGGGGACATCATCACACCCAAAAGCCCAGCACCGAATACGAGCATTAGATTTTTCGGAATGAAATCACTGCCAACGCCGGTGAAAGCCGTAAGCAATGGTAGTGCAATTGCAGAGTAGCTTATCTCTATTCCTACGGCAAAGCCAACGACGAAAGCTAATAGGAAAGATGCCATATGAGTCGGAATCTTAAGCTCCTTGAGGTGTTCGAAGAATATCTGAGCTGAATGGGTGAACGCTATAAGATCCTTGTAAAACATCACAGCAAAGATCAGCAAAATTATCTTCGGATCAACTGTCCTCTTTAAGATCCTTATCATTTGCTTTGACTTTGGCCTCTTGTGTATGTAGAGAACGAGAACAGCAAGAAGCAACGTTATCGCGAGATCGATCTTCAGGATTATTGCAAGAATGACGACCAATATCAGCGGGTAGAGCGATAGAACAGCATCCCTAAACCTCAACTCGCTCAAGTTTGGGAGGGTTATATAATCCCGAAGGAACACGATTCCTGCGAGAATCATTCCTATCGTAACCGGGTAGCACGCTTCGATCACTTTGAAATAACTCACATCAACTATCATTGCACCTATTATGAAGCTCGGATAGAGTGGCCAGATCGGAACCCAGAGATGTCTGAACCAGTAGTTTACAAAGGTGGCCTCCTCAGCATCAACTTCATAACGTTTCACAAGATCGGTAAGCATCACGGCCGAAACTAAAGCTCCACCCGGCATCGGTAGAAAACCGACTATCGCTGGAAGAATCGCCAAGCTGAGCTTTCCTATGAAGCTCGATACGCTCTCGCTCAACCTTTTCAACAAACCCAGCTCCTGCATCGAAAAGCCTAAGGTAAAGGCCGAGATAACTATTACCAGCAGTCTTAGAGTCTGGAAGCTCGTAATAACAAAAAACAACCTTTTAAACGTTTCCAGTGATATCGTAAGGATGCCCAAGATGAAAGAACCGACGAATATAGCAATACTCACGTTTATCTTCAACCTGATCAGAATTAGGATCAGAAAGATTGAGATGAATAAGGCCAAAGACGGATCCATGTCGAGCGATCTGTTATCGTTCTACTTTAATCGTTTTTGGATTACAGTTTTTAAATCCGAACTCAGCCTTACGATCATGAGAAAGATATTCAGAGAGCTCGTTTCAATTGAAGAGGCAAAGAGGAGGTTGTTCGAAAGACTTAAGATCGAGCAAGAGGTTGAGGAGGTTCCGTTGATCGAGGCTTATGGCAGAATCTTGGCTGAGGACTGCTATTCAAACATAGATGTTCCCCCCTTCGATAGGGCAACGATGGATGGTTATGCTGTCAAGGCTGAGGACACATTTGGTGCTGAAGAGGACAATCCCGTAGCTTTGAAGGTTATAGGAAAGGTTGAGGCAGGAGAAATTCCGAGTGTTGAAGTTGAGAATGGATGTGCAGTCGAGATCTCTACCGGGGCTGTGATTCCGAAAGGAGCGAACGCTGTGGTTATGGTGGAGCATACGAGCAGGGATAGAGATGTCGTTTATATCTACAAGCCTGTCCCACCGGGAGCGAACGTCATGTCTGCAGGTTCTGACATAATGGCTGGAGAGCTTCTGGTTAGAAGGGGAATTAAGCTCACTGCAAGGGAGATTGGAGTCTTGGCCTCGGCGGGTTTTAAAAGCATTAGGGTTGTAAAGAAGCCAGTTGTTGCAATCATTTCTACTGGTAACGAGCTCGTGAATCCAGGTGAGAAGCTCGATTTCGGAAAGATCTACGATGTCAACACATACACGATAAGCTCTGGCGTGATTGAGAACGGCGGGATTCCTATCTTCTTGGGGATAGCTAAAGACAACGCGGAGGAGATCAAAAGCAAGATAGCTGAAGGATTAAAGATCGCTGACATCGTAATCCTATCGGGCGGAACGTCTGCCGGTGTTGGAGACATGGTTTACAGGATATTGGAGGAGTTCGGAGAGGTGATAGTTCATGGAATCGCCGTAAAGCCTGGAAAGCCAACTGTAATAACCATAGCAAATGGGAAACCCATTTTCGGGCTTCCGGGCTATCCAACGTCTGCTTTGATGATCTTTGAAATCTTCGTCGCTCCTCTGATAAGGAAGATGGCCGGACTGCCTGAGGAGCACAGGAAGATCATTAAGGCCAAGATACCATTTAGAGTTCACTCTGCGATGGGTAGAAGGGAGTTCCTGCCCGTGAATTTGGTTGAAACCAAGGAGGGATTTGTCGCATACCCGTTCACCGAATACTCTGGGGCTATTTCGACTCTGGCAGAAGCTGACGGTTTCGTGGAGATTTCGGAGAACAAGGTCTTTTTAGATGAGGGTGAAGTTGTAGAGGTAAAGCTCTTCGGAGAGGTAAGGCCAGCGGATCTTATGATTATAGGTAGTCACTGTGTTGGGATCGACGTTCTGCTTGAGATATTACAGAGAAGAAAGCCAATGCAGGCTAAGGTCATCAACGTCGGATCCACTGGAGGAATTCTCGCGATAAATAGGGGAGAGGCCGATGTAGCCGGAACACATCTGCTCGATGAGAAAACCGGAGAATACAATATCCCCTATCTACTAAAATACGGTTTGAACGGAAAGGCAGTCTTGGTTAAGGGATACGTGAGAGAGCAAGGGTTCATAGTTGCGAAGGGTAATCCTAAGGGAATTAAAGGATTCGAAGATCTGCTTAGAGAGGATGTGACCTTTATAAACAGAAATCCCGGCTCTGGAACAAGAATCTTGCTTGACATGCATTTGAGGAGAATAGCAGAAGATAAGGGAATCGATTTCGAGGAGATAAAGCGTAGAATTAAGGGTTACGATGTTGAAGCCAAATCGCATACGGCCGTAGCTGTAGCGGTTTTAATGGGAAAAGCTGATGTTGGACTCGGTATAAGAACTGTTGCAGAGAGATACGGCTTAGATTTTATTCCCGTCCGGCCTGAAGAGTTCGACTTCGTTATGAGAAAGGACAGACTCGAAAAGGAATCCGTCAAGCTATTCTTGGATGTTCTTAGGTCTGAAGAGTTTAGGAAGGAGCTAGAGAGGAGGTTGCCGGGAATCAGGATTACCAAGAGAACGGGAGAAATTATCGAAATTTAATCTTTCTCCTCAAAAGCCCTCTGAACCAACTTTATAGCACAGAGATCTCCGCACATACTACAAGCTTCGCTCTTCGACTTCCTTCTCTCCCAGATGCTCCTCGCCTTCTCCGGATCTATCGCGAGCTTGAACTGAGTCTCCCAATCCAATTTCTTTCTCGCCAAAGACATCATGTAGTCTATCTGCCTTGCCCTTTCTCTCTGTCCCTCTTTGATCAGATCGACAGCATGAGCGGCGATCTTAGCGGCTATAACGCCCTCTTTGACATCCTCAATCGTTGGCAATGCGAGATGCTCTGAAGGGGTAACATAGCATATGAAATCCGCCCCAGCCATTCCCGCAACTGCGGCGCCTATTGCAGCTGCTATATGATCGTAGCCGGCGGCGATGTCGGTAACGAGGGGGCCAAGTAGGTAAAGGGGAGCGTTCTTCGTTACGAATTTCATAGCTTTAACGGAAGTTTCGATCTCATCCAAAGGGACGTGTCCCGGCCCTTCAACTATCGCCTGCACGCCAGCCTCTCTGCATTTCTCAACCAACTCTCCTAGCACTATAAATTCTGTAAATTTCGCCCTATCGCTTGCATCGTGCAAGCAGCCTGGCCTAAAAGCATCTCCCAAGCTTATCGTGACATCGTATTCCTTCAAAATTTCAAGCAGATAATCGAAGTTAGCATAGTAGGGATTCTCCTTCTCGTTGTGAAGCATCCAGCCGATTATTATAGCTCCACCCCTGCTTACAACTCCGAGCAACCGCTTACTCCTCTTCAACCTTTCGACCGTTATCCAATTCACTCCCGCATGTATCGTCATGAAATCGACTCCATCCTTTGCGTGTTTTTCGACGGATTTGAAGAAATGATCCTCATCCATATCAACAACTACCTTCGCCATCCTCGCCGACTGATATATCGGGACGGTTCCAAACGGAACATCAACTGCATCCATTATCTTTCGACGGATATAGTCCAAATCACCCGCTGTGGATAGATCCATGATAGCGTCTGCTCCATATCTTTGGGCGATTTTAGCCTTCTCGACCTCTTCATCGACGTTAACGTAATCGATGGATGTTCCAACGTTAGCATTCACCTTTGTCCTCATTAATCTTCCAATCGCTCTCGGCTTAAATCCATCCTCTTTTCTAATGTTCTTGGGGATGACAACCTCGCCCTTAGCGATGAGCTTGATGAGTAAATCCAGCTCGATCCCCTCGTATTCAGCAACATCCTTAAGCCATTCGGGAGCTTCGCCCTTTTTTGCCATCTCCATCAGAGTTTCCATCGAAGGAAATTCGTTAAAACCAGATAAATAGTTTACCGATTTACCCTATTTTTCATGATAAATTGTGATTTGTATCACTTTGCAAAAACATCAAATACCTAAAGGTTGAACAACACGTTGAGCGGGGGTTGCCGAGCCAGGACAAAGGCGCGGGATTCAGGGTCCCGTCCCGTAGGGGTTCGTGGGTTCAAATCCCACCCCCCGCACTTGGATGATAAATTAATCCTCAAACGAGTTCTAAGCACGTTTTTTTCGAAACCGTTAATACGTAAGTTGCCTTTCCCTACACATGGAGATTCTGATAAGGATAAATACCAAGGACGACATAATCGAAAGAAAGGCCAAGCTGTGGGAAGATATTGCCCCAAGAACGGTCAAAGCCATAATAGAAGCTCTGCCGATTAGGGGAGTCGTGAACAGATGGGGTGACGAGATATACTTCGAAACGGACGTAGAAATTGACGTCGAAGAGAATTCTAAAGAGATCGTAGAGTTGGGAGATCTGGCGTATTGGATTCCCGGAAGGGCGATATGCGTATTCTTCGGCAAAACGCCTATAAGCGACGAGTTCATAAGGCCGGCGAGTGCTGTCAATGTTATAGGCAAGGTTTTGGGAGATCTTGAAGAGTTCAAGAAGTCCAAAGATGGAGACGAGATCGAGATCCTGAAATTTTAATCCAAGATTTTGTATAACGTGTCCCTCTGCTTGGGAATCCTTCCCGCTGACTCTATGATTCTGGTCATCTCTTCCTTCGGTAGAAACTCCCCGCTCGTAGCTCCGGCGGCCTTCGAAATGTTTTCCTCCATGAGAGTTCCGCCCAAATCGTTCGCACCAACGTGCAAAGCTACCTGAGCCAGCTTTACGCCCAGTTTGACCCAAGAGGCTTGGATGTTCTTTATCTCAGGATACAGAACGATCCTCGAAATAGCAATTACAAGCAGATCCTCAAAGCCCGAGCTCCCCTTAACAATTTTACCGAGTTCGTTGTTCTTCGTCATGAAAGGAAGTGGAATGAATTCCGTAAAACCTCCCGTCTTCCTCTGGATCTCTTTTATGATCAGTAGATGCTTTATCCTATGCTCCCAGCTCTCTACATGCCCGAACATCATCGTTGCTGTGGTAGGGATTCCGAGTTTATGGGCTGTAGTTACTATCTCTATCCACTGAGATGTAGTTATTTTGTCCGGACAGATCTGCCTTCTTATGCTATCGTCCAAGATCTCGGCGGCTGTTCCGGGCATGGAATTCAAACCAGCTTTCTTGAGTTCCTTCAGAACATCCTTAATGCTCAACCCACTGTTTTTGGCCATGTGATATACTTCCATGGGTGAGAAAGCGTGAATGTGGATGTCCTCACTCACCTCCCTTACAGCATCAATTATCGAAACGTAAAAATCTATGTCCGCTTTCGGCAACAGTCCACCCTGAATGCAGACCTCGGTGCAACCGTAGTCCAAAGCTTCTCTAACCTTCTCCTTTATCTGATCGAGGGTGAGCAGAAACCTCCTCCGATTGCTGAAGGCACAGAACTTGCATCTGTTCACGCAGATATCGGTGAAGTTGATGTTTCGATTCACTACGAATGTCACCACATCTCCTACAGCCTTTTTCCTAATCTCGTCTGCCCTTTTGAAAGTTTCGAACGGATCTTCGAGCAAACTTAGATATTCGAGCATCTGAACCCCTCTACATCTGCAAGCCTATTAATCAGGTTCGAAATCTCGTCGCTGAACCATCCCAGCTTAACGAACTTTGGATATATCGGCAACCTTTCCTTCAGAATGAATTCTCCTCTCAAACTCGCTTTGAGATCTCTTACTGAAGGCCATGGATGCTCCGGATTTATGTAGTCCGGCGTGACTTCTGAGATCCCTCCCAGGTCCCTTGCCCCAGCTTTGATGAAGGGATAAACGTCGCTGACCAAGTTCGGTGGGATCTGAATCGTCACATCCTTTGGAAGAATCATCCTCGCATCCTTAACGACTCTCAGCAGTTCTTCCTCGCTTGGGGGATTCCAGTTCTCCATCGGTGTCCCCTTTTTCGGACTGAAACCCTGAACTATTACTTCTTGAATGTGCCCGTAGTTCTCGTGAATGTCTGCGATGACTTCAAGGGAGTAGAGTCGGTCGTAGTGGGTTTCTCCAATTCCAACGAGTATGCCGGTTGTGAAAGGAATTCGGAGTTTTCCCGCATCCTTTATCGTCCTTATTCTGACCTCGGGCTTTTTACCCGGACTCGAAGCGTGGCATTCCAACTCGACTGCCTGCTCAAGCATCAGTCCCATACTCGCGTTCCAACTCTTTAGCATTTTCAGCTCGTCGTAGCTCAAAACGCCAGCGTTCGTGTGCGGAAGGAATCCCATTCTAACGGCAAGCTCGTTCATGTCCCGAACGAACTCCAAGAAGTTCGAGTAACCCATCTTCCTCAGTTTCGCCCTCACGTCCTCGTAAACATCCGGTCTTTCTCCGAAGGTAAAGAGTGCTTCGCTCGCCCCTTTGGCTTTACTTAGCAGAGCTTTGACCTCTTCAGGCTTCATCAATCTGTGTTCATCGCTCCTAAAACCGCAGTAAGCGCATCTGTTTCTACAAGCGTTCGTGAGGGGGATGAAAACATTTCTTGAGAACGTGACCACGTTCACAGCCTGAACTCTTACTTCTCAAGTTAAAGCTTTTTGAAAATTTTATTTATACCGAACGCGAACGCAAGCCCATGAAGATTGTTGTCATAGGTGGCGGTGCTTGTGGGCTTAAAGCTGCATGCAGGGCGAGGAGGAGGAATGCCGAAGCTGAGATCACCGTTATAGATGCTGGCAAGTATCCATCTTTGGGCAGGTGTGGTTTGCCCTATTATGTTGGTGGAATAGTCAACGAGCTCGACGACCTCAGAAAAACTTTAGCTGGAGTTGTAAGGGATGTTCAATACTTCAAGAAGATAAAGGACATCGAGATCTTAACAGAAACGAGAGCGACGGAGATAGATAGGGAAAGGAAGGTCGTCAAGATCGTGAAAGACGGCAAAGAAGATGAGATCCCATACGACTACCTTGTTCTATCAACGGGAGCGAAGCCAATAATGCTCAATTTGCCGAATGCAGATGCTGAAGGAGTTGTGACGCTGTTCGATCCGGAAGATGCTGAAAAGATTCTCGACATGTGGGATGAGGGGATTTTGGAGAAAGCCGTCATAATAGGCGGTGGACTGATTGGAATGGAGACTGCCGAGGCTCTATCGAACTTAGATGTAGAAGTTACAATTGTTGAATTGCTCGATCACGTTCTGCCAGCTTTACTTGACAGAGAGATGGCTATGCTCGTTCAGAGCCATTTGGCTGAGAAGGGAGTAAAGGTTCTTACGGGAAGCAGAGTGACGGAGATAATTGCGAAGGATGGAAGAGTGGCTGGAGTTAAAGTTGATGGAACAAAAGAGATTGAAGCTAACTTGGTTCTGATGGCAGTCGGAGTCAGACCAAACGTTGAGCTTGCGAAGGCCTGTGGACTTGAATTGGGAGAGACCGGGGCTATAAAGGTTAACGAATATCTGCAGACTTCCGATGAGAACATATACGCTGGTGGAGACTGCGTTGAGAACATTCACCTGATTACCGGCAAGCCCGTTTTCATCCCACTTGGCTCAACAGCAAACAAGCACGGCAGAGTAATAGGAGACAACGTAACTGGTGGGAAATCGACTTTCCCCGGAGTGATAGGAACGACTATATTCAAGCTGTTCGATCTGAACGTTGCAAGAACGGGCCTAACGGAGAAGCAAGCTAAGGAATTGGGTTACGATGTCATCACAGCCCTCTGTCCCGGGCCGGATAGAGCTCACTTCATGCCCGGGCAGAGACCGATAAGGATAAAGCTCGTAGCAGATGCAAAAACGGGCAAGCTCTTAGGAGCGCAGATGGTCGGTTTAGGTGTCGTTGATAAGAGGATCGATGTCGTTGCAACAGCGATTCAGATGGGTGCCACGATAGACGATTTGGCAAACTTCGATTTGGCATACGCCCCGCCCTACTCCACTGCCATTGATACCCTAATCCACGCAGCGAATGTCGCGAGAAACAAGAGGGATGGATTGTATAAGACGATTTCGAGCTTCGAAGTCAAGGAGAAAATTGAGAAAGGAGAAGACATCGTTCTGCTCGACATAAGGAGCGATGAGGAGTTCAGGAAGTTCAAGAAGATCGAAGATCCGAGGTTGCTTAGGATACCACTTGAGGAGCTTAGGGAGAACGTCGACAAGATTCCGAAGGACAAGGAGATTATAATAATCTGCCAGATCGGGAGTAGAGCCTACGACGCACAGAGGATTTTGGAGGGCTACGGGTTCAAAGATGTTAAGGTTATGGAGGGTGGTATGGCCTTCTGGTTCTGGTAATTCCATTTTTCTTTCTTTTTGAATCTGTGTTGTGCGGTATTTATTTATGCAAATCTCCCATAGCTCGAACAATGAAGATCGGTTTTGTCGGAGCTGGGAGAGTGGGTTCAGCTTCGGCATTCACGTGCATTCAGCACATGGACATCGATGAAATTGCACTCGTTGACATCGTTGAGGATTTGGCCGTTGGAGAGGCAATGGATTTATCCCATGCGGCATCAGCGCTGGACAAGTATCCAAAGATCGTAGGTGGAACTGATTTTGGACTGCTTAAGGGTAGTGATATAATTGTCGTTACGGCTGGATTAGCCAGAAAACCGGGAATGAGCAGGCTGGATCTGGCAACGAAGAACGCTGAGATCATTAAAGATGTTGCTAGAAAGATAATGCAAAACTCTCCAGAGAGCAAGATCCTCGTGGTCACGAATCCGATGGATGTTATGACCTATATAATGTGGAAGGAAACCGGAAAGCCGAGAAATGAGGTCTTTGGGATGGGTAACCTTTTGGATACTGCAAGACTCAGAGAGAGAATCGTTGCTTTGGGTGGGAAGCCAAAGAAAGTCTTTATGATGGGAGAACATGGCGATTCGATGTTTCTGCCGAAGAGCATAGCTGAGATCGAGGGGGATGTTGATCTGGATAAGGCCGTTGAGGAGGCAAGATTCATAGCCGCGGAGGTTATCAAGAGAAAGGGAGCTACGATCTACGGGCCAGCTGTGTGCATTTACAGGATGGTAAAGGCTGTAGTGGAGGATACTAAGGAGGAGATTCCGACGAGCGTAGTTCTGCAGGGTGAATTCGGCATAAGCGATGTGGCTGTGGGAGTTCCAGTGATATTGGGCAGGAATGGAGTTGAAAAGATCGTCGAATACGATTTCACCGAAGAAGAGCTTCAAGCTTTGAAGAGATCCGCTGAAATTTTGAAGGAGAGGTTGAAGGAGTTGGGATACTGATAAATATTTTACTAATATTTTTTTTAAATATTAACTGGTAGTGATGCAACACTGTTGATGGTATTATTTAAATCATACACAATGTGGAGCCACGACCTTTATATCAGATATGAAAAAGAGGTTTGTTTGATATAAAAATCAGTATGCATAAATCTTGCCGTAGGGTCTCTTCGTAACTGGAATCAATTTCATGAACTTTCCGCCTAATATTTCGTCCTTGTCAACCTTTATTTCGTTGCCGAAGTGTCCGCAAAATTCTTCAACAATGTTCTCCAAGAACTTCCAATCTTCTTGTTCCATGTCCACGACTCCAACCTCTTTTCCAAGCTGGTAGTCCTCCACTTTGCCTCTGAGGTATATTATCCCGCCGTGCATTCCCGTTCCGATATAATGGCTCTTGTGCTTTCCGTTTTTGAGGTTCAAGCCCAAAAGAACCACTCTACCTCCAGCCATGTATTCCCCCAAGAAATCCTGGGCAGTTCCACCTATTACGAGTAGGGGGATTCGCTCTTTATACTCCTTCATGTGGATGGCCGTCCTATATCCAACGCTGTCCCTTATGAAGATCTTTCCACCCCTCATGGCCATCGCAACGACATCTCCGGCCCTTCCGTGCACTATTATCTCTCCGCTGTCCATAGTGTTACCGACCCCATCCTGCGCGTTTCCGTAAACGATGATTCGATGTCCGCTCAAAAATGCCCCCAAGTCGTTGCCGGGAGTCCCGTAAATAATAATCTCAACGTTAACTCCGGGGTTGAAGAACAGTCTCGTGCCTATGTATCTCTGCCCGCATACGTTCCTGAGTATTAGCTTCCTTGCCCCTCTGAGCACGCACTCCCTCATAAGGTCATTCAGTTCTTTATGTTTGAGATCTCTTGCATCTATCTCAGCAACTTCTCCTTCAATTTTTGCGTATTTGATGATCTCGTCGATCGGACGAACACCTTCAAGGAACGAATCGACGAACCTCATTCTCCCGCCCCCTTAATGCCCAAAACTCTAAGCTCCCACTCTTCCAAGCCAATTCCTCTCAAATGCTCCCTGTTTCCTCTAAGGCTTTCGATGGCGTTTATACCCATACCGCCGAGCATGTCCTTAATCTCCAAACTCCAAGCTCTGAGTAGATTTACCAACCTCTTCGCTCCTTCCTTCGGATTTAACCTCTTCGCCAAGTTCGGATCCTGAGTGCAGATACCCCATGCACACTTACCCGTGTAACACTTCTGACACATCGTGCAGCCTAAGGCGATCAGAGCGGCGGTTCCTATGTAGACGGCATCCGCTCCCAAGGCAATGGCCTTAACAACGTCAGCTGAGCACCTAATTCCACCGCTCGCGATTATCGAACACTTGTGCCTAATTCCCTCTTCCCTTAGCCTTTGATCGACTGCTGCGATGGCCATCTCTATGGGGATTCCAACGTGATCTCTCATCACTTTGGGCGAAGCTCCAGTTCCACCTCTGAAACCGTCTATGACGATCACATCCGCACCAGCTCTGACAATTCCACTTGCTATGGCTGCTACGTTGTGAACGGCGGCAATCTTAACAAATACGGGCTTTTCGTAGTTCGTAGCCTCCTTCAAAGCGTATATGAGCATTGAAAGGTCTTCGATCGAATATATGTCGTGGTGCGGTGCTGGCGAAAGAGCATCTGTTCCTTCAGGAATCATTCTCGTTGCGGATATCTCAGCTGTAACCTTCTCTCCCGGCAGATGTCCACCGATGCCGGGCTTTGCTCCCTGCCCAATCTTTATCTCTATCGCAGCAGCGCAGTTCAAGTATTCGGGATCGACTCCGAACCTACCGCTCGCACACTGGACTATCGCAACCGGCCCGTATTCTTCTCTCATATCTTTAGGCAATCCTCCCTCTCCTGTGCAGAACATCGTTCCAAATTCTTTTGCAGCCATAGCCAAGGCTAGGAATGCGTTTTTGCTTATGGCTCCGTAGCTCATTCCTGCGAAGAGTATGGGCGTTTCCACGACTAAATTCGGATATAATTCCGTCTTGATCTCGATGTCGTCGTCCTTAATCTCGATCTCCAACTGATCGGGCTTCCTGCCCAAAAATGTCCTTAACTCCATCGGCTCTCTCAAAGGATCGATCGAAGGATTCGTGACCTGAGAGGCGTTCAGAAGGATGTGATCAAAGTAAACCTTATACGGACGATCGCTACCGGTTCCAACCAATAGCACTCCGCCCTGCTCAGCCTGCTTTTTGATATCCAAGATTACTTCCTTCGTCCAATACGAATTCGGGCGGTAGCTTCCGTAGTAGGGCTTAACTATGAGCGCGTTGTTTGGGCAATAGATCACACACCTCTGACAGCCAACGCACTTAGTGTAATCGATTAGAATGTCTGTCTTATCATCATTCCAGCTGTAAACACCCCAAGGACACTGCTTAACACAAACTCCGCACTTGTTGCACCTATCTTCAATTCTTTCGACGATAAAATCTGGTAGCAGATGAGACTTCATTCTACCACCTTCTTGAGAGCTTTTTCATTGAGCCTACCAATCACTGGCTCACCGCCGTGAGGAGTCCAAACTCTATCCAAATCTGGGCAAACAGCTCTGATAGCAGATTCTTCGGATGATAGGAAGAGAAGATCTCCCTTTTCTCCAGCGGTAATTGGTCTGAGCCTGATTCGATCGGTCAGTCCAAACATCTCACCGTGGTGGGCTACTATTACAGTCCAAGGACCGTTTATAAGCAGTGGAGCGTAGACCATCCTTAGAGTCGTGTGAAGCTTCTTCATTTTTTCATCCATGTGGTCGATTATGTCCCACATGGGCGGAGCCAAAATCTTCGCGACAATCTCAATTGGCAGTTTCTGTCTTCTCATGAGAAGGTCGAAAGCGTAGGCCATGACTTCAGTATCGGTTTGAAGTGTGCAGTAGTATCCAAACATCTCCAAGTAACGCTTGTTGGTGCCGTAGGATGAGATCTCACCGTTGTGAACGACTGTCCAATCCAAAATGCAGAACGGATGAGCTCCACCCCACCAACCCGGTGTATTCGTTGGGAATCTACTGTGAGCGGTCCAAATATACCCCTTATACTTTTCAACCATGAAGAACTCCGCTATATCTTCTGGAAAGCCAACTCCCTTAAAAACACCCATGTTTTTACCGGATGATATAACATAAGCATCCTTAATTTTAGTATTAATATACATAACTTTCTTAATTACGTAATCATCATCTGAAAGCCTCTTATCATCTCCCTTTTTCTGGGGATAGACGAAATATCTCCAAAACAGAGGAGGATTAACAACGTTAGCATCTTCATTTGTTGGAATCTCCTCGTCGTGAACTATGTCAAAGTTCGCATCCAAAAACTTATCGACCTCTCTCTTGGCATCTTCATTCCAGTCTTGGATCATAACATGAAGGCAGTAGTAGTCTTTGTATTCGGGATAAAGTCCGTAGACTGCGAAACCTCCACCAAGTCCGTTTCCTCTAACATGCATATTTTTCATAGCTTCGACAACCATCTTTCCATTGAACCTCTTGCCACTTCTGTCCATTACTCCGAAAAGACCGCAAGCTTGGAAGTCCTTATCGTCTCTTGGCTTTATCATCGACATTCACCCTTTTTTCCGACTCATCACATGAATAAAAAGGTTGCTCTTATTGGGCAAGCTTAATGTTCGAGCGATTACACCTCAAACCATGAAGATAAAAGACGCTCCAAAGACTTCCACATCCATAATAGTTCGTTCAGCATCGAATGCCCGAATTTCTCAGTCCAAGAATCCGCTCCTTGAGCTCATGAGAAGACTGTTTAGGAAGGAGGAAATTGCTCTAAAAGCGGCGAAGTTCGTCACGATGGTTGAAGAGAGGCAGAAGATGGGTAAGCCATTGCGGGTGGAGGAATGGGAAAAGACCATAGAGGAGCTGGAGATGGCGAAGTCATCTTTCTATGCAATGAGGAACAAACTGATATCTGCGGGGATGATAACCATAAAGAACGGGGAGTATCACCTTTCGGGTGTCTTCAGCAGGGATCTGGTGGACATGGCAAGGTGGTGGTGGGTCGTTATGCTGGGTTACGACGAGAACGCTCTTTGATCAGCCTCAATTCGAAGGTCTGAATAGCAGAAGAAGCTGGAATAAAAGATTACCTCTTACCCTTTCTCTCCTTGGACTTCGGCCTCAGTCCCTTGTATCCACATTTCCTACATCTTGTCGCTCTCATGGGATTCCTCGCGTTGCACCTCATGCATATCTTGACGTTGAAGAGCCTCGCCTCAGCCTCTGGAAATCTCGCCATATTTTGCCAGATCCCAATTCGCTATTTAACCTTTGCGGGGTAGCAAGGGTTTTTATTTTCAGACGGTGAATTATCAACGTGGTAGAGTTCTTTGTCGTTTATGACAACGAGGCGAGGAATGGATTTATTGAAGGCTGGGGTTTTGCGTGCTACATAGAATCTAAGCGGAAAGTTCTCTTCGATACGGGTTGGGATGGCAACATTCTAATTCACAACCTCAGTTTGGCTGGAATCGAAGACTTCGATTACATCTTTCTTTCCCACCAGCACTGGGATCACATCGGCGGGCTAAATCATGTCATAGACAGAACATCTTTTGTTGTAGTCCCTAAATCTTTCTCTAAGAACCTCAAGAGGGAGATCGGCAGAAAGGCTGAGCTCATAGAGGTTGAGAAACTGAAAAAGATCGATGAAGGTTTATACACTACCGGAGAGCTCGGAAGCTACATCAAGGAACAGTCGCTTATAGTCGAGCTCGACGATAGTTTCTTCGTCGTTACCGGCTGTTCTCATCCCGGATTGGATGTTATTCTCGAAACGGCGAAAGGGTTAGGGTATGTTAGGGGTGTCATGGGTGGTTTTCACGGATTCAGCAGAATCGATATTTTGAAGAACTATGAGCTCGTAATTCCATGCCACTGCACGATGGCTAAGCAAGAGATTCTGAAACTTGAAAATGCCAAAGAGTGTTATGCTGGATGTTGCTTTAAGATTTAAGGGTCACGGCTATTCCAATCAATATTAGGAGCATGTATAGATATGCTATAGGCTGCAGGGCCTGACCTAAAATAAGGTAAGCCAAGATCGTAGCACCTACTGATTCCCCAATAACGCTTGCTGTAACTGGCAAAACCTCCATGTGCCTCAAAACGTAGTTGAGCAGAGTATGGCCGAGGATCATTGGAATAATAGCAAGCAGAATAAAGCAGATCCAAGTTTTAGCTGGATAGCTGATCAGCTTGTAACCGTAGATCAGCGATATAATCAGTGTTACGATCGTTGCGAATGCGTAAGTTAGGGTTACGTATGTTCCGAAATCAAGCTTGTTTCTGACGATTCTTCCGATCGTGAAGTATAGTCCTCCAGCAGCGGCTCCAATTAAAGCCAGCATGACTCCCAAGGGACTCGAAGTAGGATCGGCTCCACTTAACATGTAAACTCCCATCAAAGCAATAGCGACACCTAATATCTGACCGATTCGAGGCTTTTCTCCGAACATAGTTGAGAACAAACCCGAAAAAAGAGAATCCATGCATACTATCGTCGTGCTGACCGCGATGGATGCGTAGAATAGGGACTGCATCCAAGATGCAAAGTGGATTCCTAAGGCCACTCCAGCGATTAGAGGATATTTAATGGCGTATACATCGTCCGGCAGAGCAATCGAGCGGTTTAAGATTAAAATTAAGAATACAGAAAAGGCGAGTCGCCAGAACGCAGTAACTGGGCCGGGAGCGTTTGCCAAGACGATTAGGATTGATGCGGATGATATCGCTGTCACGGCAACTATGAGCGCTAAGATTAGTCTGATCTTTTGCATAGCGATCGGGGGTTTGTAAAACTTATTAAATTTGGTAGTTAATCATTTGTAGTAGGTGATCAGAAGTGAAAAATTGGATTTATATATATAATTTATATGATCAGTGGTGATGCAACACTGTTGATGGAATTATTTAAATCATACACAATGTAAAGTCACGACCATATGATCATTTATATTGCAGTTCCTGTTATCGTGTGTTTGGTGCTTAGATCGTGACGCCACGTTGTGTACAATTTAAATACCTCACAAACAATGTTGCATCACTACCGGTGCTTATATGGAGAATTCTCGAAGAGAACGAATCGGAGGAAGATCGGCGGCTGAAGATGGAAGTCATGAAATGGGTCGTTTTGATAGTTGTTGTTGGTGTTGTCATTACGTTGCTGTTGGTTATAGTCTTTAACGTTAAATTTTCAATATGCCCGGCAAAATTTCCCTAACTTTGGAGCTATCAGCGAAGTCGGAAGCAGAAATTTATTCAAAAATTAAAAGTAGGAAATTCAAACTACTTTCACTTACTGGTCGTTAAAAGATCTCAAGTGGTAACTTTTCAGTCTTTCTCCAAAATAATAGCACGACAATAATACTAACAGCTGAGATATAGGCTATCTGTGATGAGGACGCTCCGAGTAAATTGAGAACACTTTTACAAAGGACTAGTCCAAGCATAAGCATTGAAGTGCTAGCCAATACTACAAAAACACCTTTTTTGGGATTATCTTTTGAAAAATGGTATAAAAGGGTAATTAGCATTGCAATAATGAATAACTCCCTAACAAGTAAGCCGATTGTCATTGCAACCATGAGAATATAGCTAATCGTATCTTTGCTTTCATTTCTTAATCCTGTATCGAAGAGAAGAATTGAAGGCAATATTACTGCAAAAATTATGATCGGATTGATATTGTAAATGTTGGTTACTTCAACTTTGAAACCCAGAGCTAAATAATAAACGAAAGATAGGATGAGAAATAAATCTCTCCTGAATTTTGATGAAAGATATATTACTGGAGAGAGCAGCGGCGTTTTTAATCCAACTATAAGCCCACCGACTATTGCTGCAATTACTCCGATCATCTTACTATCGCCTCTCTAATAACATCTAATAGATCCGACGGGCCTAAATCAATTGTTGGGACTAATGTATTAAGCTTTTTAATAAGCTCCTCTCTTTCAAGATATCTTCTATATAACCATAGTAATTTTTCTTTATCTAATTTAGATTCATCATAAAATAAAATTGGATTTGGAGTTAGAAGTAAAATCTTATATTTGTTTTTAAGTTCTGATAGAACTTTTACTATCTCACCTGTGTGTGCTGTAATATCCGATATGAAGATTAAAAAGGCTGAAGATGGTAAGGAGCAAACTGCTTCGATCAATCCTGTAGCAAAGCTCTTTTTACCTTTAATGATTGGTATAATTTTTCTAAGAAAATTCCTGCTTTCTTTCGACAATTTAAGGCTCATTTCAAATATTTTAATTCCCAAAAGACCTGAGTATATAGGACTTATTTTCAGCGATCTAACAATTTTTTCAATTTGTTCTGGAGATTTAGAAGCTTCAACCTTACATCGAACACCAAAATCGTCGTAAATTATTAATCCTACTCTGTATTTTTTCAGAGCATAAGTAAGCTGAAGGGTTAAGGTTATGGCGTAATCTATCTTAGAACTTTTGACACCTTTTCTCATCTCCTTACCAGCGTCGAGAATTATATATACATCGCCTTCAAATTCTCGAAGAAAATCTTTAACGATTAATTCACCCAGTCTTGCGGTGGCCTTCCAGTCAACGTATTTGGTATCATCTCCCGGCTGGAACTTTCTCAGTGAGTGAATTTCTATAGTCTGTAAACCGAGTAAAGATTTTCGATAGGCTGTTGCGATCCTCAGATTTTCCTCAGCTATAGCATCTTCTTTTATCTTATCGAGCGAGGGATAGACTTCAACCTCTATTTCCGAATCCACGATATGCTCGGTGTAGTACAGTTCCCGCAAATCGATTATCCTGATCTTGGGACCTCTGATCTTGTAGACTCCTTTTACAGGAATGATTGGGTATTCGATAACCCTTTCTTCACCCTCATTAAGTATAAATGGTTGAGGCGTTTCCGCTTTGAATCTGGGTGGTAAAAGATCTTCAACTATCTCAATCCTTAGCTTTTTGTTTGTGGAATTTTTTAATCTTAGCTTTGAGATCGCTCTCTTTCCTTCTGTTAGCTTATTGTCTATTTCTCTTTCAGCATCGATCTTAGGAGAGAACTCCGAGCGAAGATACGTAAGATAAACGACGATTGAAAAGGCTAGTATAGCTGGAAGGATATTCTGAAATAGATAGCCTTGAACGAATAGGAGTAGTGTTAGAAGTGTTAGAATCTCCTCTCTCTTCATTTGGGAACCTCGATTTCTTCAAGGATTTCTCTAACTAAATCTTCTGCCTTTAGACCGTCTATTTCGTATTCAGCCTTTATCTTTATTCTATGTGGTAAGACATACATGGCAATTTCCTTGACATCATCTGGAATGATGTAGCTTCTACCTCTTAAAAAAGCGAGGGCTTTTGATGCGAATAGGAGATGTTCCGAAGCTCTTGGACTTGCACCGAGCAAGACCCTTTCATCGTTTCTGGTTCGCGTCGAAATTTCGTATATATACTTTAAGATTGCCTCACTCGCTTTGATCTTGCTAACCTCATCGATAAGTGAAGTAACCTCCTTGTTATCCATTATCTTTTCAACGGTATTAAATTCTCCTTTATCTTTCCTCTTAAGTAGGAGTAACTCTTCATCTTTGTCGGGATATCCGATTTGAATTTTCATCATAAATCTGTCAAGCTGGGCTTCTGGCAGACTGTAAACTCCTTCATACTCGATGGGATTCATAGTAGCAATTACCAAGAATGGTTTTGGTAGAGAATACGTGTTTCCTTCTATAGTAACCTGCCCCTCTTGCATAGCTTCAAGCAACGCTGATTGGGTTTTTGGAGTTGCACGGTTTATTTCATCCGCTAAAACAACATTTGCAAAAATTGGCCCCTTTCTAACTCTGAATTCTGATGTTTTTTGATCGTAAACGACACTTCCTATAATATCGGCAGGCATTAAGTCGGGAGTTAGCTGAATTCTTGAGAATGACAGTCCTATAGCACTTGCAAACGCTTTAGCAACCGTAGTTTTTGCAACACCGGGCACACCTTCCAGTAACACGTGCCCTTTCGACAGTAAAGCTACTGCCAATAATTCTATTACATCCTCCTTACCTACAACAGCTTTGCTAACCTCCTTCTTCAGTTTTTCTATAAACACCTTTCCGTCCATACATATCACCGAGCTTTGAGCCTGTCTTTATTTCATTAACTATCTTTTCGAGAATTTTCTGATCGACCCAATCTGGTAACCCTTCAAATAAATTTTCTTCTCTCTTAGGAAGCATTTTAGTTATTATTTGTGCAATTTTACCGACAATTCCGCTTTCAATGAAGATTGCTAAAGCCGTAACGGCAACGAAAACTTGGAATGCTTTTTCTCTGTCGAGTTCTTTGTGTATATAGACCGTTGTAAGAGAATACGGATTGAAGTCTGAATGATGGGCTTCATCAAAATAGAACTTGTTCGAGCCAAGATATAGCACGAGGTTCTCTATAAATTGCCTGTTATCCTCAAACATATCGTTTATCAGTATACTTGGATCGGATAGCATTATTATTCTACCTTTGTCGTATTTTATCTCGGCCATAATAGGATAACTTCTCATATTTTTTCCGACGACACTGACTTTACTGGAAAATATCTCTCCTTCACTTCCCAATATTGCAGAAGGGATGTTGAGTGTAAGTTTTTTAACGCCGGCTGCTAACTCTGGGTCTTCTACTCTAACGACAACCGGGAATTCAGCTCTTTTGCTGTAGAATATATCCTTTAAAGGCTGTGTGGAGAATCTAGCCTTTACTCCCAATTTTTCTAAAAGGCTATTTGCCGTTCCAAAATCATCAGCTATGAAAAGGGTTCCACCGTTTTCGAGAAACTCTTTTACCTCTTTAGCTTCAAGCATTGAAAAATCTATGTCAGGTCCAATTACTATCAAAACTCCGTCAAGCTTGCTTAACTTAGCAGAATTATAGGGGTACATTATGGGTACAATTTTCCCCCTCTCAGCCAAAAGCTTTGCAAATTCAGAACATCCGTTCCATTTGGTGTTGAACATGCTGAATTCTGCTGAAGTTTTTATTACGGGAACGGCAAGTGGGAGAATAAGGAGGGTAATACCGATGAAGATTAGAAAAGCATACAGTATTCTCACCTTATCCCCTCCAGTATTTCAGTAATCAATCTGAAGTAAATTTCCTTTTCTTCATCTTTAAGCTCTATTTCACCATATACAGCTATCTCGTGAAGGTCTGTAACGACCTTAAGTTTTTCGGCAAAAGGTTTATCTTTAAGTGCTTTAAGGAGTTCTCTCGGCGTTAGGCTCTTTTTGAGGTTGTATCTACCAACAAGAGCACTGAAAAGTGTCTTATAAGCTTCTTCAACACTTTCCGGAAGCTTTAATTCCTTAGTGGTTTCCTCTACTTTTTCTACTTTGTCTAGCACATCCTCTTTTCTCAGTTCTTCTACATGCTTAGTTTTTGATTGTATCCACTTTCTCCTCGATTTAACATACATTGAGTATATGATAACTGCAATAACAGCGATAACCAACAAAAAATAATACGAAGAGCTTGGGATCTTATTTACCAATTCTTGTCCACAGGCTGATTCAACTAAAATTTCAACTCTATTTGATTCTGCTGGTTTATGTAGCGAATCTCCAGGAAAGTATACAAATACTACATATATTCCGGGGTTTGAGAAATTTAAAGTGAAGTTGAACTCTTTTGTCGCATTCAGCGTTTTTACATTGGTAGAATTAACAAATACACGGATCAGTATGGAGTAGTTTATACCATAAATTTTACCAGTAAAGTTTACAGTTTCATTAACGTCAACTCGTGTTTTATTGGCTTCAATGTAAAGCGAAATGGGAAATCGGGAGAAGAAAATCGATATGCTTGCATTAGAGCTTTCGTAAGTCTCGTTTCCGGCATAGAAGACTGAAATGTTTAGGAGACCTTCAGAGCTTTTCGTAACGTTAAAGCTGAAAAATCCATTGTGTGTTGCCAACTCATCCTCTTTACCATCAACTTTAACCGTCACGTTTGCCTGTAATGGATTACCATAATAATCTGATAAGAAACCAGTTACCTCGACGTTCTCATTCAAAAATGCTACAGATTTTGACGATAGAACAATATACGTTGATATTTTACTCACGTAGACCTTTACAATGTTGGACTTTACGATTTTACCATTGCTTATACCTTCAGCATAAATTATATGCTCACCAAGCTCTTCAAAGCTATACTTCGTTGTGCTGTTTTTAAGTTCGTATTCGATGTCGTCGATGAACAATGTAGTTGGTGTAACGTTTTTAGCATACACGTATATCGTTATCTCCTGATACAGAAACGGATGGTCATCTGAAACAACCACTATAAGGCCCTCCTTTTCAAATTTAGTTAATAAACTTTCATAGTATGCTATTAGATCGTAAACATCTTTCAGCTTAGACTTAAGCTCTGAAACATCGAAATAGAGTTTCGATGTCTCATTCCACAGCTCAATCTGTTCAATCTTGTTTGTAGAGTTATTTATTTTATCGGCTGCCAATTTCATGTTTATTACAGCCATTCTCGCATTTAAATAGGCAGAATAGTTGTTCTTATTCTCAAAAAGGAGGCTAACATTTTCCAAAAAAATTGATTGAGATTGAATTAGTCTTTTAACCCCAATTGATAGTGAAAGGAATGGTTTTACCACTATTGATACGTTGCTTTTAACTCCTTTGGTAGTGTAAAACCTACTCTCTTCCTCGGTAAGCTTAATCTTATGCTCAAGTGAGACGGAAAGATTTATAGCATTTGGATCTTCATTCAAGAATTTGTCCAGACAATTCCCAGCATCTTTAAGCAGTTCTGAAAAATACAAATATATACCCTCGTCACTGGGGATGGCTTTAGAGTAAATTTTGTGTCTGATTCCGTAAACTGGGGAAATAAGAGATATGAGCAGGATTAAAATCAGGATTTTTCGCATCGCTTATGGCTAAAACAAATGATATTTAAAGTTTTGACGGTTTTATCAAACCTTGATGAAAAGCAAGCACATTGCTGGAGCTATACTGATTGCAATTGGCTCAATACTTGTGTTTAAAGGTGCAATGGATGGAAATCAGAGCATGATAAACGCTGGAATAGGCGGAGTGTTTTTAGGTGTTGTTGTTCTCACGTTTTCGACTTCAGATTACATAAAATATGACGCCTTTAAGGCTGTAGTTTTACCATATGTTGAATTAGGCAGAAATCTCGTTAACGTGTTGGAGTTAAAGAATAAAGCTGTTTATATTCCACCCTACAGCAACTTACCAGATGGAGGGGTTTTCATACCACTGCACAAGGATTTTGATCTCGACTTAGCTAAACTCGATAGGAATACGATTTTTCTTACAGATGTTGGCAGAGAGAAAGAGATGGGTTTGCTTTTAGCACCTCTTGGAAAAGAGCTAATGAGGATGTATGAGAGCTATTCTGAAATAGATTTTACAAACGCTGGATTGCATGTTGTTGAAAATGCATCAGCTGTTTTGAGATCACTTGGCTTAGCAAAGTCTGTAACAGTTGAAGAAAGCGGAGATAAAATAAAAGTGTATGTGGAAGGTGTAAATGTAGATATGTGTTCCAAAACCTGCGAGCAGATTGCCTGCCCTATATGCAGTTCTATACTGCTATCAATTGCGAAGAGCCTACAGGAACTAATATTAGTTGAAGAATTTAAAATTGACGATAGATTTGTTGAGATCTCTGCAAGGAGAATTGGAGGGATTGATAGATGGATGTAGATGATGCGATAATCCTAACTTTAACAATATGGGTTGTTATCTGCTCTCTCCTAGTAAAAACAGTTGATGTTTACGTAACATTATTGCTTATCGGTCTCTTAATTGTTGCGGAAGTTGCTGGCAATTTCATAAAGCCTGAAACAAAGCAGGGAATAAAGCCGGCGATATACTTCCTTCTCTTCGTCTTTTTTGTGATAGTTGTTAGAAAGGTTATGGAGGTTCTGAGCTGACTACTAGCCAACTGATCTTTACAGAGTCTATACTAGGTCACCACAAACTATTTATTTTCTCCATCATCAACTAAATTATGGTGGATTTCTATGGATTATGGTGTTGAGATTAAAAAAGTGGATAAACAGGGAAGAATAATTCTACCATCGGACTGGAGAAAAGAGGAGCTAAAAGACAATGATGAGGTTTTTATAATCAAGGAGAAGGGTGTTCTAAAGATAATACCGAAGAAGAAGCCCGATCTGACCAAGTACTTTGATAGTGTAGATTTAGGTGTGGATTTTATTGAGGAATGGGAAGAATTCGAGAGGGAATTTCATGAGATTCCTTGATGCAAATATATTCATCTATGCATATTACAAGCCGAGAAAAGAACTCAGCGAAAAAGCGAGATGGATGAAGGAGGAATCAAAAAAGATATTGAAGAGGATAAATGATGGAGAAGAGGAAGTAGTAACAACGGTTGTACATTTATCTGAGGTCAATAATTTCCTGAAGAAGTCGATGAACTTAAATTCTTTACAGAATCTCTTCTTAGAGCTTTACTCACTTGAAAATTTCAAAATAGTTGATGTCAATGCTGAAGATTATCTTGCAGCCATCGCCATGATGGCAGAAACAGGATTAGATGCAAACGACTGTTTAGCTCTCAAAGTTATGAGAGATATGGGAATCACGGAAATCTATTCCTTCGACAGAGGATTTGAACGATTCGTGAGGAGGTTGCCTTAGACTCAAGTGTGAGAATTTAAAAAAGTAGTAAAATAGCAAGAATGCAGAGCTCAAGTCAAATAGCTTATGCAGGTGATCGGAAAGATGAAAAGCTGGAAAAATGCATGGGATCTACTTGCAATAATTTCTCTTTCAGTTTTGCTAATCCTGATGATCTACCTCTTCCCGGAAAGCATATTCAGAAAAGTTATAGGACTACCATTCATCCTGTTCTTTCCAGGTTATTCCCTCATATCATTCCTCTTTCCTGAGAAGAGAGATCTGGATGTGATCGAGAGGATAGCCCTATCCTTTGGTTTGAGTGTTGCGATAACACCTCTCGTAGGCTTAGCCTTAAACTATACACCCTTTGGTATAAGATTGACCCCAATTCTGCTAAGCTTAGCTTCTTTTAACATTGTTTTTTCCTTGCTTGCAGTATATAAAAGGTTCAAAGCAAGAGATCCCTTTATTCCTTTATTAGAATTAAATCAGTTGAAGCAGGCGATAGGATGGGAAGAAATGAGCAAGCTCGATAAGATTTTGACCGTTATTCTGGTTATTTCAATTATTGCATCAATTGCTGTTCTTATCTACATCATAATAACTCCAAAGCAGGGTGAGAAGTTTACCGAGTTCTACATACTCGGCCCCAAGGGTAAGGCTGCCGATTATCCAACGAAGCTTAGAGTTGGACAGAATGCTACGATAATAATTGGTATAGTAAACCACGAGTATAGGACAGTTAACTACACCGTGGAAATCTGGCTGGTAAACGCAACTTACGAGAACAATAGAACTGTGATACATCACATGTACTTCTTTGATAGGTTTAACGTTACCCTTAATCACACACCAGTAAACATAGAAGGAAACTGGACTCCGCAGTGGGAGAAGCCATATACTTTCTCAATTGATAAACCCGGAAGGTATAAAATGTGGTTTTTGCTCTTCAAAGATTACGTTCCACCTTTGCCATCAAAACCAGAAAAAATGAAAGATTTTGCTGGAACTGAAGCAGAAAAGAGGATTTTGGATGCTATAGAGGGTAAAATTCAGAGTCTGAATTTGAATGTTGTTGTTAGAGGAATTTAAGAGTTTTACCAACTTTACTAATCAGAATAACTCTAGTTAGTTCTGGATACGAATAAGATGAGCGTTGAGGAATAGATTGCAGTTGATTTGAGGAAAAAATCTCCAACTTTTGGAAAGTCCGTAGCTGTAATAATGTCAGAGTTCAACAAATGTATGCTGTATTGCTCACGGATTTTTAGTTTTAAGCGATGGAACTGAAGTAATTTACAAGGTCGACAACGTATATGCACCGGATCATGAGAGTAGTTTAATTTGGAACGATCCAGATGTAAACATCCCTTGGCCGATTGACAATCCAATAGTGTCCAAGAAGGATCAGCAGTGGCCAACCTTAAAGGAGTTAGTTGGGAGGGGTGAGTTATTTTAGTAATACAGAAACGTTTATGTAATGGCAATACGATAAAGTATACTATGGATGTTATCAGCTTTAGGATTCCAAAGGAGCTTAAGAGGAGTATGAAGGAAATTGAAATTAACTGGAGTGAGGAAATACGGAAGTTTATTGAGGAAAAGGTTAGAGAATATAAAAGGATGAAAGCTTTGGAGGAAATAGACACAATGCTTGCAAGCTTACCAAGAGCAAGAAGGGGTACTGCAAGGAATTACGTGAGGGAGGATCGTGATAGTAATTGATGCCTCATCACTGGCTAAATACATTCTTAGAGAAGACAACTGGAAAAAAGTTAGAGAATATTTGTTAGATGAGCCATACTCTCTAACTTTAGCTTTAGCGGAAGTTTCAAATGCAATTTGGAAGCATCACGTGCTTTACAAGGAGATATCAGATGGAGATGCAAAAATTATGTTCGATGCGTTGAAAAAGCTCAGAGATGTCGTAGTCTTTGAGCCATTTGAGAAGTATCTCGAAGAGGCTATGAAGATATCGATAGAAGAAAAAATAACAATCTACGATGCTCTATACTTAGCTCAGGCAAAGAAGCTTAACAGTCTTTTGACGAGCGATGAAAAACAGTGGAAAGTTGCAAGGAAAATGGGAATTAACGCGGAATTTATTGAGTAGGGGGTATGTGGTGTCAACTACTCCTAGATAGTAGATGGAAAAGTTGACAATTAGGCTAACATAAATGGGATTAAAATCACACTGTGTTGTAAAAGAAATATTATTTGTTTGCCAAATATTTCACTTTGTCATTTACTATGAAAAGCGATGCTTTCTTAGCGACGCTCTGTAAAAGGCAAAAACTATTTTAAATTTTCTTGAGATAAGGTAAAATTATGCCAAAGCAAGTAATAATTGAAATTCCAGATGAAATATCAGAAAGAGATGTGAGAATAGCCATTGCTGTGCAACTTTACAGAGATGGTAGATTAACATTAAAGCAAGCTTCAGACTTAGCAGATTTATGTGTAGAAGATTTTATGAAAGTTTTAAGCGAGAAAAAGGTTAGTATTATCAACTGGAGTGAAGAGGATCTGCAAAAGGAGTTGAAAAATGCAGATAGTTTCTAATACATCGCCACTTATCATTCTTAAGAAAGCTAACGCCATTTTCATCTTGGAAAAGCTATTTGATAGTGTTTTAATTTCCGAAGGAGTTAGAAATGAACTATTTAGAAAAGAAAGAGAAGGTGGAGACTGTCAAGACAAAAGATTAAAATAGAATTGATTAATATTATCTATGCAAGGTTTTATTAATGAATTAATTGAGAGAGCAAGGAGGTCTAAGGTATTTAAGAGGAACAAGAAAAGTTTAGAAGT
>JAMOPJ010000040.1 GCA_027064525.1 Archaeoglobaceae archaeon
TTAAATAACGCTACATTCTCGCATAGGCTATGACGGAGGGAGTTGTTTACGTCGGACAGAAGCCAGTAATGAACTACGTGCTTGCCACATTGACGCAGTTCAATGAGGGTGCCGAGAAGGTAGTACTTAAGGCGAGAGGAAAGGCTATAAGCAGGGCAGTAGATGTAGCAGAGATCGTCAGAAACAGATTCTTGCCGAACGTCGATGTGGAGAGCATAAAGATAGATACTGAAGAGCTCGAAAGTGAGCAGGGTAGAAAGGTAAACGTCTCAACGATTGAGATTGTTTTGGCTAAGAAATCTGCATAATTTTGCTAATTCTGTTTTTTATCTTCTGAACATTATTAATTTAGACGTTAGCTGGGAAAAAATATCGCGCAACCCCTCGAAGATTTTCTCTACAAACTCTCCAATCGATTTTATCAGCTCCTCAAATGACGGTTGACCACCCGTTGTTGATGTTACTGGCACAGTTACGATAGATATGGGAGTAGTTATAGTAGTAACTTCTGTGGCAGTAGGTGTTGGAGAGGGGGTCAATGTAGGCGCCACTGGTACTACACCCTTTTCAAACGGTTCGTACGAAAATGCATTGGTTGGAGATGCACTGTAAACGAGTACTGGGTACCTGGATTTGAACATACCATCGCATGTTATAAAGTCACCTTTGTTGAGTATTTTCTTAACTTCAAAAGCACCATCACAGTTAGTATCAATCTCTATTTCGTTTCCGTTGAAGGGTGAAAGCACGGTGAATGCAAAACCCTTAGTTCCAAGTTCTGAAATCGGATAGACTTTGAAAGCGGAAGAGTAATGCACAAATCTGTCACAAACGTCTGTGGTTGGACATCTGACATATGCATCGAACAGTACGTAAGCTACAGCTGGTTTATCGGTTTTAATAAATCTCGCTTTGCTAACGCTGATCGGTAATACAGTTCCATCAATGTACGTTATATATACAGTCGTTTTGATATATTGGGCTTCAACAAACTTGTATTCCGAATGTGGTATCATCAGCTCGTTGCCAAATTTCGATGTAGGTATCAATGAAGTAGCCCAAGTCCAGTTTCCGCATGTTGGATCACAGCTACTGAGAACAACTGAAATTTCACCACCGGTGGACTTTATAATATCACCCTTCTTCACATAAACCTTTAAAACTTCTCCTACATCGATTGTGTAACTGCCTTTTCCGACCTCAACCCTCGTCCTTGCATCTGTTGCCGTCATGTATGCATATCCATCGAATGGAACTACAAACTCCCTTCCCTTTTCAGGAGAGTAAGAGAACTGTGCTACATCATCCTCGACGAACTTATAATAAGTTACGACTGGTTTGTCCGCAATGAGTCTAACGCATTCCCAATGGACATCGAATTTAAACCACGATTTGTTCGATACAACCGCTGAAGGTTCATTCTCGTCTCTCATACCGTTAAAGTTCAAGTCCAAAAAGACGTTGGTTTCACCATAAACACTACGAACGTATATACTTGACTCTAAACCGTTAACTATCAGCGGGAACCAGTATTCGTAGTACTCCTTCGACACACATTGAGGTGCCGTTAATGTAAATGCGTATGATAAACCCGTTTTTTCAACATCTACACTGTACACCATAACAGGTTTGTTGGACTTAAACATACCCAACTCTACGGTGTGAACACCGGTGCTCGTCCTCGTAGGTCTATTGTAAATTCCATCTATCACAGCTGAGTTCTCAAAAATTCCATCGTAATTTGAATCGATTAGGATTTCCGCATTGTATGGAGATAGCATCGACAAAGCAACGCCAATACAGCCGTTTGCATCTACGGGGTACACTTTAAAAGCCAACGTGTGGTGTTTGAGAGAATATACTGGATTAGCAAAGTCCCTAACGTAAGCATCGTAGAAGACGTATGCCACTGCAGGCTTTTTAAGATCGAGTATCTTTGGTTTATCGGAAAGCTCTACAACCTCTAAAGTTCCGTCTGTGTAAGCTATGTAAGCCAACTGCTTGATATACTTATAGTCACCGTAAATGTCGTCCACTTTGACTCTTGGAGGAATCATTATCTTTCTACCAGCGTAAGAATTCGGAATCAACGATACCGCCCATGTGTTGTCCTTGCAGTCTTCGTCTGAGCATCTAAGAACTACGACAACGTTTTCACTGCTTTTTATGACGTATCCCCCTCTGACTTTAACTTTCCAAACTTCTCCAATTTCGATGAACTTTTTTCCAAGAATCGAGCCGTTATAGGTTATCTCAACGAGAGAACTACGAATTGGTGATATGTACGCGTAACCATCGAATGGAACTACAAATTCCTTGCCAGCGAAAGATGGCGAATATTCGTACGACAGGTCACCGTTTCCAGCGGAGTATCTGTAGAATGTTACGATCGGTTTGTTCGACACAATCTTTACACAATCAACGTTACTTGGAACTTTAAGCTCAACCCAAGAACCATTTGTGATGATCGAGGGTTCGTCTTCATCTTTCGCATCGTTGAAGTTCAAGTCCATGAATACGCTTGTCTTACCGTATACGCTGTGAACAAATATACTACTGTTTACATCAACGGCTGGAAAGAGGTATGTATAGTGCCCAGTTTGATTATCAACAACTTCTATCTCAAATACGATCGTCAAATCGTCATCTCCAATATAACTCCTCGCATACGGATTCTTCTTGTAAACCTTACAGAGTATTCCATTCATCCTAACGATATCGCAATCTTTGGGTAGCATGTCAAACTTGGTTTCAACATCTCCTCTTCTTCCACTACCCATCGCATCGACAAGATAGAATTTGAAAAACCTACCTTTGAATTCTTCAGTGTTAATTTTTAGTTCGATTTTTCCGTTTTCAACAGAAACCCATCCACACTTCTCAATACCCATATCACCTTTAATTGCAAAGAATACCCAATCGTAATGACATCTTCTATTCGACTCGATCTTTAGAATTAAATCATCTCCCCTCACAACTACAATCTTACCGTTGACAACATCGTTCGGTGTTGAAATGGTGTATGTTGGATCAACAACGCTCACGTAAAACGTCCTTTCAAGCATCAATCTTCCAGTTGCATTGGAGTATATCCACAGCTTTAGCGGATACTTACCAGCTGGAATTGCTTTGTATCCCATTTCAGTAGTCAAACCGTTTTCGTTGTAATGTGTCGGTATCAGAATGACAAACTCCCTTCCCTTGACAAACTTCTCACCTTCGTAAACCATTCCAAACGGGTATGTTGAGTTTGCATAAGTGTACCCAGCGGAAACCTTAAATTTGTACTTGATCTTACATCTAAGTTCACCGTTTAAATGAAAAGTTATAATGTCGTTTTCTCCTCTCACTACCGTCAGGTTGTCTGCACTTACGTCTAATGGAACTACTTTGAAATGAACGACTTTCTCGGCTAAGCACGTTTCTGGATTAAAGGTTTCTAAATCGGATGCATAAAAGAATAGACTGTACTCACCAACATCCGCGTCCTCTTTCACATACCCCACAAGAACGAATGTGTTAGAACCTTCACCTCCTTTGATTGTCCTTACTTTCAACGCATCTTTCGGATTGTCTGGTATGTTTGTAAACACATCATCACTTGCATAGATATAGACATACTTGGAGTCCGCCCAACCGTTTATCGTTAATGTGGAGCCAGGTGGCACTTTTTC
Organism: Archaeoglobaceae archaeon; assembly: GCA_027064525.1. GTDB lineage: Archaea > Halobacteriota > Archaeoglobi > Archaeoglobales > Archaeoglobaceae > WAKM01. The sequence goes on from JAMOPJ010000040.1 coordinate 3,675, forward strand.
TTCAACGTAAACTTCTATGTGTGGTCTTACGACGGATATGTTTATCCAAGTCATGTTCAAAACATTGTCAACACTCGGAGGTTTTCCATCTGCAGTAATTATAGCGTAAACTCTGTAACACTTGAAGCTTGCATTGGGTGGTATTTTCCACACCGAAGTTTCAAATTTACCGTTCTCATCCAAAATATAAACTTTCTCAAGGGTTCCTTTAAGACCGAAAAGTGTGTAAGTCTGCGTAGAGATACCTAAGTTAGTTCCGTCCTCTACAAATACGTAGAGGTAGTTTGGGGTGATTAAGCCACCCTTTGCTGGGAGTTCAGCGTACCCTTTAAACTGTATTCTGTCGTTTCTATGAAAAACATCCGACTCGTATGTAGAACCGTGCTCGTAAACGTAGGATTTTATGCTTACTTCAGGCACAACAACCTTAAAGAAAGTATATGTGACCCCGTAGAAGTAATCTGAAGTCCCCCTATCGTCATCCGTAACTACCACAGCTATTACAGTCCAGTGTGTTATATTTTCAAAACCCGGAGCATCAATTGTATAACTAAAAGATTCAGATCCGTCCTCACTGAGGCTTAAATTGAGTCGTTCCTTTCTATACATCATAAAGTTGGGAACCCTGCTTGAGTCTGGTAGGTATAGGGTATGATTACTGACATTTACATCACCGCTGTACACTCCTCTAACGATAGCCAAGTAAAGTTTATTCGGTTTTCCGTCTAAATCAGAGTTCGTGCTTACCGCATTCGTGTAGATGTAGACATCTATATCTTTTCCAGAAACTATAGATGGCTTATCCAAAGTTACGCTGATTAGTGGTTCCGAAACCGGTATAGACTTATATGCATCCAAGCCATCACAAGAAACGTGAAAAGAGTATGTTTTTGGAGTTAGATTGTATCCATCGTGAAGCCAAGTTGTGTTTATTAATATCCAAACCTCATCATTGTATCCCTTGCTAATGCTACCGTTCGGTGTCGGTGTTAAGCCCAATATCTCCCAATTGAACGATGTGGCTCCTATAGCGTTTATTTTAACGTAAGCGTTGTCTCCAATTACTACCGTATCGTCGTAATCTTTACCGCTGTCGAACTCAATCTTTACGCTTTGAGGCTTTGCCCTTATCTCCAACGTAGGAAGCTCAAACTTCTCATCTCCAACCTTCAAAGTTAGGTTGTAAATTCCCGGATTACCATCGACATCCTTCGGAAGAGTTATCTTCTCTCCTTCATCCAGAGTAAAAACTTTATCTATAAGTTCTTTTCTGTATGCCAAACTTATTTCAAGACTAACAGTTCCGTTACTCCATAGATTTTTTATATCAACAGCGTTAATACCGTAGTACTTCAAAGATACGTTTCCCAACGTTGTGTTCGAAAAAGTTCCAGATACGGGATCGTAAACTATTCTCTTTACGGGATAATTTATAGGGGATGAGTAATTGTAAACTGGGCTAATTTCAATTTTGAAGTATGTCTTGTTTTCAAGAATGAGTGTATGGGTGCTACTGTCGTAAATTTCTGTAAACTGAGCGTTAACGGGAGTTAAGATTACAAATATAGCGATTATTGCGATCAACATTCTCATACTTAGCATAATCAAGGCGTAACAGTTTTTAAGTTTTCGATTGTTGGTAGGTGTGTGGAATGGTAAAGGTGTGTCCGTAATAGTTGGATTCATTCTCCTCCTGCTCATAGGTATGATATTCTTATCAGTCGTTCAAACACAATACATTCCTTCGATTTTGAAAAGTGTGGAGATGAAACATATCAATGACCTTACATTTAAACTTTCTGAAGTAAGGGATGCAGTCGTATCTGGTAAAAAAATATCAATTACGTTTAAATTGGGTACAAACTACCCAAAATATCTTTTCTTATTAACACCTTCATCCCTTGCATCTTCTATATACTGTGAACGGGAGGATATTACGTTCAACGCGAATCTAAGTTATCCTATTCAATGTACCTATAATTCAAGCGATTTGGGTATTAATAACACTTCAAGGCTTGTTATATTTGTGAATAACTTTGCCCAGCCAGATTACTACTTAGTTTATGAAAACTCTGCAATATTTAAGTTTGTTTGGAGTTTAAATAATAGTCGTCCACTTATTCTGTCCGATCAAAAAATGTTTGTCGATAATAATGTTAATATATTTCTCATAAATTCAACCAACTTCAAATCGATTTCAACAACATCTACTGTAGATATTGCTGTAATACCCGTATCAATCGGAAAGGCTTACGCCAAAAACCTTACTATAAGCTTTGAAAGTGTCTATCCCGAGTACTGGAATTCCACATTATATAAGTTAGGTTACGAGCGTACCACTGTCGACAGATTAAACAGTTACAGCAAGTCTTACAACGTAAGCAGAAATGTTGTAACTGTCCATATAAATAATGCAACTGTCAACATATACTACTATGTTATCGTGAGCGGAATTGGTATCACGTCTTACGATTATAACTTCTCCCTCGAGCCATGGAAGATGATTAAGGCTACTTACAGGGATATTGATCCCATACAGATAAACGCTGGACAGAGTGTTACGTTGGGAGTTAAGATAATCGATAAGTTTCTAAGTCCAGTTGTAGGTGCTGAAGTTCACGTTAACTCCGATGGTGGAACAGTTAGACCGAGTGTAACATACACGGATTCAAATGGTGAAGCTTATGCAGTTTTTTCATCTGATACCGAAGGGAGCTACAAAGTAAGGTTTTCGAGTTCTGGTGTGAATTCAGTTGTTTATAACATATCTGTTGTTAGCGGAGGGACTGGTGGCGGAGGCGGTGGAGGAGGTAACGTTAACTTAACGTTGTCGTGTCCAGAGGGATGGTACACAGACGGTTATTTGCAAAAAACGATAGTTGTAAGAGTAACATCGAACGGTGTTCCGTTGCCAGGTTGCGATGTAGTTTTCTCGGCAAACAGTTCGAACGTTGTATTTAATCCCTCAAGAACTACAACCAATGAGAGTGGATACGCTGTAACCAAGGTCTCCCAAATAGTTACTGGAAAACATTACTACAGAATATACGCTTATGCTCTCAATTCATACGTTTCTCACGATATACTGCTAAATACAACGACACCACCAGACGTTCACATTCTGAAAGTTTACATCGAGAATCTGATGAATCAACCTCTAAACGATTTTCAGGTTAGAATTGTTATCGATAGGAGCATCCTTGATGGTATACAGAATGATGGTAGAGATTTGAGGGTTGCAGAGTCAATAATTGATCCTTACAACCAGACACAAGGCAAGTTACCGTTCTGGATCGAGTCTATTGATAACAGCAACGTTGTACTTTGGGTTAAGGTGAGTCTCAGTGAGAGAGAAAATAAAACAATATTTATTTACTGGAGTGGAAGGGACATCACTTCAGAGAGCAACTTTAATGCGGTGTTTGATTTGTTTGAAGATGATTTCTCAACAAATCCCAACACGAATGGCAAGTGGGTGGTATTCAGGTATTCAAATGATCCATATAATGAATTTTGGTGGGATTCTGCCAACGGTTTGATCTACTTAACAAAAGCGGTTAATAATAAAGGTTCTTTTGCTTTTGCAAACGTTAGGGGTTATCCCATTAAGGTTGAATTTAAATTTAAAGCTGGTAGAGGTACTTCTTTTTGGGAAAGAGCAGATGGAATGGCATTTGGATTTGATAAGGATATTAATCCTTACGAAATTGATGGAAGATGCAGTGCGGGAGGTTCGTTGGCATTGATGTCCTACAATCATTATTCAGATGGATGGGCTTTGGAGTTAGATAACTACGATAACGGTGGAAATGATCCTTGCTTTGGCGGTAGATACGTAGCAATTGCAAGAACGAACACTTTTTCAGGTGGTTATCCAAGACCTAATAACAACTATTACTGCACACCCGCAACAGAAGACTACAGATGGCACACTATCGATATGACAATTTCTGGCGATTATACGTATGTTAAAGAGATCAAACTTGACGATACCACAATTTTAACCAATATTCCAATTCAAAAACTTGGATACGGCTATTTCGGAATTGGAGGAGCAACAGGAGGTGCCAACAACTACCACATACTTGATTACATTAAAGTATGGTACTTTAAATACGCTGAAATCGAACCAAAAGTCACAATTGGTGAAAAAATCCAATAGTCACTCAACACTGCCCCCAATCAACTTCAACAGTATAGCCTTCTGAGCATGCAACCTGTTCTCAGCTTGATCAAACACGATGGAATGTTCCCCTTCAAGCACTTCTTCAGTTATTTCTTCACCTCTGTGAGCTGGAAGGCAATGCATGACTACCACATTCGTCTTGGCAGAATCTACAAGCTTCTGCGTAACTTGATAACCCGCAAAAGCCTTCAACCTCTTTCTTC
>JAMOPJ010000041.1 GCA_027064525.1 Archaeoglobaceae archaeon
GCTTGGAGAAGCTTTTTCTCCTTGCTTAGACTAAAGAAGCAAGGTAAGCTTCCTTCTTACATTCGTAAGGTTTCTCCTCCCTGTTATTGGAAGGATAGGCTAACTGGTAGAAGGAAATTGATGACGGTTATTAGAAAAGACTGTTAATAGAATAGAGGAGGTGGAAGGGAAGAAGTTGTTGATTTTCCGAGGTTTAAGGATTAGAATAACGGGAGATAATAAATGGGAAGGAGAACGGAGAAGATTGGAGATATTCTACGACGACTTAACGGGGAGGTTATACGCATATCAGTCTGTTGAGGTTAACCAACCAAGTGGCATCTCCCCCGAAAAGAGAGCATTATATTTAGGAGTAATAAACATCATAACAACTTGGTTTGAAGAAGAAAAGCAGCCAATCGCTTTTTCAGGTAAGCCCTTGTTGGCAGATTGGTGGTATTGGACTCGCAAAATCGCTTATTATCAATCGATTGCTATGAAAGTAAACAAACGCTACACGACGAAAATAATTAGAAAACTCTTCAGAAAGAGACAACTTATGTTTAGGCATGCAATTAACTCTAAAAGAGAAGCGAAATTATAGTTGGAGTTGTTAAGGGAATAAGGCAGAATAACAATAAAAATTCTAAAGCTAACGCAATAGTTTTGGATATATCATCGATAGATTAACCACAACAGTTGAAAACTTCGGAATTAAAGTTAAATTGGTCAAAGAAAACTATACATCATCAGTTTGTCCGTTCTGCGGAAATAAGGGTAGAAGAATAACCAGAGGTTTGTTCTACTGTTCCAAGTGTAACCAAATCATGAATGCCGACGTCGTTGGCTGTTTGAATATCGCTAAAAAGCTAACCATAATCCCGAACCCCAGCTGGGGTAGGGATAACGGGGTGTTGGCACACCCCGCAGTCCTCCGTGTTGGAGGACTGCAAACTTCCCCTCTCGCACTAAAGTGCGAGAGGATGTCAAGGACAAACTAATGCCACAAAATCCAATTATTAAAAAACGAAATTTATAAATATTTTTACTTTGTCTCCGTCCCACAAAAGGCTTAAGTAAGCATAACAATATAATAATTATTAGTAGGAGGATAAAGGTGGTAGTATGAGATGGCTGTTCGTTCTACTGTTATTATTGACGTTCGTGACCCTTGGAAGTCTAACCAAGATAGGCGATAAGGATAAAGACGGGATCCCAAACGCCGTTGATGAAGACATAGACGGTGATGGAGTTCCCAACATAATCGAAACTCAGCACGGAACCGATCCTTTTAATCCTATGCAATATCTGATCGAGGACACGTTTATAGGAGGTGGTTGAATTGAGAAAACTAACTCTAATTGCATTTATTCTCCTTGCAATGGTATCGGTTGTGAGTGCAGAAACCCTTAGCGTTCCGAGCACGATATACTCCCAAGGTGAGGTCGGTAAGCCTTCGAGCTTTACCGTTAACCTTACAGTTAATCCTACAACCGGGCATGTGCCAATCGATGTTGTTCTCGCAATGGATTGTTCACCTTCGATGGAAAGATACAGCAAGGTCATATACGGGCCAACGGAGGTGAACATAACTAAAAAGTGTGGATGCTGTTGCAGAAAATGGGTTCCAATAGCCGAATTCACTCTTGATCACACATCAAATGTAGAAGTTCTATTGAGCTATTCCTTGGAAGACTACTACAACATCAGCGGTAGAGGTTGCGATAGAATCGATGTAGCTTTGGATGTTAAAAGGCATCATGGATGCGGAGGGTGTTGTGGAGGCTGTAAAGGATGCGAGTGGTTCGACGAATGCGAAGATCCGGCAAGATTCAGATTCGAAGATGTTCCAGCTGGAACTCATACCATATACGTCAAGCTACATGGAAAGCCAAGAACCGAGATGAGGGTGCTCGTAGTAGCGTTACCTCCGACTAAGATTAACGCAACAAAAGAAGTAGCAAAATCCTTTGTCGGATTGCTAAAGGATTTCGACAGATGTGCTGTAGTGAGAATAGGATCAAACGAAACCACTAAAATTGAGTTAAACTTAACAGAAGACAAGCAATTGATTAACAATACAATCGACAATTTAACGTTGGACGGTTGGATATGCATAGATGAGCATGGCCACAAACATTGCGGTTGCTGTGGTGGAGGTTGCGGTGGTTGTGGAGGTTGCAAATGCAAGATGGTTCATATATACGAGCTTACGTCTATCGTAGCAGGGTTAGAAAAAGCATACAGTGAGCTAAAGAATAACGGAAGGCCAGATTCTAAGAAGATAATAATACTGCTAAGCGATGGTGAAAATAACAATGGTGGTTATAGTTATCCAAGTCCATTGGATGTAGCAACTTTATGTGCAAATGAGGGAATAGTGATATACACAATTGGCTTTGGAGTCGTCAACGAAACCCTTCTAAAGAGGATAGCCGAAATAACGGGCGGAAAATATTATTACGCTCCAAGTTGTGAAGATTTGGAAAAGATATACAACGAAATTTACGATGAAATAGTTACATACGCCTATAACGTAACACTGACTCTGAACTTCAACAATTCGAATGTTAAGTTCGATCACGCCATCCCGGCTCCGACTTCAGTGGTAGGAAATACCGTTTCTTGGCAGTGGAGCGAGCTGAAGAGCAACACGAGCATTACGGTTTGGGTTAACTCCACAATAGCTGGAGAACAGACTGTCGCAATAGGTAATCTAACATATGAGTATTACAACTTCTCGCTTGGAACCTTCAAGGACGATTATCAGACCTTCGAAGTAATCATGAACTTCGCTGGCAATTTAATCGTCAATGCCGTTCCAGACAAGGATACAATTTGGGAGGGTGAAACAGTAAATATAACGATAACTGCGAACTATCCGATTAGCAATGTAATGTATTCTGCAGTTCCAGAGATCGATACGACAAACAGTAAGGTAGAGATTACGGTAAGCGGTAATACGGCTGTGTTTAGCTGGACACCGTTGTACAATTACATAGACGAGAATACAACTGCAACGATAACGTTCGATGTGGTGAGCACTTATGGCCTCACCAACAGCACGAGTGTTGATATCAAGGTTTTGAATGTTCAAAACGTTCCACCGTTCATAGTAACTGCCAAACCCAACATGACTGAAATAAGGGAGATGGAAACAGTCAGTATAACCATTACGGCAAACGATACTATTGCAGATGTTTCATACTCTGCGAATCCAAGCATAACTGATACTAACAGCGAAGTTGAACTAAAGCCCATCAACAGCACCGCATGGGTAATGAAGTGGACTCCGTTCTACAACTATGTAGATCAGAATACCACAGCAAAGATTACGTTCGATGTTCTAAGTGCAGACGGCAGAGCGAACAGCACGAGCGTTGATATTACAGTTCTAAACGTTCCAATAACCGTTAGTGTTCCTCCACTCTCTACCGGTTCAGAAGGTGAGTTAATAAAAGTGCCAATAACGGTTATACCACCACCAAGCGATGTAAGCTTTGAGATAACGGATACATCACCAAACGTAACAATATCAGACGTCCTAAATAAGGCCGTCCTATCATTCGTCAGAATTAACGAAACTACGTGGATATTCGCAGTAATTCCGCAATATAACTTTGCGCATAACAATTCTACGGAATGGTTCGAAGTTACTTGGTATGCCAACGGAACTAAGATCGGTCAAACGAGATTTGAGGTTAGAGATAATCAGACGGTAGATAAGTTACCACATCCAATCGTCACCAATACGATGGAACTGTCAAGTCTTACGATTGACTTCAGCAAGAATGTGTCTAAGCCCGTTTATGTTGGACAGCCAGCATTTATAAGTGTCAAGATTATAAATGGAACTGATGGATGGATCAAAGTAAACGGAGTAAATATCAGCACTAGTGCAAATGTTACCATTAATGCTACATTTATACCAAACACGGCAGGAGAATACCTTATAGAAGCATACGCAACCGATGGAACAAATGTCACCAAGACAGATGTAGCATGGTTTATAGTGCGATTAAAACCCGTAACCCCCTCTTAATTTTTATTTAAACTTTTATTTTTTACGATACATTTTTTAAAACTGGTAACCATTATAATTATAATGGCTACAGATTTGCTTAAGATCTCACTACCAGAACACTATAAAATTCTGCTTGAGATTTACGAGGAATTCAAAAAGCCGATATTAAAGATAAAAATTCCAGAAAACGAAGAGGTCGTTGACGATTACTGGATTGTTCCAGAGTTCCTAAAAGTTCAGATCAGGAAAAACTTGGACACCTTACAGCAGATATACTACGTTATAGAGCCTGAGCTCGCGGAAGATGAATACGAACTCATGACAATCCTATATAACGATCTGAAGAAGTTGCTCGTTCTGAAGGAATACGACACCACTATCGAGGCGAGGATAAAACTAATCGTGGAAACTCTGGATGAGCTCATGGACGAATACGCGATAAAGATACGGAGCGATTTCGCCCTCAAAATCCTCTACTTTCTTCTCCGAGATTTCTTTGGCTTTGGGCCTTTGGAATGTTTCATGAACGATCCTTATTTGGAAGACATCTCATGCGACGGTTACGATATCCCGATATACGTCTTTCATAGAAAGTATGGTAGTATGAAAACGAACGTTAAGTTCTCTAAGGATCAACTCGACTCTCTCGTCCTTTTGCTCTGCCAGAAATCTGGAAAACACATCTCATATGCAAATCCACTCATCGACGCTACGCTGCCAGACGGAAGCAGATTGCAGGCCACTTACGGAACCGAAATTACAACGAGGGGTAGCAGTTTTACGATCAGAAAATTCAGAGCAGAACCCTTCACGCCTATAGATCTCATGAGATTTGGAACTATGAACTCCGCAATATTGGCCTACTTCTGGCTTTTGGTCGAAAACAAGATGAGCTTTATGGTTATCGGAGAAACCGCTGCAGGAAAGACGACTACGATGAACGCTCTTATGATGTTCATTCCACCCGAAGCTAAGGTCATTTCAATTGAAGATACGAGGGAGATTCAGCTATATCACGAGAACTGGATAGCCGAAGTTACGAGGATGGGAGTGGAGGGGCACGAAATAGACATGTATGATCTGCTAAGAGCGGCTCTGAGGCAGAGACCGGACTACATAATAGTCGGAGAAGTTAGAGGCAAGGAGGCACAAACTCTGTTTCAGGCTATGAGCACGGGACACGCTTCTTACTCCACACTGCATGCTGGAGACGTCAATCAGCTCGTTTATAGGCTTGAAAACGATCCGTTGAACGTTCCAAGGGTTATGATCCAGTTCTTGGATGCTGTAATCGTCCAGTTCATGTGGGTCAAGAGGGGAATCAGAAAGAGGAGGGCAAGAGAAGTCAACGAAATCTTTGGAATTGACCCAGCCAACAAGAATCTGCTTGTAAATCCTCTCTTCAGGTGGGATCCGGTTGAAGATAAGTTCGTCCAAGTTGGAGACTCAAAGAAACTTGAGAAGATAGCTCAGATAATAGGAATAGAGCCGTTCGAGGTTTTAGAGGAGCTGAAGAGGAGAAAGGAATTCTTGGAACTCATGGATTCCAAAGGAATCAGGCATTATAAGGCCGTTACGAAGCTCATCCACGAGTATTATAGGAGTCCAGAAAAGGCATTCGAAGAGGTGATGAGTGTTGAAAGCTCTAATCCGCAGATACAGTAAGTTGATAAGAGAGAAGCCCGAAAAGTTCGAGGATCTCTCTAAAGCAATAGTCCGGGCAAGGATGCCGGTAACGACCCAGAAATATCTCGCTCTGGCGTTTCTATATTCTACGATCTCGGCCATTGTCGGCGCGATATTGGGTGCTCTGATTTTCACGATGCTTATTCCGTTCGGAGAAATAACTCCATTCCTATCTCGGATAATTCCTCCCGAAATTATGGTTAAAAATTTCAGAATCTTTAACATTGCATACGTAACGTTGGGAGCTTTGCTGTTCGGAGTAATATCTTTCAAGTTCGTTCAATATCTCGTTTTGACGTATCCTTACTTTGTTGCTATGAGGAGAAAAAACGAGATCGAACTGTATCTGCCCCATGCCGTAAACATGATGTTTGGAATGGCTGTTGGAGGAGTCAGGATTTACGATATCATCAAGTGCATAGCTGAATCTAAGGTTATGTGCGGAGAGCTCAGCAGGGAGTTCAAGATCGTAGTCGATTTGGTTGAGAAGTTTAAGCACGATCTCTTCGAGAGCATGCGTTTCGTTAGGGACACAACACCAAGCGAGAAACTATCGGCCTTTTTGGATGATCTGATATTTATAATGAGCAGTGGTGGTAAGCTCACCGACTTTTTAAGGGGAAAGTCTGAAGAGTTGCTTGAGGAACAGGAGGTCAGCTTCGAAACCTATATCGACTTCTTGGGAATAATGGCCGAAGTCTACATCGCCATATTTGTTCTCCTACCCCTATTCCTGCTCATAGTTCTCGTAGTCATGCAACTAATCGGAGAAAACGTAATAAATCTCTACAGGCTTGCGATAGCATTCGTCCTTCCGACTGCAACCGTAGCTTTCGTGTATCTGATCAGATCAAGCCTACCAACGCCGAGAGTAAAGATAGAAGAGGAACTAGAGGACGTTGAAAGGCCGATAGTAGGTGTGAGAAGTGAAAGGGCGGGAACTTTTAAGATTGATTTGCTCAAGAGATATTTAAAAAAGTTTAAGAAAATCGTAGTTTATCCATTTAAGGAGAAGACGATTTATACACTCCGGTTTAGAATACTCAGCTTCCATTTTGCTTTGATAGCGATACTCACATTCGTCATGGCTTCAAAATTTCTCACCCTTGAAAGGACTGTTATCTTGACGATCTCAGCCGTCGCAATTCCTCTGATAGTGTTGGTCGAACTCAGGAGTAGAACGATCAGAAAGATCGAGGAGAAGATTCCAAATATATTTAGAGAGCTCTCAGTTCTAAATGAGGCTGGACTCAACATACTCGAAGCCCTAAAGGTTCTCTCAGCTTCTGAAATTGGAATAATTTCGAAGGAGATCAACGTGGTTAAGAAGAGGATCGAATGGGGAACCACAATTCACAAGGCTTTCACTGTGCTGGGTTTGAGGATAAGGAGCGACCTTATTACGAAGATAATTCCAATAATAACGAAAGCTTTGGAGGTATCTCCAACGTATAAGGATGCTTTCATAACCGTTGCAAGGTATGCTGATTCTGAGGTTAAATTCTCGAAGAAGATCAGAAACTACATGTTCACATACGTAATAATAACCTACATGTCGATATTCATATTTCTGTTCGTCGTTTACATCGTCATCAAAAGCTTCCTTTCAGCCTTTGCGGTCAACATGACAGCTATGGGCTCGATAGCATTTACGATGAACCTCGCAACGATTAAGGATGTTTTCTTCGAGATATCTCTGATGGTTGGACTACTTTCGGGAATCATAGCTGGGGTTATAGGAGAGGGAAGGATAGAGTCCGGTTTAAAGCACGCCTACGTGTTTTTGATGGCCACGTATATAGTATTCAGGATCCTGTTGAGGTGATTGTATGGACAAAAAAGGTGTTTCGGTGCTCGTCGGATTCATACTGCTCATGCTAACACTAATGATATTTCTTTCCATTCTTCAGGCTTACATGATCCCTAGCATGTGCAAGGATGTCGAAACGAAGAAACTCAACAAACTCGTAGAGGAAATACAGAAACTCGACAGTGACATAGTAGACAACAAACTAACCACTGTAACACTCGACTTGGGAATAAGATATCCAAAATATCCGATGCTAATGTCTCCTCCACCGATGGCATCTACAGTAAAGGTTGATAGTTTTGCCATGAGGATAAGCTATGAGGAGATATTGCCAAACGGTTCGATCGTGCAGAGAAATAACAAATTTTACTCGAACAGGATCGTAATAATACCCAACTACTTCTACAATAGAAACGACGAAATTATGCTCGAAAACACCGCTATTCTTAGGCTTAAGAAAAAGAATAACCAGGAAGAGCTTTTGTTTTCGATTTTAGATCAACAAATGTTTACCCAAAACGGAATAAGAATTACGTTGATCAACGCAACCTTTAGATCGTTCTCGGCCACTCAGCCCGTGGATGTAGCAATCGTTCCGATTTCCTACGGCGGATTCGTTGTCGTCAGAAACGTTACGGTTGAATTTAAAACCTCATGTCCAGAATACTGGAACGATATCAAACACAATCTTGAAGAGATAGGATACAACGTCAGCTTGGTAGGGAATAATACCGTAATAATACACTACCCAAATTCAACGAAGCTTGAGATATCCTACGCTCTGCTGTTCAAAGGCGTTTCTATTACCGTCTTGCAATATGAAAATCTTCAACAATACGAAAGCTTGCTTAAACCTTATAGAATAATTCCAACAAATCCTACGACAAACTACACGTTGAAAGTCGGTGAATCTATTGTTTTAGGAGTCAAGGTTCTCGACAGGTTCAACAATCCGGTAAGAGGTTTGAGAATAAACGTTTCACTTAATGGCGTCGGATACATACTATATAACACTACCTACACTAATTCAAACGGAGAATCTTTTACGACATACGTTGCAGCAACAACCGGAAGCGCTATAGTTAACTTCAGCGCATCGTTTGGATGGGTAAAATATCTCATAACAATACCCGCAACATCCGGTAGAACGGTAACGAGCGTTGTTTACGATGCTAACACGACTACAACTACTGTCACAGCTTACGGTAACTACACAGACACAAATCCACCGACCACCTATGACATAATACCGAACACACAGTTCGCGAGCGTCGATCCCATAAAAAGCGTCGATGACGATTATCTGATAAGTGTAGCACCCTATGGATACTACTCCGCCCAAAAATTCGTATTCACAGGACTTAGCACGGAAAACGTTATATCAACAGAGATCTTCTGGTATGGCAACGGAACAGGATACATTTGGAGTGGCGGAGGTGGCAAGTCTAAGTGGCTACCGGCTGATGGGGTTTCGATATACGTCTGGAACTACAATACGAGCAAATATGAACTCATAGGGTATTCAGGATCTTCAAGCTTAGGATGGGTCCCAGCGGTTGTATACCCCCAAAATCTTGGAGATTATATAGAAAACGGTGAAATGACCATACTCATAGTTCAAAACGGTTACGAAGATTCAAAACTATACACAGACTACATAGGTATTTTTCAAATATTCAAGTAGCGTTCTTCTTTTCTTTCCAGTTAAGATAATTACAATAAGGACAGCCAAAATCCCAAGTTCCATCTTTCGTCCTTATTTTTATCTTTTTCAATCCATGCTTTTCGCAAATTTTCGATGTTATGTAAATTCTGCCTTTCTGAGGCAGAGGTAATGAGAAGTCACACTTCGGATAGTTCGTGCATCCAACGAACCTTTTCTCAACCCTCTTAACAACGAGCTCCCCAGCTCCACATTTCGGACATTTCCCGAGAGAGTTCTTCTCAAGCTCTTTCCTTCTGTCCTCCTCGATCCCATTCCTCAAACTCTTGCCCAACTCTTCTGTATTTACATCGCTCAAGATCTTGTCCAGAAACTTCACGGATTCAAGCAAAACTTTCTTTTCATCGAGCTTTCCTTCAGCTATCGCGTCCATGTCCTCCTCAAGTTTTGCGGTCATGTCTGGCAAAGTTATCAGCTCAGCATTCTTCTTCAGAGCTTCTATCACAGCGAATGCCGTGCTCGTCGGCTTGAGAGGGTTTCCGTAAACGTATCTCCTGCTATACAGTTTTTTAATAATCTCGTGTCTCGTTGATTTCGTTCCCAAGCCCAACTTCTCCATGAGCTTGATCAGCCTTCCGGTGGTGTATCTTTGAGGTGGTTTAGTTTTCTTCTCCGCTATCCTTTTGGCCTCGATCTTGACGATCTCCTCTGGCTTGAATTCTGGAATTAGATTCTCCTCAGCCTGAATGTATGTGTAAATAGATCTCCAGCCTTTCTCAATCAGCCTTTTGCCAGACGCTCTGAAGGTCAGTCCGTTAGCTAAGAACTCTACTCTCCTAATCTCCCAAACAGCTTTTGGAGCTAGCGAAGCTAAAAACCTCCTAACAACGAGCTCGTAAATGATCCACTCGTCTCTGCTCAGCTGATCTCTCGAAGCCACTGCGGTGGGATGTATTGGAGGATGATCTTTCGTCTCCTTTCTTCCTCTGGAAGGAACCATATCACCAGTAAGAACGAGCTTCGCTTCTCTGTCAAATTCTGAGCCGAGAAACATCTCCACGAGACCCCTCAGGTTTAGCGTTTGAGGATAAACGGTGTTGTCCGTTCTCGGATATGAGATATATCCACTCATGTAAAGCTCTTCCGCTATCCGCATGGCCTTATCGGGATTCATGAAGCGCGAAGCTTCCTTGAGGAATTCGGTTGTGTTGAATGGAATGGGCTTGTTTTCCTCAACCCTCTTCTTTTCGAACTTTATGACCTTAGCAAAGTCTCCTACAGATGCTAAAACCTTTTGAGCTTCCTCTTTGCTTTCGAATCTCTTATCGAGCTTGGCTTCAACCCCCTTAACCTTAATGTAGATCTCCCAGAACTTCTTAGATTTGAACTCTTGAATCTGCCTTTCCCTCTCAACTATAAGCCTAAGCGTTGGGGACTGAACTCTACCAGCGCTCAGAAAGTCTTTGCCAATCTTTCCAGCTGAGAGCGAGAGCAGTCTTGTAAGCACGGCTCCCCAAATCAAATCGACCTTTTGCCTGACTTCGGCAGCTTTTGCCAAGTTGTAATCGACCGCAACAGGATTTGCAAAGGCTCGCTTTATGTCAGCAGGAGTTATCGCACTGAACCGAACCCTATCCACTCTGACATTTGGATTTACCTTTTGAATTATTTTGAGAGCTTCAACGCCTATCAGCTCACCCTCCCTGTCGTAATCCGTTGCTATCGTTACTCTATCTACCTCCTTGGCGAGATCGATCAATAGTTTCGCTATGTTCTTCTCCTTCACCTTCCAAACGAATTTAGCTCTAAGAAGGGATTTTAGGGGGGTTCGCTTCCAATCGTTGTATTCTGGAGGAAAATCCACTTCGACGATGTGCCCCTTCAGACCCAAAACGTAAGCTCGATTCGATGGGGAGAAGTAGAAGTTTACACCGTAACGGTTCAGCCTTCTAAAATCCTTGAAGAGAATTTGAGCGATTCTCCTTGCAGTTTTGTCCTTCTCCGCAATTATTAACCACATGACAACAATAGAGAATGAAATCTAAATCACTTTCGATTACGAAAGCAAAAATGAACGAAAAAATGTCGAAGAGTTCAAGAGGATTCCTCTATCAGCACGGCGTTTATGATTCCCTCCTGACTCGGTCTGTTGGTAACCCTTGCTAAGCCTATTGAAGTTTCGATTATGGCCCCTTTCGTTATGACGTTTCTTCTCGCGTAGTGAACGTGGGCTGGATTCTCCACTACCCTCCTTATCTCAGCTCTAACGACCTTGCCCTCCTTAGGCACGTAAACGTTTGCGAACTGATCTCTGAAGAGCTTTATCTTGTAGTTTCCACCTCTAACCCTGACCTTCTTGATCTTCCTCTCTCCGATAAGCGTCTCTACCTGTGGTCTTCCCATTTCATACTTTCTCTTCTTCCTGTGAGGTCTGAGGAGCTTGCCAGTGTAGCTTCTCCTACTCCTGCCCTGCCAGATCATGATATCGAGCTTTGCGGTTGGCTATTTAAATATTTTCACCGTCTGACGATATCCTTCAACTTTTGAATATCATCGATGAGAGTTTTATTTTTCACCGATTTAAGATCTCCATCGTTTCACTTCAGCCCAAATACTGCTTGAGCTTCCGAAGAACATCCTTATAGGGGATCTTCCCCTTTCTTATAACAACAACATCTAAAACACCTTTCGGCTTGTTCAATGCCAAATCATCCCTAACTATCAGTATGAGAGGAATGTTTGCTTCTGCGATTTTCTCAAGTTTCCTTCTCACGTATTCTTCTGTCCAGAACCCGGCTATTTCGACGTAAACTTCCTTCTCACCCTTTCTTACTAGGAAATCGGGGATATAAGCGTATCTGCCGGACTTAATCACTCCCGGCTCCCTAACGACTTCGCAGTTGAGCAGAAACTTTATTCTTCTCGCAAACTCCTCTTCAAGCGACGAATCGTAGTCTACCCTTTCCTCATACTCAAGCGGGAACAGAGATCTGAATCGGTCAGAGATCTCTAAGAAGTATATTCTGCGTTCGTATTCGTCCAACACTTCCGCACGAATCCACCACTCCTTAGCTTTTATGATTTCGGGGATCAGCTTGGCCATCGAAGTTCCATACTTCCTCGTCATCTTTAGGATGGATGCCGCTCCCGTTAAGCTGACCAAAAGTTTTCCATCGTTCTCGTGAAGCTCATACATAAGCCCGAGCCACTTCATCTTACGAAACACGTTTTTGTGGTTCGATGAGATCCAAAACGTCAACCTCAAAGAGTTGAAAACTGTAGTCTGAAGAAGGGACAGATTGTAACGCTTTATCAGCTCTTCCGGTGTAATGTTAGGAATCTCCTTAAGAATGTTCTCCTCCTCGACATCGGCAAACATAGCCCTTTCGATCTCCTCATCGCTCACTCCGAAGTGTTCCGAAGCTTCTTTGATTATTCTTCTCCGCTCGCTCAACGATGTCACAAATCCTCGTTCAAACAGAAACATCCTAACGGAAAGGGGATCCAACTTCGTAGCCCTCTCAAACTTGCACTCTCTCTCAATCAGCTTGGAAAAACCTCTAACTTTCCTGTAATTTTTCGCATCTTCGATCTTTCTCAAGTTGGTCTGAACGACCTTCAGCTTCTTTCCCAAACAGAGTCTATAGACCTCGATAACCTTCTCCGCCAACCTTACATCACTCAAGCTGGCAAACTTTGGGAATATCATTCCTCCACTCCTCTTAACTTCAAGCAACTCTTTAGGTAGCACGACGCTAATTGAATCGCGGATTAAAAAACTGTCATTACAAAACTTTGATTGTTTAAGATAAAAATTTATTGGATTAAAAATTCTAAAATTTTATAAAATTTTAGAGAGTGGTAATGTAGCACCGTTTGTGAGGTATTTAAACTATCACGATGCCGACCATAAGAAAAAAGTAGCAATTCTGCCGAAGAGTTCGAAAGTGTTTGCGAAGCTTAGCTATGAAAGGGGAACGATAAGGATCGAAGGTAACGTTCACGTTCCTTATGCGAAGTGGGATGGCAGAAGTGGATGTTACCGAGCTTTAGCTTACAAATATAGGGACATAGTAGACTACCTAAAAAACTCTGGCGTCGAATTCGAAGATCACGTTACAGACAACGTTATCCCAGCTCCGATTTTTGATGCTGATATAAAGCTTAGAGATTACCAGACCAAGGCTACAAAAAGGTGGATGGCAGATAAAAGAGGTATCGTCGTTTTACCAACCGGATCTGGAAAGACTCACATAGCTTTGAAGATTATAAACGATTTGAGCGTTGCAACGCTGATCGTAGTCCCAACTCTCGCATTGCTCGAGCAGTGGAAAGAAAGGTTGTCGATTTTTGGTAAAGAGTTTGTTGGAGAGTTTTCGGGAAGGAAGAAGGAGCTCAAGCCGATAACTGTAACAACATACGATTCCGCATACATAAATGCCGAATATTTGGGAGACAAATTTCTTTTGATCATTTTTGACGAATGTCTAACCTATGACACTCCTGTTTTAACGGATATTGGATGGCTACCAATTGGATATATAGTGGAAAACAGATTAAACGTAAGAGTTCTAACGCATAGAGGACGTTTCAAGCCTGTTGTAGGCTGGCATAAAATTCCTCTAATGAAGAGGCTTGTGAGGGTTGTTCTCGAAGATGGAACGGAAATAAAGTGTACGGAGGATCACAGATTTCTAACGAATAGAGGATGGGTTGAGGCGATAGACTTAGATAAAGGAGATGAACTCTACAAGATTAATGAAAAAGTTTTGCCCGATTTGTGGAGAGGAAGTTTCTTCAGTGAGGAAACATCTGAAAAACAAGCACAATATAAAACTTCAGCCTTATCAGTGTCCATACTGCTTCAAAACATTTCCGAACGTATATGCCCTTGGAGGACATGTAAATACAGTTCATGTGAATCCTCAGAGGAATGCGGATATTGCCAGAAAGCACCATTTGAAGAAGACAAACCCAGAGCGATGGAAGAAAGTTCATCAAGAGGCTATGGAGCGAAGGGAAGCATGGAGGATGGAAATAAAGCTAACAGAGGAACAAAAAAATCTCATACTCGGAACGACACTTGGAGATGGGTATCTGACATTGCCAAACAAGAGAAGCAAGAATGCAAGGCTGGTGGTGAGACACTCTACAAACCAATACGAATACGTTATGTGGAAATACTCCATCCTAAAAAATATTACACCAAAGAAGAAACCGAAAATCGAAAAGAACGGAGGATATGGAAAGAATGTTGTTGTTCTTCAAACGATGTGTTTGCCATGCCTAACGGAGCTTTACAAAATCGCTTATCCCAACGGACGGAAGGTTATAAACAAATCGTGGCTAAAGGAAATAAACCATCCGATAGCCTTAGCAACGTGGATCATGGACGATGGTTCGAGGAACCAAAACATCTTAAGGATATCTCTCGGGAAAATATCGAAAAGCGAAGCAAAATTGATTCAGAATTGGCTAAAATTGAGGTGGAATGTAGATTCAAAGATTTATCAACACAAAGAATGGATTCTATGCATCCAGAAGAAGGAAAGTTTAAGAAGAGTTGTGAAGTTGATAAAGCCGTTTGTTATTCCTTCAATGAAATACAAGATTTCGTTTACGATTTAACGGTTGCAGAAGATCACAGCTACATTGCCAACGGGGTTATAGTGCACAACTGTCACCACCTGCCGGCTGAGAGCTACCGACAGATTGCGGAGATGTCGATGGCACCATACAGGTTGGGATTAACAGCCGTTTACGAAAGAGAAGATGGGCTACATTCACTTCTGCCGGATCTCATAGGAGGAATAGTATTTGAGCTCAAGCCAGACGATCTCGCTGGGAGGTATCTTGCGAGGTATGAGGTTAGGAGGATATTCGTTCCGCTGAGTGAGGAGGAAAAGAGGAGATACAATGAGAAAGCAAAGGTGTTCAAGGAATACATAGTTTCCAAGGGTATAAGGCTTGAAAATGTCGAGGATTTCAGAAAGATTGTGATGTTGACTGGATTGGACGAAAAAGCGTATGAGGCTCTGAAATCATGGGACGAGGCAAGAAAAATCGCGTTCAACTCGAAGAACAAGCTGAAGAAACTCAAGGAGCTTTTGGAGAGGCATAGAAACGACAAGATCATAATATTCACTCGATACAACGACTTGGTTTACACTATCTCAAGAGCTTTCTTGATACCAGCCGTTACACATAAAACGGACAAGAAGGAGAGAGATTTGATTCTCGAAGGCTTCAGAAAAGGTAAGTTCAAGGCAATAGTAAGCAGTCAGGTGCTCGATGAGGGAATAGATGTGCCCGACGCAAACGTTGGAATAATAGTCAGCGGAACTGGCTCCTCAAGGGAGTTCATCCAACGCTTGGGCAGATTGCTGAGGCCAGCAGAAGGTAAGGATAAGGCGATACTATACGAGTTGATTTCGAAGGAGACGGGAGAAGTAAGGGTTGCGAGAAGGAGAAAGAAGAGCTTAAGAGATTGAACCAATTGTGTGGTAATGATGCACTGTTGATGCTGAAGTTGTGCACAATACGACATCTCCATCGATCGGATGCGTGATTTAAATTTCTGCGGCGAGACCTAAGTGACGACTCTAAATGGGATTGGAGTGAAACACATCAGAGCCAAACCGAACGTGAAAACTCCTAACATCATTCTCTTCATATCTAGTGGTGTTTCATCGTCAACAGGTTCGGGATGGGGATGCATCGAGAAGAACAACGTTATGAAGCCCCAGAATATCCAGATGGAGTCCGAAGTATTGTATAGATAACTTACTAAAAAGCCTACGCTGATTAAAACGATCGGCATCGTCCTCGAAACTATCTCAGCTTTCTTACCTATCATCGCTCTCAATATGTGTCCACCGTCGAGCTGTCCAACCGGAATCAGATTTAGAAACGTTACGAACAGTCCAACCCAGCCGGCGAAGGCTATCGGATGGATGAAGCGACCCTCGTATCCCACAAGCCTCGCGAGCAATTCGAAGAGGGGCGGTGAACCTAAGACGATCATAGCCTCTCCAATCTTGCCCGGCCTAAAGGGTATGCTAAACCCGATTAAGATTACGATGATCGATGCGATTATCCCAACCAACGGCCCAGAAACCCCAACATCAAACAGAGCCTTCCTGTTCGGAATTGGCCCTCTATGCTTTATTATCGCTCCCAGAGTTCCGATTATCGTCGGGAACGGTATGAAGTATGGCAACGAAGTTCTCATGTTCCACCTTCTTGCAGCGAAGTAGTGACCCATCTCGTGACTGCCCAATACGAACATCACCGCTAAGGAGAACATAATTCCTCCCTTTATATCAAACTTCTCGAACATCATGGCGCCCATAAGCGTCGTTGAGCAGAATGTAGCGATCAACAGTATGATGTTTATCCATATTCTTTCCTTCTTCGCCTCTCTGATCTCCAAAACCAATTCTCCATATCTCTCCCTGAATTCGACGGAGTATCTCCCGGCCAATTCCGTTAAGAACAGTTTAAGTTCTTTGCTTACGCTACCAAATTTAGGATGAAGGTAAAACCTAACGCCATCATCGAGCACTTCAACGTCGTAGACTACGAACTCCTCCTCAAGCTTCGACCTGATCTTTTCGATCTCCATAGACTTCAACCCATCCGTTTATTGCGTCAACTTTAATGCGGTCACCGGATTTAATGATTTTGAAGGGATCCACTTCAAGTCTATCTATGAGCGGAATTTCGGCTATAATCGCTCCCACAGCTATAATCGGCTCCGTCTCAACGTTGATTATCGCCTTTGGAGCTGTTCCTTTCTTCTTCATCCTCAGCAGGACATACGTCCCAACCGTAGAACCCCTTCCCGTCGGAAAAACGAAGATCTTGCCGGCAATAGATTCTCCGCAGATGTCGCTGTCCTCAGCTACAACAACTCCAGTTTCAACATCAACATCTCCCAAAAACGAGAACTTTCTTCTGCTCACTATCGCTACACCTTCCGCAACGCCCCTCGAAATTATTCTTCCTCCGATTCTCATTCAAAGGCCCTCCTCAAACATTCGTTCGTTGAACCGAATACAGCCTTAACCTTTCTGAGTTTCGGGAGATACGTTAAAGCTTTTCCGGAGTTCACCATCACACATTCGAATCTCTCCGTTGCCGGAGAAACGACCATGCACGTATCTCTAAAGACCTTTATACCCTTCCCTTCAAGTCTCTTGATCAAATTATCCAGATTTTCGTAAACATGCCTCGATGTGAAGAGCCAAACACGTTTTTTTGGCTTCCCGTATTTCTCAACTATCTTCGCGATTTCAATTATCTCATTGGCCGAGAGGTGCGGACATCCCAAAGCGATTAAATCAGGCTCACAGTCATCTTCCACTTCAGCCTTGTCCACCTCGATCTTCTCCCTCGGGATCTCAAAGTCCCTCCATTCCGGAGTTTGATCTACAACATGAAACATCGCAACGTTGCCAGTTGAAGCTAAAGAGGCTCCAAGCTGCTTTAGTTCATCGTCACTGAGCTTTCTGTCAAACTTGAATATCGGAATGCCGTCGATCTCGTTTCCAAGCTTGTAACCCACCATGGAGGGATTCAGGTCACCCTTAACCTTCACGAGAACTGCTGGAACTCTGTTTTCCTTAATGTGTAATCCATAGCGAGGGGTTTTACCGATTATAGCCGAAGCTAATGCGCTTATTCCACTCTCTCTGTTAGTCCTCGCTCCTATCACGGAATTGGCATAGACCACAGCCGAGGATTCCGCCCAAGCCAAATGATCACCAAAAGATGGTCTGTGGATGTAGTAAGGTGTGCACGTGAGCGTGAGTTCAGCACCTATACTCTCCAAGGCCTTGAGAACCTCGATCTGCTTTCTCGCAAAACCCTCATCCAACCCCATTTCGTTCCATCTTTCGAGATCCATTCCGGCTGGGTTTAGTGTTGTTCTGACGCGAACCTTCGCATTAAGATTTTTCAACCATTCAAGACCTTCCTCTCCAATATTCTTGTATGAAATTCCAGAAATGTGGGCAGATTTTATTGGAATCAGCCTATCGGCTCCGAATATCTCACCCAAGGCCACCAAAATCTCCATGCACTTGGCTATCGTCGGATTGTCGGATTCGAGTAACCTCTCCTCTTCCCTACTCAGATCCATGAGTTTCGGATATCTCCTTAAGATATAACGGTTTCCTACCCCTCTTACACCTCTCGATGCTTTCGTCGATCTTATTTGCTAAAGGACAATAAAGGTAGTGATAGACCGCCTCGCTCAAAGCCTCTTTGATAGTGCTTTTACCGGTTTTGAGCTTAAGCTCCTCAACCTTATCGCTTGGAATCTTTGTTTGAACGATTAAAAGCTTACCCATAGTATAGCAATGATCGTTAATAAATATAAATCTTTCTTTTTACAATAAATTCTAAAAATGCTTGTCCTCATTATGATGAATCTTTCGAGCTACGATATCAAAAATGCTTAAAAGTTGAGCCATAAAATTCGATTTATGGAACTTCAGGGAAAGAGAGTCAGAGTTAAGGCCAAAGGTAGAATTTTCGAAGGAATTGTGATGCCCTCCTTCACCGATTGTCTGGTTTTAAAATTGGACAACGGTTACAACGTCGGTTTTAAGGATTACGAGATAATAGACGTTATAGAAGAAAAGCCGATCTCTTTCCCAACGCCAAAACTCGTAAAGAGAGAAGGATTGCCAAACGTTAAGATAATCTCTACTGGCGGAACGATAGCGAGCAGGGTAGATTACAGAACCGGAGCAGTTACAAGCCAGTTCACGGCTGAGGAGATAGCTGGCGATGTTCCAGAGTTGCTTGAGATATGCAACGTGGATGCCATGCTTCTCTATAATATCCTCAGCGAGAACATGAAGCCACAAAACTGGATAGAACTCGCAAGAGAAATCTATTCTTCGATAAAGAAGGGATACGATGGAATAATAATCACACATGGAACGGATACGATGCACTACACCGCCTCAGCCTTAGCCTTTATACTCTCAACTCCCGTTCCGATAGTTTTGGTTGGAGCTCAGAGAAGTAGCGATCGTCCTTCAAGCGATGCCGCTATGAATCTGTTCTGCGCTGCAAAGGCGGCAACATCCGATTTAGGGGAAGTCGTTGTCGTTATGCACGGAACCACGAGCGATGACTTCTGCTACATTCATCGTGGCGTTAAGGTTAGAAAGTGCCATACGTCAAGAAGAGATGCCTTCAAATCTATAAACTTCCCACCTTTGGGTAAGGTAGATTATCCTTCTGGTTCTATCACTTGGTTCGTCGAAGATAGGTTTAAGAGGGGAGAAAGGGAGCTTGAGCTCAGAGATAGGTTATACGAGAAGGTCGTGCTGATCAAGTTCTTTCCCGGGCTTGGGCCGGATATACTCGACTACTATTACGACAAAGAATACCGAGGTTTCGTTTTGGAGGGAACAGGCTTAGGACACGTCTCAACGGACTGGCTTGACACTATAAAGAGGATTGCCGAGGATAGTTTGGTCGTTATGACATCTCAGTGCCTCTGGGGAAGGATATGCGACAGGGTTTACGACACCGGAAGATACCTTCTCAAAGCTGGAGTAATAGAAGGAGAGGACATGCTTCCTGAAGTTGCGCTCGTTAAAATCATGTGGCTCCTAGGCAACTACGAGTTGGAGGAAGCTAAGAAACTTGTTAGAGAGAATCTGGTGGGAGAAATAACCCCAACGACCAAATATGAAGTATTTGAATAATTTTTAAAATTAAGGAAAAGATTTATATATTGTTATAGCATATCTAGACTATGGCTCTGCTAACGCCGTTCTGGATTCTGATAGCTGGACTGATAGCCATCATAGTCGGTTTCATCGCCGCTGGAATTAGGGTCGTGAAAGAATACGAAAGGGGAGTCATATTTAGATTAGGAAGGCTCGTAGGAGCGAGAGGGCCAGGGTTATTCTTTGTCATTCCTATAATCGAGAGCATGGTCAAGGTAGATCTCAGAACGATAACATATGATGTTCCAACGCAGGAGGTCATTACGAAGGACAACGTCACGGTTAGAGTTAATGCTGTAGTCTACTACAGAGTTGTAGATCCTGAAAAAGCTGTGACTGAGGTCAGGGATTTCATGTATGCAACCGCTCAGATAGCTCAGACGACTTTGAGAAGTGTAATCGGTCAAGCTGAATTGGATGAGCTTCTTTCAGAAAGGGAGAAGCTGAACGCACGACTACAACAGATAATAGATGAAGCAACAAACCCTTGGGGAGTCAAAGTTACAGCGGTGGAGATTAAGGATGTCGAACTGCCAGAGGAGATGAAGAGGATCATGGCTATGCAAGCTGAAGCGGAAAGAGAGAGAAGGGCGAAGATAATAAGGGCTGACGGAGAATATCAAGCTGCGCAGAAGTTGCTTGAAGCCGCCCAGATCTTAGAGCAGAGTAAAGGGGCTATGATGCTTAGAATTCTGCAAACGTTGAACGAAGTTGCTGCAGAGCAAGCGAACACTCTCGTCTTTCCGATCCCGATCGAGATACTCGAATACTTCAAGCGGAAGAACAGCAGTAACTAATTTTTCAATTTTTTCCTTATTTTCTCCTTCTCAAGCTTGAATCTATATTTATCTAGTTTTTCTTTCTCCTTTCTTTTATGGAGCTTAGAGATTACGATTTTTGCGAGAAACTTTCCGAAATATCCGATAAAACCGGCTACGAATATCGCAACTATCCACCTAAACACATAAACTGGATCGAACACAGTTCAATTTTGATAACAGATATTTTTAGTTAGGAGGTTGTGACTCCACATTGTGTATGATTCAAATATTTCATCAACAGTGTTGCATCAACACCAGTTAGGACAGTAGTATATTAAATATCACCAAAAATTCTCTCGATCAACCATTTAGAATCGAACTTAACCAGATCGTCGTAGCCTTGGCCGGTGCCCAAGAACAGAATCGGTTTTCCAGTCACGTAGCTTATCGATATGGCAGTTCCACCTTTAGGATCCGCATCTATCTTTGTCAGAATTGATCCGTCAATACCTACAGCCTCGTTAAACATTCTCGCCCTTTCAACTGCATCGTTTCCGGCTATGCTTTCATCTACGAATATCGTCAGATCGGGCTTCGTAACTCTCTTGATCTTGCTTAGCTGGTCGATCAGATTTTTCTTCGTGTGCATCCTTCCGGCTGTGTCTGCAAGCACTACATCGATTCCTTTGCTTTCAGCATGCTTTATGGCATCGTAAATGACAGCAGCGGGATCTGCTCCGGGCTTATGCTTAATAACCTTAACACCCAATCTCTGCCCATGCTCCTCCAACTGCTCTATAGCACCAGCCCTAAACGTATCTCCAGCGGCAAGCACAACCGAGTAGCCATAATCCATAAGTCTCTTGGCAATTTTAGCTATAGTCGTCGTTTTGCCAGTTCCGTTAACTCCAACAAATATGATGTTGAGCGGTCTCTTCTCCTTGAGCTTGGTCTGGATAAACTCGTCGAAATCGAACCTGTTCGCATCTAAAATTTCTTGAATTATGAGCTTGAGCTCATTTATAACGATATCAGACAGCTTTTCACCGATCTTCTTCTTTCTTCCAACTAATCTTTCCTTGAGCTCAGAAGATATCTCCTCAACAACCTCAAAAGCCACATCACTCTCAAGCAGAATTATCTCAAGATCCTCTAAAATTTCTTCAACCTTCTTTTCATCGATTAGAACTTCTCTATCGACTATGAGCGTTTTGATTTTACTTACAAACCCAATTTTCTTCTTCGGCTTTTCCTCTTTTTCAGCTTTAACCTCTTCAGCTTTAGTTACGTCTGTCTTGACCGTTTCAACGACTTCTGCTTTAGTTTCCTCTGCAACGGCTTTAGCTGGTTCGACTACTTCCTCTTTAGCTTCTACCTGTCTAACCTCCTCCTCAACCTTTCTATCCAACTTCTTCTTAAACGCAGAAAGCTTCTCCTTTAAAAACTTGAACATATCACTTCTTCTCCTCTTCAGCCTTTAAAGCTTTGGCCAAATCCTCCTGAATTGTCCTCGCCCTCTCCAAGAGCTGACGTAGCAACTGCTCAAGCTGGGCTATGTTCTTCTGAATTACCTCCCTCTTCTTCTTTAAAAATTCTATAGCTTCCCCCACCTCTTTCTCAACAACGACACCAGCACCAACATCTACAAGCATCTTCTTTGCAGTTTTAACGTCAACGTATGCAAAAACGCCTCCTCCCAAATTCATCAAAGCCTCAACGCCGTCGTCGAGGGAATTAAAATACTCCAAACTCTCGATGGTCTTCTCGAGCTGGGCATCGATAAATTCAAGCTCTACGATCTGCCTCTGAATAGCTTCGCTTTCAACCTGCAACTGCTGCAAAAGATAATACTTTTCCTGAATTTCCCTTTCTTCCATTTTAGCACCCCTACTCAACAACCTTAACGTTCTTTATTTTTATCAGGTGCCTCTTAACTTTATGGTAGCTCCCAAGCAACGAATAGACCTTCTCCAAGGCAAAACGCTCATTGTGTGCCTCAACGACCTTCCTAAACTTTTGCCACTGGTTCGCATTCTTAAAGACCCCCTCAACCTCAAACTTCATTACAACCACCTCCTAAGGGAAGAGAGATTCTTCAATTATACCCAACTCGAATCCAGTCGTGTCCTTCCCAGCTATATACCCTTTCGAATTCGCAACCAAGCCCGTTCCAACCATATCACTACCAAAGTTGACTGTTCCTGTTCCAACCTCAACACCCATGACCTCCTCGACCTTCTTGATCTCCCACTCGCTCGCGTTCGGATTGAGCAGTCCACCTCTATTCGTCACTACCGCAGACATTCCAACCGTTTTTATTCCACCTATGGTGCTCTTGGCAGTTTCAACATCCAAGAACTTCTCCACGGCTGAAACAATTGCACTGTCGGCTTCAGGATGAATTATAGCACCCCTGTCATTTACACAGACTATGTTACCCAAGCATGTCATCGGAGTTTTGACTACGTGAACTTCGAAGAGCCTACTCAGCTTCTCCTTTTCCTTACTTGTTATCTGATCGCTGACTAATATTCCGTTCGAGTTCGCACAGGCTAAAGCACCTACGAGCTCCGATCCAGCTATCGTTGTAACTACAACATCAACATCAAGCTCTTCCATTAAATACTGCTTTGCTTTCTCGTCGTTAACCCCTAAGACCGCAAAGTCTTCCGTTGCCCTTATGTATAGTCCGATCAGTGGGACTCCCCTTATAGCGAGTAATTTCGGCATGTTACGCTAACTCAGCCTCAACTACTCCGTCCTCGAACTTCACGGCCCTAATTCTGATCTTCGAAGGTGGCTTTTGAGCCCCTCTCTCCCAGACCTTCTCGTTTATGCTCGGATCGATTCTAATCTTGTCCGGCTCAACTTTCATGTGTCTGCTGAGGTAGTTCCTTATGAACCTCATCGCCTTCTTAGCCCTAAGCCATCTCGGGTATCTCTTCATCTTGTGCTTCAATCTAATCGAGTAGACTCTCTCGACGACTATCTTTGCCATCTCAACCACCTCAGACCTTTAGCTTGTTATGCCTCCAGAACCTTCTAGCTGGGCTCGTAACAACCCTTCTCTTCGTCTTAAGTGTAACCCAAAGCGGAGGTCTTCTGTTCGCCTTCAAGAACTTTGCGAGCCTCTTTTTCACACCAACTGTCTTCTTCCCCATAACCATCACTTCCTAATGATTCTTGGCTCCCTCTTCTTTGCCGAAATCTGCCTCAAGATAGAAACCAAAACTTCATCCGTAATCTTTTGCTTAATCCTACCAGCCTGAGCCAAAGCTATGAGTTGATTCTCTACAGCTTCAGCTATATCGGGATGAGCTAACTTAAGTCTTGCAAGCCTCTCTCTGGCTTCTGGCTCAAGTATGGCCCTTAAAATCTCCCTCTTTTGCAGTTCTATCTGCCTCTGAATTTCCTGCTGTCTCCTAAGCTCCTCAAGTTCCCTCTGCCTCTGCAACTCTAAGAGCTTCCTCCTTCGAATCTCTTCAAGCTCCCTTTCATCCATGCACATCACCCCTTAATCGTTGTCATTGAGAGTATTTAGTATTTTGCGAGCTCTGGAATCTGCTGGACGAGCTCTTTCTTAATCTCAGCGGCAACCTTATCCAAGAAAGACCTACCTTTAGGCGTTACGACCCTACCCTCTTCGGTCTTCTTAACGAAGCCAGCTTTCTCTAACTGCTGAAGAGCTTTTCTAATTATTGAACCGCTACCCTTCCTGAACTTCGGTGGCTCGACGCCCCTCCTCTTTCTTCCGCCGTAAGCCGTTCTGAGCCTTTCGATTCCAACTGGACCATCGATGTAGACCTTTCTGAAGATCGCCGCCACTCTAATCCACCACCAATCAGGTTGCTCTGGTGCCCTCTCCTTGTGAACGCCAGTTTTGACGAACTTGGCCCACTCCGGAGGCTCGAATTCCTGCATCTCTTTAAGCTTCTCAGCCACTCTATGGATCAGCATATCCGCGGGGACATCATACACCGTCGCCATATCAACACCTCTTAAACGTTAAAACGAACCCCCTAAAGTCTACAAGCTTACCGTTAACCTTCTCAGCGATTTCCTTTGCCAATTGTTTTTTATCTTTACCTTCCAACTCACCGATCGTTCTGAAATTCTTGAGCATTCTAACCTTGACTATTCCACGTTTTTCAAGCACGGTGTTTATCTCGTTTATTAAACCTTCCGTAATCCCCTTCTTTCCGACGTTGATCGTGACGATGTTATCCTTCTTCATAGGCATTCTTTTAGGCTCTTTGAATTGTTTAAAAATTTTTGCCGTTACCAAGTTACTCAAATATAACTTTTTTATAATTTTTATAGTTGGATAAAATCTGAAATCAGCTCAAAACCTTTATCGCCTTCTCGGGGCATATCTTGGCACATACACCGCATGATGTGCATAGAGCGGGATCGATCCTTGGTTTGCCGTTCTTTATGAATATGGCCGGACATACGAATTCGGTAACGCACTTCATACAGCCGTTGCAGGCTTCGGTGATCTTAAACGGTTTAATCTTCTTTCCAGATCTTTTAGCCTCCCTAAGCCTTAAAATCGCACACTTTTGTCTTGCAATTACTACCGCAACTCCATCGTGCGCCAACGCTTTCTTAAGAACCTCTTCAAGCTTTGAGATGTTGTATGGATTTACGACTTCGACAAATTTGACTCCCACTCCCCTAACAACGTCTTCAATTCTAACGATTTCTCCTTCGTCACCACATCCAGTAACTCCAACGCCGGGATGTGGCTGGTGCCCGGTCATTCCGGTGGTTTGATTGTCCAGAACTACGAGCACGAACTTGGCTCTGTTATACACGGCGTTGATCAAAGCCGGGATCCCAGCGTGAAGGAACGTCGAATCACCAATTGTTGCGATTATCGGCTCCTTAACAACCCTGCTCAAGCCGTTCGAAACTCCAACGCTCGCACCCATACAGATGCAGATGTCAACTGCTTCAAACGGCTTGTTTATGCCCAACGTGTAGCAACCTATGTCACTCGGCAGGCACGCATTTCCGATTTCGTTAACGACCTTCCTTATAACGTAGAAAGTCGCAAAGTGAGGACAACCCGGGCAAAGAACCGGTGGGCGTGGGGGTGCAAGCTTCGAGAGTTCTGCACTTCTCTTCTCGATTTCATCGTAATCCGTGCTGGTATCGATTCCCAAAAGCTTCGCGATTCCCTTTTCAACTATCGCAACGTTAAACTCGTAATCCATGGGTAGATGTCTGCTGAGTTTTCCGTAAACTTCCTTTGTGATCGTCTTAACCTGCAACTCAACGAACGGATCCACCTCCTCTACTACCAAAACCTTATCGACTTGAGAAACGAAGTCCTCGATAAGTTTCATCGGCAGGGGAAACATCGAAGATAGCTTTAAGATCGGAACATCCAGCTTGAGTCTCTGCACGGCATCCTTCGCATAAGCATAGCTTAAGCCACATGCTACGATACCTAATCTTCTATCTTCACCTTCATCGATCCAATTGTGATCCCACTTGCAGAAGAAATCCTCCAACTTCTCAAGCTTCTTCCAAAGCTCCTTTTTCAGCATCCTCGCATGAGCTGGCAGAACGACATCTGTCTTAGGATTTCTTCTCCATTCCACTTTTTCAAGCTTCTTTTCTGGAATCCTGCCAAGCCTCACGACCCCTCTTGCATGGCTGAGCCTCGTGTAGGTTCTGAGCATCATCGGCAAGCCGAATCGCTCCGAAATGTCGAAAAGCTCGGATGTTATATCCTTAAGCTCCTGAACGCTACATGCTTCAACAACCGGTATCTTCGCTGACATTCCATACCAACGGTTATCCTGCTCGTTCTGACTGCTGTGCATGGAAGGATCGTCAGCAGAAACCAAAACGAAACCACCTCTCGCACCTATGTAAGCGAAGCTGAACATCGCATCGCTCGCAACGTTAACACCAACGTGCTTCATCGCGCACATTCCCCTCTTTCCAGCTAACGATGCTCCAAGCGCAACTTCAAATGCAACCTTCTCGTTCGTTGAATATTCCATGTAAAATGTCCTCAAAATCTTGCAGACTTCGGATAGAGTATCGCCAATTTCCGATGAAGGTGTTCCGGGATAGCATGCAAAAACGTCTATTCCTGCTTCTAAGGCTCCCCTCGCAATAGCTTCGTTGCCCAATAAGAATACAGTCTTACCTTCTTCTTCCAAAACGTCTTTAAGCATGCTTCTAATTGAATCAGAGTCTATTTAAGTTTGTTGATTTACGAAAGTATTATTAGTTTAGCCATAAACAAGCCGAAAAATGAAGCTACTAACGATCGGAGTCGGCAGAAAGGGCTCAGAACTTTCAAGTTTACTTGCTAAAAAGGGAGTCAAAGTGAATAGAATTCCGCTTTTCAGATGCTATGCTGTTACGAATAGCTTGGACGATCTCAAATCAATAAAATTGAGTCAAAAAAATAAATTTTGGTTAATGGCTGGGAACAGCAAGGTGGACGTCAGAAGTATTCTAAATGAGATTCTAAGTAGATACGAAATTCATGAAGGATCACTTATTATCACATCGCTTGACGATGAATTTGGAGTCATGACAGCGGTGGAATTCGGAAAAAGGTTGATGGATTACTCTGAAGATCCCGTCATCGGCTTGGGAATAGTTCCTCCTTTCGAAAGGATAAATCCGAGTGAACTCAAGCAGAGGATCAGGAAATTTAAGGATGCTGTCAGAGTTCTGATGCTCACTGAAGAGAGCAGAATCGATCAAAACCTAATAGAAGCTCTGAACATAATTGCGAGAGTTGGTGAGATCGATTTGAAGAAAAGGGTCGCTGGAGAGGTAGTCATAGATACTTCGGATGTCTTCAACGCTCTGATGTGCGAAGGATTTTCCGTCTTTGGCTTTGCAAAGAGAAGTTTACCGATTTCGTGGCTATACAAGGTTCTGCTGAGAAAAGAGAGCGAACTCGTTGCAGTTCGAACTCAAAGGATGGTTGAGATGATCGAGGAGGCTCTGCAGAATTTAAGCGTTCACGGCGATGTCGAGACTGCAAAGAGTGCTTTAATAGTATTTGCCGGAAACCCGAATGAGATAACGATGGACGGAATGTTTTCCTGCATAGAGCGAATAGAAAACCTCAACGAAAGCATAATAGTTAGATACGGCGATTATCCGATTCCAAGATCACCCCACATCAGCGTAGTTTTGCTCTTAGCGGGAATTACGAGATTTAAGATTTAGGCGAGATGTGGAGTTACGAATGCTTCGATGAAGGCCGCTATGAGAAGCATAGGAATTACGGTTCTCATATAGCTGTGTATTGCTCTATCTATGCAACTTCGAATCGATATTCTCTCCCCCCTAACCCTTTTCAGGAATATCTTTCCGAGCCAGAGTCCGTAGCTACAGGCTAAGATTATCGCAGGGATTTCGATAATTCCATGGGGAATTAGCATCATAGCGACCTTCTTCAAACCCATCCTCAAGCCGACAACGTAAACGACGATTCCAATTATGTATCCGTTGATGAACACGAAGAAAACGGGTGCCAAGCCGAAGAACAAGCCTAAGATCATCGCGATGAAGGCTTTGATCGAATTGTTCAGGAATATTATCGCGAAGATGATTGTTGGAGGTAGCAACTTTATAAAGCCGAGCTCCGACGAGAACTGACTTAGAAATCGTTTTGCTTGTTCTGGATTACTCTTCGCAGTCTGATATCCGGCAAAGGTTGCCAATCCGAATATGATCAATAGCACGACAAAGTATGCAACGATCTCCTTTTTTTTCATGCAGGCTTATCAGTAGGGATAACATATAGATGTTGCGAAAGAAAAATTAATATAGCATGACATTTTGCGAAGGAAAGAGGTGAAAAAATGGCCGAGAACGCAGTGTTTGTTGGTAGCAAGCCGGTAATGAACTACGTGTTGGCTGTATTGACGCAGTTCAACAGCGGAGCAAAGGAAGTAGCCATAAAAGCGAGAGGTAAAGCCATAAGCAGAGCCGTAGATGTAGCAGAGATCGTCAGGAAAAGGTTCTTGACGGATGTAGACGTTAAGGATATAAAGATCTCAACCGAAAAGGTAGAGAGCGAGCAGGGAGAGGCGAACGTTTCGGCAATCGAGATAATACTGGCCAAGAAGGAGTAATTTTTCAGCTATTTTTATTCTCATCCTTTATTCTTTACTATTTTATTCTTATCTATCGACCGATTACCTTTA
This sequence comes from Archaeoglobaceae archaeon, assembly GCA_027064525.1. GTDB lineage: Archaea > Halobacteriota > Archaeoglobi > Archaeoglobales > Archaeoglobaceae > WAKM01. The sequence continues at coordinate 28,867 of JAMOPJ010000041.1, forward strand.
ACTGTCCATCCTCCAACTCGAAAACATGAATGATTTAAGGCAAACGCTGGATGAATTTAGAAAGGTTCTTGAAGAGAAGGAGCAGGCGAGGGAAGAACTTCTGAAGCTCACGAGAGAGATGAGAATAAACGCAACAAAAGCAATCGCACTTTTGCACGCTAAAGATTTTGAGAAGGCTGAGGAACACTTGAACAATGCTCTTAAGCTTATGGAACAGATATACAAGTTTAAGGAGAAATATCCAGATATCTATTACCCGATAACGTTCGATGCTATGCAGGAACTCGTCGAAGCGTATTCGTTCTATCATGTCTTGAGGTATGGAAACTTGGAGATCGACTTCTCGAAGCTCAAGGTTGAGATCGCTCCGATCTTAACTGGCTTAGCCGATATGGCCGGTGAGATCAGAAGGCACGTCTTGGATCTGCTCAGAGTTGGAGAGTTCGACCAAGCTGAAAAGCTTATAGGGCTTATGGAGGAGATATACCTCAATCTGCTCACGTTCAACTTCCCAGACAAGCTGACGCCACATCTTAGGCCTAAGGTGGATTACGTGAGAGGAGCAATCGAGAGAACAAAGTCCGACTTTATATCAGCGAAGGTTGCGTCGCTCGAAGAATACTTTAAGAAATTGGTCTAAAGATCTTTTACTATTTTTTTCTCAACGAACATGCATGGCTTGTAGTGCTACAAAAGGATCAGTTCTCCTAACTCTAAATGCTATAATAATTTCTAACTGTCCCTTTTGGAGCTCGTTCATTAAAAAATAACGTTATATGATTCTCCTAATCCATTCAACTACTCTTTCCACCCTTTCTCTTGCAGTTCCTAGGTAATTTTCTGGCTTGAGCAACACCCTAAGTTCCTCCTCACTCAGATATCTTCCTACGGTTTCATCTTTCAGCAACTCCTCAAGCAGACTCGTTCCGTTTTCGTAAGCCCGCATCGATGCGTTTCTAACGAGCTCATGAGCTTCCTGCCTTCCCATACCCTTCTTGGTTAAAGATATCATCACAGCCTCACTCAAATTCAGTCCTTTCAGCCTCTCAAGGTTCTCTCGAATCCTATTTAGATCGAGCCTGATCCTCTCAACGACCTTTATCATCTTCGTGAGGATGTGGTCTGCCAGAACGGTGGCTTCGACCAGTATTATCCTCTCTGCGGATGAGTTCGTGAGGTCCCTTTCTTCCCAGAGGATTGCACTCTGATGCTGTGGCTCCACAAATCCCCTTATCACTCTCGCAATTCCGCAGATGTTCTCGCAGTCGATAGGATTTCTCTTGTGAGGCATTGTGGAGCTTCCAACCTGCTTTTTGCCAAATTCTTCCATAAGCTCTCCGACTTCAGCTCTCTGCAAAACTCTGAAGTTCGTGGCGATCTTTTCAAGCGTTGTAGCCAAATTTGCAAGAAATTCGACGTATTCACAGTAGATATCTCTCGGAATGATCTGAGTTGAGATCACAGCAGGTTTAAGTCCCAACAGTCTCATAACTTCGGCTTCAATCTCCAAACCGTCCTTCCCAAACCCGGCCTGAGTTCCAACAGCACCGCTCATTTGTCCGACTAAAAGCCTTTCCTTCATCTGTCTGAGCCTTATCAGATGCCTCGTCAATTCTGAAGCCCAGACAGCAAATCTGAATCCATATGTAGTCGGTAACGCTGGCTGTCCGTGAGTTCTACCCAAGCAGACGACGTCTTTATACTCAATCGCTTTCTCAATGAACAGCTCGATCAACCTCTTCAACTTCAGCTCCAGAATCTTTACCGAGTCCCTCAGCTGGGTTGCAACAGCTGTGTCCGTTATATCGTTTGACGTAGCACCGAAGTGAACCCACCTTGCGACTTCCTCGTCCACAACCTCGCTTATCGCCTTGACCAAAGCCATTACATCATGCTTAATTTCCCGCTCGATCTCCTTCACCCTTTGAGGAGTTACCTTCAAAGCATCCTCCTGCGCCTTCTTAACCTTCTCTTCGCTCAGGTAACCTTTTTTCGCCAAAGCTCTAAGCAATGCAATTTCAACCCAGATCATTCTCTTTATCTTGCTATCCTCGCTCCAGATCCTCTTCATTTCTGGAGTGCCGTAACGGTAGTCGATCGGATGAACGATCATATCTCCGACTTTGTAAGCAACTATTTTAACCTTCCCGATGATGCCGGGATATGCTAAAGAGGGAAAAGAGGCTTGAAAAGAAGATAGCAAAGGAAAGAATCAAGATACTATTTGAGATGATGGAAAAGATGAAGGATGAGGATTACGATCTCGCGAGGCGTTACGTCGAGCTTGCAAGAAGAATCGCTATGAAGTATAGACTGAAGTTGCCGAAACGCTACAAGCTCCTCTTCTGCAAGAAGTGCCTGTATCCTTACAAGGAAGGACGGTTTAGAGTTAGGGTGAGAAAATCGAGAGTGATTATCACATGCCTCAACTGCGGTTTCGAGCGTAGGATTCCGATAAGACCAAAAAGAAGAAAATATAAAAATCAAAAATAGAAAATGGAAAAGTTGATATATGAGTAGTGCAAAATCGTGAGAAAGGTGTTTAGGTGGAATGAAAATGGTAGTGGATGTTGTTAGGGAAAAAGCATTGGCTCTGGCAGATGCGATCTTGCAGTTGGAGGAGTATAAGGAATTCGTCGAGATGGAGCAGAAGTTGAAAGAAGATGAAGTTGCGCAGGAGTTGCTTGTCGAATTCCAGCAGAAACAGCAGGATTTTGTTACAAAACAGCTTTCTGGAGAATTCGATCAGGAACTTCTAAACGAGCTAACCGAGATACAGTCGAAGTTGAACGCTAGGGAGAGTGTTGTCAACTTCCTTGAAGCTTATAACAGACTTCTTGCGGTTTTAGGTGAAATCGTAGATTTGATCAGTGAAAGGATCAATTTGGATCTTAGCGAAGTTTATAGAAGGTAAATGATTGGTTTTTCTCTAATCTTTATTTTATTTAAATTTATTGATTATTTTAGTTTTAATAATTGGTCGTGACTCCACATTGCGTGATTTAAATATTCCATCAACAGTATTGCAACACCACCTAATAATTTTATTTGTTATATTAAAATACTAAAATCAATTAAAACACAAGCAAAAATCAATTAAAATCGGAATATTTCATCATCAACCATGAAAATATTGGTTGTGACAGGCAAACTCGCAGAAAATGAGGTAAAGGCTCTTGCTCAGAGGTTCAAATTTGACGTTCACGTCGTAGACGTTGATGTTGCCGCATTCATAACTCCTTCTCACCTTCGTGATCTCGACTTAAGTAATTACGATCTTGTTTTGGTTCCCGGACTCGCTAAGGGCGATTGGAAATCGCTCGAAGATGAGAAAGGTGTTAAGATACGGTTGGGCTCGATCCACATCTCCGATCTGCCTTTGGTTTTGAAAAATTTAGATAAGATCGAGCTGTCTCACGAAATTCCGGCATGTAGACTCCTAGGAGCTATAAAGACTGAAGAGACGATCAGACTCGTTGAATCTCAAAGCGATTGCAAGTTCAGGATTGGTGAAGTTGAAATCGGAGGAAGGGCAAAGATCGTTGCGGAGATAGTGGATGCCACAAAACTCAGCAACGACGAGCTCATCGAAAAGATAGAATACTACTACGAAAGCGGAGCGGACGTAATAGATTTGGGAATCCCGCTGGAGTTCGACGTTCAGGATGTTAGAAGGATAGTAAAGGTTGCGAGAGATCATTGCAAAGCCTTGAGCATAGACACGTTCGATAGAAGAGCCATAGAGATCGGTATCGAGCACGGTATCGACATGGTGATGAGTGTTTCATACTCAAACATCGAATGCTCGGAACTGCTTTGTAGCGATATCGCCGTTGTTGCTGTAGAGAGAGACATAAGCAAACTCAAGAAATTGGTGGATTCTCTAAAGCGAAGAACTGAGAAGGTTATTGCCGATCCTATCCTCGACCCACCCTTGGGCATTGCGAGCTCCATCATGAGATATGCCAACTACAGAAAGCTCGATCCAGAGACACCGCTGTTATTTGGAGTGGGAAACGTGACCGAACTGATAGATGCAGATTCAGTCGGAATAAACGCTATAATGGCTTGCATAGCTGAAGAAATTGGAATAGAACTTTTATTCACCACAGAAGCAAGCGTCAAGACGAGAGGATGCATTAGAGAGCTTAGAATTGCGAGCTACATGGCAAAGGCTTCTAAGCTCAAAAAAACCTCACCAAAAGATTTAGGTTTAAATCTGCTCGTTCTAAAAGAGAAAACTGCTGGTTCGTCAAGAAAACCTTCTGGCAAGATCATAGAAGCTAAAGCCAACGGGGAGTTCGTCAGAGATCCGAAAGGTGACTTCAGAATCTGGGTATGGAATGACAGGATAGTCTGCGAGCACGAAAATGTGACGATAGTCGGAAGAACAGCCAAAGAAATTTTAGATACGATTATCGAGCTCGATCTCGTTTCCCGCTTGGATCATGCTGGATACTTAGGCAGAGAACTGATGAAGGCCGAAATAGCGCTGAAGCTTGGGAAGAACTACGTGCAGGATGAAGAGCTAAACTTTGGCCCTAAATCTTAATTAGCCGATATTAAATCCTCCCAATTATGCATCAGGTGTTCATATATATGGTCGGAACAGCCGGATCCGGAAAGACCTATCTCACAAAAGCGTTTTCGGAATGGCTCGATTTCAAGAAGTTGGACAACATCACGGTCAATCTGGATCCCGGTGCAGATAACCTTCCCTACAACCCAGATATAGACGTTAGAGAGTGGTTCACCCTTGCCGACATAATGGAGAAATACGGAGTAGGACCGAACGGAGCTCAGATCATCGGAGCAGACTTGATCAGCACGATAGCCAAAGACCTAAAGGACGAGATAGAATACGAAGACGCACCTTACGTAATTATCGACACTCCCGGGCAGATGGAGTTATTCACGCTCAGAAGTAGCAGTGAGATTCTACTGAAGATGCTTGGCAAGGAGAACAGCGTTATGGTTTATCTATTCGATCCAGTAGTCTCAAAAACACCCTCCGGTTTTCTATCTCTGCTCTTCATGTGCTCCTCAGCAATCTTCAGGCTGAACATTCCGCAGATTCCAGTGCTTGCGAAATCGGATCTGCTTGAGGAACAGGAGCTGAAGAAAATAATTGAATGGAGCAACGATCCCGATGCGTTATACGATGACCTACTCAAAGAATCAGAGAAGGTTCTAAGCGGTGAACTCTTTCACATGCTAAGGGAGCTGGGACTTTTTAGACCTATAATTCCGGTTTCTGCAATCACAGGCTACGGAATGGACGACATATACGACGGCATTCAAGAATTATTCTACGGAGGAGACGATCTGGAGAGGATAATATACTGAAGGTTTATATTCCGTTCTGCAGAGTTGATTAAGATGAAAGATCAGTATACAGCGGAGCAGATAGAGGTCTTAGGCGATCTTGAAGCTGTTCGAAGAAGACCGGGAATGTATATAGGCGGAGTCGGAGTTAGAGGTCTCCATCATCTCCTTTGGGAGATAATAGACAACAGTATAGACGAGGCTTTGGCCGGTTACTGCAATCGAATAATCGTGATTCTACACGAAGACGGCTCTGCGAGCGTTGAAGACAACGGAAGAGGAATACCCGTAGAGGAACACCCAGTATTTAAGAAATCGGCTTTGGAGATCGTAATGACGAAACTTCACGCTGGAGGTAAGTTCAGCAAGAAAGCCTACAAGGTTTCTGGAGGCCTTCATGGGGTAGGATTGTCGGTTGTAAACGCTCTTTCGGAGTGGCTCGAAGTTTGGGTTAAGAGAAACGGTAAAGTTTACTACCAGCGATACGAGCGAGGAAATCCCGTAACTCCGCTCAAAGTTGTAGGGGAAGCTAAAGATACCGGCACCAAGATCAGATTCAAGCCCGATCCAGAGATATTCGAGGTTACGGAGTTTAACTACGAGATCGTTTCTCAAAGGCTTAGGGAGTTGGCTTTTCTGAATAAAGGTATCAGGATCACGCTGATAGACGAAAGGACTGGTAAGAAGGAAGAGTTTTACTCCGAAGATGGAATAAAGGGATTCGTAGCTCTGTTAAACAAGAACAAGCCTGTTCTGCATGATATAATCTACTTCTCTGGAGAGAAGAACGGAATAATGGTTGAAGTTGCTCTGCAGTTCACAGATACTGAATTCGAGACTCTTTTTGCATTTGCGAACAACATCCACACCGTCGAAGGTGGAACACATGTAGCAGGATTTAGAGCTGGATTGACAAGGGCTATAAATGAATATGGGAAGAAACACATCAAGAAGTTCAAGCCGTTGAGCGGAACCGACGTTAGAGAGGGTCTAACAGCTGTTATCTCGGTAAAGGTTCCAGAACCGCAGTTTGAAGGACAAACCAAAACTAAGCTCACGAACAGCGAGGTCAAGACCGTAGTAGAATCACTCACATACTCGGAAGTCCTCAGATGGCTTGAAGAGCATCCGAGTGAAGCAAGCAAGATCATAGAGAAGTGTCTGATCGCTATGAAAGCCAGAGAGGCAGCGAAGAGGGCGAGAGAGCTCGTAAGAAAAAGGAGTGAACTTTTAATTACGTTACCGGGAAAGCTTGCGGATTGCTCTTCCAAGAATCCAGAGGAGAGAGAGTTATTTATCGTGGAAGGTGAGTCAGCAGGCGGTTCAGCAAAGCAAGCGAGAGACAGGAGATTTCAAGCTGTTCTGCCTATAAGGGGTAAGATAATAAACGTTGAGAAGGCTGGATTTCTCAGGGCTTTGAAGAATGAGGAGATTAAGGCTATAGCTTCAGCTATCGGCGCTGGAATTGGAAAGGACTTCGACATAAGCAAAGCTAGATATCGCAGAATTATCATCATGACCGATGCGGATGTGGATGGAGCGCACATAAGAACTCTACTGCTGACGTTCTTCTACCGCTACATGCGACCACTCATAGAGCACGGATACCTCTACATAGCCCAGCCACCGCTCTACAGGGTTAAGAAGGGCAAGAAAACTTACTACGTTTATTCGGATAAGGAACTTAAGAGGTTGCTTGAGAGGTTGGGCGATGGAGCTGAAGTTCAGAGATTCAAGGGTTTGGGAGAGATGAACCCCGAACAGCTTTGGGAGACGACGATGGATCCGAATCGAAGGATTCTGATACAAGTTACGGTTGAAGATGCCTTGAGGGCTGAACAGCTATTCAGCATACTGATGGGAGAGGATGTAGAGGCCAGAAGAGAGTTCATAATTAGACATTCGAAGGAGGTAAAGAATTTAGATGTGTGATCACCAGAGATGGTGATCGCAGTGTCCATGTTCGTGCCTGTGAAATCCTTCCCTTTTCTCCCAGTCCAAGTCTAAAACAAGCGTTCCTTTCAGAAAAGCTTCCAGCACATCCCTAACCTTTCCGTATGCTCCCGTGATAACCTGTATTCCCAGTTGCTCGAAGAACATCCTTGCCCTTACTCCAACTCCGTAAGCTAAGACCGTGTCGACGCCTAGGGAGTGGAGAAAACGAGGAATCTGACCCGGAACATGCTCGGCAAACGGCAATTCAACGACCCTAACATCTATAACCCTTCCATTAACAACATCCGCTATAACGAAGTATCTTGCCCTTCCGAAGTGCATCGAAACGTTGGAATCCAAACCCCTCGCATCCTCGCATGGAATAGCGATTCTCATGTAAAGGCAAAAAATGAGAGATTATTTCACATTTTCCACAATTTCGGTTAGCCCTAACTCTTTAGAAACTCCAAAGCCTCCTCTGCTGTTGCATTCTCGTGGACTATCATCGCTATGGCTTTCGTCATTTTTGTCGGATCCTCAGCCTGAAAGACGTTTCTGCCGATTGCAACTCCTCTCGCACCACCTTCTATAGCCATCTCGACCATCTTAAGCAGATCTGCCTCGCTCTTCATCTTCGGCCCGCCTGCCACCACTACGGGCACCGGACAACCCCTCGTAACCCTCTTAAAGGATTCGACACTGCCGGTGAAGTTCGTCTTTACGATGTCGGCTCCCAATTCTGCTCCAACCCTTGCAGCGAGAGCTACAGCTTTTTCGTCGAACTGGTTTATGCCATCACCCCTCGGATACATCATAGCCAAGAGAGGCATTCCCCACTCCATGCAGATTCTGCTTATGCATCCCAGAGCTTTCAGCTGTTCAGCTTCAGTCTTCGATCCGATGTTTATGTGGATACTGACCGCATCAGCCCCTAATTTTATAGCCTCCTCAACCGTGCACACGAGAACCTTCTCGTTCGGATCTGGAGCCAAGGAGGTAGAACCGCTTAAATGGACTATAAGGCCTATGTCTTTACCGTATCCCCTATGCCCAAACGGAACTATGCCTTTATGCAGAACTACCGCATTTGCTCCACCTTCAGCTACGGCGTTGATTATCTTCGGCATATCCTCAAGCCCCTGAATCGGACCCATCGAAACGCCGTGATCCATCGGAATTATCACCGTATTTCCGCTATCCCTATTTATTATTCTCTCTATCCTTATCTTCTTTCCGATCCACATCTTCTATCACCTTGACAATTTGTGTCTGAGTGACAAAGTGACATATAAGTCTTGTGGTCGGAATATTATTATGCTCAAAATCAATTGCGATTGTGGAGCCACCAGAAGACAGAGAGCTTCCGCTTGAGGAGCACTTAGCAGAGCTACGAAGAAGGGTTATCCGGATAAGTATTGTCATGATAGCTGGAATCGGAATAACGTTCAGATTCGCCGGAGAGCTGATAAGAGATTTTTGGAGAGAGCTCCTTCCAAGTGAATTGAACATCTACGTTTTCACTCCAACTGAGTGGTTCATGGTTCAGCTGACCTTCTCTTTCGTTTTAACGCTTGTATTGGCTTACCCATACATCGTTTACGAACTCTATCAGTTCGCAAAGCCCGGGCTTTACGAGCACGAGAGGAGATTCGTAAAGACGTTTCTACCTTTCTCTTACGTTCTATTTCTCGTGGGTGTTGGCTTGGCTTACTTTGTTGTCATTCCGAGACTGTTCACAATCGCAACGATGTTCAACTTGGGAGCTGAGCCTTTGTTTTCGGCCAAGAGGACGATATACTTGGCGTTTAAAATCCTCCTCGCGTTCGGTTTAGCTTTCCAGATTCCGGTATTAGCGGTTATAGCTGTCAGGATAGGGCTCATAACGTCCAAATGGTTGAGGGATAAAAGAATCTGGATCTACATAATCGTGTTCGTTTTTGCATCTAACGTGACGCTCGACATATCCGGAATAAGTCAGATCGTGATCTTGGCTCTGGTCGTTGTTATGTATGAGCTGAGCATAGTTCTGGCGAGACTCATGGAAAGAAAACTTTAATAGTGTTGCTTTAAAAGCGGGGACGATGCACATAGTGATCGCTGGGGCTGGAGAAGTAGGCTACAACTTGGCAAAGGTGCTGTGCGAGAACCACAACGTCTTCGTAATCGAAAAGAACGAAGATAAGGTTGACAACATCCAAAATCTAAATGTGGAGGCGATTCAAGGAAACGCGGCGAACGTTAAGGTTCTAAAGAGGGCAAACGTGGACAAAGCGGATCTGTTTCTGGCAGTTACGGGAAGCGATGAGGTGAATCTTTTAGCTGGAATAGCCGCAAGGAAGCTGGGAGCTAAGAAGATCATAGTCAGAGTTGGAAATCCGGAATACGTCGATAAGCCGATAGTAAAGGATCATCCGATCGGATACGATTTGATAATCTGCCCCCAGCTGGCTTTGGCGAACGAGATAGCGAATCTTATAATGATCCCCGGTGCCATAGAGTTCATCTCCCTAAGCGGTGGAAAGGCCGACATGGTCGAGATAGTAGTTTCCGAAGAATCGCCCATCGTGGGAAAGAAAATATCCGAGCTAAATCTTCCAAGAAACGTGATAATCACCGCGATATATAGAGATGGTGACCTGATAGTTCCGAAAGGGGATACGATCATAAAGGCTGGAGATGTTCTGACGATCTTCGGGAGGTCTGAGGATATAGCTAAGGTCAAGAAGATGTTCGGAAGTATCCTCGTCAAGAATGTCGTCATATTTGGTGGGGGAACGATCGGGAGTTACATAGCGAGGATCTTGGACAACAGCAGGCTGAACGTCAAACTCATAGATTCCGACATGAAGGTCTGCGAGCGACTTTCGGAAATTCTGAGGCACGTAAAGGTTGTTTTCGGTGATGCAACAGACTTGGACTTTTTGATGGAAGAAGACGCTGGAAAGGCCGATGTGGTCATTGCAACGACGGAAAGCGACGAGAAGAACTTGCTAATATCGTTGCTTTCAAAGAGCCTGGGGGCAAAGAAGGCAATAGCAAAGGTAGAAAAGGGTTCCTATGTTAAGCTGTTCGAAAGAGTTGGAGTGGATTACGCTTTGTCGCCTCGTAGGGTTACCTTCATCGAAGTAATGAAGTATCTGAAGCTCGTCGATATAAGAACTATTGCAGACATAAGGCACGAAGCGACGGTTTTAGAAGTAACGGTGAAGAACAGAGAACTTTCGGGAAAGAGAATCGCAGACATCCGGCTTCCCAAGAGGTCGATAATCGGCGGAATTTTGAGAGGTGATGAGTGTATAATTCCAAGAGGTGACACTGAGATAAGATTGGGCGATAGACTGCTGATATTCACGACTTGGGATGAGATCGACGAGATAGAAGAGATATTCGAATAACTTTTTTAAAGTGTCGTAGCACGGGCATAGGATGTTTGACGTAGCGATAAAAGATGGCGTCTGCTTCATCGATGGCAGATTCATCGAAGCCAACATCGGAATTGAGGGAAACAGAATCGCCTACGTCGGCAAGGAAGAAATTGCTGGAGAGCTTGAGATAGACGCAAGTGGAAAGTTCGTTTTGCCGGGTTTGTTCAACGCTCACACACATCTTGCCATGACCCTCTTCAGGGGCTATGCGGAGGACATGCCTCTGATGGACTGGCTTGAGAAGAAGATCTGGAGGGCGGAGAGAAAGCTCACTCCGAAGGACGTTTACTGGGGCTCGATGCTCGGAATATTAGAGATGCTTAAAACTGGCACAACTGCATTCTCAGACCTCTACATCCACATGGACGAGGTCGCTAAGGCTGTGGGAGAGACGGGCATAAGGGCTGTTCTCTGCTACGGGATGGCTGATAGAGGTGACAAAGAGAAAGCTGAGAAGGAACTCAAGATCGGGACGGAGTTCATCAAGAACTGGGACAACGCGTTCAACGGGAGAATCAAAGCGATATATGGCCCGCACGCTCCATACACTTGCACTCCCGAATTCTTGAAGGAGGTTAAGCTTAAGGCTAACGAGCTCAAAACTCTCGTCCATATCCACGTTTCGGAAACTAAGCAGGAGGTTGAGGAGATAAGAAGAACATATGGAAAAACTCCGGTAAGATTGCTTGAGGAGATCGGATTTCTGGACGATAACACAATAATCGCCCACGGAATTTGGTTGGACGATGAAGAGCTTGAGATATTGAAAAAGAAAAAAGTTAGCGTCGCTCACTGTCCAGTTAGCAATCTAAAATTGGCATCTGGCATTGCGAGGATTGTTGACATGGTTCGATTGGGGATAAACGTCTGCTTGGGAACGGATGGAGCTGCGTCTAACAATACCTACAATCTGTTTGAGGAGATAAAGCTCACATCGCTCTTGCAGAAGGTAGCCACCGGCAGGGCAGACGCTCTGCATGCGAAGGATGTGCTCGAAATGGCGACCAAAAATGGATACAAGGCTTACAAGATTGACGGAGGTGAGCTTAAGCAGGGAAAGCTCGCGGACATAGTTCTGCTTGAAAGGAAGTTTAACTACTGTCCAGTTTACGATCCTCTCCACAGCATCGTCTATGCGAGCTACGGGTGTGAGGTGAGCCACGTGATAGTGGACGGAGAGCTGATAGTCGAGGATGGGATCGTCCTTACGATGGACGAGGACAGAGTGACGAGCAAGGTCGAAAGTCTTAAAGAGAAGTTTTCGAATGATTAATTGCGCTAATATTATTTAATTTTGGACAAACATCTTTAAACGGGCACTCTCCGCAGAGTGGTTTCGTAGGCTTGCAGACTGTCTGTCCAAAGCCAACAAAGGGTTTGTTAACCCTATGCCAGAGCTCTTTTGGAACGATCTTCATTAGCTCCTTCTCCGTCTCCTCCGGCCTCTTCGTCCTAACTATGCCCATCCGATTTGCAATCCTGTGGACATGAGTATCCACAGCTATCGCCGGCTTTCCGAAGGCGTTCGCCAGCACGATGTTAGCGACCTTCCTTCCAACTCCGGGCAGTTTCAGGAGATCTTCAAGCCTGTCGGGAACCCTTGAGCCATACTCTCTCACGAGAATATCCGCAAGTCTTCTTAGGTTCTTGGCTTTAACTCTGTGAAATCCAACTTCTCGGATCAATTCATCCAGCTCGTCCTCACTCAGCTTGAGAATGTCTTCAGGCCTCTTCACCATCTTGAACAGTCTCTCGCTCACCTTAATTGTCTGCTCATCCCTCGTTCTCGTGCTTAGAATGGCTGAAACCAAAATCTGGAACGGGTTCCTCTCACCTTTAAAAGAGTAAACCGGTGCACCTCTCTTCCTTGCCTCTCTCTCCATCGTATCGAGCAGATCTTCCCAGCTCAGATCTGCGATAGCAGTTCCTCGCATGCTTCAATTATCTTCTTATTTGCGTCCCTTATCGCCTCAAGTGGACTTTTACTACCGTCGGTTCGAACGAAGAGCTCAGGCTCTCCAGTTAGAGGATGGGGAATATGGTATTTGGCCATCACGACGCTCTCATCCTGCAAAAGGTAATACTGAAGCAGGTTCAGATACGTATGATCTTCTCCCTTCACGAGCAACTTAACATAATTCTCACCCATTTCAAGAACTTTAACCTCCATCACAGCACCCCCTTTCCGTAATCGGATGAAATCTTCCTGCTCTCAACATTCCCACACTTCGGGCATTTAAGCTTATCTCCATCCAAAACTAGCTCCTCCCCACAGAATCTGCACTTCGACTTTATTACTCCCAAATCCTTGCCTTTCGTCGAAAGCCTCAAATTCTCATCAAGTATTCTCGCCTTGACTATATCTCCAAATCGGAATGCGGACTCCAGATCCTTCAAAAATTCATCTCTCACATTTGAAACGTGCAGAACACCTATCGAGCTCTTCGTCAGCACCCTGTCGTGTCCAATCTTTCTCTCAAGCTTCACCAACGCTATAGAACCCCTCACATCTACGACCTTTCCAACGATTACATCCCCGCTTTTAAGCTTTGGAATTCTGTTTATCGGCTCGATTCTAACCCTCCTTCCCTCAAAAACAACCTTACCAGCTACGCTCGCGTAAAGTTCGCCATTTTCCTCGTAAACACCTTCTCCAAATTCAAACTCCTCAACACAGCCTATTCTATCTCCGGGCAAAACGAACATTATATCCTCCTCAGTCTATAGACTTCTACGGCGATCCATTTAAATTCTTTTTCGTGGAAGGCGTAAGTTCTCTTGAGCGGTATTTTGTATCTCCAAAGATGTGTGATCTCGAAACCGTTTTCCGCGCAAACCCTCCTTATAAATCTCTCGCTTCCGGCGGAGTGGATCGTGTAGATGACATCCGCTATCTCCATAGCTTTAAAGAGGAATGGTCTATCCGCATGCTTCCTCTGAATTCCGAACGGCGGGTTCATTATCACGGTGCATCTTCTCCTCACAGCCACATCTTCGACCCTGCTCAGAACGAAGTCCACATGAACTCCCACGGCTTTAGCGTTCCTCCTCGCGATCTTCAAAGCTTCAGCATCGATGTCGAATCCTACTGCTTTAGCTCCGAGCAGAGCTGATGCTATGGCAAGAATTCCGGTTCCACATCCCAAATCTACCACAAGCTCAAGATCGTCCATCAGCTTTGCGGTGACCACTATTTCAGATGCGAGCGATGGTGGAGTTACGTATTGTTCAAGTTCTATCTTAGGGTTTCTGAATCCTTGCAGTTTTTCTAAGATAATTGCAAGCTCCCTCTTCATGCTCGATCATCGAATAACTCTATCAAGAATCGGGGGATCTCCTCCTCTTCGAGCACGATCACATCCTTTGGGTATCTTCTATGAGGCTTACCCGTTTTCACTTCCACCTTCAGCCCATCCGCGATGCAGTCTATCTCGTAGCCGTTTCGATAGTAGTAGATCTCGCCAAATTTCCTGAAGAGATGCTCCTGAACGACATTCTCGATTAAAGCAGAACGTAGGTATTCGACATTGCACCAATCCGCAAGGACATTAAGTAGGAGAGGATCCCTGAAAAAGACCTTCCTTTCCTTCCTATAAAGCACCCTGTTCCCCTCCCTAAGATACGCAAACTCAATGACGTATAGGTCTCTGAAGAACTCCAAATACTCCTGAACGGTCTTATATGAATATCCGGAAGTTCCGTTCGCTATGGCTCTAAAGCTCAACGCAGATGGTATTTTCGAAATCAGAGAGGCCAAAGTTTCCCTTGTTACTTCCAAGCTCTTGCCGAACCTGACGATCTCACTCACTATCGCGTTCAGTATGTGGACGGAGGAAAAGCCATTTATAGTTAAAGGAAAACCGCCTATCTCCAAATATCTCCTAAAGAGACCGATAACTCTATCGTATTCGAGCTTGTAGTTTTTAACACCAAAGACTTCGATGAACTCCTTGAAGTTTAAGGGCATGACATCAACCTTAGTTCCCTTTCCGATTCTGCCGGGAAACAGCTCCAAGTCTCTTCTCACCTTCAGCGAACTCGAACCGGTCACAGTTACGACGCAATCCTTGAGCTTTCCAGTATCTATGAGAAACTTAACAGCTTTCCACCACTCCCTAACGCTCGTAACCTCATCCAAAAACACGAACTTTTCACCACTCACGGCGTCGAGGTATTCCGTCAAGGAGTTCCTTAAACTCACGAAATCTGGAAAAGCATCACAATCAATGTAAACGACTCTTTCAGCATCTATTTTCTTCAGAAGTCTTTCTATGAGAAGCTTTATTCCGGTAGTCTTTCCAACCTGCCTCATTCCCAGAACAAAATTCAAGCTGAATGGTTCGAGGGAAATTCCGTCTATCCACTTTGGAATCCACCTTATCCTTAAGGAGCGGTATTCAACTAAACTCTTATCTCTGTTCTGCCAATCGTCGTATTTCCACCATGGATTCATATCTGCAAGAATCCTCAAAGACATGAGAAGTTAAATCTCTCAAACATATATAAACCTTGTGAAGTTTGAGTTCTCAAATGATCATACACAATCTCCCAGACTTAAGATACCTCTATTGTAAACTCCTTTCTATATTGCTCGGTTATTACGAGCAATCGGCAATCTATGTTCCTTTCGTCTATTTCTGATTTCAACTTCTTCCAACATCCTATAAACGCTTGATAGTAATCTCCGTTCTTTAATAAAGTCTCGATCTCTTGAAGACTATCAATCTTTTCCAAATTTGATTTCCATACAATTTTGCCCTTCTTTGGAAGAACGACGACAAATATTACAAACTTTATATCGGTATTGTTTTCTACTAAATGAAGTAGCAAATCATAGGCTGAAATCCAAAAATCATCGTTTTATTCTTTTTCTTGTAGTATTCTATAAGGGCTTTCCATACTTCACAAGTTTTTAAACATTGAAACGCTCCATCTATCGTGTATATCTCACCAAATCCAACAAACTTTAATTTATCGGTGTTTTTTGGAGCAAATGCTATATCTACTCTTTTAAATGATCTTTTTCGTTTATTTATTTTTATGCTGTCAAAATCCTTGTTAAGTTTATTTAGTAAATCTCTAAATTTTTCATTTGGGTTAAATTTTTTATTATAATATATTTTTACTTCAGGTATCGACATATATCCCGCTGATTCTCCCGCTTTTATTAGTAAATAGAAGAAGGCTGTGAACACTTTTGCTACACTGACTGTTTGTGCTTCTAAAACAAATAGGACTGAAAAATAGATCTCTTTTTTCATTGAAAAACATCTTAAAATTTTTTATTATCGAATCAACGGATTTAACAATGTTCATATGTTTACTATTAAGTATTTTCCCTTAAAGCCTTCGGCACGTAGATGCATCTCGGCTCTGGGGCGAGGTAATCGC
The DNA here is from genome assembly GCA_027064525.1 of Archaeoglobaceae archaeon. Classification (GTDB taxonomy): domain Archaea; phylum Halobacteriota; class Archaeoglobi; order Archaeoglobales; family Archaeoglobaceae; genus WAKM01. The sequence continues at coordinate 44,943 of JAMOPJ010000041.1, forward strand.
CAGTCATCGCGTAGGCCCTCGCTCTACTTCCTCCGCATATGAATCTGTATTCGCACTTCCCGCACTTGCCCTTAAGCTTGTTCGGATCTTTCAGATCTTTAAAGATCGGCGAGTTCATATAGATCTCTTTCAACGTGGTCTCTCTAACGTTTCCAGTAACCAAAGGCAGAAATCCACTCGGATAGACATCTCCGATGTGACTTATGAAAAACATTCCTCTTCCATCTGTTATTCCAGTCATCCTTCTTATTCCGTCCGCCAAGCTCCTTCCGTGAGCGCCAGCGACTATCTTCTTGTCCTTCTTATACCCTTCGAGTCCCATCTCTCTCCTTATCTCTTCGAGCATCTCTTTGAGCTTATAATACGTCTCCCCGAGCGGTAGATCGTAGATACCATGATCTCTCATGTATTCTATTCTCCTGAGATGGCATGCAGCGGAGCTCTTAACGTTCAGAGGTGTCTCCTTGCTCACGTCGTAAAGCCAGCATAGGATGTCTTCGAACTCTTGGGCGGATGGCATTATGTCCACCTTAGCCCTTCCAGTGGGAACAACGAAGAAAACATCCCACAACGCAACTTCGTTCTCCAAACAGATCCTCATAATGTTCGGCAGATCGAAGATGTTGAACGTCGTTACAGTCGTATTGATCTGCCTCGAAATTCCAACATCCTTAGCATCCCTCAAAATCCGAAGGCTCGTCTCAAACGTTCCTGTTCTCCCCCTGAAGTGATCGTGTATTTCGGAGTTGCTTCCGTCCAAGCTTATCGCGATCCTCGCAACGCCTATCTCCTTCATCTTCTCTATCTTCTCCTTCGTCGCGAGCTTCGTTCCGCTGAACGCTATCGCAACTCTCAATCCCTTCGAAACCGCGTAATCTAAGATTTCGAAGAGATCCTTCCTCATCAGCGGGTCTCCGCCCGTTATGATTACCAAAGGATACGGCTCACCAAACTCGACTATCTGATCGACAACCTTGAAAGCTTCCTCAGTCGTGAGCTCGTCTGGATGGGGTTTGGTTTGGGCTTTAGCTCTACAATGCTTACAAGCCAATAAGCATGCCCTCGTGAGCTCCCAGAAGATTATAAACGGCTTTTTCGTGAGATCGATTTGCATGTCTAAGCTTTCGCACAAGTTTAAAAATAGGTTACGTTAGGAACTCGCTACTTATCCCCGGTTCTATCTGAACTATCACATCGGCTATCTTGCCCCTCTTCACTCCACCTCTCACCACGGTGAAGCTGTTGAAGTATAAAACCCTTACATCCTCAACATCCTCTTCACTCGCCCCAAACCTCTTGGCTTCGCTCCTAACCCTCTCCTTCGCAAGCTCGACGAATTCTTCATCCTCGGGAAACTTTCCATCGAACTTTTCGACATCGCCGTTGAAAACCGCAACACCCCTTTCGGTATCGAATCTAGCGTAGAGAGTCAGACAGATCTTCGAAACCGCAACGCCAATAGCGTTCACCGCCTCGCTGTGCTCCGGAACTACATAGCTCACACCAGCCCTCTTCGCGATCATCGGAGTCAGAAATCTTGCCAAGTAGCCCGTTCCGATTATCTTATTACAGTCGGTAGCCTTAACACTCTCGGCAACCATCGTCACGTAATCTTCGACGACGCTTTCGGCATCCCTCTCGTTCCCAAAGATCTCTCTCCCCTTCTCCCTCGATGCTCTGTAATCTCCAATCTCAAAACCTACGCAGTTCAGAGCATCTGTGAGCGTGAAGTATTTTCCGCCAAAGGCTATCGGCTTGTCCAACCTCTTATGCTTTAGCTTTCCGTTCTCAACTACCGAATCTCCACCAAACGGAATCGAAAACGACTCCACACACCTGATGAGAGTTTTCATTCCAGCTATATCCACCTTTTCGACTATCTTCGGCCTTCCGTTCTCAAGCTGGACGAAGTCAGTGGTCGTTCCTCCTATATCCACAACGAGCGCCTCTCTCTCCTTCGTTAGATAGTATGCTCCAATCGCAACCGAAGCCGGGCTCGAGTTGTATAGCTCCGATGGGTTGTCCAGAGCTATCTCGTATGGAATTATCCCGCCGTCACCCTTATAGTAGAAGAACTCGTTGGAAAAACTTTTTATCAGCTTTGTCAGTTCGCAAACGATTCTCTTTATCTTCGCGTTGAGGATGGTGGTGTTTATCCTGAGAGGGTAGTTCAGCTCGGAAATGTGGAAGCTCAGAGCCATGTCCTCGTATCCATAGTAATCCGCGACGATTTTCGCCGCTTTGAGCTCAAGTAACGGATTTCTTATTGAGAACTTCGAAGCTATCGCGACATTCTTATACTTGCCCCGATTTCGCTCGAGGATCTCTCTGATTTCTTTCTCATCGATGTCCTCGACGACATCACCACGATGATTCACGGCTCCACTCAAGACGAATCCATAGCTCTCGTAATTCAATCCCGGCCCGGGAAATAGGAGCGTGAGTGTGGGAAACTCATCAAACCTGCTTATAAGTAGATTGAGAGGGAGAGATGTGCTAACGATTAACTTCTCCTTCTTGAGATCGGTTTTCTCGCTTATTCTCCTGAGTATCTCCCCAATTCCCAACTCGTTCGGAACCTTGAATGTCAAAATTTCCTCGGCCACTATCGCCCCATCTGTGTTCGTTCCTCCGATGTCAATTCCAACGGTCATTGCCCTTCGTTGTGCGGGATGCATAAAAACATTAAGCCTCCATTGAATCGAACCTGTTGACGCTAAACGAGAGCGCCAAGAAAACTATGATCGAAGAGAGTTTTAGCCCGTCAAATAATCTAAGTATATTCCTATGAGGTGTAGGAAAAGCTTTAATCTGTTTAAATTATAAAAACACATTAATGATAGCAAAAGTCTTAAATACTTTTCAGATTAATAATCATTACTATGAGAATAATGTTTATTGCTTCCTTACTCGTCCTCGTAATGCTCATCCAACCCGCTTTAGCCTTAGATGTGGGAATTACCCCCGATTCTCCACTCTATCCGATAAAAAGGCTTTTAGAAAACTTGGATCTACTATTTACATTTGATGAAGTTTCTAAGGCTGAGAAGATGCTCAAGTATGCCAAACTTAGAATAGCCGAAGCGGAGAAGATGGCCGAAGAGGGAAAGAACGAATACGTTGGCGAACTCCTAAAGGATTATAACAGCTACCTGCAGAATGCTGTTGAGCTTATAAAATCGGCAAAGCCCAAGGATGCGCCGAAAATAGCAGAGCTGATAGTCAACGAATCGCTCATCAATCTCAAAGAACTTGACGAGCTATCCAAGGTGGTTAAGGGTGATGACGCTGAGTTGGCCAAAATGCTAACCATCAAGCAGGACGAACTTGCTATAGAAATATTGAAGGATATTGCCCCAGCCGATGCCTACAAGCTTACTCTGAGCCTAACGAACGGATTGCTGAAGATTGCAAACGAAAAAACGATGAAAGGTGAGGATGCTGATCTCCTACTTAAGGAGAGCGAGAGGCTGATGAAACAATCCGAAGAAATCCTAAAGAGGGCTGAAAAAACCAGAGGAATCCCGAATCCAGAGGATATAGTAGAGGAGATAAAGGAGATAATAGATGAAGCAACGAACATCTCGATAATCAAGAACCCAGAGGAGAGAAACGTTACAGTCGATATAATTGAAAAAGGTCTAAAGATCTACAAAAAACTTGGAGTAGAGAGCGTCATTCAATAATCAGAGGAAAAGATCCTTGAGATCCCAGAGCAGTTTGGGATGCCTCTTTATCAACTCCTTTATCATCGCCTTGACACTTATCTCCTCAAGCTTGCAGTTAGCTAAGGTATGCATTATCTTGTTGAGCGTTTCGTCGTCCATTTTGATAAGCTTCTGCTGTAGCTTTCTCTTTCTGGCTAAATCCTTCCCAAAGTCGTTCTTCCAGAGCTCGTCATACCTCCTAAGTGTCTTTGCTGAGCAATCTCCCTTCTGGATGGCCTCAGCCGCAACGATTCCGGCGTAGTAGCCAGCCTTCATTGCGTTGGCAATTCCTCCCCCAGTGATCGGATCCGCATGCCTTGCAGCGTCTCCCACGAGCATAACATTGTCAGCCACTGCGGTCTCTATTTCTCCCTTGACTGGCACCGCTCCAGCCACTACCTCCACGATCTTACCGTTCGAGTAGTTCCTCTCAACGAACTCGTCTAAATATTCTTTCGGAGATCTTTTTGCAAGAGATGGCATAACGCCTATTCCGACGTTTGCGGAGTTGTTGCCCTTCGGAAACAACCAAACGTAGCCACCGGGAGCTATATTACTTCCAAACCAGAAATGGCAGTATTCAGGATCGAAGTCTATGCCCGTCATAAGATACTGAACGCAACTCTCGATTTCATTAAGCTTCAGAGTCGTGTCTATTCCGGCCCACTTGCCCACTCTGCTTTCAACGCCGTCGGCTCCGATCACTATCTTGCACCCCACCTCGAACTCTTCACCCATCCTTCTGAGCTTTACCTTTACACTATCTTTTGTTCTCTCCATTCCAATTGCGGTGGTTTTTACGATCACGTCCGCTCCAGCTTTTGCTGCAAGCCTTGCAAGATGTCTGTCGAATATCTTCCTCTCCAAAACGTATCCTACCTCGTTTCCAGCCATCTCCTCTGTGAGAGTTATTTCCGTTCCGTCAGGAGCGTATATTTTAGCTCCGACGACTTCAGCGGCTATGAACTTCTTATCCACTTCGACGAATTTCTGCAGATCTTTTTTACCTATACCTTCAGCGCATCTAACCGGAGCGCCGATTTCCTGCCTCTTTTCCACGAGCAAAACGCTCAAACCCCTTTCCGCACAAGTTTTAGCTGCTAAGCTTCCACCCGGCCCAGCTCCTATTACCACGACATCGTAGTTCATGAAACCACCTCTAATGCGTTCATCGGACAAACCTTAACACAGATCCCGCAACCGTTGCACTTCTCCTCATCGATCACCAGAAAAGTCTCAACGAGTTCATTTGCGTTGAATTTGCACACCGCAACGCAAGCACCGCAGTAAGCGCATCTGTATCGATTTACGACCACCCTCTTCGCCATGCTCCATACTCGATCTTCGAATTTTAAGATTGTTGCCTTTCTATTCTGCAACCCTTGCAGTGAAGTATCTCCAAATACGTTATCAGAATTCTCTTGGCCTTCTCAAGCTTGTCCTCTGGAACATCCTTCCATTCGAGTTCGATGTTTTTCCTTGAAGGAATGCTCTCTCTTCCTTTCCCGATCGTTTCTCCGGTGTATGAATCCATGACTGTGGTATCGTCCCAGTCCGTCGCTATCGCAATCGGAGCGTTCAAAACCCTCGCACAGGCCAAAGCCAACCTTTCATACGGAATTAGCGAGGAAGGTGGAGCGCACATTATCACGATAGCGTTCTTCCCGTCTATCCTGATGAGTAGATCCGCCGTAGCCTTCGCAACTCCCTCTGGAATGTGAACGTCGAATTCGTAATCGACGGTAATCTCATTAGGAGAATATCCCTTCTCTTCAACCAAAAATTTCTCTACATTCTGCCTGACCCTCTCCTTAGGCGTATCCCATAAGGCTAGACCCGTGATGTAGTCCCTGATAAACATGGATCTATGTTGGTGTGCTCGCTTTTAAGGTTTAGCCTCTACTCTCTTGGGCACCTCTACCTCCTTAAGCACATCCTCAACGACCTTCTCGGCCCTCATTCCTTCGATCGCATACTCCACATCAAGTATGATCCTATGGGCCAACGCCTCCTTCGCGACCCTCTTAACATCGTCAGGAATTACGAAGTCCCTCCCATCCATGCACGCCAGAGCTCTCGACAGCTTTAGCAAGGCTAGTCCTCCTCTCGGACTCGAACCTATCTCCACCATCTCGTGTCTCCTCGTAGCCCTCACAAGCTCCGCTATATACCTCAGAATGCTCTCATCGACGTATATCCTTTCCACGACCATCTGCATCTCTCTAAATTCTTTCAGGCTTACGACTGGACGGATGTCATCTGTAGGATCGTCCTTCATCCAAGCTATCCTCCTCCTCAATATCTCCATCTCGTCCTCGACATCCTTCGGATATCCGGGACTCATCCTGATTAGAAATCGATCCATCTGAGCTTCCGGCAACGGATAAGTCCCCTCCTGCTCTATCGGGTTTTGAGTTGCTATGACGAAGAACGGCTCCTCGAGCTTGAAAGTCTCACCTTCGATCGTAACTTGACGCTCCTCCATAGCCTCAAGCAGAGCCGCTTGAGTCTTCGGTGGACTTCTGTTTATCTCATCGGCCAACAGAATGTGTGTGAAGATTGGCCCCTTGACGAGCTCGAAGTGATCGCCTCTCCAAACCTTAGTTCCGATTATATCTGCTGGCAGCAAATCTGGTGTGAACTGAATTCGCTTGTATTCCGCCCCTATGACCTTCGCGAAGGCCTTAGCAAGGAGCGTTTTACCCAATCCGGGGTAGTCCTCAAAGAGGACGTTTCCGTTGCAGAGGCAGGATGCAAGCATCTTCTCTATTAGATCCCTCTCCCCGACGTAAACTTCGCAGATTGCAGAAACTATCTCATCACACTTCCCTCTAAACGTTTCAAGATCCAAACTCGACACCCTCCTTCTTCAAATAATTTTCCAAACTTTTTATAACTTCTTCTCTTCTCTTTTTATTTCTATTCTCTATAAACTTTCTCTCCCAGCCGAACGCAAGCTTCGGTATCTTCTCATCCTCATGTGAAACTATGAAGGAGATCACTCTCGCCACATCGTCAAGCCTCCATCCAGCTGAGATAAGAACTTGAGAGATCACGGCAATCAATGGGGATTTTAGTCCATTCTCTATGAACTCCTTCTTGGCCTTCTCGACGCTCTCGATTATCTCCTCCTTCTTGAGGCTAACCTTGAACTCGTGGATCTTTACGAGCTCACTCTCATCGACGACCATGCTCCTCCTGAGGATCGAACTGGCTCTGAAAAACACTCCCACAACTATGAGCCAGTCGATGAAGTTGATCAAACCCGGTCGATCAAAGAGTAAAGGACGAACGAGTGTGAAGTAAACCGAAACTATCAGTGTCGTCGTTATTACGAAAGATCTGATGTGCCTTAGAAACTCAAATCTTTCATGAATCGAAGGCAGTAAAGTGGTTACCGCAAGCAGAACGAGCAGAATTGCGAATATTATCCCTATCTTCCCGGCCTGTTTAAAGGGAAGCATCGATATCAGCTGATACCCAAAGAAGGCCGAAAGCAAAAGTCCCGTCGTGGTTATGACAGGCTGAAATCTTATCGGTAACTCGAATTTAACCAAAGCGAGCGAAAGCAGAAAAGGAAGTATGTGAGGTTCGACCGGTTTAATATACAATCCAACATCCGGTAAGTTTATCGAAACGACCCTTAAAGCCAAGTAAACAGAAATAGCAACTACAAAGGGTCTGAATGCTGAGATCAGACTGTGAAACCCCATTACCTCGTAAGCTATGTAGAGGATATACATGGCTATGAGGAACTCTATCCCCTTCAAAGTGTAAAAGCTACTCCCAGCCAACGTTACGAGAATCAAGATCGTTGCAAGAATTATCCCACCTATTTTGCGCACGACAACACCTCCCGATAATCCTTAAAAGCTTCGATAAAGTCAGATCGACTGAATCCCCTCCGGTTTCCATACTTGTATAGCTCGAACAGCCTAAGCAAGAGATCCGCCCTGCATGGCTTTAGCATTCCTATTACCTCTCTCGGCGTCGCATCCTTCAGATCGATCTTCTTCATCTTCTCAACCCTTGCCACGAGATTCTTGAAGATCTCAGCTATCGCCTTCCCGTAATCATCTACGATCCTTATTCTGACCTCCTTCACCTTTCCGTCCTTCATCCTCTCAACCCTTATGATGTGTTCACCTTCCTCATCGAATCTAACCGAATTACCTTCGAACGGCTTTCCATCAACGAAAACCCTGTAGCTGTCCTTGCTCTCCACTCTGAACCTTATCTCCTCTCCAACCTTCCAGATCAGCGGAAGATTTTCAATTTCGGTTTCGACGACTATCCTTAGACTTCCCCGTATTGATTTAAAGTAGTAGAGACCGATAACCAAGCATATCGGAATTAAGAGAAGCCAGAAGGGAAAATGAACTTCGTAAACGAGTTTTGCCGGAGGATGGAATTCGTCACCGGGATAGTAGATCTCGAACTTCGAGCCGGATGTGTTGATCCTCGCAACTCCGTTCTCAAGTCTGTAGCTCTTTCCATTTATTATTATCCTTCCGTCGAGCGTATTTCCAACTTCGTCCTTCACGTTTACATTAAGGATGCCGCTCTCGTAGCTTGCCGAGATCTTAACTCCTGAAATCGACTTCAGCATGACGATCTTGTTGTATCCGAACACGTCGAATTCGACCGGAATCATTCCTACGTTCTCGGGTTTCACCTTAAACCTAAGGATGCCTCTTCCATCCGTCTTAGCAAAGATTTCTCCTCCCTGCCATAATATTCGAACGCTTTCGTTTTTGATCGGCTTTCCGTTGAAGAGTATAGCCGCAACGATTTGGTTTTCTTTTCCAGCCCAAACCGTTGCGTTCGAAAGTATAACATCGATGTCTCCGGCTTCGACCTTCTTCTTGTAACTCATCGGCAGTATGAACTTCGAGCCGGGGTAGAACAGCTCTATTTCGTGCTCACCTTTAGAAAGCCGAACGAACGCCAAGAAGTAACCTTTAACATCTGTCTTCGTCTCATCGTAAACTACGCCATCGACCTTAACTATCACCCTCGCATTGGCAATTCCCGTCCCATTGTAATCCAAAAGCCTACCCCTTATCGTCAAATTCGTCGAAACCTTGTCTGGAATTTTGACGTCGAAGTGAGGGGGACTGTAGATCTTTATTATCGGGTCGCTCCAAGATGGAAGATAGGCCAAGCTACCGACGTAGTGAGCTAAAACATGATATTCTCCAACCAAATCGGGAGCTGTGACGTTCACTTTGAAGTGTCCGTTTTTAAACGGCGCCAACTTCAGCAGTATTCCTTTCTCATCCTCCTTCCTCTTCTTCAAATAAATCTCGACGTATCCGTCGATCGGCTTCCCGTCTTTCGTCTTAACGTAGCCTTCGACGGTGAAGTTCTGACCCTTCTCAACGACATCCTTTACCTTCGTGATTTCGGTGATCGTAGGAACTCTTACGGGCGAAGGGGTCGGATCGAACTCCATCCATCCCTCCTCAAACTTCACCTCCGCCCAAGCGTGAGCCTGAGATGCGAAGACCGTCTGATTTTGCGGTATCGGTTCGGCGAGATATCCGACTACAAGCCTCGCCGGAATTCCGATGGAGTTACACATTATGACGAAAGCTGAAGCAAAGTGCTTGCAGATGCCCCTCTTCTCCCTAAATAGAAACCAGTAAATCGGATCCTCATTGGCGGGAATCGTGTATGTTGGGTCGTATCTGTAGTGCTTCTTAAGAAATTCCTGAATAAGCAGAGCCTTCTCGTAGTCGTTCTTAGCGTTCTTCGTCACCTCCAAGGCGAGCTGTCTTATGGCATTGTATTCGTTCGGTTTCATCTCTATCTTCGCAAACCCCTCCTTCGCAACTTTCGTCGCGTTTAGCTTGTAGGCTGTTGAAACGGCAAAGTATGGCTCGTCACACGATGTAATTAGGAACATTCCAGTGCTCATGTTGAACTTAGCATTTATTGAAACGTAGCACGTATCTTTAGAAACGGGAATGTGAACTTTGAAGGGAACGATTGGTGTTACCTTGTATCTGGTTACATGCGGAGACAAAGAGAGCTCTGGCCTGTCGGTGTAGCTGACGTTGTCTTCGATCCAAACCCCGTTGGCATATGTTGAGGCCGTATACAGCCTCATATGGTTAGTGTATGCGTTAAGTCCTTCTACGAAGTAGATCGGAAGCTGTGGAGGGTTGCTGAAGTTCTTAAGATTGCACATGTTCGATTTTGTGAACGTGGCGGGGAGCTTTCTTATCTCATCCCACTTCTGATTTCCTTCCCCAGCCTGCTTTTCAAAAGGTCCAGCACCTATAAAACCTTCAAAACCCGTCTTGCTGAAGTTTAGAGAAGAGATGAAGCTGAGTAGAAACGCCAAACCGACTATGAGCAAAACCAAACCTGCAATTTTTCTAATAAGCATGATGTTGCATATTCGTTTTGATCGGGATATTAAATTTGTGATCGAATTTCGGCTCCTGAGTTCCTCGCCTTCGTTACGAGCGTTTCGCAACCCAAGCCTCGCTCGTTGAAATACGATTCGAGATCCCCCGCAATCCTTTTAGCGTTCGAATCCGTGATCGCATATATGGCCGGGCCGGTTGAACTCATGCCAACCGCTTTCGTCTCTTCTATGCAGCTCATAGCATCTCTGATAATGTTCCCGTATCTATCCACCTCTGCCTTCTTGAAACCCAAATGCTGGATATTCCATACAGCCTCGCCAAACTCGTCCAAATCTTCTTCCACGACGGCCGGAAGTAGTTTCATCAGAATGATATGACAGAGCTCTCTGACCTCCTCAAGCGGGATCGGGCAGACCTCCTTAAAGAGGTTTACCTCTCTTACCCCGTAGAACCCCGTCAGTTCGGGAATCGCTATGACGATGTCCCAATTCGGAAAATCACGCCTGACTATAACCGGAGCCGGCTTGGCTTTGCTCGCAGAGGATGGCAAAAATTCCGGCTTCTCCTTTTTCGAATGTCCACCGTCAACTATGAACCCTCCGAACTCGAAAGCGGCTACGCCAATTCCAGAAGTTCCACCCCTTCCAACCAAATAGGCGAGCTCTCTAACGCTAAATCCTAAATCATACAATTCGTTGAAAGCAGTTGCAACTGCCAAGCTTATCTGAGTTCCACTTCCCAATCCCACATGCGCTTTGTAGTCTGAAAGAACATTTATCCTTATCCCCTTCCCAAATCTATCGGCTAGCGATTTCGCTACGGTTTTAAACCTGTCCAAATTCAAACATTTCCCTTCGACAACCACCTCATCACATTCTTCGGCGACTATCTCGACGAACGGCTCTTCGAGGGCCAAGCCTACTCCACCATCTATCCTACCCAAACTTCCGTTAAGATCGATCAGCGTGATGTGGATCCTCGAGGGCGTTTTTATCTTCATCCGAATCCCAATGCTCATTGAAGTTTTAAATAATTAATCGTTCACTTTGAGTTCCATCTCTCTCAGATAGTTTTTAAACTTCAAGTCTACCACAATCGCCTTGGGAGCTATCGTCGGCATCTCGTAGCCGGTAAGAAGTCTCAAAACCTCACAAGCCTGAACCGAGCAGGTTAGAGAGTAGCTCAAAGGATCGAACTCCATCTTCGGTCTTTCAACTTCGAAGAAAGAGACTCCATCAGGCAAAAAGGTCGTTATGAAGTTCGGCATGAACGGAACTCCTAATTCTTCGGCGATTCTCGCAGAAACATCTAAATGTTTATGAGCTATAACCAAATCGACTCCTCTCAACTGTTTTTTCATCTCCCCGTAGTCTTCGGTGTATGGATACGAGATCACATTCGTTTCTTCGATCGGATGAACGACATCGTAGTCGTTCGCATCGAGCTTTCTGAGGGTGACATCTATCCTCACGTCGTTCGGAGTTACGAAGTCTCCGATGTATCGTATGCAACCGACCCCCATACGCCATAGGAGTTCCATCATCATTCTACTACCTACGACACCGATGCTGAACCTGCTGAGGTATTCGATTTTCGGCTGGCCGATAATTTCATGCCAAAATATCATCGGTTGAAGTTTGAGTGAGAGGATTAAAGCCTAACGAAAATCCAATTAGGCGGTGGGTTGAACCATAGACCATGAAGATCTTCGATACGCACATTCACTCCGAAGGGAGGAGTGTAGAGGATTTGGAGAAGATGACAAAGGAGGGAATAGCGAAAGCTATTACCTGCGCATTTTATCCGATCGAGCCAAAGTTTCCAGAAACTCTCATAGACCTCTTCAGAAAGCTCACGACTTTTGAGGTTGAGAGGGGAAGATCGGCAGGTATGGAGATATATCCGGCGATAGGCGTTCATCCGAGGTGTATCTCTCCGAACTACGAAAAGACTATTGAAAGCATGGAGGAGATCGAGTGCGTAGCCTTCGGTGAGATTGGACTTGAAATCGCGAACGATTTGGAGGTTGAAGGGCTAAGAGAGCAGTTAAAGCTTGCTAAAAGCCTCGACAAGCCGTGCATTATTCATACTCCAAGAAAAAATAAGGTAGAAGATTCTGAAAATATTGAAAGATGTCGGTTTTTTGGCGGTAATCGATCATGCAACCAAGGAAACCGTTAAAGTAATCTTAGATGCCGGCTACTATGCGGGCTTGACCGTTCAAATCGGAAAGCTGAGTGCTGAAAATGTTTACGAGATTGTCTCCGAATTCGGCTTTGAAAGGTTCGTTTTAAACAGCGATACTGGCTTCGACAAGGCTGATATGTTCGCAACTGCTAAAGCGGTTAGATTTTTGAAGGGGATCGAAAAATCGGATATAGAAAAATTGGCCGCAAAGAACGCTATTAAACTGTTCAGACTTTAATGGCCTAACTCTAAAAATTATTTTTAGGACAAAATAAATATTATCTTTTGCAGATCTTAACGAAGTTCTTGTAGAACTCAACGCCCTTCTCCGTATGGTAAACTTCGGGATGCCACTGAACTCCGTAAATAGGCTTCTTCTTGTGCCTCATCGCTTCGATCTCGCAGATATCAGATTCGGCGAGTTTCTTGAATTCCTCCGGTAGCTTCTTAACTTCATCCATATGGCTCGCCCAAACCTTAAGCTCCTTCGGCAATCCTTCGAATATCTCATCGTCTTCAACTATTCTAACCTTAACTTCAGCGTATCCACCAGCCTTTCCCCTTCCAACTTCTCCACCGAAAACCTTCGCTATGAGCTGATGCCCCAAACAGATGCCCAAAATCGGAACGTCAAGTTCCTTCACGTAGAGCTCACAGTTGCCTGTTCTATCCAAAGACGGGCCTCCTCCCAAAATTAGACCATCGATATCCTTCAGCTCTTCCACTGGAGTGGTGTTCTCGATTAGCTTAGTTTCCACTCCCAAATCTCTCAGCGTTCTGTGGATGAGGTGGTTGTATTGCCCGTAGTTGTAAACGACATAGATCTTAACCATCGCAGAAGAGTTCGCATGATGAGATATCAAGTTTTCCATTAAAATTTGTAATTGGCGGCTTGCCGACGGGCGTTCATCGGTTGGCGAACGCCCACTCCCGCCGTAACGGCATTGAACTGTAGCCTCCCGATCCTTATAAAACTTACTCCTCGGTAATCTCCATCATAGGATATCTCAACCTTTCATCCCACTTCAAAATGGCTTTGACGACGTTCTCGTTAACCCTAACTGTCACCTCCGCAAAGAGCATCTCCGCATCAAGCGATGTATAACCGAAGGCCGATATCTTCTCTCTGAGCTTATTTCGATCGATCCTAACCTTTACATCCACAACGAACGGTTGAAGCCTTATACAGCTCTCCATAGCCTTCTCCAAAATCTCAACGTTCTCGAAATTAACCGGTGCTCCTATAAACTGATGAAAGAGTGCACCAAGCTTTATTCCCGCTTCAAAATGGGCCTTGCTAATGATACCACCCCCGGACTCAAGATGTAGAGCACCAGCATTATAAAGAGAACTAAAACCGCATAGATCGTAAAAGCGCTTGCAATGATTGTCATTCCACAGACGACCATCAAAATTCTGTTTTTAATTCTAAGATATTCCAGATCGCAGATCATCAAAGCAGACAGCACCACAGCAAAGATTTCCGAATGCGGCAATCCGAGCTTTATCCAACAGGATAGCGTTAAGGCGGATGCAACGGTTGGCAGTCCAATGAAATCCTCCTTCGAAAGGACATTGAACCTCGCAAGTCTTAAGATGCTCGCAATTAGGTAGATCGCCCCCACCCACAGAATTCCCAAGTTGCACAGAATGAGGGCTGGAAAAACTCCAAAGGATATCGAATCCGCTAAGGAGTCTAAATCTTTTCCCAATTTGCTCTTTCCCAACCTGTTTGCTATAAACCCATCCATCCCATCCATCAAAGCTGAAAAGTAAAGAAATTTGAACGCCAAATTGCCTCGGAGGAGAAAATAAATCCCCAAAAATCCCGACAGGGCGTTCAGGATGCTGAAGATATCGGCCAAGCTAAGCTCCCTGAATATCTTCATACTTTCACCGCTATCGTTTCCCCCGCTTTAACGGTCTCTCCGACTCTTCTCACGAACCTGTATCCTTCCGGAATTTCAACGATAACCCTCGAACCGAACCTAATCATTCCTATCCTCTGCCCCTTTCTAACGAAATCCCCCTCCTTGACGTAGCAGACTATTCTCCTCGCGAACATTCCAGCGACTTGAGTAATCTTAAACATTCCATCATCGTTTTCGATGTATATCTCGTTTCTCATCGCTTTTTCGCTCCTTATGAAGGCGGGAGGCTTGCTACCCTTCTTTAAGACTATCTTCTTCACGATTCCGTCAACCGGCGATCGATTTACGTGGCAATCGAACGGGCGCATGAATATCTCAAGCCTGTTTCCCTCCAAATGATCTATCTTGCCATCGGCCGGAGAGATCACACCCTCACCGATCTCTCTTTCCGGATCTCGAAAGAACATGGCCGTGAAGATCACTGCAATTGTCAGAAGGATTAGAATAATCCTGAATTTGAAGAATAGGGGTAGCATGAGTAGTTCTATCGCTATCAGCTTAAGTCCTGTCCTTTCTATCATGCTTCCAGACCTCCACCAATTCCTCTTTGAGGTTGTATATTAGATCCGCCAGCTCGGGAAGTATTTTGAACACACCCAGCGATATCAGTATCAGTGCGATCGTTGCGAGTATCTTGCATATAACATGGTGTGCAATATAAAAGCTGTTTTCCCCGAACCACTCGTTTCCGTATGCTACGAGCACGAAGACGTTTCTGAACAGGTTTAAAATATATATCACCGGAACAGAGATCATGAAGGCCTTGAGCCTTCTGCTGAAATCCGCTCTAACTCCAAGAGTGGCTCCGGCAAACAACGCCATGCTCTCTATACCAGTGCAGGCTAAGATTATCTCCACATGCTTGCCATTAAAGTAGAGTTTGTTGTATGCGACCTTTTCAAATTCGAATCCGAGCAGATGGGCTAAAGATACGGTTTGATTCGCAACGACATTTATGATCAGTTTTTTAAGCCACGGGTTGATCGCAAACGGGAAGTAGAAGAGAGCTGATAAGGCTGAGAATGCCGTAACGTCAACGAGAACATCCAGCCTCCTCGTTCTCAATATAGTCAACCCTATAATTGTAAATAAAACGAATGCTAAAATCATCACAACCGTGTTGAAGTAGTCCGCAATGGAAATGTAATAAGGAACCATCAAAAGCCACACCAAACCGAAAAGTATCCAGCTAACGCAACCTACAAACCTGTTCTTGCTTACAACAAACGTAAACATGAGCGCCACTGCCAAGAAAACGATGAACATGATCGAAAGCTAATGCTTCGATACTTAAGAATTCCTAAAGCTGCGATCTCCTGCTCTTATACTCCAAGAACAGCAATTCGAGCTTATCAATTTTTTTCTTCTTCATATCTTCGATCTTGAGATTGTATAACTTTTCAAACTTCTCGGAATTGATTATTGCAAGATCTTCTCCAATCTCCATCTCCACCTCACTCTTATCTATCACCGGAATTCCCCTCTCCTCAAACACCGACTTCGCAAGGTGTGACATCTCGTTTCTGACGATAACCGCCTTTATCTTCTTATCACATAGGTATTCCGCAGTCACCTTACCCCCTCCGCTCGAATCCTCTATGTATATTACATCTCCTTCGTTTATGCCCAACGATTTCTCTAACCTCTCTATTTCGTCCCTCGTAAACTTCTTCAGCACCTTTATACCCTTCCAGCCTCTGAACTCGAGAATTTTCATTCTCTTTAGAACTTCGATCCTTTTATTAAGCTCCTCTATCATCCTGTCCTTCTCTCTTAGCTCCTTCCTTAGCTCTTTGAGTTCGTGCTCAAGCGTTTTTATGTAGTTCTCTCTCCTAACCCTCTCGTGCTCTTCTTTGGACAGCGTCACTATCCTCGCTCTCAACCTTTCTATCTCGTCTTTTAAGCTCTTTATCTCCTTTCTCAGCAGTCTGTTCTCCTCCTCAAGCTCTCTGATAATCCTATCCTTTCTCAACAGATCATCTCTTAAAGCCTTGACTTCCTCCGACTGCGATGGAGGTTCAGCCTCCTTCTTATCCTTGCTCTCCTCTCCGGCGATTATATCCTTGAGTGGAGTTCCCCTGATGATCTCAGCCTTTACAGCATCAACATCCATTCCCATCGGGATCCTCTTCTCCACATTCCTCAGCTTATTCTTGTAGGAATTGTAGGCATCCATTGCCGCTGCTATCGCATCCCTCTCGTGATCGTTCAGAAATACGAATTTGGAAGTCAGATGCCTCTTCCTCTCAACACTCATATCATCTCTCGGCGTATGCAGAACCGCCTGAAATGAAGCTCTGAGCTTTAAAACGAATTCAGGGGGATTGCTCTTGTCAGTGGCTATAACGACCGGCTTACCCAAGGATGTGATGTATTCTATGACTTCGGAAGGATTCCAACCCTTCTTACTCTTAACTCCAAGCACGTTTCCGTTCAAATCCAAAACGGCTACAGCAGTAGTTGTTCCCGGATCAACTCCAACGATAACATGCGGCTTCGACTTTTTGAGTGGAATAAATTCTATCTTGTCCTTCTCCACCGCAGAAACCTTAACCTGAACATCCCTCGTTCTGAACGAGTTTATGGGAACCTTTTCCTTTGGAGCGTTCACTATCAAAGTTCCCTTAGAAATACCTCCATAAGCTTCTCTAACGTCTTCAACGTATTCAAGTCCTAATTCGTCGAGTTTCTTCTTGATCTCTTTGAAAACCCTTCTAACCGCATCGTGCACCTTCCTTCTGTATTTGTTCTGTCTCCAGCCACCCTTTCCCAAGCTTCTGTTCCTTGAAACGGTGATTATCGTCTTGTCTATGAAGACGGATACCTCCTCCCCAACCCCAAGCTTCGCGAGGTATGCACAAGCTTTCGCTTCGTCCATTGGACTTCTGATGTTTATCTTGAGCCCGTAACGCTTGGCTAAACTCGGCAGAGAGCCGAGATGCCCGGAAACCTGAACGAGCTTCGTAGTGAAAGGAATCTGCCTCAAAAAGGCTACGAGCTCTTCTTTAGACTTAAAAAGCTCATATATGTTATCAACTGAAACCATAGAAGGCTTAAATTCTCTAATCATTCTAAAGAGCTTGCTTCTCGAAATTCCAAACTTTTCGATCTCATTCCCGTTGTCGATTATAAAGACAGCATATCTCGGCTTTATTTTTCCTTGGAGTGAGCCTTTGATGATGTCTACACCAAATATGCAGGTCATTACCCCTTTATGTATTTAAGAACGCTATTAATATCCTTTTCTATGCGATAGGTCTTTTTAAAATAGTTCAAGATGTTTTCAACATCCCTTTTCAGAATCTCCTCCGCCATCCTTCTCTCTTCCTCGCTTTCCACTTCGCTCAGATCGATGTGCTGAGGGAAGTCGATGAACCATATTCCCTCCGGATTCACGAGGATGTTGTATTGGCTAAGATCTCCGTGGATTATGCCTAAAGAATACATCGTTTTTACGTCCTCGATTATCATGTTCAGCACTTCCTCTGGATTCTCAAGCCTGACTCTAAACAACTCCTTTGCGTCTATCAACTCCATTAGAACGGCGTTACCTTCCCAATCGAATGGCTTTGGAACGCTAACGTGTCCATAGAGTCTCTTTAAGGCCTTAAACTCGTTTTTTGCGGATCGAACCATTAGAACTGTGAAGTGGAGTGTCCCGTAGTCTCTCTTTTCCTTAACCTTCTTGAAGCTTGAGTATCCTACCTTGTGGAATTTGAGAACGCATTCACCGAACTTTTCGGAGTAGCAGTTGAAAATTATACTCTCCTTTCCTTCACCCATCTTCTTTCCGAGCATCGAAACCTTACCGCTCCTTACGAGCCTCCAGAGGGAGTAGAGTGACAAACCCAAATACGTGAAGGCACTACCCAAGTATTCAGTATATTTGTTCTCAACCAAGTTTTCATCCTTCAAAGACTTCAGAATCGGCTCGATCTTTTCAGGATTTATTTTGGCTGTCTTCGCAATAACTTCAGCTGGAACGAACTTGTAATCCCACATGTTCTTAAATATACCATCGAGCACCTTCCACTTCAGCTTACTCATCCTCTTGAACTTTTCTGCGAAATCCACCATCCGATCGTTTTCTATCCGTTCTGTTTAGAAATATTTCGTAGGATTTTAAGAGCCTCATTCTTACTGAGTCCTTTGACGAGAATCGTCTTCTGCGTGGAAGTTTGGCCTTTTACGATCTCTACAGATCTTCCAAAAATGCTTTCAAAGAACTTGACGAGCTCGGCATTCGCCTTTCCACCCTTTGGAGGAGCTTTAATCCTTATCTCGATAGCTTTCCTCCATTCATTGTATCCGACAATTTCCGTCTTTTTTGCATTTGGTGAAACGACCAGATTGATCGTAACACCGTTCTTAGTTTCTTTCAAAGCTTCGTCCATATAGTTGTTTGGTTGAGGAGAGATATATCGATTACCAAAATCCTTATATCTCTAGATGGCAATTCTGCAATGAAGCCCCGTAGGGTAGTGGTCAATCCTGCGGGACTCTGGATCCCGCGACCCCGGTTCGAATCCGGGCGGGGCTATAATGCTAAGCACGTATAACCGATGCTCTTTTGAATTTTTTTATTAGTTGTAAAATCTCAATCTCGCGATATCTCCGTTGTAATAGACCGCCACATTTCCCGGCATCGGGTTCAGATTAACCTTCTTCTGGAACTCCGTCTGCGACTGCCACGTGCTCGAATTTATGAGAAAAACGCCTCTGTAAACTCCAACGCTGTATGTGTGAACGTGTCCGCAGTGCAGAATATCCGGAATTTCATCTATCACAAGCCAGTCTTCCTTTTCGGGAGCGATTGGAGATTTCTCACCATATCTCGGTGAGAGGTGTCTTCTCTTCAGGAGTTCTATCATAGCCTCATGAGGTTTTTCGTAGCTCAACCTTGGGATCTTCGTGATTATATCATCCAGACTCCTTCCGTGGTAGATCAGAACCTTCAAGCCGTCGAGCTCCACGTAGGCGGGATTTCCAACATGGATGACGTTGTTGGAGAAGAGATCACGATACTCCTTCGGCAAAGCTGGCTGAGGCTCTGCTTGTCTTATCGCATCGTGATTTCCAACGGAGAGGATTATCTTCACGTCTTTCGGAATCTTGTCCAACTGCTCGGCAGCGAATTCATACTGCCCGCAGATGTCCAGTATCGTCAGATCCTTCTCCTGATCTGGATAGATTCCAACTCCATCGACTATATCTCCAGCGATAATGACATATCTGACCTTCTCAGCCAACTCGACAACTTTCCCTTCTCCAAGCTCTCCGTTCAGCCAGTCCGTGAACATGTTCCATTCCTTCTGCAAGAATTCCTTACTTCCGAAGTGCGTGTCGGATATGAAAACGACTCCAAAGTCGAACTTGGCTTTATCATTCATCGGAACATCGGGAAATATTATCCTGTCCGCTATGACGTTTCTCCCTCGAACGGTTCCTATGACTCCTATTACCTCATCCCCCAAAAGCTCCAAAGCCTGATCTTTCAGCCTATCCGTAGCTATGACGTTCACTATGCCCGTCTTATCTTCAAGCTCGATTATTGCTGAGTTGTTCTGAGTCTCTCTGACGGAGTTAACGATACCTATCAGCTCGACCTGCTCACCGTTGAGCCTACCAAGTGTAGATATTGGAACGGGCCTTATTCTCTTCCTCAAAATCTTCGATAGCTTTTCGAACCTCGAATTGAAGTAGGCTACGAAGTCCTCTATACTTCCCTCGCACGATGATTTGCCGGTTATGTCCTTTATCTTTATACCTTCACTCTGCTTGTAAATCTGTTTTGTCTGAGCCTTGGATTTCTGTTCCGTCTCTCTAACCCTAGCCTTCCTTTCGAATTCTCTTATGGTATCCAAAACGGAAAGAATATCATCAGGGGTAATTATAAAACTATCAACGAGTTTACATATGTGGGATATAACAAAATCGATGTTTTGGGGATCTACGTTCTTTTTGAGGACCTCTATGGCAGAAGGATGAACGTTATAACCGTGCATTGCGAATTTGGCAACGATGAGCTTGGTATCGATTCCGTTGTGCATATATCATACACCGACGCGTTAACCTTAACGCTTTCGGTTACCTCATTTATCGAGATATTAAATTTTTATATAAATTCATTTTATACTTTCTAGTGTCGATTTAAAGTCTTACCGTCGCACCGACGGTCGGCATAACATTTTAATCACATCAACGTTAGCTCTTTGCATGGATTACAGAGCGATCGCGAAGGATGTGATCTCAACTCTGCTTACAGTAGCGATTATAATCGGCGTAGGCATCGCGATAACCGGAACTTGGCCGTTCATGGTTGCCGTGCAATCGGGAAGCATGGAACCCCATCTCCACATCGGCGATGTTGTTATACTCGTAAGCCCGAGCAAGACGAGGATCGTCACTTGGGTTGAGGGGAAGCAGGAGGACTACAAGATGTTCGGTGACTACGGGGATGTCATAGTTTACTATCCAAACGGTGACAAGAGGATAACACCCATAATCCACAGGGTCATCGCTTGGGTAAATAAGGGGGATAGAATTCCGATTTTAGACCACAGAACCGGAAAGCTCGTTCTATCCAACGTTATTGCACAGAGTTCCGGCTACATAACTCAAGGCGATCACAACTCGTTCCCCGACCAGCTTGCGGAGCTGAACGGGAAAAGAATCCAACCCGTGCAAGATTCGTGGATCGTCGGCGTTGCCAAGTTCAGGATACCTTACGTCGGATACTTCAGACTGATACTGCAGAGGATTTAGTCGAGCATACCCTTTATGCTTCTCACATCCTTACCAACGATCCTAACTGCTTTACCAAAAGCGATTCCGAACGCTTTAAAGGAAGCTTCCATCATGTGGTGAGCGTTGAAACCCTTAACTGAAAGATAGACGTTCAGCCCAGCGTTTTTGCATAGTGTGTCGAAGAAATGAACGAAGTTCTCGAATTTGATTCCAGAATTCTCAATTTTGCCTTCGAAGTTGTAGTAACCCCTCCCACTTATGTCAACTGCACAGATCGCTATCGCATCGTCCATCGGAACAATCGCATCTCCGAACCTCGCTATTCCCTTTTTGTCTCCTAAGGCTTTCTTTATAGCTAAACCCAAAGCTATGGCCACATCCTCTATGGTATGGTGCTCCTCAACATCTAAATCGCCCTTAGCTTCGATTTCAAGCCCAATTTCGGAATACTTGGCAAAGCTGTTGAGCATGTGATCGAAGAATGAGATACCAGTGTTTATCTTTGCATAACTTTCATCTAAATCGATCGTAACGGTAACGTCCACCTCCCTTGTCTTTCTCCTCACGATTGCCTTCCTCTTTACTCTCATATTAATCCTCCTCCAAATCTAAAAGATCTTCGAGCCTAAGCTTGCCTAAATAGAGAGCAGAGCCGATCACAACACCCACCGCTCCGGTTTCTTTAATCTTTACTACATCATCCCTCGTCGTAATTCCTCCAGCAACGTAAACCGGCAGCTCCGTCTTTTCAACCAAATTTCTGATCTTATCGAGGACTATTCCGGACACAAGCCCCTCAACGTCCACGTTTGTGTATAGCAGTGAAACCTCGCGATCCTCATACAGCCTAGCAACCTCAAGGGGAGTCAGATCAGTCGCCTTTCGCCAGCCCTCAACTACCACTCTATCCTTCTTCGCATCGACAGCAACCATCACCCTTCCCGGATACTCTTCCGCCAACCCTTTGACTGCCTTTACATCCTCAATTGCTATCGTTCCAAGTATCACCCTATCTATTCCCGCTTCGAGTAACCTCTTTGCGGTTTCTACGCTTCTGATTCCCCCTCCAACCTGCATCTCCACCTTAACCCTCCTTCGAATCTCGATGATCACATCCTCATGTCTTAGCCTTCCTTTGAACGCTCCATCCAAATCTATGACGTGCAAAACCCTCGCACCCTTCTTCACCCACATTTCCGCCACATTAATTGGATTTTCGATTTGAACCGTAATCTCTTCCTCTCTACCCTGCCTAAGCCTGACGACCTTTCCATCCTTAAGGTCAACGGCCGGAATAACCCTAAACATCGATGACAAACCTCCCCTTCCTCTCATCCCACTCCGCACTTTTAACGATTTCTTCAAGTGCCTCGTCGTCCAAAACGATGTATCCCAATTCGGAGCAGACTTCATAGAAGTCCTCCCTCTTGATGTTGAGCCAGTCAAACTTCCCGAAATCCGATTTCCTAACGACTCTGAACGGTCTCTCCTTTACATCTATTCGAACGGTCAGCTTCGGCAACTCCTTTCTCAGCCTCCACCTCGCAACGAGTCTGCTCTGAACTCTCCTTATTGCAGATTCCACATCCTCTCCGTCGAGCACGACTCTGAGAATTATCTCCGCTATCGTGTTCAGCCTGTCTGGAACTCCTATGATGTCCCCTCTGAGCAGAATTCTCATCGATCTGAACTCTATCCCATCCTTCTTTAGCATATTTCCGAGCTTGGATGTCCAGCCCGTCTTGTTTCCAACCTTGTCAACGATCCCACCGATTATGTAGCACTCCGCCTTTTGCCCCTCAAAAACCTCTTCACCAAAAGGATCGAGCAGGATGATATCCTTAATTCCCTTCTCTTTGATGAATTCAGCCGTCGAAGGATAGTAAACTCCAATCCCACAATCCAAAGCCGTGACGATGAGTTTTTCATCCCACATGAATTTCCTAACAACTCCGAGCGTTTGAGAGATTTGCAAGAGTAATTTTCTCTTCTCCTTCTCGATGTGCCTATCGTAGAACGAGCAGTCTATAACTATGTAAGGGAAGAACTCATTCTCTGCCTCCCTCAAAAGCTCTTCCCTCGTCAACATCGCATCCTCGCAACTCCCAACGAAAGCTTGAGCTTGAGCGTCGATTCTATTGCCGTTCAAATCGAAAGCTACTCCTTTGTGGCCTCTACAAACGTTAGCCTTGCCATTAGCGATCCAGACCGCCATCATCTGAATGACATCATCGCTTTCAAGTATTCTTTCGATATTCGTTGAGATCGTCTCGATTCCCCTCTCGCTAAGCATTCGAACGAAGACATCCTTAAGTCTCACAGAAAAAAATCGCTAAAATTTAAATATAATTATTTCTTAGGCTGAGTAACAATGACGAGAGTTATTGCCGTAGCTTCTGGCAAGGGCGGAACTGGAAAGACAGTTGTTACCGCTAATTTAGGTGTCGCTCTTGCGGAATTGGGTAAAGATGTCACTCTCATCGATATAGACTTAGCCATGGCCAATTTGGAACTCGTTTTGGGTATGGAAGGTATGCCGACAACGTTGCAGGATGTTTTAGCTGGAGAGGCTAAAGTTGAAGATGCGATATATACCGGGCCGGGTGGGGTTAAGGTTATTCCAGCCGGTTTAAGCTTCGACAGGCTGAAGTCTGCGGATCCAGATTTGGTTAAAGATGTAGTGTCTCAGCTGATGAACAGAACAGAGTTCATCCTGATAGACTGTCCTTCTGGACTCAGCAAGATTACCCTCGTTGGCTTAGAATCTGCTGAAGAGCTACTTTTAGTGGTGAATCCGGACATATCCTCAGTTACCGACGCCCTAAAGACCAAGATAATAGCTGAGAAGCTTAAGACGAAGCTGACAGGAATAGTTGTCAATAGATGGACGAAGAGCGGTTTCGAGATGGACAAGAAAGAAATAGAAAAAATATTGGGTGGGGTGGTTTTGGTCGTCATTCCGGAGGATCCAGAAGTAAAGAAGTCCGTATCCTTCGGACAGCCCGTCGTGTTAAGATCTCCAAATTGTCCAGCATCTAAAGCCATAAGGGAGCTCGCGGCGAAGATTGCCGGTGTTGAGGCGAAGGTTGAAGAAAAGAAGAAAGGTTTTTTGGGTTTCCTGAGGAAGTAAAGACTAAACACTCTTGTTTATAGTTCAAGAGGTGAAAGGTTTTGAACGACGAGGCAAAGTGGGCTATCGCCCTACTCGCGGGAGTTCTGACGATCGTTGCGCTCACTTTTTACTTCTTCCTACCGCTCTTGGATGGAATAGTGATGGGAATAGTTTTCTCATACGTAGCGAAGCCGGTTAAAAAGAGGTTAGAGAAGAAGGTGGGAAGGATATTCTCCTCAGCCATCGCCACTTTCGTGATAATGATCCCGATATTCTTCCTAATGTTCTACGGCATATTCCAAGGGGTAAATCAGGCGATATACATACTCACACATCAGAGCGAGCTCGAAGCAAACATAGTAGAGATCCTAAAGGATGCCGGGATCAGTGAGGAGTATATACAAAGGATCTTGGAATACATTCCAAGCTTAGTAGCAATCATAAAGAGCAGGTTCGAACTCTCAGCTTTCGACGTAACGAAGAGGTTCATAATGTTTCTGATGAACTTCGTGATATCGGCTATAGTATGCTACTACGCCTTGGTTGATGGGGAAAGGTTCATAGAAAACACTCTAAAGCTTTTGCCAGAAAATCGGAGAGAGGAGTTCGGAAAATTCGTCAAAGAAATAGACGAAACGTTTTTAGGCTTATGGTTCGGGAACTTCGTCGTTGCGATGATGATAGGATTCACGAGCATACCGTTTTTCATGTTCTTCAAGATCCCTCTGACTCCCTTGCTTTCTGGCTTGATGTTCCTAGCCGCGCTGATACCGATCTTCGCAGAGTGGATGATAATTCTGCCGGTTGCGTTTTACTTAGCTACGAAGAGCGTTACGACTGCAATCTGGTTTCTGATATTCGGAGTTATCTTCCTATACATCATACCCGAGATAATCGTCCGTCCATACTTCGTCGGATACACTTCCAAGATCCATCCCCTCGTCCTAATGCTCGCGTTCATCGGTGGTGCGGTTGTGGGCGGAATAGCGGGATTCTTCATAGCTCCGATGATCGCCGGATTGATCACTGCAGTTTATAACTACTACCTCCGATTGAACCAGACGTAGAACTTCTCACCTTTGTAGTTGATTAGTTTTCCATCGGTTGCGAACTCGTTTCCGAATGGGCGAATAAGGCAATCCGCATTAACAATTCTTGCTAAAGAGACTATATACGGGTAAAGTTCTAGAGGGGGTCTGAGAGAGTAGATCAGGCTCGCACCTTTGTATATTTCGATATTCGGATCCATAACGTCGTCAACGTGGAATCTCACACCTTCGGGTGTATCCACTCTTCTGAAGTCCGTTGCAACGACCTCGAATCCTCTCAAAGCGAGATTCTCAGCGACACAATGATAGTTGCCTATTCCAACCTCAACCACTTTTCCACCGTATCTCTCGGCTATGAACTCCACTATAACCTCGCAAAGCATAATGACTTAAATAATCAAGGTCAAAATACGTTTTGTGCTATCGGTGGTTATCAGGGACTACGAGGTCAAGGATTTTAGAGACATCGTCGCCATAGATGCGGAAGCCTTTGGGAATAGAAATCCGGTTTACGATGCATACATCTACATAACGTTCGGAAGCGATCTGATCGTGGCTGATATAGGCGGAAGGGTTGTTGGATACATAGCGATCGTCGACTATGGTAGAGAAGCAAAGATAATATCGTTCGCCGTGAAGAGAGAGTTCAGGGGTAAAGGAATAGGAACGAAGTTGCTCAAAGCGGCAATAGAGAGATGTAAAAGGAGAGGAAAGGAGAGGATCTTGTTGGAAGTTAGGGTTTCGAACTCCATTGCTCAAAGATTGTATAAAAAAAATGGATTTAAGATCATCGATGTGATCCCAAACTACTACAACGATGGGGAAGACGCCTATCTAATGGCTTTAGACCTCAGGGGACAATAGATTCAAGCAGTTCCTGAATCTTCGGATTCTTTAAAATTTCTTCCGGTGGACTCTCTTTAAAGATCTCCGAAATGCCTTTACACAACAGCATTATAGCCTTTTTATGATCCGCTTTGCTCTTATGTATGTGGACGGGCTGAACCCCCAATTCGTCATACTGCTTGAAGTGTCCGTTTGCTATACCAGCATCCTCGAAGAACCTCTTTATGTGAAACAGTGCCAGATGCAAAAGCACTATCTCTTCCTTGTGCATGTCTATCACCCGTATGCGGTTGATTTATCGACAAATCACTAAAAAAATTTATTGCTTGAAAAATATGATTACATACAGTGTCATACATACGCATTAATATAATAATCGGTTTAAGATTACTATAATCATGATAAGGAAAAGATAAATATAAGCTTTTCCATTTGTGGCTTTGAAATCAATGAAGCCCATATAAAATCGTATCTTATTTTGTGCTTTCCACAATCCTTATATACCACTTGCTGTATGTATCAAATAAGCCAGGGTGGCAGAGGGGCTATGCGGGGGACTGCAGATCCCCTGACCCCGGTTCGAATCCGGGCCCTGGCTTAAATTTAAATTGGTTGTGATGCAACACTGTTGATGGATTATTTAAATCTACCTCTAAAAGTTCTCTTAACTTCTCTTCGATAATAGAGCTAATGTCAATTCCCAGGAAGATTTTATCAACTTTAGCAAATTCGTTCAAATACTATGCTAGACACCGACAACATAACAAATGATGCTATGATCAAAATGTAGATCTTTTTAGCCATATGCCATAACAAGTAGTAATATATTTTTCAGTATCAGTAACACTTAATAATCGGAATTTGATCAAACTTAAAGCCATGAAGAATAAAATTTTCTTGGCGACTTTGCTGGTCGTGCTTGCTCTAACGGTTGCAGGATGCGTTCAGCAAAAACCTACAAAGGTTGCCAAGGGTATCACGATCACGGACATGGCCGGAAGAACGATTACGCTAAACAAGACTCCAAAGAGGGTTATAGTGTTAACGAGCTACTGGGCTGAGACGTTGTGCTTGCTCGGAGTCGATGATAAAATCGTTGGTATCGGAAACTACGTTTCAAATTCTGATTACGTTTCCGATAGCGTCAAGAACAAGCCGAAAGTCGGAAGCGTCTTTAGGGGTGTGAACTGGGAAACCGTTGCAAGTTTAAATCCAGATTTGATAATAACAGACTGGTATGGTGGGAAGTATAAGGATAAGGAGATAATAGAGAAGGCTGAACAGCTTGGTATCACTGTAGTGGCTTTGCAAGCTAAGACGGTTGAAGACAACATTAGGTGCATAGAAATACTTGGAAAGGTGTTTGGAAGAGAGGACAAAGCCAAGGAGATCATCGATTTCATGAATGCCAAGCTTGAAGAAGTCAAAGAAATTTCAAAGCAAGTCCCTAGGAAAAAAGTTCTTGTAATTTCTGCTCCTAAGGACATATCTGGACCAATTACAGTCTATGCAAAGGGTAGTGCTTGGGGTAGCATTCCTGAAATAGTTGGTGCTCACAATGTTGCTTTTGATAAGAACTTCAGCACGCAGTGGCCTAAAGTCGATTTGGAGAAGATCATCGCTTGGTGGAACGATACGGATGTCTTGATAGTGATTTCATTCGATGAGAACAAGCTTAAAGAAACTATCGAAAAGATAAAGAACGACGAAAGATGGAAGGAAATTAAGGCTGTTAGAGAAGGGAATGTATACGGTATCCCAGCTGGAGGAAAATTCGGACACTTCCTAGACTGGGGGCCGAGGATAATAGTTGGAGTCTATCAGTTTGGATGTGCAATTTATCCAGAACAGTATCCAAGATGGCAGAAGGTTGCAGATGAGTTGCTGAAGTTTTACAACATGAGTTTCTATAAGACTGTTATAGACACGGAAGGCAGAAAGGTCAGAATCCCGCTTAAGATTGAAAGAGCTGTGGTGTTAGCTTCGCAGGTTGCGGAACTGATGTATTGCTGGGGAGATTTTGATAAGGTCGTCGGCACTACAAAGTGGGCTGTAAAGAACCCAATACTTGCTAAATTTACGGACATAGAAAACGTTACAGTCGTAGGAAGTGGAAGAAGTCCGAACGTTGAAGCAATTATATCACTGAAGCCAGATATCGTTATAACATACGGTGGAGAATACGGCTATTCAACTCCAAAAACTGCGATAGAACAACTTGAGAAAGCTGGAATTCCTGTAGTTTTAGTAGAGCTTGAAAGTCTCGATGAAGTTTACAGAACTGTGGAACTCATCGGAGATGTTCTGAATAAGGAGGATAAAGCTAAGGAGACCGTAGATTACATGAAGAGGGTAGTTGCTATGGTCGAAGATGAGGCTAGCAAGATACCTGAAAATGAAAGGATTAAGGCAATATGGCTTTGGAGTTCTCCAACTAAGGTTACCGGCAATGCAGGAGTTACAAACGATTTGATCATTAACGCTGGAGCTATAAATCCAGCAAGCGAGCTTGAAGGTAAGTATGTTAGCGTTCCACTTGAAAAGATCGTTGCATGGAACCCAGACGTAATCATAATCTGGACTCATGCAAAATATAATCCAGAGGACTTGATAAACGATCCGAAGTGGCAGGATATAAACGCAATTAAGAATAAGAGGGTTTACAAACAGCCAAGGCTGTTGGGCGATACTTGGAGCATAAGAGTTGCAGTGCTTCAGGCTTGGATGTTCGATAAGTTTTATCCGGGTAGGATAGACTTCCACAAGGTTGCAAACAAGTTCTTTGAGCACTTCTACGGTGTAAGCTACGAGGAGCTAGAAAAGGTGGTTGAGTGATGCACAAAAAGCTGACATTAACGTTTTTTCTTATTTTTCCGATCTTCTCATTCTTCTTGAGTCTGTGTGTTGGAGCGTATCATATTCCCTTGCCAGCAATAGTAAAGATGATCGTTGCCAAGATTCTTGAAGTCGTGACGTTTGGTAAAGTTAGCTTAGAGCTTGGATACCCCTCTACATACGAAACAATTCTGTTTCAGATCAGACTTCCAAGAGTGATTACTGCGATGCTTGTAGGGTCAGCTTTAGCTGTAGCTGGTGCTGTTCTGCAGGCAACATTCAGAAATCCGCTGGTCGATGCGTATATCGTTGGAATCTCAGCCGGAGCGGCGTTTGGAGCGGCCTTAGCCTTTGGGTTTTTGCCAGCTAGCATAGAAGTTATGGCTTTTGTCTTTTCGATGGTTGCAATGTTTTTAACATACACGCTTGCAAAAATAGGTGGCAAGGTAACCACGATCTCTCTAATTTTGGCTGGAATAATCGTTAATGCTTTCTTCTCAGCTTTAACATCTATGCTTAAGTTTTTGATGGAGCATGAAAAGCTTGCTGGAGTAGTTTACTGGCTTATGGGCAGCTTTGCAAATGCAGACTGGAATGTTGTATCGCGAATAACGATTCCGATCGCTTTGGGCTGTTTTGTGACATATCTCATGAGATGGTATCTAAATGTTCTTTCTATGGGTGAAGAAGCTCAGATTTTTGGAGTGGACGTAGGCAAGATGAGATTCATATACATATCACTCGTGTCGTTTATGACCGCCGTAGCGGTTGCTCACTGCGGTATAATCGGCTGGGTAGGTTTGATAATGCCTCACATCGTCAGAATGGCTTTTGGACCGGATCACAAAATGCTTATCCCGCTTTCTATAGCTATAGGTGCTGGATTTATGGTTCTAGCCGATGATGTCGCAAGAGCGGCAACAACATTCGAAATACCGATTGGAATCGTTACTACAATCTTGGGAATTCCATTCTTCGTATATCTTTTGAGAAAGACTGGTGGAGGGGAATGGAACGTCTAAAGTTATAGTTATATTTGAGGCTATATGAGTAAAGATTGTAAGCATAAGTCATCTCAAATTTATTATTTTATTCCTAAGCGAACTAAATTCTCCAAATAACCAATAATACTTAAATAGGGAACAGTGCTAATAGCTATATGAATCTAAGCTTTATCATAGGTTACGGCGCACAAATGCTTCCCTTAATACTCAAAATCTTAAAAGAAGAGTCAAAAAAGCTCAATTTTAGCTATATCGCTACTAACGATAGATTTAGCGATAAATTCGTTGAATGTATCAAAAATAGTGATGTCATATTCATTCACTCCTATGAATTACCCGATTCCGTTGAAGAAGCCGTAAAGGAATCTAAAGCTAAGATAATTGTATCCACTACAGAGAATTTTGTCCATCTTGCAAGAGGTTCACCAGACGTTTTAAATAAAGCTATAGAGTATTTTAAGATCGGCGGTGAAGAAAACTTAAGAAACCTCGTAAGGTTTTTGCTGAAGAGTATCGGAGCTAGCGTTGAGGTTGAAGATGTAAAAGAAATTCCTTGGCACGGGATTTATCATCCCAAGCTTGGATTTTTTAAAAGCATTAAAGAATATCTAGATATCTATGGGTTAAGGCCTCTTGTCGGTGTTATTTTTCATAGATCCCACTGGCTCTACGGAAATCTTAAGCTCCTCAACGTAATCGTAGAAGCGTTTGAAGATGAAGGCTTGGGAGTTCTGCCCGTCTTCACCTACGGCTGGAAAGATGAACTGCTAAATACTCCATCGAAAGAAGATACGATTGGAGAATTCTTTATCGTGGATGGAAAGTCTGCCGTTGATGCAGTGCTCAATCTAACCTACTTCTTTTTATTAGATCACGGGAGATGGGATAAGAAGGACAGATTTAAAGAGGTCGCTGGCTTGGAGTTGCTAAAGAAATTAAACGTTCCTATAATTCAGCCGTGCTTTTCTTCCTCACAAAGCGTTTCTGAATGGGCTGAAAATCCGCAGGGGTTGGACTACATGTCTCAGGTTTGGACGATAATCATGCCTGAAGTTGATGGACTAGTTGAGCCGATATACATCGCCGGATCGAGGGTTGACGATAACGGTGTAAAAACATTTGAGCCATACAAGGAACATGCGAGGTATTTGGCGAGGAGAATAAAGAAATGGATAGAACTTAGAAAGAAAAAGCCTGAAGAAAGAAAAATTGCGATCGTTCTAATAAATCCGCCGTGCAAAGGGCTGGAAGCAAGCGTTGCGGTTGGAGTGGGCTTGGATGTTCCAGAAAGCATTGCAAAGCTTCTAAATAGGCTTAAAAAGCTTGGTTACAAAGTGGAGAATCCTCCAAAAGATGGGAAAGAGCTAATGAGGCTCATATTGGAAAGAAAGGCTATAAGCGAGTTTAGGTGGACATCCGTTGAGGAGATCGTTGCTAAGGGAGGAGCAGTCGATTTTGTCGATTTGGAAACTTACATGGAATGGTTTAACGAATTACCAGCAAAAGCTAGAGAGGAGGTGGTTAAGGAATGGGGTAATCCTGAAGATGTTCTAAGGAATAATCGCAAGGAATTTGCCGGAATGGTTTACGATGGGAAATTTGTTATTCCCGGCTTGCTGTTTGGAAACGTCTTCATAACTCCTCAGCCCAAGTTCGGCTGTGCTGGGGCAGGATGTGATGGTAGAATTTGTAAGATTTTGCATAATCCAACGATTCCACCCCCTCATCAATGGCTTGCCGTTTATAGATGGATCACCCGAAAGTTTAAAGCCGATGTAATAATCCATTTTGGGACTCACGGCTATTTGGAGTTCAGACCCGGCAAGGGTGTTGGGCTATCTGTTAACTGTTGGCCCGAGATCAGCATCGATGATGTGCCTCATGTCTACGTCTACAATGTCTCAAATCCGATGGAGGGTGTAATAGCTAAAAGAAGAAGCTATGCTGTAATAGTTGATCATATCTATCCTCCTATGGCCATGGCGGAAGTCTTGGATGAGATGGAGTCTCTGTTAGCTCAGTATTTTAAAGCCAAACAGTTGGAAGATTTTGAAAGGGCGGAGATAATCTATAAAGATCTGATCGAAAAAGCGAGGGAGAACAACATTCCGATTAAGGATGATGAGCCAGAAAAGGTGGTTGAAGATATCCACGGATACGTCGATGCCGTTAGAAACACTCAGATAGAGATAGGCTTGCATATCTTTGCTCATCCTCGCTTGGACAAGCTTGCTGAATATGTGGCAACGATCATGGCAAACGATACTCATGAATATCCTTCGATAAGGAGGATTATAGCCGAATATCTCGGCTTGGATTATGATGAAATGAAGTCTAAGCCGAATGAGATCAATAGGTTTGGATTAACCAATTCTGAAACCTTAAAGCTTCTGCATAGGATCGCAGTTAAGACTATAGACGATCTGCTCAAAGCTAATAGTGATTCGGATGATACGATCCTTGAAATTCTGAATAAGAACATCTCCGAGATTTTGAGAGGTGCTACTTATGCTTGAGCTTACAAGGGATAAGACTAAGGAAGTCATCTCAGCTTTCAAGAAGGCTTTGGAAATTGCCAACAAAATTAAGGAATGCAAAAAGGAGTTCGACGGTTTCGTTAAAGCTATAGGCGGAGAATTTGTTAGGCCAGCTCCCTCCGGCTCACTGACGAGAGGTAAGATTGAAATTTTGCCCACTGGCAGAAACTTCTTTGCAGTGGATCCTACTTCTCTCCCAACCAAATCGGCTTGGAAGGTTGGAGTAGAGACAGCAAACAAGCTGTTGAAGTATTATTTGGAGAAGCAGGGAAGGTATCCTGAAACGGTTGGGGAGTGGATCTGGAGTGTAGATGCATACAAGGCTGATGGCGAGCAGATCGCTCAGATTCTATACCTACTGGGCGTGAAGCCAGTTTGGGTAAACGGAGCCGTTAAGGGTTTGGAGATCATCCCGCTTGAGGAGCTTAAGCGTCCTCGTATCGATGTGGTAGTGAGGATCAGCGGTATAGTTAGAGACACACTGCCGAATTACATATACATGATCGATGAAGCCGTTGCTAAAGTTGCGAGCTTGGATGAACCGTTGGAGATGAACTACGTCAGGAAGCACTTCTTGGAGCATATATCAAAGCTCAAGGATGAAGAATTGGCTTTGTGTAGGGTTTTTGGCTCTCCACCCGGTAGTTACGGAGCTGGAGTTAGCTATGCAGTGGAAGCTTCAGCTTGGCGGAGCAATGAAGATTTAGCTAAAACTTGGGTTCAGTGGAGTGGATACGCCTACACTCGCAAGCACTTCGGCAAGGAAGCGTTTGAAAGTCTAATCTTGAATTTAAGGAACGTGGATATCGTAACGAGAAATCATGTAAGCGACGAGCACGATATATTCAACTGCTGTTGCTATTTCTCGTATCACGGCGGATTTTACAACGCAGTTAAAGCATTGGGCAAAAATCCAGAAATCGTCGTTATTGATACAAAGGACATAAGCTCCACAGACGTTAGAAGCATGAAGGATGAAATAGAGAGAATCGTCAGGGCAAAGCTTCTCAATCCCGTTTGGATTTCTGAGATGAAGAAGCATGGCTATAGAGGTGCCAATGAATTCTCGAAGAAGATTCTGCATCTGTACGGCTGGTCTGCTACGACGAAGCTCGTCGATAAGTGGGTTTTTGATGAAATTGCAAAGACGTATGTGCTGGATGAAGGAATGAGAAGGTGGTTTGAAGAAAATAATGTTTATGCAGTTGAGGAGATTGCAAGACGTTTAATCGAAGCCTATGAAAGAGGACTCTGGAAAGCAGATGATGAGCTAATAGAGAAGTTGAGAGAAGCTTATGCAGAAATAGAAGGGATTTTGGAAGATGAAATTGCTGGAGATGTTCAGGGTGGAGCAATTGAGATCTATACGATGAATGACGTTAAGAATTGGGAGCTAAATGCTAAAAAGGTGATAGAAGCATGGGTAAAGCTGAAGAAGTGAAGATCCTTATAATTTCAAAGCCTCGTAAGACTACTAAGGATATTAAGATTTTGCCACAAACTCGGATCTCGAATTAGATGGAATGCTTGAGGGTGTGGTGATGTTATGAAAGATTCAGAGAATCGTCCGATCTTCCCGTTTACAGCAATAGTGGGGCAAGAAAAAGCCAAATTGGCTTTGCTATGCAACGCTGTAAATCCGGCGATAGGTGGTGTTTTGCTCAGCGGTGATAAGGGAACCGGAAAATCGACTATGGTCAGAGCTTTAGCCGATGTATTGCCGGAGATAGAGGTAGTGAAAGGCTGTCCGTTCAACTGCAACCCGAACAACGAACTTGAGATGTGTGAGATTTGCAGGGAAAAGGCGCAGAAGGGTGAGATAGAGGTCGAAAGAAGAAAGATGAGGGTGGTGGATCTACCTTTGAGCGTTAGTGTGGATAGGCTCGTTGGAACCATAGACATTGAGAAGGCGCTTAAAGAAGGAATAAAAGCTTTACAGCCAGGCATATTGGCTGAAGCTAACAGAAACATCCTCTACATTGATGAAGTAAACCTCCTGGATGACTACATAGCAGATATTTTGCTTGATGCCGCTGCAATGGGTTGGAACGTTATCGAAAGGGAGAGCGTGAGCTTGAGACATCCCTCTCGCTTTATTTTGGTCGGTAGCATGAACCCAGAGGAGGGAGAACTTAGACCCCAAATTTTGGATAGATTCGGTCTTTACGTTCAAATCGAGGCTGTTAAGGACGTTGAGCAGAGGATGGAGATCGTTAGAAGGGTTGAAGAGTTTCAAGCCGATCCCATAGCCTTTAGAAATAAATTCGAGAAAGAGCAGAGAAAGCTTAGAGAGAGGATTGAAAGGGCGAGAGAGATCGTTAACAGAGTTGAGATAGATGACGATCTGCTGAAGCTTTTGGTTAAGACGATTGTAGAGATGGGGATTAAAACCCATAGAGCGGAGATAGTTACCGTTAGAACTGCAAAAGCCATCGCTGCCTTAGATGGAAGAAAGAAGGTTAGCTTTGAAGATTTGAAGAAGGCTATGGAATTGGCTTTACCTCACAGGCTTAAAGATAAGCCTTTCGATTCAATTAAGCCTCCAGATATTTCGGATAGCGATGGCAAAGACAGCAAGGGAAATGATGATACCAGAAGAAATAACCATAAGCATAGGCATGATCATTCGCACACAAAGGCAGATACCAATTCAGGTATGGGTAACTCCAGTGCAGATGCTGGAATAAGCGACGTAAACATCGATATACCTAAGGGAGAAGATTTCAAAGCTGAAAGATCGTTTAGGGGTTCGAGGGATGAGAAAGCCGTCGTAATTGGGCACCCTCACGGATATCCGATTTCGAACGTGCCTTTCGATCGAATTATCGATGTGGACTTGGTTGCGACGATCCGATCGGCTTTGGTGAATGGTAGAAAACAGATCAAGCATGATGATATTAGAGTTAGAGTCAGAAAAACGAGATTACCGAGGCTTACGGTTATCATGCTTGATGCAAGCGGTTCTATGATTGCCATGAAGAGGATTGCGATTGCGAAGGGTATTGCGAAGAGATTGATTGAGAATAGCTACATCAAGAGAGACTTCTTATCGCTTATGGTGTTCCGAGGAAAATCGGCCGAGGTTTTGGTTCCTCCGACGAAGAAGTATTCGAAAGTCATGTCCGCCTTAGATGGAGTTAGGGTTGGCGGAAGAACGCCTCTGTCTTCGGCTCTTCTTACTCTATTGCAGTTATCGAGGGCTTTCAGACTTAAGAATAAGAATTCAGTGGTTAGAGCTATACTAATTACGGATGGAAAGGCAAACACGCCTTTGAGATCGAGATCGATAAGAGATGAAATAGTTACGCTGGCCAAAGCGATCAAAAGAAATGAAATCAAGCTTGAAATTTATGATACGAGGAGAGGAATAATAGACCCCGCTCCCTCTTATATAGATCTGCTGAGTAAGATATTAGATGCCAAAATATATAAAATTAATAAATAGCTTTTGTGAGATCGCTTTCGCTACGTTAATATAGCTCCAAGATACGTTGTAAGCAAGATGAAGAATATCGTTGTCCCAGTAGTCGTGGGCGTAGTATGTTTCTGGATAAATTTTACAATCCTGAGCTACCTATTTGCGAACTTCGAATGGACAATAAATGCTGTTTTCGGCAAGGGAAGCTGGTGGATTTATCAACCCATAGCAGTCAAGGCGATATACATGGCCGGAATAGCACCGATAGTAGAAGAGCTTATTCACAGAAGGTTGATCCTTCAAGCCTTTATCAACAAAAATTTGCCGATCTTGGGATTGATAGTTTCGAACATTACCTTCGGAATCCATCACATTCTGTTTGGTTGGGGCTGGCTTAAAGCTGTGGAGTCGGCTTGGTTTTTGGGATTGTATATTTTAAATACAAGTTCGCTGGAAGCTGGCTCTGCCATCTCTCGAACAACCTGATGTCAGTTCTGATGATGATTCTTTCTTAGCAGATAATACCTTTCTTGCCTGTCTTCTGAATCTCTAACACCAACTATCTCCAATTCGCCGAAATCCGGCTCCTCAAACTCCAAGCCGGTTTTCATCACAAAGAGTATTAGACCTTTGGGCTTGAGAAGGGGGACAAAACGAAACGTAGCCTTAAAGGCGGAAACGGGATCGAGGGTTAGATCGCTCAAAATCACATCCAAGGGTTCGAGCTTTGAGATATCGAACTTGAAAGCGTCTTCTATGAAAACTTTGACGTTCTTCCGCTCGCGTTCTATCCTTCTAAGCACCCCCTCAAACTCCCTGCTAAACTCTATTCCGTAAACCTTCCCCCTCTCCCCAACCTTCTCGCTTACATATAGCAAAAATCCCCCAGCGCTGCTTCCCAAATCGAGGACTACATTTCCCTCTTTGATGATGTTCCAGCTCTCGTCCAACTTTTTCAGCTTCCAGTATCCCCTTGGCCTCTCTTCTGCAAGAACTTCTATCTCAGCTGATAGATTTACTTCTGCCGAAGGTTTGGTAATCGTTCGTCCATTAACTCTTACGAGTCCTCTCTTAATGAACTCCTTCGCCTTCGACCTGCTTGAAAAGTAACCCTTCAAAACGAGAAGCTTGTCGAGCCTCATTCCCAATTGACTTCGACGCTCTCGATCCTAAAGTCGGGCTTAGCATAAGACTCCTCAATCGGAGTGACGTGCCCGTGCTTGAACATGAGCAAACCCGTGTAGGCTATCATCGCTCCATTATCACCCATTAGATGCTTTGGAGGTGCGTAAAACTTCGCTCCTCTATCCTCGCACATGATTCTAAGCATCTCTTGCAACCTCGAATTCGCTCCAACACCTCCCACGAGCAAAACCTCATCCAGATCCAAGTAAGCTAATGCCCTCTCCGTAACTTCCGTAAGCATTGCAAAGGCTGTCTCCTGAAAGCTGAAAGCAACATCTTCCTTGCTAACTCCGGAATCGAACAGCCTCTGAGCTGCGGTAACCATTCCGCTGAAGGAGAAGTCCATCCCCTTGACGACGTAAGGCAGTTCGTAGTAATTCTTGCCATTCTTCGCAAGCTGTTCTATCTTCGGCCCACCGGGATGCTTTAATCCCATGTGTCTTGCAAGCTTATCCAAAGCATTTCCAATACCAATATCGAGCGTCTCTCCGAAAACCCTGTATCTGTTACCCCTCCTCGCTATCACTTGGCTGTTTCCTCCACTCACATACAACGTTACTGGATTCTTCGCCTTCGTCTTCCATCTTCCGACTTCCACATGAGCCAAGCAGTGGTTTACTCCAACCAAAGGTCTGTTGAGCTTCAAAGCAAGAACCCTCGCAACAGTCGCGACTACTCTCAAGCAAGGGCCCATCCCCGGACCTTGGGAGAACGCAATTACGTCGATCTCCTCTGGCGGAACTTTCTCAAATACCCTTTTTATCAGCTCTCCAATCTTCTCAGAGTGGTGCTGAGACGCTTCCCTCGGATGAATACCTCCCTCTTTTGGAATGTAAGGATCGCTTTCCATCACTATGACGTCGTTTTCGTCAACTACCGCTACGCTCAAGCTCCAAGCTGTTCCTTCAATTCCGAGCGCCTTCATCTCAAAATCTGGCTAACCCTGCTTCTTGAATTCCGTATAACCGCACTTGCCGCAAGTTCTTCTGTCAGGGTGCTCAGCCAAGAAAACTCCCTCACCGCATCTCGGACAGAACTTTCTCTTTCTAATGACCTTATCTCCCTTTATCTCGTAAAACCTCGAAACACATTCAGCCCCCTTAGCCATTTTTTACACCTCCTTATTCTTCTCCACTCTCTCCTTCACCTTCCCCCTTACCTCCGAAGTTCCTCCTTATTATGTGATCATCCTCGATGCTCATAAGATCTTCATGCGTATCGTAGATCTTAGCGTAGCATTTGGCCTCCTGCTTTCCGAATTCGGGTTTTATGTAGTCGATGATGATTCTGTCAAGCTCCGCGTTAAAAAGTCCGGCGATCTTCTCTCTCACCGCTTGTCTCGTTGGCGTAGCTCCCTCTCCCCAATAGACTATTTTGAGGTGAAGCTCCCTCCTTTTCAGCAAGGGGTTATATCTGTCTTTCTCAACCAATATCTCCATCAGACCACCTCCTAAGCTTATCAAGCGTTTCACCACCTAAAATTTCCATCCTACTAACCAGACCAAATATTTCTACTTTTTTCTCTCGGTTTACAGCTATCGCAACGACTCCTCTCTTCGGTTGACCGTAAACGATTAAAGAGCCTTTTGGAAGCATGATGGCGAGTGGCATAACTGCCAAATCTTCCTCGCCATTTACAAATATTCTAACCCTGCTCCCCGATTTTACTAGTTCGATAGCTTGAAAAATTTTCTCGACGAGATCTTCGGTTATGTGCCCTGCTGGATTCTCAGCTTTAATCGATTCGTAATCCGATGTAGCTTCATTAATTTCAGCCATAATTGCATCATCCAAAGATCTTCTTATACTCTTACCATCGACGACGATTATATCCGGTTTGAATTGAGACTTTATGGTATAATAGGTTACTATATCTCCAACGCAAGCCAAAATGGCAAAATCGAATTCAGATACAGCCCTCTTTATCGGTTCTACACCTTCACCCTCATATAGCTTTCCCTGTGGCTCTGTTAAAATTTTTCTAAGCTCTTCGGTCAGCTTCAACATATCAGCCCACTTTAAGTGCGTATTTTCCCGGAATCTTTATTCCCAACTTCTTTGCAATTTCGCTCTTCTCTGGGTCTATTATTACGACGTATCCATACCACTCCTTCGTCAGATCCGTGCTTCCACAGTTCTTGCAGACATCGGTATCGATGTTTATGAACCTACACTTTCTGCAAGCGAGCTCCGTCATAACCTTCACCTATGCTTCTCAAGCTTCTTGATCTCCTCCTCTATCCACTTCAGATTGCCAAGCCAAGGCTGTCTCATCGTCAAACCTATTTTACTCTTTGCTGGCTCCCTCTCTCTCAAGCTCAAAGCCACGATCCTCGCCCTAACGAGATCACCCTCCTCAATAGTCCTTTTGGTTTCTTTACCTACGAGACGTTTGTTCTTTTCATCGTAGACTATGTAATCGTCCATTATCTGACTTCTGTGAAGCAAAGCATCGAATGGGCCAATCGAAACGAACGCTCCGAACTCAACCACTTCAACAACCTCTCCTTCAATAACCTCCTGCATTAGAGGTTTGAACCCTATGGCGGTAAACTCAACATCAAAATAGACCGCACCATCTCCTTCAATGATCCTGCCTTCTCCTATGCTGTCGATGCTCTCAATTCCTATGATCATACCATACTCCCTATCGAGCCTACCTTCAAACTGCTCCCAGAGGAGATCCCTAATTACCTCCTCTATGTCCTCTCCAAGCTTTGTTGGTGGAACTCTAACCGTATCCCTAATCTTCAATCGAACATACATGAGCATCACCGAAAGTAAAAATTGCAAAAAGCTAAGACAATATAAATTTAACTCAGCTTTTAAACTTTTCTAATGAAAGTTTGGAGGTTCGTAGGTTTCGACGACAGCTTTAGAGGTAGCAAGGCTTATATCGTCGGATGCGTGACCGCTGGAACTTACGTTGAAGGATTTCTGATCGATGAAATCGAAGTAGACGGTTTGGATGTGACCGAAAAGATAGTTGAGCTCATAAACCCTTCAAAATTCAAGATCCAGCTCAAATGCATATTCTTAGATGGGATCACCTTCGCAGGCTTTAACATAGCGGATATCGATGAAATCTATAGAAGAACGGGAATTCCGGTTGTCGTTGTAATACGCAAAATGCCGAACTTCGAGGATATAGATAGAGCTTTGAGAAACCTCGATAGGTTTGAAGAACGGTTAAAGCTGATCGAGAAAGCCGGCGAGATTCACAAAATCGAAGGTCTTTTCGTTCAACTCGTCGGTTGCAGCTTGGATGATGCAAAGACATTCATCAGAGCTTCAAGATTGAAGGGAAAGATTCCTGAAGCCTTGAGAATCGCTCATCTCGTAGCTTCTGCTTTGATCCATCGAGAATCGAAGAGGAGGTAAGTTTTTTAAACTTGCTTGCAAGATTGTTCAATAAGCCCGCCAGCCATGCGTCCCCTGAGAAGCATGATGGGGATTCCACACGGCGGGCTACAATCCTTTGAAGGTTGTTCTACACCTCTTCTAATTCTTATCTCATCCTTTCGGGGACAAAGTTACGATCTTTAAATACTATTTTTCCAAACCTAACTCAGTAGGGCCGGGGAAGAGACGACAGAGTTGGTCAGCGACGACGTGGTAGCCCGGCATTCACGATCATCCGCATGAGTTTGGATAAGCGGATGATTAGTGCCCGATGAGGCCCCTGCTCGGGCCGAGGGACATAGACTATTCTCTGCACTCCCCGGCTTTCGGGGGGTGGTTAGTTGGGAATGCCCTGCTTCTGATTACATCAGTAGTCGTTACTCCCGTTCTTGCAGAGGAACAGGGCTTTTTCGGCAAGCTCAAGCTTGCATTTGACTATCTCAAAGATCCGGGGCTTCTCATTGCTTACATTAAGAACGAGATCATCAATCCTCTCCTGCATAAGGATCCTCACAGCCGCTATAAAGAGATCGTCAAGAAGTCCGGAACGACACCAACGTCAGAGCCGGAATATATGAAAAAAGTCAAAGAAAAGCTGAACGGCTATTTTGCAAGGCTCAACGGCTATAATCTGACTGCCGATCAGCTTGTAACGATTAACGAGCTTGGAGTCAAGGACGTTACGCTTGCGGTCATGGATTCCCAAAGGACATATTACGTCAAGCACATTTACATCTCTGGGGACGTTGTAAAGGTTGACGGCAGGGCAACTCCGAACATGGTCAGCATTACTCCAAGAGCTACTTATGAGCTCGTTCTGATGCTTGACGACTTCTTTGAGATTGACAGCTTTGAAGAAGCAACAACAATGGCTCAGAGCGCAACGGAGGGCAAGATCGAGACGATGACCAGAGTCATAGCGATAGATTCGGCTAAGAGTTTTGGCAATAGGACCGTTATCATTCCGCTGGATGTTGACGTGGATGATGTCATTGAAGCTAAAGCTCTGACGGGAAGCAAGGAGCTTCTTGAAGTCAGAGAGGGCAAGGACGGCAAGGCTGAGATCGTCGTTCCTGCAACGGTATTCGAAGGTTCACCGCTTGGGACTCAGCATGCTGAGATCAAGGTCATTTACAACAAAAAGCCGGCTTGGTGGGAGAAGCTTCCGTTTTTAAAGAGTTTGGATGGGATTTTTGAGTTTTTGGCCAAGCTGTTCGGATTTGGGAGGTGAAAATGGTGGGTAGAGGTTTGGCCCTGTTTGGGGTTTTGGCCATATTGTTGGCAATACTGCCGACAGTAAACGCAGCAACAATAAGCTACAACTTCGATCCGGAGACGATTTTGCCGACGGAGTGGGGAGATGAAATTGTAAACGGACATCCGGCAAATCTGACAATTTTAACGAACACAAGTCAGCCGTTCACTGCAAGTTCGTTCCCGGATCCTGCAAACACTTCGATCAGCGTAACTGTTCAGTTCCTTGATTCTCTTGGTTTGGCTGTCGATGTGACAGGAGACGGAGTTGAGGACACGTTCACGGCAACGGAGAACGCAACGAATCCGGGAGTTTACGAAGTCAGCATAACGACGAACGCAAGACCGGGAGAATACACGATGAGAGTCCATGCCATTGCAACTGACGCAAACACAGGAGAGGTCCTTGACGAGGGAACGCTAGACGTTCAGGTTTACATCTCGGAGCCGTATTGGGTAACCTGCTGGGCTGACGAAGGTGACAAGCTTCAGATCGGAAGTCTCAGCATCGAGCTTGATACCTTAAACGACAGAGGGGCTGTTCTCGTTCTTGGAGATAACTTGGTGACTCTCAGCCCGGATGACTCAGGTATAATCTGCACACAGGTTGATCTCGACGGAGACGGGATTGCATCTGATTGGATGTTCATAAAGAGGATCGAAGACGGACCGGCTGAGATTAAGTTCTACAGCAAGAATGAGAGCATAATTCCCGTTGAGCCTGAAGATGTGATTAAGGTCAGCGGAGACAAAGTCATAAGAGAAGCTTGGGTTAAGAACAACAGGCAATTCGGACAGATCATCTTATGGGATCAGTCACCGTTTGCATGGATAAAGGCTGTTAACTATTCCAAATCCGAGCAGGAACGACTTGGGTGGTTGAGAGAATATCACGTTTGGCTCGAAATAAACGTCAATCGGAGCGCTCTGAGCCGGAGGATATACCGTCGATATCAGATCCTTCACGCTAATATCCTTGGCAAACGTAAGGACATAAGAGGTTTCAACAACCTTACCGTAATACTTCTCTGGGTTTTGTTTTACCTCTTCAACGATAGCCTTCTCGGGCTTCTCAGCCTCGATCCTCTGTTTAAAGAGTTCGATTATTTCATCAGGAGCATCGATTAAGCATACAACAGCTTCTTTTCCGTCGATAAACGTGTTA
>JAMOPJ010000042.1 GCA_027064525.1 Archaeoglobaceae archaeon
TTGACACGATCACTACGGGAGCCATGATCCTCAGGTTCGCCAATCCTCTCTTAACGAGCTGCGGAGCGGACGAAAGAGCACTTGTGAGAGCCATTATCAGTCCGGCACCTCTTATGAAGTCCACGTGAAACGGAAAGAACGCTGTCGTCAGCGGAACGAACAGAACTCCTCCTCCAACTCCAGATATCGGCGCTATTATTCCGATCACCAGTGTAAACAGGAACAGACACAGAGGCCAGAACCACCAGTCCATAGGGCCACCTCCACATATTAACTCCGAATTTTACTCCGTGTCCGATACCTTTGTTAACGGCGAATCGATAATAACAATATATAAGATTTGTCATTTATATTCCACAATTAATAACGATTAAGATTCGATGTGAGAGATGGCCCAATAAAAGCGATCAATTATTAAAAAACAAATATCGTCTATCAAGATATACATCTTGCAAATAATCAAATAATATTAAAATATTTTTATTTTTTAAAATTATATAAAAAATTCATAATATATGTAGCACTTCCAAATAAATCAGCTACAGAATAGTCAACTTTCACTTTCTCTTTTTCTCTACAAGCAATAGCGTTCTTGGAGCCTCGACGATGTCCACAGATATATCGAGAGCTCTAAATAACCCCCTAAGAAAAGCCTTGATAAAGTTCTTGGAATGAGGTGTTGGCAGAACCAAGGTGTAGCAGCCGGAACTTATCTTCAACTTGAACCAGTTTTTGTATTCGGTGTATTTCAATATCTCCCTTAAATCGGTCAGCTCTATGCTCCTAAAATATATCCCGTGCCTATATCCTTCTTCCTCCGTAAGTTTCCAGAACTCATCCGATCCATACTTCTCTATCTCATTTAGCATGGCGTCCCAAAGTTCGATGTCTATGATGACATGATCGCCACCGTGAAGGAGTTCGGCATATATGGCGAGTTCCTTGAGAGAAGGAGTATCCTCAAGCTCAGATTGATATGCCATCATTATGGATGACCTTACCACCTGAGAAATAGTCTGTCCTCTTTTTTTCGTCAGCTCTCTTAAAGCTCTGAAGGTTTCAGGATCCAAAGCTACAGATATCCTCCTAAAGCCTTCATGGTTGCCATATTCAATGTATTCCATGTTTCTTTTATTTTGACTACTACTACTTAAGTTTTGTTTATTATTTTTATTAGTTTTTCATACCGAATAAAATTTATATTATCTAATAATTAAAATTTGATTTTCCGCTCCAATTAATAAAGATTTTATTACTTATTATCAAAACTTAATAAATAACAACAAAATTTATATTAAAGAAAAAACAAACAGAAAAATGGAGGTGAAATGCTATGCCCGAGGTGTGCGAGAGAGAAGTTATGTTTAGTCTGCCAGAGATATCCAAAATACTGCTGGTGCTCAGGAACGACGCCGACTACAGAAAGGCGATTGAGAATGCAATAAGCATAGCAAGCGGAAAGAACGCGAAGATATACGTTCTCTACGCCGTTGACATGGAGCTACCGCCAATAGTTCCAGAGAAGGTTGAGAAAGAGATTTAC
This sequence comes from Archaeoglobaceae archaeon, assembly GCA_027064525.1. Taxonomy (GTDB): domain Archaea; phylum Halobacteriota; class Archaeoglobi; order Archaeoglobales; family Archaeoglobaceae; genus WAKM01. Next base: position 1,544 of record JAMOPJ010000042.1, read on the forward strand.
GAGAAGCTCAGAGAGGAAGGAAAGAAGATAGTCGATGAGGCGATAGAGAAGCTTAAAGCGGCAGGAATCGAAGCTGAGCCCATCGGGATGCATTTCGGATTTGCAGTTGAAAGGATTCTAAAAGCTGAGAAGGAGCTGAACCCAGATCTAATAATTCTGAGCACGAGAGGGCTTTCAACGTTGAAGAAGATTTTGATGGGGAGCATTTCTGAGGAAGTTACGAAAGAGGCGAAAGCTCCTGTTCTGCTCGTGAAGTGAGGTGTTGTGTATGGGAGGACTGCCAGCCGGCGGGCTCAGCGCGATTCCGCCTGAAGCTTTCATACACATAGGCTGGGAAGAAGCATTATTTCTGCTCGCACTGGGATTCTTCGGAGGAATGCTCAGCGGTTTCATAGGTAGCGGTGGAGCCTTCGTTCTAACGCCGGGAATGATGTCTATAGGAGTTCCTGGACCGGTTGCGATCGCATCCAACATGTGCCACAAGTTCCCGAAGGCAATGATAGGTGCTTGGAGGAGGATGAAAGTAGGACACTTGGACGTAAAGCTTGCGATACTCTTCGCGATATCTGCAATAGCTGGTGTTCAGGTTGGTATCTATGTCCAAAGATTGATACTGAAGACATTGGGTGTTACAGGAACGAACCTATACGTCAGCTTGGCGTTCGTAATCGTTCTGCCGATAGTTGCCGCTCTATGTCTCAGAGATGTCTTAAAGGCGAGGAAGTATGGAATCGAAGATGTAGAGCCTCAACTTGCCAAGAAGCTTGAGCAGAAGTTCAGAATCCCGCCCATGATCCACTTTAAGACCGCTGGAAGAAGGCAGTCGCTATGGCTGACGATTCCGTGCGGATTTGGAACAGGATTCTTAGCAGCTACTATAGCTGTTGGAGGTTTCATAGGCGTTCCAACGATGATATACGTCATAGGAGCTCCGAGTTTCGTGGCGAGCGGAACAGAATTGGGAGTAGCTTTCGTCATGGGTTCGACGGGAACGTGGACTTGGGCATACTTCGTCGGAGCTGTCGACTTCAGGCTTACTACGCTCATACTTGCCACATCTTTGATAGGAGTTCAGATTGGGGCGGTGGGAACGACTTACGTTAGACAATACTTCATAAAGCTCGCGATGGCTACTGTAATGCTGATTGTCACGTGCAGCAGAGCATGCGCAATTCCGGGTTATCTCGTAGAATTAGGCTGGATATCGCTTGACGAAAGTATTGTAAACACCTTGAATTCGTTGGTCTTCCCGCTGATGATACTGGCTCTGATTTCCGTAACTCCAATGGTTTTAATTCCGATGCTCAACGTCAGAAGAACCCTCGCAAGGCTCGGAGTTTTGAACGAGGCATTGGTGGTTCCGAAGCACAAGGGAAGACTAATTCCGAAGACTATATTGTTCTTCACGCTGACCGCGCTCAACTACTACCTGCTGTTCAGAGACCAGTGGGCTTGGGTCGAGTTCATAACTTCCATACCGCACGCTCCTCCATTAACAGCCGCACTACTTTCTACCGCTGTTGTTTTCCTCGCGATCTACTGGTCGATAGTCCATGGAACCTTTGCTCATTGCGTCCTCGATCTGGTAAAGATCACAGCTCTCAGGGACGACTTAGCAAAGAAGATAAGCGAGAAGGGATACGAAGGCATCCACGAGTGGGTTGCGAGCGTGAAGTCTGGAGGTGCAACAGCTTCCAGATAAATTCTTTTATTTGAGGTGGGGTAAATGTTCGAAAGAGTTTTGATTCCGACGGATTTCTCACCGTATGCGGATAAAACCCTCGAATGCGGTTTTGAACTAAAGAATTTAGGAGTTGGGGAAGTGGTTCTACTGCATGTGATCGATCCTGACATACTGGAGTTCGTCGATGCTTTTTATGGAGCGGATGTCCCAACGATCATGGAGGACTTGAGGAATAAGGCTAAGGAGAAACTTGAAGAGAGAGTAAGATTGCTAAAGGAGCAGGGTATTGAGGCAAGGTATGAGATTGCCGTAGGTGATCCGGCCACTGAGATCGTTAAGGCTTCTGAAAGATTTTCTCTAATTTTGATCGGTGCGAAAGGTAAGAACGCGTTGAGTGCTACATTCTTGGGTAGCGTTTCCGAGGCGGTTATAAGGTCTGCCAAGGTTCCTATATTGGTTACGAAGTTGAAGGTCGTTGAGAGAAAGGATGGGGCGTATTACTGCGAGCTTATATATGGTAGGATGTTTGACAAGGTTCTGTATGCAACAGATTTTTCCGAATGTTCTGAGGCCCTGAAAGTTCTCAATGGGTATCCTAAGGAGGTCATAGTTTTGCATGTTCTCGAAAAAGGAGAAAGCGAAGGAAATGTAGAGTCTAAGCTTAAGGAGATCAAATTCGACAACACAGAATACGTCATAGCTGAAGGAAAGCCGTGTAAAGAGATCTTAAAGGTCAGCGAAGATAAAAGATGCACGATGATAGTGGTTGGGAAATCCAAGGTTGAGGGTTTCTTCGGAACGACTGTAGATTGCGTCGTTAGGAGATCAAAGATACCAGTTTTGATAGTCTAAATTTTATTTTTTATTTTTATTATTTTTAATAAAAGTTATTAAAAATTTGTAAAATTGCTCAAAAGTGCTAAAAATTATGCAATTTTAATAAGAAAGATTTTTAAGAAATAAGAAGATACGTTGATATGATGGGGGGTGAGAACATGCGCAAGATGACTATCCTCGCTATGGTGATTGCGGGAGTGTCGATAGCCATAGCATGGTGGTTGCACGCAACGAAGGAGATAATGTGGCTCATAGCTTTGCTGGCACTCTCAGTGTTTGTAAGTGACACCTCAGAAAGTCCAACAGTGCTTGAGGATGAGAGAAAGGAAGAAAAGAGGAATATGAAGATACTCGTTGGAGCTGACGGTTCAGAGAAGTCTATGAAGGCAGTAGATTATGCGGCAAGCTTAGCTTTAAAGAACGACGGAGAAGTGTTACTCGTCCACGTAGTTGCAATGGATCCGAGAATCCCGCCCTCAATATGGGTTACCCCAGAGATAGAGGCGAGGGACAGGAAGTTCATCGAAGATTTGAGAAAGACGGCCGAAAATATGCTCAATGACATAGCAACAAGACTCAGGGAAATGGGCGTTAACGTGAAAACGAGGATAGAGTTTGGAGATCCAGCGGAGCAGATACTCAAGATAGCTGACGAGGAAAATGTTGACATGATAGTAGTTGGTGTGAGGGGTATAAGCAGGTGGAAGAAGATACTGATGGGAAGCGTATCGGAAAAGGTAGCAAACGAGGCTAAGGTTCCAGTTATGATCGTTAGATGATCTTTCAATTTCTATTAATTTTTTTTCTAGCAACTTCAGGTATTCCGCAACTACTAAAATCGCTAGGATATTTATTGCACTAAATTAAAACTAAATTAAATATCTCTAATCAATGTTGAACAGCATCAAGTTGCCCACTACAACAAAAAAATTAGAATGGAAGCTTTGGTTCTCTGCCACTTGCCTTTGCGTAGGCCATTGCGACTCCTCTGTAGATCAGGTGCGCGAACTTGGAGTATGGCGCATATGCTATCAGCATGAACACCGCTATTAGGTGGACAACGTAGAGGTAGTATGCCGCGACGCTACCAGCCAGTCTAGCAAGCTCAGTGATTATGCCCGTTATTGCGACCGCATACAGCGTCAGCAGGAAGAACCAGTCGAAGTATGAACCACCCTTGACATCGGGGTTCGTCAGCCTGTTGTAGATTGCGAACGAACATCCCAAGAAGAGTGCGATCGCACCCAAGTTGCCCAAGATCTTAGCCGGATGCCATATCGGAAGGTGTGGCATTCCGAAGACGTATTTGGCCACGACATCGAGTCCGGCGGTGATACCCAGAGCTATGAATCCGTAAAACATCAGGAGGTGGGCGTAGTATCTGTTCCTGTTCACCTCACAGATCTTAAACCAGCTGTGCTTTATTATGTCCCAGATCGCATAGACGACTGCATCCAAGAAGCACATACCACCCTGCACTTCGAGCTCTGCCCCTTCCTTAGGCTCGACTGTTATAGTCTTACCGCCACCCTCTGTCAAAGCGTTCCAGAACCTCCAAAGTCCTATCAATGCGATGAGAACCGCCAGCCCTCCGAAGATGAAACCACCAGCCTCAACGAACTCCATTGGTATGAACTTACTGTAGACGATCTCCTCTCCACCGGAGGGAACACTGAGGCCAAATGCTGAAATCAGAGCTCCGATCAATATTATGGGTATCAAAACGAACAACGGGAAGTATACTGGGTTGTTCACGATCTTAGCCATGAAGCTCGGCCACGAATACTCTGCTATCATCCTTGCTCTCAAAGCAGCTAAGACCTCTCCGGGCTTAGCGTCTCTTGGACAATACTTGGAACAGTCGTTGCAGTTGTGGCAGAGCCAAACGTCAGGATCTTTCAAGAGCTTCTCTTTCAGACCCCACTGGGCCCAGATCATCTCCTTCCTTGGAAATGGGCTATTTTCGGGGCTTAGCGGACAAACCACAGAACACGTTGCACACTGCATACACTTCTTAAGGGTCTTTCCACCCAACTTTATTACTTCCCTGACGAACTTCGGATCGGCTTCAACTGCCATAATACCACCCCACAAAAATATAAGAAATTTAGAAGCCCTTGTATGGGTTCGGACCGATCTTCTTAATCTCCTCAACAAAGCCGTCCAATATCTCGGGTATCTTGGGCCAATCGGATATCTCCACCTCCAATATCTTTACTCTCTCTGGCTCTAAGAACAACCTCTGCAGAGTCTCCTGGACGTTCTCCATTCTTCTATTTGCAAGCTCCGAACCTCTTATGAAGTGGCACTGATAATCTTCGCCAAACTTACATCCGAGCAGTAGTATGCCATCAATACCTCTTGACAGCGAGTCTGCGATGAATACCACGTTTACTGAACCAAGGCATCTAACCGGGATTATTCTGACGAACGGATTGAACTTCAGTCCGTTCTTTGCCGCCATGTCTATCGCCGGATATGCGTCGTTTTCACATGCGAAGACGATTATTCTCGGCTTGGTCTCCTCCGAAGGAACCGAAACGGCCTTGAGCATCGATGAGATCATGTCAACGCTGTATTGCTTGAACGATATGATCTTCTCTGGGCAAGCTCCGAAGCAGATACCACATCTCCTGCATCTTAACGGGTTCGGCTTTGGCGTTCCCTTCTCGTCCTCATCGAGCGAACCAAACGGACATTCCTCGGTGCACCTCTTACACTGCGTGCACCTCTGGAGGAAGAAGTTCGGATAGTCGATGTCTCCAGTCCTCGGGAAGGTCGTCTTACCCTGAGCAACCAATTCGACACACTGAATAGCCTTCAACGCCGCACCTCTTGCGTCGAGCTCACAATCTCTGACAGTCATCGGTGCTCTAACGCAACCGGCTGCATAAATTCCGGTTCTTCTGCTTTCGTATGGGAAGCATATGTAGTGTGAATCGGGCATTCCGTAGCGGAGTGTCGGAAGCTCTGGCCCTTGCCTGTATTGCAGGTTGAGAATCTGCTCCTTGTCCTTGTTTGCGAACGCCACCTCTTTAGGAACTGCGGGCCTAATGTGCGAGTATGGAGGCTCGCCTTCGTCTGGATACTCCTCCTTTGTCGTGTAGATTCCATACATCGCAGACAGCATTCCAGTCGCGAGGACGACCAAATCCACAGTTACCTTGACATCCTCACCCAGCAATGTGTCGGTCACTTCAACCACAAGATCCCCATATTCGTCCTCGTAGATGCTCTTAACCTGACCCTTCGTGAGGAATATACCCTCATCTTCCTGCGCTCTCTTGTAGAATTCCTCGTAGATTCCAACTGTCCTCATATCTTTGTAGAATATGTAAACATTCGCGTCCTTGTTGAGCTCCCTTATGCAGAGTGCCTCCTTGAGCGATGTCATGCAGCAGACCGTCGAGCAGTATGGAATGTGCTCCGGATCCCTCTGTCCGGCGCAGAGTATAAAGGCCACGTTCTTCACGGGCTTTCCATCTGAAGGCCTAACCAAATTACCCTCCTTCAGCATCTGTTCAAGCTCGATGTTGGTAACGACGTTCGCAAACTTGCCGTATCCCAAATGCTCAAGTTTTGAAGGATCGTAAGGCTTCCAACCAGCCGCAACCACTATTGCACCCACTCTAAAGCTCTCTTCACTTCCATTTGTGCTGACAATAACATCGAACATTCCCGGCTGTCCAGAGATCGACTTGATCCTTGCAGACGTGAAGACCTTGATCCTATCGTTGCTTTCAACCTCCTTTATCTTCTCCTCCAAGTATGCAGAAGCATCCATAAGCTCTCTGTATGGCTGCTTACCCGGCAAGATCTTCGAGAACTTTCTAACCCAACCTCCAAGCTCCGGCTCCTTTTCGACGAGATAAACGTTGTATCCCGCCTTGGCTATCTCAATGGCCGCAGTTAATCCGGTAACTCCACCACCGACGACGAGAATGTCCTTCGAAGTCTCCTCTATGTATGGCTCTGGGAAGTCTGCTTTCTGAGCCTTTACTACTCCCATCTTTACGTAGTCTTCCGCCATCATCTGCGTGTCTTCGTTGTTCGGCTCGTGCGTCCAAACTACGCCCTCTCTCAGGTTCACCCTCTCGACGAATACTTTCTCGCCGAAGTCGAATACCTCCTTCTTAACTCTCGGCGAACAAGCGGCAATGACAACACCCGTTAACCCCTCACTGCTTATGTCGCTCTTTATCATGCTGACGGCTTCTTCGCTGCAGAGATGATCGTGGATCTTGACGGGAACTTTGAACTCGTTCTCTACTGCCTCTTTAATCTTCTCAACATCTATAGCGTCGCCAATTCCACAACCCTTGCATATGTAAACGGCAACCTTCTTTTCTTCAGCCAATTAAATCACCCCCTAATAACCTGGATAGCCTTAAGAACTGCTCCTGTCGCATCCTGATTGCTCGTTGCCACGTCAGCAGGCTTCCTTGCAACACCGCATGGGATTATTCCTTCCTTCTCAACCACGAAACCAAACTCATCGTATTCTATTCCATCGATCTTCTGAACGGCCGTTGAGGGCTGCATTCCGGTGGCGAGGACTACCATTTCAACCTCCATGCTAACCTTCCTGCCCGTCGATGTATCTTCAGCATGGACGATCAGGTTGCCGTTTCCTGCATCCTCTATCTTAGCAACTTTCCCCTTTATGAACTGGATGTTCTCATCGCTCGCAACCTTTGCGAAGAAGTCCTCATACCTTCCATAGGCTCTCAGATCGATGTAGAACACGTAAACCTTAGCATCTGGAATCTGCTCCCTGACATATAACGCATGCTTCATCGATGCTAAGCAACATACAGCGGAGCAGAACGGTAAGTGGTTTTCATCTCTACTTCCAGCGCACTGGACGAAAGCTACACTCTTTGGCTCTTTGCCGTCGGAAGGTCTAACGATCTTGCCCTTCGTTGGGCCGTTTGGTGAAGCGAGTCTCTCCATCATCATGTTCGTTATGACGTTCGGATGATCCGGCAATAGGTTGGTAAGCTTAGACTTGTCGTATGGGTTCCAGCCCGTCGCAACGATTATCGCCTTCGCATTTATCGTTATCTCTTCCGGCTTCATGTCAAGATCGATAGCGTTGTATTTACATGCTGAAACGCACTGCCCACACTTGTCGCAAGCTTCAGCATCGATCACGTAGAGCTGAGGGAACGCCATCTCGTGCGGGAGGTATATGGCCTTGCACTTGTCCATTCCAAAGTTGAAAGGATTCGGCATCTCCACAGGGCAAACTTCAACGCAAGCTCCGCAGGCTGTGCAGGCGTCAGTTACAAATCTTGGCTTCTTCTCCACTCTAACTGTGAAGTTTCCAGCACTTCCCGAAACACTCTTCACTTCAGCCATCGTTATGTATTTGAGGTTCTTGCAGTTTTGCAACCTCTTGAAGAGTATCTCGAGTCCGCAGTATGGAGGACAGATCTTGGGGAAGTATCTAGTGAGCTGTGTTACTCGCCCACCTAAGTAAGGATTCTTTTCCACAAGAATAACACTGTATCCTGTCTCCGCTGCTTCAATTGCAGCAGTTAATCCAGAAATACCACCGCCGATAACTAAGATGTCTGCTTCCATAATAACCCTCCCTCAAGCATTTTGGAATAATTTTAGGAAGTTTAAAAACATTTCCATTTATCACGTAGCTCGACGATAGCGAATTTTTAAAACTAAAATAATTCATTTTTATATTAAATCTAAATAATATCAAGCACAAAAATAAAGGAAAAAATTTAGAGTTGCCAGTCGACGATCTGGATGTATGGAACCTTCTGGAGCTCCCACTCGCCGGTCTCTGGGTTCCTCCTGCCGACGACGAAGCACTTCCAGTTCTCGTCGTCCAAGTTCGGATAGTCAGTTCTGTAGTAGTAGCCAGGCCATCTGGTCTCCTGTCTGAAGAGCATGTGCTGGACGTGTGCCTCGGCTACGATGACTCTGTGCCACATCTCCCAGCATCTCATGAGCTCGTGGAGGTTCCTCGCAGCGAGCTTCTCCATGTCCTCCTTGAGCATCTGCAGCCTCTCGAGAGCGATCTTCAACATCTTCTCGTTGGTCTTGTACCACATTGAAGCTCCAGCCGCATATTCATCCATGATCTTCTGGAGTCTCCAGAGCGCCTGCTTCGGGAACAGGTAGTTCGGGTTGATGTCCTCTCTCGTTGAAGCTCCCTTGAACTGCTCGTAGGTGACCATCGGCTGGAATATCTTCTTCTTAAGCTCCTGAACCTTAGCGTCGTCAACCTCTGGGTTCGGGTTCTGTTCTACGATGTATCTTACAGCCTCCTTACCGGCAATTCTACCCTCCGTGAACGAACCGCTTGAGAACTTGTGCGGGTTAGCTCCAGAACAGTCACCGACTGCGAACAATCCCTTGATTGTCGTCATTCTGTTGTAGCAGAGTGGGAACAACTTCTTGTACTCCTCTGGCATCAAGTCCTCTGGTCCGCAGACCCACAGACCAGCACAGCCTGAGTGTGAACCCATCATGTATGGCTCGGCCGTCATGATCTCCGAAGGCACCTTCTCTGGCTCGATGTTCAAAGCAGCCCAGAGCAATGCCTGTGAAACTGTCATGTCGAGGAAGTCCTCCCAAGCCTCCTCGATCAACTTCTTGAGATCCTTACCCTCTTCGCTGAGCTTCTTGATGGCCCACTCTGTTCTCATGAGGATCGGACCCTTACCTTCCATGAGCTCTACGAGCATCTGGTGGTTTCTAAGCGGTGTCGGAGTTGGGACAGCGTCAGCGTATGGCTTGTACTGGGCAATTGTCTCCTTCTTCTCGATGTAAACCTCATCGTATGCGTTCGTAGCTACTGACTTGAACAACAGGAACCATGCACCAACTGGTCCGTAACCATCCTTGAATCTTGCCGGGATGAATCTGTGCTCCATCTGGCATGTGTGGGCACCAGCCTCGATGGCCATTGCGTAACCGCTACCCGTGTTGAACACTGCATACCAGATTCTACCCATACCCTCTCCGGTGCTTCTCGGCTTGAACAGCAATGTTGCTCCACCCGTTGCAAGAATTACTGCCTTAGCCTTGAAGATGTAGAACTTCGGCTCTCTTACGCTGAAACCTACTGCACCAGCAACCCTCTGTGGGTCGTTCTTGTCAAGTAGCAAGTGTGTTACCATTACTCTCTCAATGATGTTCTCCTCACCAAGAGCCATCTTCGTAGCTTCAGCGATGATCGGCTTGTAGGACTCACCGTGAATCATGACTTGCCATCTACCCTCTCTGACATACTTGCCGTTCTCATCCTTCCAGATCGGCAATCCCCACTTCTCAAAGAGGTGAACGGTTCCATCAACATGTCTTGCGTAGTCGGCTACCAAGTCCTCTCTTGCAATACCCATCATGTCGAGAGTTACGTATCTGACGTAGTCCTCAATCGTGTTCGGCTTGTCACCTACCTGCTGAGCCCTGCCAGAGAGACCGAGGTATGTGTTGATAGCTGACAGACCCTGAGCGATGGCACCGCTCCTCTCAATTGCTGCTTTCTCTACAAGTGTTACTTTCAATCCGGCAGCTTTGGCCCAGTATGCAGCCTCATAGGCTGCACCACAGCCTGAGAAACCTCCACCGACAATCAAGACATCAGTCTCTATTGTAACATCTTCTACATCTTCTGGCTTGTATGTTTCTATATTCTTATATACCTCAACCGCCATTTAAAACACCTCCAAAATTAAATTTAAGCCTTCTTCTTAACCTCAGGAAGAGAGTCCATATCCAAAATCTGCGGCTCACCAGCAAGCAAGTTGTTCTTCAAGTTGTCAAGGTTTGGCTCTGGGAAGCCCTCGAATGGCTGAATTGAACCCCATGGGGTCGTTCTGATTGGGAACTTGAACCTCAAGATCTTTCCGTTTCTGAACTTGATTGTCCACATGATTGCGTCAGTTCCTCTCATCGGGACACACTGTGCCCCAAGGGGCACGAAGTCCACATAACCTCTCATGTCAATAGCACCCTGCGGGCATATCTTTACACAGGAGTAGCACTCCCAGCACATGTCTGGCTCCTGGTTGTATGCTTTCATCTGCTCTTTGTCCAGAACCATCAAATCGTTGGGGCAGATGTATTGGCACGCTGTCTTCTCCAAAGCCTTACAACCGTCACACTTTTCCGGGTTTACATAGCTTGGCATACGTTTCACCTCCAAATTCTAAAATTTCGAATTTTCAAAGACTTCAACCCTTACATGGCTTAAAAATTTAAAAAATTTACTATTTTTTCCGACTTTAAGATGCTCTTTGATGACCATTACTCGATCTCAGGTGGCGGAATGTATTCGGACTCTTTCTTAGCAGCCTCCTGAATCTCTGGCAATCTCTCGAGGACTTTGTCGATCACGTCGAGCGACTTTGCCTTTGCAATCTCTTCGAAGAGCGCTCTCTTGAAAGCGACTGGCAGATCCTCAATGAACCCTCTTGAGTCGATTCTCGCTCTGTCGAAGGCCTTAAGGATCTCCTGAGACTTCTCCTCTGGAACCTCGACTACGAGCATCTTAAGCTGACCGCCGAAGAGATCCTGGATCTTCTCCTCTAACGGCGTTCCCTTGATCTTCGCAAGTCTGCTCTCATCCAGAATAACACCAATGTAATGAACCATTTCAACCACCTCACGCCTTAGGAATCTCCATTGGAGCCAAATCGATTTCAAGCTCCTTGTTCAAGTTCTCCAGATACTTGTTGTTTACGAACGGATAGCCGAAGACCTTCCACCACTTGACTATCGCCTTGTAAACCTCTGGCCTCATGACAACCTTAGGCGGCATAACACCTTCAGCAACCATACCTCTGAGGAACGAACCGCTGAACTTCTGCTTCTGCTTGACGTGTCCACAGTTCTCGCTGTAGGCGATCTCTCCGCAAACGGGGCAATACCAGAACTCGGCCATGTTCTGCGGTATTATCTTTAGACCCTTGTCGACTTCGTTCGGCGGAGCCTCGAATCCGAAGCTCGGAATTCCCTCGCTCCAGAGGATCTGGGTGGCGTATTTGTCGTAGTATTCACCTACCGCAGCGTGGTCTCTACCGAACATGTGGTGTGTGCATCCCATGTTCTGCCTGATGATACCGTGCAACAGCGACTCGATCGGGTTACCGTATCTCATGTCCCAGAGCGTGAACGTGACCATGTGTCTTGACGGCTTGATGTATCCATACTTGTTAACAGCCTCGTGACCCTCCAAGATCGCCTCGTTCGGATAGTCACCCTTTCTCTTAGCTCCGATGATGGCGTTAACCAAGATACCATGGCACGGCTCGATGTCACCCGTGTATGCCGCACACTTCATCAGCATCTCGTGACCAGTGTGAGGCACGTTCCTCGTCTGGTGGGCGATGCATGTTCTCCACTTCTTGACATGCTTTATGACCGCTCTGCATTCAGCTGGAGGCAACCAGAACCTGTCGTAAGGTTCTCTGAACTTCGGCGGGTTGATTATCGTCCACTTTCCAGCTATTACGTTCGGATTCATGCACCTGTAGATCATCCAACCCGGATGCTTCTCGTCGAACGGCTGCCTAACTACTTCAGGGTTCTTTTCAGGAGTTCCAAATGTCCTCGTAGCTACATCCTTCGGATCAATCTTGTAGATCTCCTCAACATCCATCACAGCGAAAGGCTGACCCTTGAGCTTCAACAGGAGTCTGTCACCCTCTTTGACATCCAATGCCTTAAGATCGTCGTCGCTCACGTCGAGAAGAATCGGATACGGGAATACCCAACCGTTCTCAAGTCTTCTTTCCTCCAAAACTCTCTCAAGTTCGTTCTGAGTCATCGAACCCTCAACTGGGCTGAAGAAACCGTAGCAGACAGAAATGATCTCTCTGTAAACGTGCCTTATCGGAACTCCGTTCGGATCCGTCGTCGCTTTCAAATCGAACTCTATCGCACCAGCGGCCATGCTTTCGGCGTATTCTCTCTTTTCGATAACCCTATAAACCAACTCTCCACCGTGTGGTGGTGGCATGTTCAATTTAGCCATCTTTTCACCTCCAAAACTAACAACTCCGTATCCAATACCGTCATTAACGACAGCATATATATTGTTTTCTATTTTTTTTAACTACGTCATTTAATAAACCTTGACGAATCCATATAAATGTTTCGAAATAATTTTAAACAATAAATTGTATGAAATTTCCAACATCCAAATTTCGAATTATTTAGACTATCTTTTATAAGATCTTAAACCGAGAGCGTTTTTAATCTAAGGTTTTATGACAATATTACATAACGATAATAATGAGATAATAATTTTTTGGGGAACATAGTTACTCAAACAATCTTTTCTGTCTCAAATTGCCTACGAGTTCGTCAAATTCCAAACCAGAGTAAAACACCTCATCATCGATCTTGTAACCGTTCCTCGTCTGTTTGAGATGACTCAAACATAAAAATCTCCAACCCTCCTTCGCGATCTTTATCGCTATGAACGGCTCAGCACCAAATATTTTCGAAAATTTAACCAAATTTTCAACATCCTCTCTTGAAACGTAAACCGGTAAATTAGACCTCATCTTGACTTCGATTGCTATGTATCTTCTACCGTTTCCAGCAATTATATCCGGAGCTGGATAGCTCATAGAACCGCTCGCAGGAGCTCTTATTGCAGCGAAACCTTTCTCCCAAAGCATGTGAACCAATTCTCTCTCAGATCTGTAGCCTTTGGACTTCACGGAAGCATGGATATCGAAAAATTTAAAATCGTTTACGGTTCAATCATCGTTCCTATTCCCTCCCTCGTGAAGAGTTCAAGCAGAATTGCATGTTCTCTTGAGCCGTCTATTATGTGTGCCCTCTCCACGCCGCCTTTTAAAGCCTTAAGAACGGCTTCAACCTTTGGAATCATACCTCCAACTATCTTACCCTCGTTTAGCATTTTTTCAAGCTCAACGACCTTTATCTTAGAGATAAGCGACGATTTATCTTTGATATCTCTGAGAATTCCCGGAACGTCCGTTAGCATTATAAGCTTTTTAGCCTTCATAGCTGCCGCTATATTTCCGGCTACGATGTCAGCGTTTAGGTTGTATGTATTACCCTCCAAATCCGTTGCGACAGGAGAAACTACTGGAATGTAACCGTGATCGATCAAGATCTTCAGTATTTCGGGATTGACGTATTCAGTTTCTCCTACGTAGCCCAAGTCTATAACGACTTCTCTCCCGTCTTTCTTCTTCTTTATAATTTTCTTCTTTGCGATTATAAGCAACCCATCTTTACCACTCAACCCAACGGCCCTTCCGCCGTTCTTTATGAACGTCGTTACGATTTTGGAGTTTATCTTTCCATCGAGAACCATCTCAACGATTTCCATCGTCTCTTTATCCGTAACTCTCAAGCCGTCAACGAACTTCGGCTTTATACCGAGTTTTTCCATCTTTTCCGTGATCTCAGGCCCTCCGCCGTGAACTACGATCGGCTTTATACCTACAAAATAAAGTAACAATATATCCTTGATCGTGCTCTCAAGTATGCTCTCGTTCACCATAGCATGTCCGCCAATTTTTATGACCATGCAAGAGCCGTAGAACTCCTTGATGTAGGGCAAAGCTTCAACGAGCACTTGAACTTTCTTCATACCTCCAACGGGATCGCTTTTGTTTAAAAGTTTGCTGAAGCCAAAAAACTAAAATATTTGCTCTCTAAAATAAGCTATGGATTATAAAGAAATACTGAGAAAATCGATCCATTTTTTAGGCTTATCCTACATCCCAGCCTACGAGATCTTGGGCAGAGAAAAGATGATAATTTCTGTCGGAGCGATCACGCTATTTGCAATCTTCATAGAGGTGTTGAGGCATAGATACCGCATTCTACCAGAATTTTTGCTCCGAAACTATGAAAGAAAAGGCATAGGAGCATACATATACTTCGGCATTGCAACGTTCATCATTACGGTTTTGCTACCGAGAAACGCTTGCTTCATTGGAATAATCGTCGGCTCTTTGGGTGATGGAGTCTCTGGAATTTTAAAACACTCCTTCAAGTTAAGCAGACCTTGGGCATCCTTAGGAATGCTAATAGCTTCGGTATTGGTCATCTACATTCTCAATCTGCTTTCAATTCAAGCCTTTCTTGCGGTTATCGCGGGAGTGGCTGTGGAAAGGATTGAAAGGATCGGAAGGCATTATATCAACGATAATCTGAGTGTTCCTACTGTTTCGGCTTTCGTCTATCAAGCCTTAGAAATCGTTTTATGATGATGGGGCTACCTTTTTTCATGGATCGAGATTCAGCCCTAAATCTTCTCAAGCAATTCGTCAAGAACGACAAGCTGATCAAACATTGCATAGCCGTTGGAGCCATAATGAAAGAACTCGCTAAGGAATTAGGAGAAGATGAGAACAAATGGGAGATAATCGGAATTCTGCACGATATCGACTATGAGATGGTCGAAGGTGACATGAGTAAACATGGAGTTGTAGGGGCGGATATTTTGAAGAAACACGGCATAGACGATGAGATATGTGAGATCGTGAAGAGACACAACCATATGCTGTTCGGCGATTACGAAAAACCAGTTGAAATAGCTTTGCAATCAGCCGATGCGGTTTCCGGCCTAATAATAGCATGCGCACTGGTTAAGGGCGGGAAGATCACGGAAGTCACACCAAAGACCGTAAAAAAGAAGTTTAAGGAGAAAAGCTTTGCAGCTGGATGTGATAGAAACAGAATTAGAATGATCGAAAAACTTGGAATTGAGTTACCAAAGCTTTATGAAATTGCGATAAGGGGTTTGATAGATGTTAAAGATGAGCTCGGGCTTGAGTGAGCTTGAGATATTTGGAATAGTTCTGTTCGTAGCTTATTGGATAGCAATCGAAATTTTGAAGAGAAGAGGAATTCTGCAACGTAGGAACATCACAGCAATTGGCCCAATTCTAATGATCAGAACAACTAAAGGACTCGAACTTTTGGAGAGGATTTCAAAGCCGAAGAATTTCTGGAGGGCTATAGCTACGCTCGGGATTCCAGCAGTTTTCGTAGGCATGGCGTTCATGTTCTCCCTAATCCTGATCATGGACTACATAATGATCACGAATCCTCCAAAGCCATCTCCCGCAACGAATCCGAGAAACGCCCTACTCATTCCGGGAATCAACCAGTTCATACCCCTCGTCTGGGGATTGATCGGTTTGATGGTCACACTGATAGTCCACGAATTCAGCCACGCGATACTGTGCAGAGTTGAGGGCGTAAAGGTCAAATCCTTAGGAGTTCTGCTCGCATTGATTCCGATAGGCGGTTTTGCTGAACCGGATGAGAAAGAGATCATGGACGCGAAAAAGCTCAGGAGAATTCAGAGGATAAGGATATACTCCGCCGGAGTTATCAGCAACTTCATAGTTGCATCGATAGCTTTCCTAGCCTTCTTTCACCTCCTGGGCTTTCTACAACCGCACGTGGTGGTGATGGATTCAAAGATTGAGAATGTGAAGAATGGGAGCGTAATCTTGAGTATAAATGGATTGAAGGTCAGCAACGAAGAAGACGTTCGAAAGGCTTTGAGCATCGATGACCATGTAATCATCGAGCTGGAGAACGGAAAAAAGCTCAAACTTGAGAAGATTGCTGGAGTTTACATCGCTGGAGTAATCCACGACTATCCGGCTGAGAGAGCTGGGATCAAGAAGGGAGATGTGATAGTTGCTGTGAACGGCATTAAAACTCCCACCATCAAAGAATTTACGGAAGTCATGAGATCGACGAAGCCAAACGAAACTGTTACAGTTTCCATATACGACGGGAAATCGATAAGAACCGTCAATATCACCCTTGCGAAATCTCCCCAAGGATATCACGGTTTTATGGGCGTGTGGATAGGAGGTGATTACGTTTCGGGATTGGTTTTGGGATATTCGGATAGACTGCTGGCAAATCTGAAGTCGATACCAAAACAACTCGTGAACATAAAGGGTTGGCTCTACGTCATCGCCATGCCGTTCATGTTCCAAGGCTTTAGCGGAGAACTCCTGAGGTTCTTCACACCCACAGGCGTTTGGAAAGAATTAGGAAATACTATATTCTATCTGCTGAACACCCTCTACTGGATAGGCTGGATAAACTTCTACGTTGGACTCTTCAACTGCCTACCAGCTGTGCCGTTAGACGGTGGCAGAGTCTTCCAAGAAACGCTCATGTCGATATTCAAAGGAGAAAGAGGCAAGGAGATATCAGCAGTGATTGTCAGAACTCTTGCGATGATGGTGTTTCTGTCGATTGCTTTATCAATTTTAATTCCGAATCTGCGAATCATCTAAAAATTTTAAATAAAAAATATTAAAAATTAAATTAATTTTTTTCAATTTTTAGGCTGACCGAAAAATTAATATCCCCTTTTGAATACATATTCAATATGCCAGGTGGGGATGGAACTGGCCCATGGGGTTGGGGGCCAAGAACTGGCAGAAGAGCAGGATTTTGTTCCGGCTATCCGGTTCCGGGGTTCATGAACAGATGGGTCTTCCCACCGTTCGGTGGTAGATGGTTGGCTTTCTGGGGTGGCTGGAGATTCGCGAGAAGATGGAGAGGCAGGAGGTGGTGGTGATGCCTTGGTGGGCCGGCTGGGGATGGGGAAGAGGCTGGGGCTGGAGATGGTGGTACTGGGCTACGGGATTGCCGGGATGGCTTAGATGGGCATACTTCACACCTTGGACATACCCACCAGCACCAAGGCCAGAAGAGGAGCTTGAGATGCTCGAAGACCTCAAGAAGGAGCTCGAAGCCGAGCTTGAGGATATAAAGAAGAGGATTGAGGAGCTGAAGAAAGAACTCGGCAAGTAAAATTAAATTAAATTTTTTTGATAAAATTTTAATTTACAAATAAATCAAAAATCTTTTATAATGGTTTTATGAGCTACTCTTATGAAGGTTGGTATAATCAGATGCGAGATTGTCGCAGAAAACTGCCCCGGTTCTGGCTGTTTTAAGGCAATAAGGGAGAAGAAGGGAGTTTTTGAGGGTGTTAACGAAGATATCATTATCGTTGGATTCATGACATGTGGGGGTTGCCCGGGGAAGAAGGTGGCCTTTAAAGCTAAAGCGCTACTTGAGAAGGGTGCAGATACGATAGTCATATCATCATGCATAACCAAAGGATACCCGGTTGGAAAGGCGTTCGTTTGTCCAAACGTCGAAGAGATCAAAAAGGCCATCGAGGCAACGGTAAAGAAGGTCAAGCCCGATGCGAAGGTATTGGACTGGACTCACTAGACCATTTAAATTCCTAAAGTAGTCCCCGTAGGTAACGTAAAAGCTACCTATTTAACGGAAGGATGTTCAGTAAGTTTAAATATGTTTGATACTTATGCCATAACATGGGGATATTCGAAAAGCTCTTGGGAAAATCCGAGAAGGTTCCAGTTGAAGAGTATGAGGAACTCGATCTGAGCGAATACGAAGCTGAGATCGAAAGTGAAGGAGCTACCTACATCAAGGTAGCTGAGATAACCGGAATAAACGAGATTCCAGAGATAAGAAGACAGATCTATGAAGGAAACATAGTGATCGCAGACATAGCCTACATAAAGCACGACAAGCTACAGTTCGAGAGAGTTTTGAAGGATCTTAGGCTTTTGGCTGAAGATGTAAACGGAGATATCGTTGGATTGGGAGAAGATTATATCATAATAACCCCAACTGGAATAAAGGTCGACAGGAACAAGATAAGGGGGGTAAAGAGGTAGGATGTTTAGCTGTCCCGTCTGTGGAAGAGAACTCAGAATTATAATG
Source organism: Archaeoglobaceae archaeon (assembly GCA_027064525.1). Taxonomy (GTDB): domain Archaea; phylum Halobacteriota; class Archaeoglobi; order Archaeoglobales; family Archaeoglobaceae; genus WAKM01. The sequence continues at coordinate 19,821 of JAMOPJ010000042.1, forward strand.
ACAACATACGATACTCCGTTCTTTGGAAAGGTTCTGCTCACCTCCGTTTCATGCGAATGTGGATTCAAGCATGCAGATGCCGTAGTTGCGGAAGTCAAGGAGCCCGTGAGGTTTACGATAAAGATAAACAAGGATAATCTCTTCACAAAGGTAATCAGATCCACCTCGGGCACGATAAGAATTCCAGAATTAGGAATCGACATAGAACCCGGGCCAGCGTCTCAAGCTTTCATAACGAACTTGGAAGGAATACTAGCAAGGGTCGAAGATATCGTCCAGATGGCCAAGAGGTGGAACGCCGATAACGAGGAGAAGGTGAAGATCTGTGATCAGATTCTAAAAAGAATTAAGGACACGATCGAAGGAAGAGATGAACTCACGCTGATCCTTGAGGATCCTTTAGGGAACAGCTTAATACTTTCGGATGATGCATTCAAGGAGAGACTGAAGAAGGAAGAGGCGGAGAGACTCAAAACGGGAATGACTATCATGGACATAACGGGATTGAGTGAGACCGAACTGATGAAGCTAAAAGATAAGGAGCTATGAAAGACTTGATCGATTTTTACGTTATCAAGAATTTGAAGGGAGAGAATTTAGATTTTGATGAAGCTCTTCAGCTTTTCGAGCTCTCATTGCCAGTTTTGGGCAGAATTGCTGACAAGATTAGGCAAATAAAGTGTGGAGATCTCGTAACGTTCGTCATAGATAGGAACATAAACTACACGAACAAGTGCATATCGAAGTGCAAGTTCTGCGCATTCTATGCCAAGAACGATGATGAGGTTTATGTATTGAGCAAGGAGGAGATTTTGAAGAAGATTGAAGAGGCAGTCCAGCTGGGAGCAACGCAGATTTTGATGCAAGGTGGGATTAACCCTGATTTGGGAATCGAGTGGTTTGAGGATGTTTTTAGAGCTATAAAGGAAAAGTTTCCGAACGTTGCGATCCACAGCCTCTCAGCTCCTGAGATAAAGTTCCTCGCTAAAAAGGAGAGAATGAGCGTTAAGGAGGTTTTGGAGAGGTTAAGAGATGCAGGGCTCGATTCTCTGCCGGGTGGTGGTGCCGAGATTCTGACAGATAAGGTTAGAAAAATAATCAGCCCGAACAAGATAAAATCTGAGGAGTGGCTTGAGGTAATGGAGATCGCTCACAGTATAGGTATGAAAACGACTGCAACGATGATGTTTGGACATATCGAGACGAATGAGGACATAATAGAGCATCTTTTCAAGATCAGAGATCTACAATCGAAAACAGGTGGATTTACAGCATTCATCCCTTGGACATTCCAGCCGAACAGAACTGAGCTCTATGAAAGCGTAAAGGAGCCCGCACCTCCAACAAGGTATCTTCAAGTTTTGGCGATATCGAGGATAGTCCTGCACAACTTCAGAAATATCCAAACCTCCTGGCTAACTCAAGGCTTTGAGATCGCCACGTTGGGTTTGGTATTTGGTGCAAACGATTTTGGCGGTGTGATGCTTGAGGAGAACGTTGTTAGGGCTACTGGTAAGCCGTTCAGGCCGGCGAGGGTTGAGGAGATAATTAAAGCCGTTCGATCGATAGGTAGGCCGGTCGCATTGAGAGACACGTATTATAGAATTTTGAAGCTTTTTTAGACTATTTTCAGTCTTTCGGTTATTACCCCTACTCGTTGAGCTTTAATATTTGCTTAACTTTAATTAATTAAAGCTTTGAAACCCTATAAGCCTTGTATATGATCAGCCATCCAACAGTAACCACCAACACTCCGATTGCAATCATCCTGATTCCAATCTCTCTATCGGACAATCCCATGAATATTCCAGCGGTAACGATGATGTAGCCTAAGAACTTCACCCCAGAGCCGATAAAAAATAGTTTAAGGACTTTTCTGGTTAAAGGATCAGCTCTCCTCCAGTGGAGATACATTTACCTCAAACACTTCTCCCTCTATCTCCACCTTGAACTTTCCTTCAATCTTTCCTCCCGGAACCGGGAACGGCTCCTCCTCGAGCTCCCCCTTCAAGAACTTCAATCCCGTTTGCGGGAATAGAGCATAAATAAGCACATCCTCGTCGCTCGGATCCTCTATTCCCGCCTCTATCAACTCCTGCCTTCTCTTCTCGAACTCAGGCTCAAGCAGATCTGCAGGTCTGCAGTCTATCGGCTTCTCATCGCCCAAAATCTTCTTCCTTATCTCCTCCTTTATTGGAGCCGGAGTCCTTCCATACATCCCCTTCACAAGATCCCTCGTCTCCTTCGTCACGACCTTATACCTCTCTCCCGTCAGAACGTTCAAAACCGCCTGAACTCCAACTATCTGGCTCGTGGGAGTTACCAAGGGCACGTAGCCCAAATCTTCTCTAACTCTTGGAACCTCCTTCAACACCTCTGGCAACTTGTCCAAAGCGTTGTATTCCTTCAATTGGGCTATGAGGTTGGAGAACATCCCACCCGGAATCTGATATACCAAGACGTTCGTGTCCGGAATCGTGGAACGCCAGTCCAAGTAGCCGGAATACTTCTCCCTTATCTTCATGAAATACTCTCTAACCTCCAAAAGCACGTCCAAATCAACGCCAGTGTCGTATCCAAGCTCGTTCAACGCATAAACCAAGCTCTCCGTTGGAGGATGGGATGTTCCACCGCTCAATGGAGACATGACAGTGTCGATCATCTTCGCTCCCGCCTCTACGGCCTTAAGCAAAGCCATAGAAGCCATCCCGCTCGTGTAGTGGGAGTGAACGTCTATGGGCAACCCGACCTCCTTTCTCAAGGCTTTTACAAGGCGGTAGGCCATCTTAGGAGAGAGTAAACCGGCCATGTCTTTTATGCAGAGGGAATCCACCTCCAAATATGCGAGCTCGTTCGCTATCTCTATATACTTCTCTATCGTATGGACGGGGCTTATGGTGTAGCATATCGCCCCCTGCACATGTGCTCCAAGCTTCTTAGCGACCTTTATCGAAGTCACGAGGTTTCTAACATCGTTGAGTGCATCGAAGATTCTGAAGACATCCATTCCATATTCTACAGTCTTCTGAACGAACTTCTCGACTATATCGTCGGGATAGTGCCTATAACCGACGAGGTTCTGCCCTCTCAAGAGCATAGAAATGAGAGCGTTCTTGACCCTCTTCCTTATCTCCCTAAGTCTTTCCCAAGGGTTTTCGTTCAGGAATCTATGACAGGCATCGAAAGTGGCTCCACCCCAAACTTCGAAGCAGTAAATTCCAGCTGAATCGAAAGTTTCGAGTATGGGCAACATGTCCCTCGTTCTCATCCTCGTAGCCAAAAGCGACTGATGAGCGTCTCTAAGGGTTAGATCAACGATCTTTACCTTTGCCATCGCAAACCATAGTCAAAACCAATTTTTATAGGTTTCGTTGTCAGCAAGAGTTATATATCTACCGAACATGTGTTCGATGATGAAGTTGCTTGAGGTAGCGTTCGTAGTAGCAATGCTGATACCGTTCGCAACGCACTGGGATTGGACGTATTTCTACTGGATCGCTGTTACAGCGACGTATTTGGCATACATAGCAGTGAGGAGGTGGGAGTATGAATGAATTCATAGCATTAATAATCTTCTACGCTATAATAGGAACGGCGATAGCCCTCTATGCGAGGAGAGGAGTCAGAACTCAGGAGGACTATTTTATAGGTGGAAGAAACATTGGAGGAATAATCTCAGCGCTCACGTATGCCGCTACTACTTACTCAGCCTTCATGATGGTCGGGCTGGTGGGTTTGAGCTACAAGACTGGCGTTGGTGCAGCCGGATTCGAGCTGATGTATTTAGTTGGAACCCTCTTCCTCCTATCCTACTACGCCCCCAAAGTTTGGAAGTTGGGTAAGGAAAAGGGTTTGGTTTCTCCGGCTGAGATCTTCACGCATAGATATGGAGTTGTAACGGCCAAGCTCGCTACCATCTTAGCGTTGATAGCTCTGATTCCATACACGTCCATTCAAATGATAGGTGTGGCCCTAATCTTGCAGAAGAATGCGGGAATTGGCTTTGCAAGCGGAGTAGCAATAGCCTCGATTTTGATAGCTCTATGGGCTTTCTTGGGTGGGTTGAGGGGTGTAGCATGGACGGATGCTATTCAGGGTGTTTTCATGCTCACAGTTGCGATATTGGCAGTCCTATGGACTTTCAATTACATGGGCGGTTTCGAGATACCAAATGAATTGGCAGTCGTTCCAAACGAGTTCTGGACACCATTGAGATTTGCAACGCTCACGATTCCTTGGTTTTTCTTCGCATTGACGAATCCTCAGGTTTTCCAGAGGTTGTTCATTCCGAAAGATGAGAAAGCGATAAAGAGAATGGTCGTTCTCTTCGGTCTGTTTGGGTTAATATACACTGTGCTCGTAACGTTCTTAGGATTGGATCTGAGATTTGGAACCGAAATAGGGAAGTTTCCAGCTATTGCAGACAGGGACAAGGTGACTCCAACTCTGCTCGGCATGATGCCAGAATGGATAGCTCTTCCGCTGGCTCTGAGCATAATAGCAGCCGCAGTAACGACCGCGAACTCGATAATTCTGACACTTTCGTCAATGGTTCTGAGAGATGTGGTAGGCGAGAAGGGGAAGGTAATCGGCGGAAAGATAGTCGTGATTGTGCTGACGATCATAGTTGCAATGTTCGCATTGAAAAGAATAAGTTACATAGTTGAGCTCGCAGTTCTGTCTTCTACCATCCTGCTGTGCCAGCTACCCCTGATATTGGGAGTATTCCACTGGAAATGGGGAAAGGAGAAAACTGGTTTAGCAACGCTGATATGCGGTTTCGTAACGGCGATAGCCCTTTCGGCAATGATGCATCCCATGGTTTCGATTGCAACATTCTGCGTATCTTTTGCAGTATTTCTGGCGATGAGCTCAATCGAGAGGTAGGGGAACTATGCCCACCTCCCTGCAGGCTTCGATATTCACTAAATAGCCATTCCATGGATTATCATCCGTCAGATTCTTCCAATTTTTGTTTAGCTCTTCCAATCCTTTATTCAAAGCCACAGAAAAGCTTGAGTTGATTAGAGTCGTTTCGAGGGCGAACATCAGCTTGTCATGGGAATCGATCCAAGCTACGAAGGCATGGTTCGGTAAAAGAACTATGTATGGCTTTATGCCCAACGCCTCCATCGCAGATGCAAATAAAACGGCTCCATCAACGCAGTTTATTGCTCTAAGCCTTAGAGATTCCGCCGGCAAGCGAACTCGTTGGACGTAATCTCTCCCGTATGTGAAGGGTGTGTTGACATAGCTGACGTTATAGTCGTATTTCAAGGCATTGAATATCGCCTCGATCTGTGGTAGAATTTTATCCTTAGCTCCTTTAAGTTCATGGTTCGGAGCAAACTCCTTAGCCTTTGCAAGCAACTCTTGAACCGATCTATCGTCCGGAGTTACGAAGACCGCTATGTAATCCTGCATGTTTATCCTCCTTCCATCCCTGCATTTCAGAACCCACACCATTACATCCAAAGGATAAACGTCCACCATCACCGTCTGCTCGCACCAAGTTTTCCAGTTATCCCCGCTCCTGTATTCAACCTTGTAGTGAAGGCAGATCTTGGTCTTCGCCTTGATCTCCTTGATCTTTTCAGGAATTAGGGGAATGGTTTGATTGATAGTCACGGTTTTCTTGGGTGGAATCACTAGCGTTGAAATGGCCGGATTGCTAATTCCAACGTATTCCGAGGTTATTTTGACAGTTATCGGCCTATCTGTAGGATTAGTGATCCTGAACGTTACGTCGGGTATCTTCTGCTCCCAAAACGCGTTGTAGAACGCCAAAGGATAGGGATCGTAATACGAAGCTTGAACGGCCAGCTTTTCGGAACAGCCCAGTGTGGCAACTGCAAGCAGCATTATCGCCATGAAAAACTTTTTCATAGGCTATCGATTCAAATCCTTGCTTATATCTTTATCTAAGCTTTAAACACGACCGAAATCTTTATAATCTCTTAGATAGATGCTTTTTCGAGGGCCGGTAGCTCAGCCTGGTAGAGCGTCGCCTTGGCATGGCGAAGGCCTGGGGTTCAAATCCCCACCGGTCCATTCTAACTTCTGTGCAGTTTTCAGTAACACCAATCTTTAACCTTATAATCTATAACTTTTAAAGGAGATATCTGGCCCATTTCTTCTATCTAAAACAGAGCCCTGTTTGAATTTATAATTGGATTATGATTGAATCGTTATAGGATCCAATGAATCTCGAAGCTAGTAAATTTTCGGTATTCATTATAAAAATATGTAATACAATGATTGGTCGAGATGGAACCTGCCGAGATTATGCTATTTAGTAGCGTAATTCTGGAGGATCATGGATTGAATCTGGGATAAAACTAAATTCTACATTTTCACTTTTCTGCAATTTTATAATTTCTCCAACTATGGCACCCCAATTGGAGAATCATTATATTATATTAAAAAATAAGGCTCAGAATTGGATTCATTCATCATAATATCAGACGCGGGCTACCTCATCATAGCCATCTTGTAAATCTTTTAGTTGTCATAAAATACTTATCGGATTAATCTGAACTCCCAATATCTCCAATCTTATCAGTTTTTTTGCAGGTTAATCCTGATCTATGAACTTCAAAAGCTTAGGATTAATAGCATACAACTTTTTTCCTTTTCTACCAATATCAGGTCGAGATACTACAAAACCCCCAGCTTCAAGTTCCTTTAATACACGCTATATTGTCTTATAAGATGGAAATCTTTGCAATACCATGTTTATCGATTAGCTCAGCAACTACCCCTCTTATCTCCTTCAAGAATCTTCTCATTCTTGAAGATTCCCTTCTTCTTCAGTTCTTCATAGATCTTAGTAAAGAGTTCAGGTACATCCTCAAAATCACCTACCCAAAATTCTAATTTTGGTTTGCGTTCTGCCAAATCTGCTAATATGATAATCATTTTCATGAAATTTTTCTTTAATTATAAATAGCATCACAGCCACTCAGCAGTGGTAAAGTTCATCACGTTTCAGCGGCTCGCTTTCATCATCGTGGCTAAAGATATTTGCCCAACGGTCTAAAAAACTGTGGCGATGATGAAGGGCCAACGCGCTGAGATGTGATGAAATGTTCCGCCTCTGAGCGTAACTCTAATCTTCTCCAAGCGCTGAATCGAATCGATGAGTCTTGAGAAGTATATCGAAGCCGGTAAAATTCTCAAGCAGGTGAGAGAAGAAGCGATAAAGCTAATAAAGCCCGGAGTTAAGCTCTTGGAGGTTGCAGAGTTCGTCGAAAATAGGATCAGAGAACTTGGAGCAGAACCGGCTTTTCCGTGCAATATTTCGATAAACAGCGATGCAGCACATTTCACACCAAAAGCTAATGACGAAAGGGTGTTTAAAGAGGGGGATGTCGTTAAGCTTGACATCGGCGCACACATAGACGGCTACATAGCCGATACAGCTGTGACTGTCGATTTGGGAGATCACGAAGATCTCGTTAGGGCGGCTGAAGAGGCTTTGAAGAACGCCATAGAGGTTATACACGCTGGAGTAAATACAGCTGAGATTAGCGAAGCTATATTTAGCACTATAACCGAATTCGGGTTTAAGCCGATCATAAACCTAACCGGACACGGTCTGGATCGCTATGTAGCCCATGCACCTCCCACGATATACAACGTTAAGATTGAGAAGGGAGTGGAGCTTAAGGAAGGAATGGTGATCGCCATCGAGCCTTTCGTAACGAACGGCGTTGGGAAAGTTGCTGAGAGGGGGGAATGCGAGATCTTCTCGTTGATAGCAGTTAAGCCAGTTAGGATGAAGCAGGCGAGACGGCTTATGGAGGAAATCCTGAGAAAGTATAAGACTCTGCCGTTTGCTAAGAGGTGGTTAAAGGCTTCAGATATCATTCTGGCAAAGCTTGTTAGAGAGGGAGTTCTTAGGGCCTATCCAGTGCTTACGGAGGTTGGGAAGGGATTGGTCAGTCAAACGGAACACACGGTTATAGTCGAAGAGAACGGAGCAAGAGTGATCACTTGACACATTTAAAATTTTAATCAATATCACAATAGATTTTTAGATCGACAAAAATCGGTGAAAAGTATGAAAATAGTGGTTCTTTCTGGAGGAACGGGAACACCAAAGCTCTTGCAAGGATTGAAGGAACTTGTTGATGATCTTACAGTAATCGTGAACACTGCTGAGGATATCTGGATTTCCGGGAACAAAATCTGTCCAGATATAGACTCCGTTATATACGCTCTGGCTGAGATTATAGACGATGAAAAGTGGTGGGGGGTAAAAGGTGACACGTTCAAAACGCACGAACAGCTAAAGAGGCTTGGATTTGATGAGTTCATGATGATCGGAGATCTGGATAGAGCTACTCACATATTTCGTTCCGAACTGCTTAGGCAAGGCTACACGCTAACGGAAGCTACGAAAAAGCTGAAGAACGCATTCGGTGTGAAGGCCGAAGTGTTGCCGATGTGCGAAGAGGAGGTAGCTACGATCATAGTAACTCCACAAGGCGAGATGCACTTTCAGGAGTTCTGGGTTAAACATAAAGGCAAGCCTGAAGTTCTGGACATATATTTTAAAGGAATCGAGAATGCTAAAGCTACGTATGACGTAATTGAAGCTTTAGAGGAGTGTGATGGTGTAATAATAGGGCCAAGCAACCCAATTACGAGTATAATACCCATTCTACTCGTTAGAGGAGTAAAAGAAAGGCTAAAGCAAAAGAAGGTCATAGCGGTTTCACCTATCGTGGGGAATAGACCTGTGAGCGGGCCAGCTGGTAAGTTTATGAGAGTTAAGGGCTATGATGTTTCTCCGTTAGGTGTTGCGGATGTTTATGCCGATTTTTTGGATGTACTTGTGGTAGATAACTCCGATGTTAATTTAGTCGGTAATTATAAGGGAATTGAAGTCGTAGCAACGGACACAATTATGAAAGATAAAGAGGACGCTAAGAGGTTGAGCGAATTTTTAATTGAACTTCTTTAGACTTCGATAATCTCATCATCTCCTATAAATCTCTTATAGAACTTCCACGCCCTTTCGGTCAGCAGGTGGAATTCAAATGGAGTATCGAAGTATTTCTCGAACAGCAAGTCATAGATTTCAAGCTTCTTCTCCCTAGATTCGAAGTCATCGGACACGATTGCAATATCTATATCGCTTAAACCGATGGAGTAATCTCCCCTGACGACAGATCCGAATACGTAAACTTTAAAGTTTTTAAGCCTATTCGAGAGGAGACTCTTTATTTCCTTTACATATTTTATATAATTTTTGAAAAAAATTATTCGCTCCATAACAGTCGTTTTAACTCTTTCAGCGCTTTGAATGCTTCTTCAACTTCTTCATTGAAAAATTCCTCAAAGTAGTAGCGAGATGTAATGTAAGCCCTTTCAAGATTTCTTAAAACGACCTTATACCTATCTATATAGCTCATTATCTCCTTCTTCTTGTATACTTCGGCCAAATCTCTAAGCAACTTCCTAAGGCTGTGAGTTCTTTCAAAATAACCTTTTAAATCTAAGAGTTTAGCCTTTATCATCAGTTGGAACGCTTGCTCTATATGAAACATTGCCAGATCGTTATCTCCATGTTCGAAGTCAAATCTTGCATCCCTCTCAAACTTCTCCGCCCTCCTTATGTAGAGCTCAATTTCTTCCTTCACCTAAATTTACTCTAATGTCGAACATATAGATTTTTCAGTAAACCCAGCCTTCATCATCATCTCAGTAGGTACCGACCATCATCATCTAATAAAAATCTATCCTCAGCCAGCCATCCTTTCATCATATGTCAGCAGCTCACCAGCTTCATCATCGGCATATCGAATACTACTGGAGGTTTTAATAAATTTTATAGAGCACAAAAATCAAATTTCGTTGTGAAGCTCTTTTAACTTCTCAATCTTCACTCTGTAGTAGGGATACAGCAAGGGTATAGCCCACTCCGTGGGTTCCGCAAAGTCCATGAGCATGCTCGCCCTCTCGTGAGCCGGAGCCAGCAAGGAAATGGGCAAAAGGACTAATGAATAGAAAAATAAAAACTGCCCAAGACCGGGCCAAAATATCTCTACGAAAACACCGACTAAAAGTAGAGTTGCTAACATCAACATTCTAATCACTATTGCTCTCTTCGCAATTTCTGCCTTCTTCTCGTATATCTGAAGTTCCAGAATGTAATCCCATTTATCCTTGATTTTTGGTCTTTCCAGAGGTTTAAACTCGTAAACAGAAAGGATAGCTTCAAGCTCTTTAAAGCCACGAGGTATAACGATCTCAACTCCCCACTTATAATTAATAATTTTAATTTTCTTCAAAAATCCAAGTTTGTATTTAATCAATCTCAGTCCGTATCTTGTCCGATACTTTTCAATCTCGTATCTCAAATTTTTACGCCTCAAAAAATCCTCTACGATCTCCATAGCTTTTTCAATGTCGAGTGAGAGCAATTTACGGGTCATTATTACATCTAAGATCGCTTTCGACTTTTAATGATTCTAAAGCTTATTGCCAACTCGGAATAACATCCACTATCCAGCGATCGATGTATCCCTCATAGTAAATCGTCGAACCATTCAAGTGATGTCTGTAAGTAACGGGAATTGCTACCCTTTTTTCGACGATTTTTCCGTTCTCAGAAATTTTCATCTCAACCGTAACGTTTCCGGGAGAGAATCTGCCACTAATAATTTTCCATCTCATTATTGTAACGTTATGCTCTTCTGCGAACTTCAACGCCATTTCAAGCTCTTTAATTGAATGATTGCGCTTGATCCTATCAGAAAATAGGTCGTATAACGCAGTGACGTTCCTCTCATTGAAGTATTCGACGAATTTTCCGATATAATAGTCTGGAGTTAATGGTGTTCGCATTCCAGGAGGTGGTGTTACCCGAGGAGTTTGAATTTTTGGTGTGTAGGTTAATCTGCTAATTGTGGAATTCAATGAGATGTTTAATTTATCGTCTGAATGCATATCATTCACGATTGTGATACCATCGACTCTAATCTTAGCTATTAGCGTTGCGCTTGATTCAGAACAATTGCAGGACCGATTGACAATTGGTGAGCAATCTTTAGCGAAGATATCGCCGACAACGTAAATTTTATTCTTTCTGAAGAATATGCCAAGGGTGCTAAGCTTCCATTTATCCGTGGTTACATTGATGAATGCTAACCTAACGTTTATGGGTTCGCATTCATAAATCGTGTAATTTATCCTAAGCGACCTACCATTGATTATCTTACATTCCCATCTATCAAGTATTTTTACTATTCGAACTTCTACTGGCTCAACAGATTTGTTAATAATTTTAATAAATTTGATAATACCATCTTTCTCAAGTATGAATACACCATCTAGCGGAACTACGATATTCCAACTTACGTTACCGTAATTCGAGGCTATCCTGTAATTCTCGGTAGTCACATTCTTTGTACCTGTAACATTCTCAACCTTGGCTGGAAAGATTAAAATTCCTGCTAATATCGTTGAAATAACCCCAAATACAATTATGACTGATACAATTCTCCAATGTTTCATTAGATTACGTTTATGACGTAACTCCATAAATATCTTCTGACCATATAATGAGAATAATATGTTTAGTAAAATATCTATCAAATTATAAATTTGCAAGATATAATTAGAAATTAAAATTTTTATTTAAATACTTTCAAAAAGCATTAGCCCAAACAAGCACAGTAAAAGTTGCCCCAATGATATAACTTCCAGACGAATAAGGGAGAAAACCAACAAGGTAAGTCCAAAGCTTTCAATTTATCACCTCCTTGCTAAGTATTTCAAGGTTTGATGAAAGTTCTAAAAAAAATTAGCTTAAATCAAGATTATAGCATAACCGAGAACGACTGGCATCGGCAGGAAGATCAAGAAAACTCTTACATACTTGTATGCTATGCAAAAGGCTGAAGGAATCAATGTAAATTTTAGATAGGTTAACGCCAGCTAGATTAAGGCGTAATTGTAGCTCCAAGTGAACGATTTACGGATTGTGCCGGTTGGGAGAGCAAATAGTATGGCTAAACCCAAGGACACTAAAAACCAGAAAAAGAAAGCTATGGCTTCTTTTTTACTTGCACCTATTCTGAGAAGCAGAGATGTAGCAAAGATGTCTGGAATCACTGTCAGGCTAAAGGTTACTAGGAGCCATAGCATTTTAGCAGTGTTGATATCCTTTATATGGAGCATATATGCCATGACACCTAAGCTTAAGAAAAGACCAAATGCGAAGATGCCTGCAAGCGAGAAATTTTTAGTGAACACATTGTCAAATCTGACTAAAAGGAGTGGTATCGAAGCCAGTAAAAGCATAAGCCCAATGAATTCTACACTCGGCTGAAACTTCAGCCCTACTGCTATCAAGATAATATTAACAAAAAATATTAAAATGTTTATATATTCTGAAATTTTTTCATTACTTACCTTCATGACTAATCCCCACTTTTAACTTGGAACGAGTTCCAATATTTTAACTAATAAAATGTCCAATATCACATAAACTACTGGAATCATAAAAATAAGTAAAGCTTTTGTAGTAGGATTCTTAGTTTTGGTGGCGGTGTAACAAAGTGTTACGGGAATAGCTACCGCTGTCAGGTAGTTGATCAAATCGTTAAATATTAGTGTCATTCTTGTTACTTTGAGTTTTACTAATGCTTCTATTGGTGGATAGCCGTTAGGGAGTTTGTATAGTAGCCCGAAACTTTCGAAGAGCACGATTAGAAGAAATATAAATATTAAATCTGTTTGTTTAAAATAGTTATCTTTACTCAGTATCGACAGAGCGATTACTGATGGGATAACGATGTATACTAAAGCAATTCCAACGATCGAATGCAAAGAGTCTGCGATGATTTTAATCACCCCACAAAGTTGAGTATGATAGTATATACTGCCGCTGACAATTGTCGAAAGAATTAATCCTGTCAAGAATAGCGTAATTATTCTAAAATTGGAGGTATCTTTCAGTATAGATAATACAATAATTATTAACAATAATATAAAAATAAAATATAAATAATTTATAAAATTAAAGATTTGCATTCTTAACCACCTATAACGTATTTAACTAAACCTAATGTCCACTTAGAAGTTTCGAGTAAACAATTTTCCGTTATCTCCTTAACAGTTTTGTCTGTCTTAAATGTATCTGGATTGTTGTATATTTTAAGGTAAAGCGTATCAACATACTGATGTGAATACTTCGCAAGATTTACAGTGGCGTCCCACGGGTCGTCGATCGAATAATAGTAGTTATTTCCAGATACCACAGATTTAAAGTTGTACCCAGAGTTCCAGTTACTTGATACATAGTTTTCGTATGCGTAGTGAACCCATGAATTGAGAACCTGATCTAACTCTCTTCCAGTATGCAGTGGGTTTCCTACATCCGTTAGAAAATGACTACTCCACCCTAACCCCTGAAAAGCCTTACTATATTGTTTTAACTCATAGTAGGACTTAGCACCTATAGCATAGTACCAGCAGTAATATGGAGCAGAACCCATTCCAGTATCTGGATTATAGTAGTGATCTGACGGTAAATGAGGCCATTGATCCGGATCATCCGCAGCATCTTTTGCTATTTTTGCATAAGTATCGTTAACACCCCACTTCTTGCATGATATGTATATTATGTCCTGATGGGTGTCCGCATTCCAAAGAATTCCCACTTCTCCTCCGTATCTCGTTCTGAAGTATTCATTAACAGCTTGAGCAATTTTCTTTAGCATAGCTTCCTCATCCTTTGTTAAGTCTATTTTAGCCTTTGAACTCATGGTAATTAAAGTCACCCTACCGTTTTTGATCACTTTTACGGGGTATTTCTTCCACAGTTTCTTTACAAATTCCTTAAGTTCAGCTTTCTCTTTCTTTGTCAGAAGTTTACTGCTATCTATATACTTGAATGTTGCCACCCTACCCTTTTCCGTGCCGCCAGCGGCAATTATTATCCAATAAGGTGTTTCATTCTTGAGTGTCGGATCAACCTTTACAATGTTTACATCTCTGTGCAATTGCCACTTTCTTTGTAGCTATTATTGGTTTCATCTCAGTTGCCACTGCAGCCCCTGCCATGCTACTGATCGTAACTAATACCACTAACAAACCTACTAAACTCTTCCAAACTCTCATTCTACCACCTCTTTTCCTCCAGATCACACTTGGACATCTTTCTATAAGTATTTTCTGACCATATAATGCAAATAATATTTTTAATGGTATTTTCTTAATTATATAATTCTCAAGATATGGCCAGAAAATTTATATATGTAATAATCATAAGTTTAAGACATGAAAACTGTAAAATTAATTATTATGCTTGCGGTTCTACCAATGTTCACGCCGGTGGTGAGTGCTAAGAAGATCTCAACTCAAACGGTTTCTGACACGATAACTCAAGGAGAGACGGACTGGTATTGTGAATACACATCGTCGAGCTTTAGTGTTTACTTGCTTTGGAACAATCCATCCAACAGCTTAACACTGACGATTTACTCGCCTGATGGAGCTGTTTACGGCCCGTACTACGATTCCGATGATGGTAGAATAGATGGAAAGATCGCATTGAATATAAGGAATGCTGTGCCTGGAATATGGATTTTCAGGATATACG
>JAMOPJ010000043.1 GCA_027064525.1 Archaeoglobaceae archaeon
ACTTCTAAACTTTTCTTGTTCCTCTTAAATACCTTAGACCTCTTTGCTCTCTCAATTAATTCATTAATAAAACCTTGCATAGATAATATTAATCAATTCTATTTTAATCTTTTGTCTTGACAGTCTCCACCATCCTTTATTATACTTTATTTTGCTTTAAACAGTTACACGCTTTAATTTTTATCCATTGGATCAATCCGCCCTTAGGTCTTATGGTCACTAGGTCGCCAAAACTATCAAGCTTTAGGATTTTCCCACCAACTATAAGCGTGTAGTCGTTTATATCCGATGTTGAAATCCTCAGCTCCCTGAAGGTTCTATGCATTCTGAAGACCATCCAACCATCCTCGAATGAGAAGTTTCCGTTATATGGCAGCCCCCACCCAAAAGATTTCGTTTTAGCCTCTATTAAGATCAAACGATTCGGATGGATTTCGTAAACCTCCACCCATCGCGATAGTTCTACGGAGTGAACGAAACTTAACTCTACTATTTCACCGTTTTTCAGTAAAAGACCATCGACTCCATTCTTCCCTTCGATTATCAGTGTTGTGTATTTCGTTTGGACAAATAAGAAGACTGTAAGAATGCTAATCAGCAACACAGCCGACGATCGAATCGACATCGATGCCCCTCAAGCAACAATCACGTCCTTCTTAATATGGCTTTAAGTCCCAGAGATCATCAGCTATGACATGTCAGCCCAAATACAGCGTTCAGAATCGCGAATGTTACGAAGATATCTTTACCTATTGGCTCGCACAGTATAACCATCCTCCTCTCGAACTCTCCCACGATTCTCCCCTTCCTGAACTTGAATCCCAATGATTTCGGCAGATCTTCGGTTGTATGGTGTCCGTAGGCGATGAACAGTGGAACTACGTAAATTTCATCGGATTTCATCTCTCCTATAACTTCATCCACCGTAGGTTTCCTTCCATGAGCTGCAAAGGCTATTCTTACCTCGTCAAAAAGCCCGGTTTTCTCGATCCTATTCTTGTGTAGCTCCATGACTTCTCTGTAATGGGGAAGATCGCTACCATGCCCAACTATAACCAATCCCCTCACAGGATTACCCCCTAAACGACCTCTAACACTTCAGCTTATCAGGCGTATGTCCAAAAACAAAAAGAAAAATATACGCTAAACTTTCGGATTATTCCATCGATCTATTGATTAAAACTTTTATTATGTCCTTGTCGTTGACCATGCCGATTAATCTATCCTGTGAATCGAGAACGGGCATGTGGTCTATGTCGTTCTTCACCATGAGTTTCGCACACTTGCTTACAGATGTCTGAGGATAGACCGAAACCGGCTCCTTCATAAATTTCTTCACAGGCTCCTTAGGCAGCTTCACGACGCTTATTTCGAAGTATTTGACCGTGTAGTCCCTAATCCCGTCCCAAGTCCAAGCGTCATCGGTGTCGCTTGAAGAGGTGTATTGGGTCTGCTCTATGAACTCTTCAATCAGCGTTTCGGTGAGCATTATCTTCTCATCTATGAGCCCCACAAGCTGTGCATTCGAATCTATAACCGGGCAGATCTCGGAGTTGCTGAGCCTCATTATCTCTCCAACTATGTTGAGAGGAGTTTCATCCCAAACACACACGACAGAATACGTTACGTAATCCCTAACGGGCTTATCTATGCCCAATTCTGCGATGAGCTTGATAAGATCCTTGACTGTGATTATTCCAACGAGCTTGCCATCTTTAACAACCGGAAGTCTGTGGAACGGGTTGTTTATGAAAATTTCAACAACCTTCTCTATCGGATCGTCAGCATCAACTGTAACTGGATTCGGAGTCATGAGCAATGCCAGCTGATCCTCCTCAATCTTCCTAAGGATGTCCTTCCTCGTGACTATTCCGACGACCTTACCATCCTTTAAGACTGGAACCGCAGATATTCCGTGCTTCTTGAAAAGTTCGAGAACAAACCTTCTGTTATTTGGAAGTGTCGCATACACGACATCTTTCGTCATAACATCCTTAACCTTCATCGGCATTAGCAAAGGTTTGAGCAGATAAATATTTTTTGCCGCATTTTGGAAAACTATAAAAATAGGCATGCAAACGCTGGAGTGTGATCTGGAAATATAGGGCGGTAAACAATCCTATCTCAAAAAGAAAATGGTTGTCCTTCTGTCTGATCATACTCGCAGTGGGTGTATGCTATGCGGTTTACAAGTATTCAATAACTGGCAACCTCAGGTTCACTCTGCTTTCTCTATCGTTCTTCTCTCTTATGATATTTCTATACACGATAATCACGCTCGGAAAGGTTAGATATTACTACATCAACGACGAGATCGTTTACAAACCTTTCAAAACACCCCTTTCGAACATCGAAGATTTTGAAGTAGACTACGAAAACAAAGTTATAAAACTGAAGCTAAGAAAACCTTCACTCTTTGCGGTAAAAATCCTCTACTTTGAAAATGACGAAGATTTAGAGGAAGCTGCTCGATTTTTGAGAAGGAAGCTGGGCAAAATTTAAGCGTAGATAGTCAGAATATCCTCATCTTCGAGCACGTGATCTAAGCCGACCCTCTGTCCGTTGAATTTCACGGATTTACCCCAAACCTTAGCGTATCGGAAGTTCTCAAGCATTCCCCTATGCAGTCTCTTGCAGACATCAGCAACCGTAGCTCCTCTCCTCATTATCAAGGGTTCATCGAAATCTGGCTTTCCACCGGGTGGCTTTAGATATATTCGAATGAACTCAAGCTTCTCGTAGATCTTCTCAACGAGCAAATCTAAATTGATCCTCTTCTCAGCTGAAATGGGTATCGCATCCTTAGGCAGATCTTCGGGCTGATACAGATCGATCTTGTTGATCACGGTCAGCGAGGGTATGTAAACCCTGTTGCCCAAGATGGCATCGATAAGCCTGTCGATCGTTATATCTTCTCTAATCAGAACATCTGCATTGTGTATTCGATACTCCTTCAGAATCTCTACTATCGTCTTCTCATCAAGCGAGAGCGGGACTGTTGAGGTTACCTTAATCCCACCTCTATCTCTCTTTTTGATTATAACTTCGGGAGGTTTCTGATCGAGTCTGATACCAGCTTCATAAAGCTCCTTCTTAATTATATCCACCTGATGTAGGTTGAAAACGTCCGTAACGATCAAAACCATGTCCGCAGTTCTTATCATCGCCAAGACCTCTCTTCCTCTTCCCCTGCCCTTCGAAGCTCCTTCGATTATACCCGGAACATCAACTATCTGAATCTTAGCGCCCTTATACTCAAGCATTCCCGGAACCGGCTTTAGAGTCGTGAAGTCGTAGTCCGCAACTTCGCTCTTCGCTCCGGTTAGTGCATTCAGCAGTGTCGACTTACCGACAGAAGGAAAACCAACAAGAACGACCGTCGCATCTCCCTCTTTCTTTATCGCGAACTGCTGGGTCTTGCCAGTCTTGGCTTTCGCTTTCTCAAGCTCTTCTCTGAGTCTCGCAAGTTTAGCCTTTAGTCTACCTATGTGGTGCTCAGTAGCTTTGTTGTATGGCGTCTTCTTGATCTCCTCTTCAAGTTTCTTGATCTGCTGTATTAAGTCCATTGATGTCTGAAATCTCAGAGGGGTTAAAATCGTTAACGGAAAATCTTTGAATTGTCAATCCTACGCTTAAGCATGCTTATCTTGATAGGCATGGGACTATGGGATGAAACAGACATCTCGTGCAAGGGACTCGAATTTGCGAGAAGAGCAGATGAGGTATACATCGAATTTTACACGTCAAAGCTGATGGGAACGAATCTGCATAGAATTCAGGAGTTCGTTGGAAGAAAAATCGAAGAACTCAGCAGAAGTGATCTTGAGGAGAATTGCAAGTGGATAATAGAAAAAGCCAGAGATAAAGATGTTGCGATTTTAGTTCCCGGTGATCCGATGATCGCAACCACTCATTCAGCTTTAAGACTTGAAGCTGAGAAATCTGGCGTTAAAGTTAAGGTAATCCACTCCGCGAGCATCGTCAATGCTATCTGTGGATTAACGGGATTACACAACTACAGATTCGGGAAATCTGCGACTGTCAGCTATCCTTACACTGGAAAAGTTTCGAAGACGCCTGTGAATGTCATAAAGCAGAATCTGAGCGTAGACGCTCACACTATTTTGTTCTTGGATCTTCATCCGAAGCCGATGACGATCAACGAAGCCATCGAAATTTTGGAGCAAGCTGACGACTCGATTTTGGATCTCTTTGCAGTGGGAATTGCAAGAGCTGGAAGCGAGAAACCCATCGTCAGATGTGATATACTGAGAAGGCTGAAAGATGTAGATTTCGGTGAACCTCTGCACATACTGATCGTTCTCGCAAAGACTCTGCACTTCATGGAATTTGAATGCCTAAGACAGTTCGCTTCTGCTCCAAAGGAGCTTGAAAAGCTGGTTGCCTGATTTTAGTGTATTATTTAATGGATTATAATGAAAAAATCTTCTCATAAAAATCCTCAGACCCCAAACGTCATCCTCAAAGCATCTCTCAACCCTGGCCCCAAGCCCAAAACGATCAGAACGAACTTTATGAAGTTCTTGAGGGAATCGTCCTCCTTATCGAGAATGTATAGTATCACCAAAAATAGAATAGCCTTGGCCGGGATCATTATCCAAGGTCCGAAGTTCGAGATCAGAAGCCTTGGAACCACATGAAGCTCCCAATAGCCCAAGAATTGAATACCTAAGAACGTTGCCGAAGCGTCGAGCATGTGGGCAAAGAAGACTATCTCGCTCAGTTTATTGTGCATATGCTGGGCAAATTTAGCCGTTCCGAAGTGATAAGCCAGCGTGAATGCTGAAGCCATCGCTAGGGCTGTAGGTAAAACGAACCAGTTTTCGATCTTCAGATTTACCAGCAGAAGAACCAGCGTTGCGATAGCGAGAACGGCTCCAGCCAATCCGTAGTGAATCCAATACCTATCTTTTCTCAGTTTTATGCTCAGAATGAGTGTAGGCAATGCAATCGCGAAGACGAGAAACTCGATGAGTGGTGTCATGAAGAGGTAGCTTATAGGTGGTTTTAGAAATCCCGCATCCTCGACAACCCTAACGCTCGCACCAAAGACTATGAACGGGATGTTCCCATAGATAAACTTCTCGTCGATCCTTATCCTCTTTACGAGCCACTTGTAAAGTAAATAGACTGCAATTATCAGGATTATGGCCCATGTAGCCGTATTGACCGGATTGTATCCCGTCTTATACACTATCGAGTCGATGTAATACTTCTTGATGAACTGCCAGAGATCCATGCTCTCAAGCCCTCTATCAGTAATTTAATCTTAGCGAAAAAATTAGGATAACTCTCTAAGCTTTCTGACGACCTCCTCGGCCATCTCTATCGTCTTCAAATTACCTCCCAAGTCTGGAGTAGTCTTGCCTTCCGCAATTACCTCCTCCAACGCCTTCTCAACCTTCAGAGCCTCATCGACATAGCCGAGATGCTTCAGCATCATGCAAGCTGAGAGGATCATTGCGGTGGGATTAGCTATGCCCTTTCCAGCAATATCCGGAGCTGAACCATGGACTGGCTCGAATAATGCATGCTTTTCACCGATGTTTGCCGAAGGAGCCAAACCCAAACCCCCAACCAATCCAGCAGCAAGGTCGCTGACGATGTCGCCGAACATGTTGGTCGTAAGAATTACGTCGAACCTCCAAGGATCCATCACAAGATACATGCACGCCGCATCTATGTAGTATTCGTTGTATTCGATCTCGGGATAGTTCTTCGCCACCTCTCTGCATACGTCTCTAAACAGTCCGCAAGTCTTCTTCATGACATTAGCTTTATGCAGAACGGTAACCTTCTTCCGTCTCTCTCTCTTTGCAAGCTCGAATGCAAACCTCGCGATTCTTTCGGACCCCTTCCTTGTGATTATCCTAACCGCTTCAGCTACACCATCGAACTCGAACTCGAAGCCCTTGTAGAGACATTCCGTGTTCTCCCTAACGATCACGATGTCGACGTTGTCGTATAAGGCTTTTACACCTCTAAACGATTTAGCCGGACGGACGTTGGCAAAAGTTTCGAGTTCAAACCTCAGCTTTACGATGACATCGGCTGCGGTCTCTCCTACGGCACCAAACAGAACAGCATCGCTTTCCTTACATGCCTGAAGTGTCTCTTCCGGCAGAGGTGTTCCATACTTCTCAGCACACTCATCTCCAGCTTCCATGTAGATGTATTCGAACGGAAGATCGAGCTCTTTAAGAACGAGCATAGCGGCCTCCATTACCTCCTTTCCGATCCCATCGCCGGGAATAACGACGATCTTTTTCTTCATGATCGTCCATTTGAGTTCAGTTAAAACTATTTTTCGCTTCTTATGGCTAAGAGATCCAAGCGGGACTATGATTTAGATGCTCACTTCAGCGGATTTACTCAATTATTCAATCGTTACCGATAACGTTTTGAGGTTTTGATTTAAGTTGCTATAGATGTCCGCTCTCAACGCATTGCTCAGAATCGTGGAAGATATTTATGAGCAGATGAAAGATGGGAAGATTCCTGAAATCAAGATAACGACTAGGACTAAGCAGAACATAGAGTTTAGCGAGGAGTCTGAGGTCTGGGTTTATGGAAGCAAAAAGTCCACGAGATCCGCAAAGAGCGTTAAGGGTGCCTATCAGCTTTTGAGGATGGTTTACGTCATAGGATTTCTGAAGGAACAGATGAAGCAGAACAAATCTTCGACGCTCAGAGAGCTATACTACATCTCCGAGAACTGGGGGATCGCGAAGTTCAACGAACAGCTTGAGAGCGACAGGCTCATCGAAGACTTGGAAATTTTAACGGGATTCCAGAGGGAGAGGTTCAACGTTCGTCCTGAGGAAGATGGAGCAACCGTCCTCGGCCCGATTAGGATAAAGGAAAGGACAAGAAGGGGAGAAAGGATAATCCACTGCCAAGATGATGTGGGAGAAGGAGGATACCAGATCCCTACGAATGTTGACAACTTGGAGTTCCTGGACTGCGATGCAGATTTCGTAATAGCCATAGAGACCGGTGGTATGCGAGATAGACTCGTAGAGAACGGATTCGATGAGAAGTTCAACGCCATCATCGTCCACCTTAAGGGTCAGCCGGCTAGAAGCACTCGAAGACTTTTGAGAAGGCTCAATACGGAGTTGAATCTGCCTGTCGTTGTTTTCACCGATGGAGACCCATGGAGCTACAGGATATTCGCATCCGTAGCTTACGGCTCGATCAAGTCCGCTCATCTTTCGGAATATCTCGCCACTCCTTCAGCTAAATTCGTGGGTATAAGACCTTCTGACATAGTTAAGTATAAACTGCCTTCGGATAAGCTTACGGATGAAGATATAAGAGCTCTGAATTCCATTCTGTCCGATCCAAGGTTTAGCGACGAGTTCTGGCAGAAGGAGATCAAGCTTCAGCTTGAGCTTGGAAGGAAATCGGAACAGCAGGCTTTAGCAAAGTATGGCTTGGATTACGTTACAGATGTCTATTTGCCAGAGAGGTTGACGGAATTGGGTGTTCTTAAGTAGCTCTATTACTATCCGCGATGTCAAATAAAAGATCTAAAACTGAAGTAGTAAAAGAAGATGTAGCAATAGTGGGCTCGCCCGGATTCGAACCGGGGACCTTCGCCTCGTCAGGGTATCGTTGAAAGACCTCTACACCAAACATAGAAAGAAATTCATAGAGTATATGAGAAAGAGAGTGAAAAAAGGAGAAATCT
>JAMOPJ010000044.1 GCA_027064525.1 Archaeoglobaceae archaeon
GTTGTGTCCACAATTACAGGACCTGCGGTTGTGACCACAAGTGGACGTCCTCCAGATTGTTGTGTCCACAAGTTATATAACAGGCTTAGAATTTGGTCCAATCGACTTTTTGTGACCACAAATTGGGGGGTGTTATAAGACGTCCCAACCTCGAATTTCGCACGAGACGAAAAATACATAAAAATTTGATAAAAATAGAGCTTAGAATAAACCGCTCAAAATCTCCTCTATTCTCTTCATTACGAGTGGATATACTTTATCTGCCCGACGTAGGAGTTCCAAATAGTATTCACCCTCTACCGATTTACCAATATCGCCGGGACGACCCATTATGAAGCTCCTAACGTCTTTATCTTTCTCAAAGTCTGCGAGGACGTTATTAAACCACTTTCTGATGTACTTTGACGTTACGAGTCGTCCACTTTTGGCTTTATATGTTATCTTCTTTGTTTTTACCGTTTCTTCCGATAATTTCATTCTCCTAATCTTCTTTGCAAGCCAAGTGGGCATATATATCCAGAATCCCTCTTTATGACCCATTGTCAAGTGTCCTATTTCGTACCTTGCAAAATCGTCCGTATACACGAGATACGTGGGATCCCATTCTTCGAGCATCCTGAGGACGTGCCTCAATCTGGCACCGCTGAAGGCTATTATTAACGCCACTAAGTAATACTCCTCCGCTAGGTTCCTCTTGTAATACTCAAAACCTTCTCTAACGTCCTCATCGGTAGGTATTATCTTGTCACCCTCACCCTTTTTGATGGGAACAGCCTTTCTTATCTCTTTAGCGGTTTCGTGGCTGATTAGCTTCTTCTCCTCTAAGTAATTCACCAGATTTCGAATAGCCTTGGCAACGTTGTTAGCTGGTCTGCTCTTGTACAACTGGATCAAGGACTTGGGTGTAATCCCGTCTAATCCCTTCAGAATGTGGAGGTATCTCTCCGCTGTTTCGAGGCTAATTTTATCTTTAAGCCATCTCTCAAAGTCTTCCTTGAGTTCTTCATATTTCAAGGGCTTTGGATCGTAGAATTCCTCTTTTCCTGTTAGGAAGTCGTATAGTTTCACTTCTAAGAACGTTTTTAAGTCTATTCCGTGTTCCACTGCCTTTTTCAGCAACTTCTCGTCTATTTCCAACTCTATTTTCACTCTTTCATGGGTTTATTATTACTAAATATAAGATATTATAATTCCTGAGTCAAGAAAAACTTGACTCATGAAGAAAAAAGTAAAGTAAAATTTTAAAGTTCATGCATAGCCTCTTTAATTTCTCTTCTTAACTCTCTCCTCACATCGCTGGGAATATTCTTTACCTTTTTGTTGTGACTCGGATAGGTTAACCTGTACAGGAGTAGAAGTTCACCGTGAGCAGTTTTCTTGTCGATTTTGCCTTTCTCGTAATTCTTCTTTATCTGCTTAAGAATACCCCTGAACTCTTTTGGATTGTCCAATCCTTTCATCCCTACGTCGGGAACGCTTTTTCCCAAGTACTTGTATTTCGACGAAGATTTTGATTTGGATTTTGATCTCTTCTCTCTACTTTTGTTCTTCTTACTCTTATTCGTCTCCTTTCTCCTCAACAATCCCACCGGTCTTCACCTCCCAACACGTCTTCCTCCCCTAAGAAGGGAGGAGCGTTAACCGACAGGGGATCTCAAAATCTGAACCAAATACGGTTTGGTAGGATTAACAACACTACCCCAAATTCCCCTACCCTTCGGAATATCCTCTACAACCTTGTAGTATTTGTCCACGAAACCTTCAAAGCAGACGGACGAGCACTTAATCAGCTTGGAGAGCTTACTTTTCTGGATATAACCCAGAATGTAGATTTCGTCGGCATTCTCCAGAACTATACGCTCCAACGCATCAGGGCTTTGAGTTTCAAGGAACACTATCCATCCGTAGGAACGGGCTAAAACCGTTACGAGTCTTACGATTGCATCTTTTGCGGGGTTGGAACCAGCTTCGGGTGCATAAGTATGCGTTTCCGTAATTCCTATAAAGCATTCTCTCCTTTTGTAAAGTCGTTCAACCATCTTAAGCGTTTGAGCGACGACGAACTGCTTCTGCTCTATATCGCTCAAATCCGAGAGATCTACTATGTTAATCATCTGGTCGTCGAATATAACTTCAGCGTTAACGGCTTTGTGAACCTCAAGGAGCTGATCCATTTCAAGTATCTGGAAGAACCTTTCAAGGAAAAGCACCATCTGATCGTACAACTTATCATCTTCAAATTTGATAAGCTCACACTCAACAGCTCTTCTAAGCATGTCTATGTTCTGTATGTTCTTGGGATTCTGCCAAACCCTTTCGAGAATCATTCCCGCCCAAGTGCTCCCTATTCTCTTACTCACGTATTTTTCAAGGCTTGAATAGTCTATTTCGCACAGCGGAATCTTGTATCTGACCTCCTCCCTCTTTAGCCTGTCTCTCAACGGAACTAAGTATCTTTGAACACTACTTTTGCCAGTGGGTGGTGCAAGTCGGATGTATTCTATCCCTAAACGCATACACTGCCTAAGCGTTGGGTACCTGTTAAAGTTCAGATCACCCGCTTTCTCTTGAAAGACGATGATAGGGTTTGTAGTCGTGCGATAATAAGCTTGGATGATATTTCTCATCAAATTCGTCTTGCCCATACCTTTTCCTGCCACTACAAGAATGACCTTTCCAGATTCAACCTTATACATTCTTGGATCGAAATAATGAGGAGAAGGAATCGGTCTCTTTGGGTTGCATTTGTATCCTATCTTGACCCTCTTCTCCAGACCTCGATACTTGAACTCTACAGCCGTCGGTTCTTTGTGTAGAGGAGCAAGGACGTATCGTGTTGGCTTTAACATATATTAGACCTCCTTAATTAACTCATCAATTTCAGAAAGGTCATCCTCTAAAACATCGTCAGATTTGTCTTCCATAACATGATTATTTTCCAGTCTGCTTCTCTCATCTACTCCAGATGTATTAACGGTCTGCTTTAGCATCTGTTTATCACTAAGCAGATAGATTATTTCATCAAATGTTAAGTTAGCAAATTTTGGATGATTGAAATGAACAATTATATCAGCTCTTTGACTGCTTGGACCAATTTTAGCAACTTTTATAACCCCCTTCTTTTCGAGATTTGATAAGATTTGTCTAATTGTCTTATTATCTACTTTAATGGCATCTTGGAGGTTAATTTTCCAAGTAATACCTCCGAACTTGTACAGCAGTACAACCACGTTTTTAGCATTTTTATCGCCGTTTAGAGATGCCAATACGTCTTGATACCATCTCTCAAAGTCTTTCTCTATTTCCTCTTTCTTAGCCCTTTTTTCCTTGATCCTTTCGATCTGCTCGACCTTTAGTTTTAGCTTGGCGTATTCGCTCATGAGTTCTTTTACGTCCGCTATGAATCTGATAACAGCCTCATCGGCTCTCGTAAACATTTTCATGCCGAAAGCAAAGTTCTTAGCGATTTCAGTCCAGTCAGGATAAGGTCTTTTCAGCTCTTCTGCTATATCTTTCATACTATCTAAAAATAAAGAAGTTAATTCTGCGTATTTCTCCTCAAACTCTTCAATATCTTTCACCGACTTGACCGTCATCTTCTCTCCCTCATTCCCGTAGCCAAATCTAAAGCCTCGTCAGCCAGCTTGAGTCTATCTTCTCTAACTTCGCGTTCCTCTGACAGCTTCTCCTGCAACAGCTCCTCGTCAAACTCACCGTATCTTCTGAGATACCACCAGAGGTAATCTCTGCGTATGTTCGGATTGGCGAGAAGAGCTAACTTCTCGACTTTCTTCATGTCGTTGAGCGTTTCTTCCAACAGTTCCTTGAGCCTCTCGGACTTCTTTCTTAAGTAGCGGTTCTCTGTGACAACAGGTTCAAGCTCTTCGGGTGGAACTACACGAAACGTATTAGCATCGATGGTTTGTAGGGTTTTAGCCCTGATTATAACCGCTTTAGTTCCAATCGACATAATCAGCTCCTCTGGAACCTCTAATCTTTTCTTACCTCTGCCGAATATGCTTATTAGAGCCTGAATTCCGTTCAGGAATATGCTGTTGTGCAACGGGAAGTAGTAGAAGACGTAGTATCCCTGCAAACCGTCTAAACTCAATCTGTCATAGCTGTGTAGTTTTCCCAAAATCTTGTTTTCCTCGCCAAGCTTGTTGTTTTCGAATACGAGTATGATCTTTTGACCTTTAGCCTTGTGCAAACCTCTCGTTGCCTTTTTTAATCTCTTCTCAGCTTGCTTCTCGGCTAAAGCTCTAAGTTCATCCTCAATGTCTGTCTTAAGTTCTTCCTTAAGAATTTTCTTAAGCTCTTCACGGTCGATCTCCAGCCCTAATTCTTCGACTTTCTTTTCAGCCCTTTCAATCTCTTTCTTCGACTTGAATTTGGCTTTAGCTATCAGATATATCGACAGGATCGAGGCTAAAGATATTGCGCCTATAAAAATCATTAAGAGCGGATCATACATCTGTATCACCTTTCTCAAACGTTAGAATGGCTTTTCTAATCTCCTTAGCAGAGTAGAGTTTGTACGCAGAGAGGAATATCTGTACTATTGCGAATACCACGAGTGTCTATCCAATAGCATTACCAATGCCGACGTACTGCTCATAACCCGGTGTAACAATCCTTATTCTATCAACGTAAAGCCCTGCAACCGCTGAGAGCTTGAGAATCGTAGCGCCCAACGTCATATTAACGAACGCATTTATAGCTAATATAATCCCTATCAGCTTATCCTCGTCTCCCGACTCTTTTAGACTATTCAAAAGTCTTCTCTTTCTGCTTACTTCCTTGCTATCTGCTCTTTCCTTTACAGCCTCTCTAAGCGTAAAGATGTTTTTGAGTACGTTCCTATCCTCTCTTTCAAAACTATCGAAGTCGTCTCCTATATCAACTCGATCTACGTTCATACAACCACCCCAACAACGCTATAATGGCTAAAATACTCAAAATGATGTAAACTCCTAAAGCTACGGGATTTGTAGCTCCTGTCCCGCTGTAGGTTTCTGCTTGATTTTGTGGATTTCGGCTTCTATCTTGTCAATCTTCTGGTTTACGTCGTTTTGGAACTTGGTTAAGTTAATCAAAGCCAACCTAAGTTCGTTAGGACTAACGGGTTTATACAGCTCTTCTGGAAACGGTTTAGCCCTGTAAATCTTTTTAGCATAAGAAAAGCTGTTATTCGTCAGTTTAACGTATTCGACCGTCACTACGTTTGAAGTAGCTTTAATAATCCATTCAGATTTTGTTTCATTCTCGATTACTCCACCGTTAACCTTTATCCTGTCCGCAATCGACTTCGGAAAGTGAATTTCTCCGCCGATGTATAGTTCCTTCGTAACGGTTTTGTTGCCGTTAACGTCGTATGTGAAGTAAACCGAGCCAGCGTTCACAATTCCCGCAACCAATACTAACACGAAAAGTGATGCTACAAGTTTTCCCAATCCTCTCTTTAATCTTTCAGCTATGCTTAGCAACACGAAAACGAATAGAAATACCTATGCGAGCGTAAAAGCCACGAATTTACGCATACCTACCACCTCTCCTCTTCAGCATCCAAGAGAGTACGATTAATCCAATCAAGGCGTAAACTGCTTCTACGATCATGATCCCTCCCTCCACAGTTTGAGTTTGAAAAACGCCACGAGCAACGTCAAACCTACCAAAATCTGAACAACTGGGTCTTTCAAGTAGTCGTACCAGTTTCTATTTTCACTCAGATTGGCGTTTAAAGCGGCGTTTATAGCCTTGACGGCGTTTATTTCACCGTATAGCACCTTATCGTCGGGATCGTTTATCTCATCGGTAGATTTACTAAGCAAATCGAAGGCTTGAGCTGGCGTTATGTTCTTCTCAGCTCTGACAAGTAGGAGGACTCCGCTAACGTGAGGACATGCAAAGCTCGTTCCGCTACCGTAGTATATCCTGCCGTTCGTATCTAAAACTGGCACTTGTACACCCGGTGCACTAACGTAAGCTCCACCATTGCTGAATTCAGCCACATTGCCCAATGAATCTACAGCTCCGACCGATATTACGCTATCATAGGCAGCGGGATAAAGGCTCACTTTCTTACCTTCATTTCCAGATGCTCCTACTAAGATAACTCCTTTAGAGTAAAGTATATCTAAGAGCTGTTTAACCTCTGGAGCTCCCGTATCAGCTCCGAAACTCATGCTGATTACGTCTATTCTTTTTCCGTGGTTTATCTGATCGAGACACCACTCAAGCCCTTCAACTACGTCGCTGAGATTTCCCCAACCTTGATCGTTCAGAACTTTAACAGCATAGAATTTGGCATGAGGAGCTACACCCTTGTATTCCGTTCCGTTACCGACTATTATACTGGCACATGCGGTTCCATGTCCGTCCACGTCCATAGGGTCGGGATCGTCGTATGCACAATCGTACCCGCCCAAATAATTACTCGCCAGTTCTGGAAGCTTGTAGTTAACACCCGTATCCAGAACCGCAACAACCGCTCCGTCACCTAAATACCCGTTTTCGTGTGCAATATCAGCTTTAATAGCCCTAAGATTCCATCCCAAGTCCTGCTTGAGTTCAACCCTTCCAAGAATTTTGAAGTTAATAGCCCTAACTTTACCATCTTTGAGAACCTTTACAACCTTATCGTTGTTCACAAGCTTCTGCAAAGTTTCGTAATCTCCTTCAACTACGCAATAGTTAACGTACTTACCCTTCTGGATGACCTTAATGCCCTGTTTCTCAAGTTCCTCAATTGTGGTGTTGTCCTTCAGGCTGACATACATTCGAACCTTCTTACTTGGATTTATCTGGAACTCTTCTACAAGTTCGGGATCAGTCTTCTCTTTGACTGTCGGTTTAAGGGCTATTGAAGGAATTTTAATGAGCGGAGGATCCGCTAAGTATATAGCGTAGATTAATCCAGCAATCAGTAAGCATCCGACGATTATCGCAATAATAACAGCATCGCTCACGGTCAATCACCTATCCAATCGCCGAGCAAATTCTTCCACCAGTTTACGTCGAAAGTGGGTATTCTGCCGAGTAGAAAGTTCCATGCTGGGTTGATTAGCAGGTAACCGATGAGCCACCAGAAAAGTATGCTGAAGCCTATGGCACCCAAGGTATTCATTACGCTACCGCTTTCGCTGGCTTTTCTTGCGGTTACGAACGTCATATACACAAGTAATGCTAAAGCTGGTGGACTTAGACCGGTATAAAGCTGAATCCAGCTGAAATACTTATTTATAACCTCGATAATTCCCGTGAGAATTGCCAAAGTTATTGCAGAGCCGATCATAGTCAGTCTCGGTTTGATATTAGATCCGCAAGAACGCCCATGCTTATGATCGTTATGCAGGTTTGTATTCCGCCCTTCAGCAATAGTTCCTCGTAGCTACTCCAGCCGAAATCCTTGATATAAATTAAAGTGAATCCTATGAGCAGTAGGATCGCCGTAACCGTTAGTATCGGTCTCATAGCACAATCCTGAAGACTATTTTCATCACCACCGCACAGATC
>JAMOPJ010000045.1 GCA_027064525.1 Archaeoglobaceae archaeon
CAGTTTATGGAACTACCGCTAACTTTGAATACATACGAGTTTACAAGATTAAGACCACTGACCCTGCTGACTTCGGAACTCCAAGCGTTAAATCCTTTAGTTGTATAAATCCCACTCTTGAACTTAATGGTAACTCAGTTCAATATGTTGGTGAATTAAACGATACGAATCCATCATCTGGTAAATTACCCATTAATACAACATATTTTGTTTCAGGTACCAATTGGGCAAACTTCTCAGCAACTTCTGGAAACTTTAATGCTATCTTAAGCTTTGATTATACTCTGGACGTTCCAGAATCGACAACTACAACATTCGAGGATATGTGGGTTAATGCAAGCTTTTACGTTCCAGAGGGAACGGTAACGTCAAATACAACTTTCGAATTCAACACAAGCTATTTAGGATCCCCTGTTTACAGCTATCACTTAGTCGTTTACGTGAATGGGCAACAATACAGCAATTACAAAGTCTCAGACTACGAAATCTCAGGAGTGAAATACATAACCGTCCATGTGCTCGACGTTCCAACCGGCAGCGTTACAATAGCCATTCATACTATATTCAAGCCGACAAACATAACCGTTTACATTTATGATGAGATTTCAAAGACTGAACTGACCACACAAACGCTTAATCTAACTCTAATGGATATGAATTACAACGTGCTAAAATCAACGACCATAACTGGAAATACAACAATTGCAGTCGTGTATGTTGGAGATGCATATCTAAGAGTCTGGAACAGCGCTGGAGTTGTTAGACAGATCAAGATTTATGTTCCGTTAGGCAATAATACTTCTGCAAGGATATACTTCCCAACGGACAATATCTGCCAAGTCGTATTCAAGATTAAAGACCTCACAGGACAATATCCAAACCCAACGCTCATGATCAAGAAGTACATCGACAGAGAGCTGTTAGAGCAGATACACACCGATAAAGCAGACGTATTGAACACCGTAACGGCCTATCTAATACTCAACGAACCGTATCAGATCTACATCATAAGCGGATCCAGGGTGCTAAATTACGGATGGTTTATACCATCCGGATCTGGAGAAGTTCCATTAACGATAGGTGAAATAACGCTCAGCCCATCATACAAGCTCCTTCCAGAGGAGATCAAGTACGAGTTCCAGATGACGGATTTAGGCGATGGAAATGTAAGTATTAAACTAATCTACGAAGATTCTTCAGGCACAACGGAATACGTTAAATTCTGGATTTACAATGCATCTAACAAATCTGAGCTTCTCTACTATTCCGAAAGCAATAATCCGATTACAACCTTCGTATTCGTCGGCAACAACACTACCAAATACTACGTGGTAATGGAAGCTTACAGCACGAAATACGGAACGATTAAAGCCAGTAAATACATAATTCCAACAGGATCGGAACTCTCATTAGATTTAGGACTTGAAGACTGGCAGTATCAGCTATTCTTCGGAGGACTGCTGTTCTTCATAGCCATGCTGTTCGGTTACAGAGATGCCAAGGCTGGAGCCGTGATAGTCTCCTTCTGTGCTGGTATGTTCACGTGGTTCGGCTGGCTGAAGATTCCGTGGAACATCGTAGCTCTTGCAATAAGCTTGGCCGTGCTGGCTTACTTAGCTGAAAGCGGTAAGAGATGGGAGGGGATAGGATAATGAAGTTCTATCAGATTGCCCTCTGTTTATTCCTGTTCAATCTGAGCTTAAGCCTGCTGAATGACATGCACATATTCGATTACGAAATTCCAGCGGATACGGCTTGGCAGGCCGAAATTGAAAATATTAGTCAAACCGTGAGCGGAGCAAGTACGTTTAAGATAGATCCGACGATGATCTTCGGAGACTTCATAACGGGCATGCAGATGTTCGTAACCGCAGTTGGTAAGGCAACCGTACTTCTTCCCTATTTACTGTACGAATTGCACGTTCCCGACCAGCTTATAGCCGTTCTAACCGCCGCTACTTGGTTTAGCTATGTGATTGGCATGCTGCAGTTCATAAGCGGGAGGAGCGTGAAAGCTTATGAGTAGCGTTTATTTCGAACTTTTAAGTCAAGGTAAGCTGATAGAAGCTGTTTATGCAGTACTTCTGGATAGGGTTGGACCAGCTGGATTTGTTATGTTCTTCTTTGCGATATTCGTCATGCTCTGGTTGAGAACTCAGGATATGACGATACCGACGATTTTGGCCATTTTGACGGGAGGAATGATCTTAACTTTGTGTCCTCCCGAAATACACATGGTTGCGTATATTCTCGTCGCTTTCGGAGTCATGAGCATCCTGTATAAGGTATTCAAGTCGTGAGGTGGTATGTGTGGGTTTGTTGAGCAGACTTAAGGAGAAAATTAAGGAAAAAGTGGAAGAAGGAAGAAGAGCTAAGAGAGCTAAAGAGAAAATAAAACTAATTGAGGAAAAGGAGGAAGCTCGAAAATATCTTAAAAGAGCCAAGAAAGTTGGAGTAGATTTAACAGAAGAGGAAGCATTAGCATATGTAAGAGCAAAGAGAAAGCAGAAAGAACTTAAAAAAGAGGGCAAGAAGAGAAAGGGTAAGAAGGGTAGATCTGGAGACAGTGGAAGTTTAGATGCTTTCGAACTATTCTTTGGATCTTCTAAGTCTGGTAGCGGAGATTGGATGGACTTCTTTTTCGGTAAGAAGAAAGGAGGTTTGGATTGGCTATGGTGATGGGCCTGATCCAGCTTGAGGAGAATTTCTGGAAGATTGTCGTCGGATCGAGGACTAAGATCTGTTCCGATCTGGATAGTGCTCTGGATGAGCTTAGGAAAGAGTTGTTGAAGGAGGGGAGGGGATATGGGAAGAGGAAGTAGTAGGAGAAGCAGGAGCAGTAGAAGTAGGAGTAGGAAGAAAAAGGATGATAGAGGGTTGTTTAAACCTGCAAAGCATAAGGATCTGGCAGAAATTGTAACGTTTGAATCGGTAACAAAGGCAAAGGAAGCTGCAGAAGAATTGGAGGAACTATTCGAGAAGGCTCGAACGAGGAAAAGAAGATTGACAATACTTAGGGCTGTACAATATGCAGCCAACAGAGCAAGAGCTGCAGCTAAGAATCCTAAGTTTAAGCCCTCAACGAAGAAGAGATTGAGAAGAATTGCTGAAGTGTATGAAGAACTGTCTGAGGAGCTGGAGGAATGGTATCATGAGCTTTACGACTAACAGGAGAGGTTCAGCGGGCTTAATTCTTCTAATCATATTTTTAATAGTGGTGATAGCTCTTGCAGTGGGATATCTTACTCATCATGGAGGACCGTCAAATCTTCAGATCGTCGAAGTCTCAGACTCTTACATCAAGATCTCCTTTGATAAAGTTCCAAGTTTAGACGAGATATTAATTTTCATAAAGCAGAAGCTTGGAAACATCAAGAAAATCGAGGGCATTGAAATAGACAGGATAAATAAGACGATTACAGTTATTTTTGATAGGAACTGAGTTAATAATCCAATCTTATAATTTTCATGATATTTTAATATTTTAAATAGTTTGGGTAGACTGTTCTTTAATAGAATGCAACGAGTCCGAGTGGAGCTAATGATTGACAAAGTTCTCCTTGAGAAAGCCGGACTCTATGGGATAGATCTTCAAACGTTTGTCGAGTTAAAGTTATATGAATACATAACAGGTCGAGAGAGCTTCCATAAGTCGAATTCCTTGAAGTATATCGACATAAAAGACGATTTTGAGAAATGGCTTAAAAATAGGGTTAGTAGGGAAACGGCGGAGAGATATCTGAACATATTGAGTGGGTTAGATGGAATAACAGTAGAAACCCTCTCAAAATTATATGAAAATAGGCCTACAAACAATACAGCAAAGGCTATTCGAAATTTGGTCAACTTCCTTGAGGAAAGAGGACTCATTGATTCGAACACAGCTGATAGAATCAGAAAGATAGCTCTCATTAAGAAGACGAAATCAGATAAGATTGTTCCAACTGATGATGATATAAGAGAAGCATTCGAGTATTTTAGAAGGAACCTCAGGGAGGAATATTATCTCATAGCCCTACTAACTCTATACAGCGGGATGAGATTAAACCAGATTCTAAGGATGCTTAAAGAATTTGATCCTAAGTATCTCATCTTTAAGGATGGTTTTGCTCGATATGAGATTGGCCATCTAAGTATGGGAACGAAGGAAGGATTTTATGTTTACATGCCGGACTGGTTAGCCAAAAAGCTTCGAAGGACGGTGGTTAGCAAGTATGCTAAGGATTACATAAACTATACAGCCAAAAGCGGGAGGACAGTTTCCCCTA
This sequence comes from Archaeoglobaceae archaeon, assembly GCA_027064525.1. Classification (GTDB taxonomy): domain Archaea; phylum Halobacteriota; class Archaeoglobi; order Archaeoglobales; family Archaeoglobaceae; genus WAKM01. The sequence goes on from JAMOPJ010000045.1 coordinate 4,269, forward strand.
AGTACATCCGAAAATGGTTCAATAACCTCTTGGTTAAGCTTAAAGTCGATAAGGATATCAGGAACTTCATACTTGGAAGAATAAGCGAAATAAAAGCAAGCGTTGAAGCTGATGACTATTTAGAGCTTGTTGAACATGCTGATGAAGAATACAAGCGAATTCTTCAAAATTTCCCATTTGATTTTAGAATTTAGATTTTAAGATTTAGTCAAAGTCCGGTTACCGGACTTTAACCGGACTCATATGGGGGCACTAATGGTTTATGTCTTAATGAATTAGCGTATACACCTTTCTTTATTAGTATTTAGATCATCTTCTGCTTTATTCCGCTTTATTAAGCGTTTATGTGGCTATGTATGTCAATAGACAACATGATTATTTTTATTGAGTATTCCAATAATTAAAAGTCCGGTGAATTGTATCCCCTATATTTTAGACCGGACTAATTCCCCCCAACTCTCGGTATATGGGAAATTGTGGGAAATGTATGTGAGGAATAGGTAATGGCTTGAATTCTTAAAATGATTATTCTGGCAGTTTTTTAGTTGATTCTGTCTCTAATACTGCATTTTATCTTAAAGAAACGTGTAGGCAATAGTGTAAAAACGCAGACACAATACTAATTTATTTGCAATACCCTATAAAAAAAATTCCCGCAAGCCTCGGTATATGGGAGACCGACGGGAAAAGTGCCTAAACGACTTTTGACATTATTGTTCATTTTCCTTTTCTTATAAAGTTTTGTTTATAAAGTCATCTGAATGAAAGTTAAAGGAGACTGCTACAGGAACGACAGGATGAAGTTACACAGTGCAACGTTTGTTAGTAGTTAATTCGGGTTAAAAAATAAGATGTTGAAGTTTTGCTGAGTCAAGTAACAAACTTGCAAAGAGATATTAAATAATGAAATCATGCATTATTTTATCTTAATTTTGAATGATTTAGAGTCTTCTGATTTGTATCCGGTATATTCTGGAGGAGACTACTCAAGGTGACTTTATAAAATTATTATTATGCTATTAATAATATTCTTTAATGCTCTTAAATTCGTTTCAAAATATGCTCTAACTTACTTTCGATTTTCTTATGATGATTTGATATAAATACCATATATTCTTCAAAAGCTTCTAAGAAGCTTTTTAGCTTTGATTTGACTTCTGGATCTAAATCATCTCTTTTAATTAGGCTCTTGACGTTCAAATATTCTCGATACATTTTAAGTCCAATTCTAAGCGCATCATCCATTTTCGACACCAAATCGAAATTTATATTTACTTTCGATAACATAAAGTGTGTATATGAGTGACATAGCCCCGCGGGGATTCGAACCCCGGTCGCGGGCTCCAAAGGCCCGCAGGATTGACCGCTACCCTACGGGGCTTCAGAAGGAGTAGGTTATCTCACATAATAAGCTTTTCCGTTACAATGATAAATTAGAATTATCGATCATGATTAAATTAAAACGGTCAAATTTTAAATATGTCAAAGGGTTTCAATCGGCATGCCAAACTGGTTTGAGGAATACTTTGAATTTAGGAGATTTAACACCAACATGAGAACGGAGATACTGGCAGGACTAACAACATTCATGACAATGGCATACATACTCTTCGTAAATCCAGCGATTCTCAGCAATGCAATGGGTAAGGAAGCGATTCCATCACTAGTCACTGCTACAGCCCTTTCAGCGGGAATTGCAACGATTATAATGGGATTATACGCCAAAAAGCCGTTTGCATTGGCTCCGGGAATGGGTCTAAACGCATACTTCGCATACAGCGTCTGCCTTAATATGGGCTATCCCTGGCAGGTTGCACTTGCAGCTGTGTTCGTAGAAGGTATAATCTTCATAATTCTGTCGGTCACGAAGTTCAGAACTGCTGTAATCAACGCAATACCGATCTCGCAAAAGTATGCAATCGGAGCAGGAATCGGACTATTCTTGACACTGATAGGCCTAAAGGAGGCGGGAATAATTGTCGGCAGTAAAGCGACACTTGTAACGTTGGGAACTCAGAACTTCGTGAAGCCAGAGTTCTGGCTTGCGATATTTGGAATATTCTTTGCATGTGCTTTGATGGTTAGAAGGATTCCCGGAGCCTTACTGATTTCGATTCTAACAACCACCGTTCTGGCAATAGCTCTTGGCGTCACACCAAAGCCAGAAAGTCTGTTCTCACTTCCAACGCTCGACTATACGTTCATGAAACTCGATTTTGTCGGATTGCTTAACGTTGGAGCGTTTGGAGTAGTCTTCGCATTCTTCATGGTTGACTTCTTCGACACTCTCGGAACAGTTACTGGCCTAAGTGCTAAAGCTGGATTCTTGGACAAAGACGGAAGAATTCCAGATTCTGAAAAGATTCTACTTACGGACGCTATAGGCACAACGCTCGGATCCGTTTTGGGGACATCGACGGTAACAACCTACATAGAATCCGCCGCCGGAATTGAGGAAGGTGGCAGAACTGGAATGGTTGCGCTTGTGGTTGGAGCTTTGTTCATATTAATCGGTCTGTTCATTTCACCGATTGCAAAGATAATTCCAGCATGTGCAACCGCTCCAGCCCTAATAATCGTAGGATTCCTGATGATGAATGTCATAAGGAACATAACGTTCGACGATCCTACAGAGGCTCTTCCAGCATTCTTCGTTTTGGCAACCATTCCATTTACGTTCAGCATCGCAGACGGAATTGGTGTCGGATTCATCAGCTACTGCATTCTGAAGCTCGTAGCTGGAAAACCAAAGGACGTTCATCCGTTGCTATGGATCTTGGCTGGAGTCTTCGTAGTTTACTTCCTGTATCTGGGTGGACTCGTCAAATTGTAATTTTTTAAAATTTATATTTTATATATAATAAAATTTAATTATTATTTCTTTATATTTAATTTAAAATATATTGTTTTATATTGAATTATTATTGCAGTCTTATCATGATCATAATAATTTCAAATAGAAATAAATAGAAAATTTTAAATTGTTTTGTTGATTAACACTAATCTTAATCTCAGAGGGCGAAAGTTAGGTTTAAAGACGAATTTCGTCTTTGACTTGGCTTTCGCTTTTCTGAGATTTTTGAGGTGGTTCGGTTGAAAAAGATAAGTTTGAGTATCAAACTGCTTGCAGGGATTACCGTCCTACTGTTCTTAGTTACAAGTGCGCAGGCTGTGACGGTCGTGCTGACTCCAGAGAAGGATTGCTACATGCATGGCGTTCAGTATACTTGGTTTTGGAGATGGTGGTGGCAAAGCGGAAATGACAATAAGTTAAAGGTGGGACGATGGTATACTTCGCTCTACGAATTGGAAGACCGAATTCTGATATACTTCAATCTGAGTTCCATTCCTAAGAACGCTAAAATCGAATCTGCGGAGTTGAGACTTTACTACACATGTGGAAGTAACGATCAAAACGACAAATACCAAATTTGCAGACTAACCGAAGACTGGAATGAATACTATCTCAACAGATCTTGGATTTATAGCAGAAACAGACCACTTCATGTTTGTTCAGGTATTAAATCATCCGTGCCTTCGTCGTCAGGTTGGATGACGTGGAACATCACCAACGATGTTAAAGGATTCGTGAACGGATCATACAAAAACTATGGTTGGGTTGTAAAGTTCTACTCGTCGGATGGCTGGAGTTACTTTAAATCAAGAGAAGCATCTAACAATCAACCTCAACTCATAATAAGATACACCATTCCCCAAACATCGGTTCCAGAATTGACGCCCGTTGGCTTGGTGTTACTCGTGGGTGGATTGATAGCACTTTCGATTAGAAAATTTTTAAAATAATAATTTCAAATTTTTATTGAAATATTCAGGACTCTAAGGTATGTTTATACTTTTCCAGTATCTCTTCAAAAGCGTTCAGAACTATCTCAAGCTTATCCTTTGGAACCATATACGTCGAAACTTTGAAACTCTTCGTTCTCCCAGGCTTGATTCCATGTATCTTCCTCTTCTTGAGTTCTTTATACAAAAAGTATCCCCTTGCCTTAACTTTCTTTGAGATTTCGTAGAACTGTAGAGACTCAAAATGCATCAAATCGTGGTTATGCGGTTTTTCTCCGAGCAACTTGAATCCCATTTCTTCCATCTTATCAGCGAACCATCTTGCCTTTTCTACTTCCTCGTTCCACCTCTTAACCCTCTCCTTAACATGCGGAAATGAAGCCATTAAGGTCATTAAAGGCACGCCTCTTGCCGTGCAACCCAGAAGCTCGATTTCCTTGTTCTTAAACCTCTCGGATTTCCTCAACACGATTTTAGCGAATTCTTCCTTCATTCCCAAAACTCCCACCGGCCCAGCGGAAGCCATAGATTTGTGACCACTGCCGACGACGAAGTCAGCATCGAGCTCGTTGGCTTTAATCTCCATTCTACCGATGGAATATGCACAGTTCAGTAGAACCGGAACCTCGTATTCGTGGCAGATTTTTATAACCTTCTCAGCATTGGGTAAATTTCCGTAGTTTCCATCTGGATACGTAAGGACGGCTAAAACAACTTCACCTTTCTTTTTCGTTTCCTCTATAACATCTGCAAATTTCTCCTCGTAAATCTTAAACTCCGGATAGCCCGAATTCGGAACTTCCGCAACATTCAATCCAGATCTCTCGGCAGCGATGAATGTGGAGTAGTGGGCGTTTGAATCCACAATGATCCACGCATCCTTCTTTGCCAAACTGTGCATGACTACGAATTTTCCCTCTCTAGCTCCGGTTGTGATTCTAACGATATCACAATCCAAAAACTCCGCAAGCTGCTGAACGAAATCCTTTATCGGAGGATTCTTGATATCGTGCAAACTGCCTTCGCAGAAGTCGCAGACGCTATAACCATCACCCCATTCCAAAAGCATTCTTTTAGCATCTTCGGTGAGAATTCCTCCCGTTTGCAGGGGATCTATGTTTATAAAATCCTTGGTTTGCCTCGGAATGAACATGCCAACACCTCCGCAAGATTAATCTTTTCCTACGCAAACAGCATGATGATGAGATTGCTGATCGTGTTGTTTTTAGCAGTTTTGCTGTTGGGTTGTGCCCAAAAGGAGGTGACAAAATTGGAAAAGAATTTAGAAGTTAAATCTGTATTTAAAAATGGAGAATACATACCAAAGAAGTACACGTGCGATGGGGAGGATATCTCTCCTCCACTTGAACTTGTAAATTTGGCACCAAATGCTAAGAGCATCGCTATAATCATGGAAGATCCTGATGCACCGATGGGAACGTTCACGCATTGGATCATCTGGAACATCCCACCAACAAATAAGATTCCAGAGGGAATTCCGAAAGGTAAGGAGATATCCGAACCTTTTAAGGCTTACCAAGGAAAGAACGATTTTGGAGAGTATGGCTACGGAGGACCCTGCCCGCCAAAAGGAAAGCCGCACAGATACTTCTTTAAAGTCTACGTTCTTGATACTGTGCTCGATTTAAAGGACGCAACAAAGGAACAGCTTCTGAAGGCTATGGAGGGTCACATAATTCAATACGGTGAGCTAATGGGTCTGTATGGAAGGTGATAATTTTTTAACTTATTTTTTTTATTGAATTTTAGAAATTTAAGGTTATGAATCTAAAGTGTCTGGGATTATGCCAGCGAATGTTAATTTCAACTGAAGTGGTGCACCCCAATTTAGGAAAGTATAGAAAATTATTTCATGAAATAATGGTCTATAAATCAGGCTATTTAACTAAGAGCAAACAGGCGTTTAATTTGATTGAAAATTAATAAAATTGAGAATATAAAAACATGAAGAAGTAAATATAATGGGAAATAAATCAAAAAAACGATTTAAAATACCAACAGCAGAAGGAAAAATAATACCGTTTCTAATTATATCTACTGCGATCGTGATCTTTTTGAGTATTACTTTGAACCTCTATATCTTTGGTTTAAGTCTCTCAATCTTGATTCTGTCTTTATTGCCATGCTATACTACAAGATTACCCTATTCGTGATCTTTGCTTTCGCTTTACTTAGCATCAACCGTTTAATCCTTCAAAAAGCAAGCTATGAATTTCTCGGCGAACTCCTGAATTCTACGTAATTCAGGAAGAGCCAGTCATTAGAGTTTTGATGAAAGCATTTCCAGATCTCTTCATTCCAGCCAGTAAGATGTGTGAAGAAAAAATCTCATATAAGGTATCCCGTCGATTTATTTGAAGTTCAGGCTCATATTTATGCAACTTTCCATATGGATGATGCCAAGACGTTCTATAACCGTGAGGATGTATGGGAAATTCCAAAAGAGATCTTAGAGGATGAAAGAATAGAGATGGAACCTTACTATGTCATACTTACCTTGCCTAAGGGTGATAAGCCAGAGTTCATATTGATGCTTCCTTTCACGCCGAAGGGAAGGGATAACATCATCGCCTGGCTGGCAGCAAGGTGTGATGAAAAATATGGAGAGTTAAGACTGTATGAATTTCCGAAAGGTCAGCTGATATATGGCCCTATGCAAATAGAGGCTAGGATAGACCAAGATCCAGAAATCTCTAAGTTGTTTACCCTTTGGGGACAGGTTGGGTCGAAGGTTATCAGAGGGAATCTGCTAGTTATTCCTATAGAGAACTCCATACTTTACATTGAGCCTGTCTATCTGAGAGCTGCAAATGCTCAGATTCCAGAGCTTAGAGGTGTCATAGTTGTCTATAGTGATGCACTGGCAATGAGACCAACGCTTAATGAATCTCTGATAGTCGTATTTGGTGAAGAAGCTAAAGAGGAAGTTGTCAAAGAGAAAGATTGGTTGAAGTATATAATGAAGCATTAGAGGAGGCAAAAGCTGGCAATTTCAGCGGATTCGGTGAATCTGTTGAAAAGCTTGGAGATGTGATTAGTAAGCTTAACCAGACTGCAGGGCTAATTAAATATCATTTTATAATTAATTTTTATTTATATAATAAATACATTATTTAACGATTATTAAAATAATTTTAAGTCCGCCCAGAACAAGAGGTAAAACTTTATCTCTGCTCTATTGAAAGCCTTTGGAGTAGAAGAGATCAGTGAGACTATCCGTCTGCATTTATATTAAAACTTATTACAATCTACTACAATATCACAATATTCTTTTTAAAACGTAAAATCAGAAGTGTATTGCATGAAAACACTCATACTTACTGAGATTGATGTTAAAAAAGTTCTAACGATGAAAGAAACAATGGAAGCTGTAGAGAAGGCGTTTGAGCTGCATGCAAAAGGAAAGACCCAAATGCCACCGAAGGTTTATCTGACCTTTGAGAGGGGCGACCTTAGGGCTATGCCAGCGTGTTTGGATGGAAAGGCTGGAATTAAATGGGTAAATTCACATCCAGAAAATCCCAAGAAAGGGTTACCAACTGTAATGGCTGTTCTTATATACAACGATCCTGAGACTGGTTTTCCGCTCGCAATTATGGACGGAACGCACATAACGAACTTCAGGACTGGTGCCGCTGGAGGAATTGCCGCAAAATACCTCGCAAGAAATGATAGCAAAGTTTTTGGCTTTATTGGCTGTGGAAGACAGGCCTATACCCAATTCTTGGCGTTGAGAGAAGTCTTTAACATCGAACTCGTTAAGGCTTACGACATATTTGAGCAAAACGCTGAGAGATTTGCAAAGTTCTGTGAGGGCTTTGGAGTCTCTGCAATCGTCTGCAATGCTAAGGATGCCTGCGATTGCGACGTTTTGACCACTACAACGCCATCAAGAAAGCCAGTTGTTAAATCTGAATGGGTTAGGGAGGGAACCCACATCAACGCTATAGGAGCGGATGCTCCCGGCAAACAGGAGCTTGAGGAAGAAATCCTGCTTAAAGCAAAGATCGTTGTGGACGATTTAGAGCAAGCGATGCACGGTGGAGAGATAAACGTAGCAGTAGCAAAGGGATTACTCAAGAAAGAAGATATCTACGCGACGCTTGGCGAAGTCGTAGCTGGGATGAAGAAAGGAAGGGAAAGCGACGATGAGATAACGATATTCGATTCCACTGGTTTGGCAATTCAGGATATAGCGGTGGCGGATTTAGTGTTTAGAAAAGCAAAAGAGATGGATGTCGGCTTGGAGATCAAACTATTTGACTTTTGACTATTTTTATACTAAAATCGTCCCTCCAAATCTAACGAGATTCTTTTAAATCCAATCTCCTTAAGTTTTCTTACGATTATCTCTTTGAGCTCAAAGGCTCGCCTCATTTCGTGTCTTCCAACCTCGATTCTAGCGTTTCCGAGTTCGTGCTTAACTCTGACAACATTAAATCCGAGCGATAAGAGAAACTCTTCAGCCTCTTCAACCATCCTAAGCTTATCTTTGGTTATCTCCCCAACTATCCTCGTTGCCAAACATGAATTTGAAGGCTTGTTCCAATTTGGAAGCCCTGCACTTTTTGCAATCTCTCGAATCTCATCTTTGCTTAGGTCTTTCAGCGGACTGACTACTCCAAATTCTTCGTTAGCTTTCAACCCGGGTCGGAATTCATTAAGATCGTCTCTATTTGTCCCATCAAAAATCGTAACGTCAGATCCAAACTTGCTCAAAACTGTAGTTAGCATGTTTCTTTTACAGTAATAACACCTAAGATCGTCATTTCTTAAAAATTCGGAGGTAGGTTCGATCTTGACAATTGTATGCTTAAAACCCAAGATTCTTGCAATTTTCTTTGCGAACTCAATTTCTCTTCTTGAAATGAATTCGGCATCTATCGTAACGGCCACAAAATCGATTCCCCTAAGCTTGAGCATGTATGCAACCAAAGTTGAATCGACACCACCGCTAAACAAAACCGCATTCATCAAAAAGCTTTTAATCTCATTAGCTATATAACCTATTGCGCCGCCGTGGCTTAGCCTGGTAGAGCGGGTGACTCGTAATCACCAGGTCCCGGGTTCAAATCCCGGCGGCGGCTTTTCTATTTATCTCAAATCGTAAAGTTAAATAATGTTGAAATCTATAATCTTATATGTGAACGTTCTTCAGGCTGAGGAACTGATCAGAGAGTTGATCGAAAGAGTTGCCGGAGAAATCGGAGTTATAATCTACGAACTACGTCCAAAAAAGGAGTTCACGGATGAACAAATAGCAATGGAGCTTGGAATTGAAATAAATGAGGTCAGAAAAGCCTTATTTGCATTATACGAGCTTGGTCTTGCTGAATATCGTAGAAAGAGGGACGACGAGACCGGCTGGATGGAATACTACTGGAAGATCAATTATGACAAACAAAATGAGGTCTTAAAGAGGGAATTGCTTAAAACTAAGAGGAAACTTGAAGAAAAGCTCCAAGATGAAACGATGAATGTCTACTACATCTGCGTAAACGGGTGCATGAAGGTGACATATGAACAGGCTATGGAGTTCGACTTCACATGTCCAAAATGCGGTGCTCCGCTCGAATACTTCGACTCAAGTATTGCGATCGAAAAGGTTAGGGAGGAAATCAGAAAGATTGATGAAATCCTTGCAAATCTGAAGTAACATGCATCCGTTGCTTGAAAAGGAAGGATTTATTCTGGATGTGGATGGCGTTATTTGTAGAGGTAGGAAACCGATAAAAGAGGGTGTTGAAGCCGTTAAAAAACTTAAGGATTTAGGAAAAAAGATTATTTTTGTTTCAAACAACTCCACGAGGAGTAGGAGAATTTTCGTTGAGAGGTTCAATAGTTTCGGGCTAAATGTAGATGAGAATGAGATTTTGCTCGCAACGTTTGCAACTGCAAGATTCATTGCAAGAGAAAAGAGGAATGCAAAGGTTTTTACCACCGGAGAAGCTGGGCTCATCGAGGAGCTTGAGTTAGCTGGAATAAGGGTTGTAGATTACGACGAAGCGGAATACTTGGTCGTAGGATCGAACAGAAATATAAGCTACGAGATAATGACAAAAGCTCTAAGACTGTGCTTGAACGATTCCATAAGATATATCGCAACGAATCCCGACAGGATTTTCCCCGGAGAAGATGGGCCGATTCCCGGAACGGGGATGATCATCGGGGCACTTTATTGGATGACTGGAAGGATGCCGGACGTTGTGATAGGAAAGCCTTCGGAAGTGATAATGAAAGAAGCTCTGCAGATCTTGGGCTTAAAAGCTGAAGATGTTGTGGTCGTAGGAGATCAGATCGAAATAGACGTTCAAGCTGGAAGATCCATAGGTGCGGAAACGTTACTCGTCCTTTCGGGGGTTACAACCAAGGATAATCTCAATGAGAAGATCGAAAAGTTCGGAAAGCCCGACTACATCCTGAACCACTTGGGAGAGCTTTTCGATTAGCTTTAAAAAGTGCGACTTGATACCCTATAGCATGAACATTTTGTTTGATAGAGATGGAAGCGTAGGATATATAACCCTCAACCGTCCGGAGAAACGGAACGCTTTGAATTCGGAGATGCTGATACAGCTTAGGGAAGTTCTATCCGACGTTTCGAGAGACGATTCAATCAAGGTGGTAATACTGCGTGGTAGTGAAGGTAACTTCTGCTCTGGACATGATTTGAGTGAACTGCTGAAGGAGCCTATGGATGTCAAAAGACATTTCGAGCTCTGTGGAGCGGTTATGCACGCTATAAGGGGATTACCTCAACCGGTAATAGCAGAAGTAGAAGGATACGCCGTTGCCGGAGGGTGTCAGCTCGTAGCTGTTTGCGATTTAGCCATTGCGAGTGAGGATGCCAAGTTCGGGTTGCCCGGAATAAAGTTGGGGGTGTTCTGCTTCACTCCAGCCGTGTTCGTAAGCAGAAATATCAGCGTCAAGAGAGCTTTCGAGTTGGCGATAACGGGGGAGCTGATAGATGCGAAAACGGCTTTGGATTGGGGGCTAATCAACAGGGTCGTTCCGAAGGACGAGCTTGAAGAAGCTACGAAGGAATTAGCTGGAAAAATTGCCCGTTTCAGCTTTGAAGCCGTATCGGCCGGAAAAAGGTTCTTCTACAGTCAACTCGAAATGAACGAGTTTGGGGCTCTTGCGTATGGAATAAATACGATCGCGTTGCATTCTGTATCTAAATCCGCGAGAGAGGGGATTAAGGCATTCTTCGAAAAGCGACGATAAAATTTTTAACATTATATTTCAATAATACTTATAATGACCACTGTAGGTTTCGTTTCGAGGTATCCTCCGGTTCATTGCGGAATTGCGGAATATACGAAATTTCTTATATCTGCCCTTCGCTCCCTGAATCCCAAACTAAAGATATACGTTTTCTCGACAGATGAGGCTTATAAGGAAGGATACGAGGATGAATTGGGCGTTGAGGTTCTCCCATGCTTTAAGCCTTCGGAAAAGAACTATTCTGAATTACTATCCCAACTTGCGGAAATTGGAGGGGTTGACGTTCTTCACGTTCAGCACGAATACGGTATTTTTGGTGAAGGAAGGCACATCATAGATGCTCTAATACAAGCTAAGGAGGAAAAACTTGCAAAAAAAACCGTTATAACTATGCACACCGTAGATCATCCGTCTGGAAGGGATTTTGCTCTAAAATTTCAAGCTTCGTTGAATGATGTCGATGCCGTTATCGTTCATAGCAACCTTCAGGAGTTCGAGCTTCAAATGCAAGACGTTGAAACTTCTCGACTCTTCCGAATTCCGCACGGAACGTTGATAAATCCTTATTTGAGCTATACGAAAGGATTTCTTTCCAAAAGCTTGGGGTTGAACGAAGAAAAGTTTAGAGGGATTATCCTCGCAATTCCGGGATTTCTAAGGAAGGATAAGGGTGTTGATGTTCTGCTTGAAGCTCTGAAGCTCATTGAAGATATGAAGTTCACTCTCTTATTGGCTGGTGAGCCCAAAGACGAGGAGTTGCACGAATTAGTGGTAAAGAAGACGAAATACAGAACTATCGTAATCGAGCGGTATCTTTCGAGCGACGAGATTTTGAGAGTCGTGGCTTTAGCGGATGCGATAGTTCTACCTTATAAGGACAGGAAAGGAGCCTATGCGGTGAGTGGAATTCTGCATCTTTCAATGGGCGGTTTGAAACCTATCATAGGTAGCAGAACTCCCAGGCTCATAGAACTCTACCAATTTGCTCCTGACATGACGGTTCCGCCGAATGATCCGAAAGAACTTGCGAATAAGATCAGATGGCTCGTGGATAACTATGATTACGCTGTAGCATATATGACAGAACTTTACGGCTACGCTGCAAGGACTCAATGGATAAGAATGGCTTACAGGCATCTGAGACTTTACAAAAGTTTGCTTGGGGTTAGCTAAGCTTCGATCTTTGGGAGATCTTTTCCTTAATTTTGTTAATGACAGCCTTTTTCTTTTCTATAGCCTTTAGAACAGCTTCATCGACTTTTCTACGCATCTCTTCGAAGTCCTTGGGCGTTTCTTCGCCAACAACCTTCTTTATCGGCGTATAGGCTGATTCCCTGAATCTTGGCTTTAATGGCTTCTTTGTTCCATCTTCGATTATGTATGCCCCTTTTCCATCTTCAACCCAGCCGACTTCTTCGATTTTTATTCCAGCCTTTCTAACGACAGACTTCACATCTTCGGCTACATCCTCTGGACACACTACCATTAAGGAATCGATAGATACACCCATGAAGTCTATCTCAAGCTCATCAAGCATCTTCAGCACCTTTGGATTTACGATGCTTCTACACTTTTCATAATCAAAAACGAGCGATTTGCCCGAGACTTTTGCTATCTCTTCTGCATCACCCCTTATTCCTCCGTTCGTTACGTCGCTCATCGAATGTATCTTTTTTACCAATCCAGCCTTGAAGATGGCCTCACACGCAATTAGAAAGTCGATGTTGAGCGTCTCTTCAACTATCTCGTGCATGCCGTAGTATATCGCTGTGGTGGCAATGGTTCCACCTCCAGCTCCTTCGGTGAGCAGAATCACATCTCCTTCCTTGACGTTCTTTCTGGGCGTTATGTATTCGGAAACGCCGACGCATCCGACACAGCCGGTCATTCTCTCTCCTATAACCATATCTCCACCTACTCTAAGCGTTGAACCAGCTACAAGCGGAACTCCAACCAAATCGCAGACTGTCGTAATCCCAGCTATATGATCAAAGATCTTCGATACATCTCCGTCATCTGCTACGTGTATGTCAGAAAACACGGCGATAGGTTTAGCGCCCATGACATAGATATCTCTCATCGCCGCCCTCGTGACGTGAAAGCCCGCTATAAACGGAAATTCGCTTAGACGGGAGTGGATGCCATCAACAGCTACAGAAATGTAGAAGTCTCCGACCTTCACAACTCCAGCATCGTCCAAATCTCTGGATGAAATCACTGCTTTGGTTGAGCCGATTATCTCAGCGATCTTGCTGTGAACGTAAAAGTCGCCCTTTCCTCTCGACCCAACGCCAAATTCACCCATCTTAACTCCGCTCTTATAATAATCGAGGATCGGCGAAGATTTTGAGTAAGCGTTTTTGACTTCCAAAATAACCGCATCAGCCCACTTTTTTGCTCTCTCGTAGTTCCATCCTTTAATTTCAACTATTCGCTCGATTAGCATTTCTCTGACTTTATCTTCACTCAATTTTTCGAGCAGTCTTCTTGCATAGCCTTCTAAATCCATACAATTTTAAACTTTGGTAGGGTTTATAATGAATGTCTCAACTACAAAAGGGGTGGTATATTTTGAATACAACACCCAAAAGATTGCCCGATTTGACGAAGCATTTTGACAGTGTTGATTTGAATGTTGGCAGCATTGAAGACTGGGATGAATTTGAAAAAGACTACATATCTCACTGCCAAAACGGTAACAGCCTTAACTTATCAACTCTCACCACAAACCAATGCAACCCCTACAACGATCAAAATCGTTCCAACCACAACCTTTGGACTTATACTTTCGCCCAAAGCAATCGCGGAGAAGATGACCGTAAATAGGGGATATATTGAAGTTAGAGGAACCACCTTTGACGCGTGAGTGAACTTCAAAGCAACATAGTACAGAACCATAGCCAGTCCGCCGCCTAAAGCTCCAGCGATAAGAAGGAACACTATGTTTTTGCCATTGAATGCGGATAGATCGAACTGCTTGAACAGAACGACAGCCAAAGCCAAAAACGTAATCGCACCAAAGGCTCTAATCAGATTTGCCGTATAAGGCGAAACTCCCGACGAAACGACGATCTTGTCAAAGATAGGAGCAATTCCCCAAAGCAAAGCGGCAATTAGAGCTAAAAGCTCACCCTTCATTTGATCACCTCTCCGAATCTAAGCCTCCTGTTAAACTCGAACATCATGATTCCTGCCGCAACCGACAAATTAAGGCTTTCTATCTTCCCTTTACCCGGAATCTTAGCTATGAAGTCGCACTGCTTCTTTACTGGTCTGGAAATACCCTTGTCCTCTCCTCCTATCACGATAGCCAGCGGGGGAGACATGTCCACATTGTCTATATCTTCGCCATCCAAATCCGCACCAACAATCGTTATTCCAAATTTCTTGAGCTTCTTCAACGTGTTTGCTAAGTTCTCAACTCTTGCAATGTCTAAATGCAAAACAGCTCCGGCTGAGACCCTAACTACCGCATCAGTGACCTGCGCGGATCTCCTCTTTGGAATAACAACACCAGCACAGCCGAAGAACTCAGCTGATCTGAGCACGGCTCCCAAATTGTTTGGATCCTCAACGGAATCCAAGAATAGCAGGAACGATCCCAGCCTAAGACACTTATCGATGAGATAATCTACATCAACGTATTTTATCGGTGATATGTCGGCTGAAATTCCTTGGGATTCTTTTGGCAAAGCAGAGCGAGGAACGTAAACGATAGGAATCCCCTTTTTCTTAGCCTGAGCTATGAGTTCCTTGATCCTTGGATTCTTTGTGTCCTTGTCCACATAGATCTTATTCACCTTACCAGATTTCAGCGCTTCTGCAACGCTGTTTATTCCTCCGACTTTCATCGTCAATGCTTAAGCCTTTCGGATATTAAGTTTTGTAGGCTGTATAGCGGGCAGAATATCAGCAGTCATGGGATTGCATCATAGCTGGGAATTATTTTTAGCATAGTAACTAATTTTTTCAAAAACGTTCACAACAATTTTAATCCTTCGAGTTCGACTATCAACTATGAGAGACATCGGCTTGGTAACATCCAACCCAACAAAAGTCAAGATCCTCGAACTGCTCAAGAAGAGGAAGAAGGCTGATTCGAAGACCATTGCTAAGTTCACGAGGATACCTGAGATAATGCTCAGAGACGTCGTTGAGGAGTTGAAGAGGGATGGGTTTATAGTTGAAGAAGATGGTGTTTTTAGCCTGAGTTCTGCGGGCTTGGAAGTTCTGACGAAGATGAAGCTATGATCCTGAAGGAGTTCGAAACGAAGAACGAGAAGATATTTCTGATTAGGAATCTGATCGAAGTTAGGATTCCCAAGAGTCACTACCTAAAGCTTGCCAAGAGGTATTCGAAGGAATACATCATCTCCTACGCGGAGCCGAAGAGGATCCTGCACCACATCACGAAGCGGAATCTGGTTTATGTAACAAGGGAGAGCGGGATTCCACTATTGGGACATGCCGCTTTCGGCTTGATCGATAGGGGAACGAATCTAATTCAAGTTAGACCGATTACCGGATGTAATCTGAACTGCATCTTCTGCAGTGTGGACGAAGGCAGAAAGAGCAAAACCCGTGTTACCGACTACATCGTCGAGCCAGAATACCTCATCGAGGAGTTCAGGAAGATCGCGGAATTTAAGGGAGATGGCGTTGAAGCGCACATAGACGGGCAAGGTGAACCTCTGCTTTATCCATACATGGAAGAATTGCTTGAGGGATTGAGGAAGACAAAGGAAGTTAGCGTCATTTCAATGCAAACCAACGGCATCCTGCTCAACGAAGAGAAGATCAACGTATTCGAAAAATACATGGACAGAATAAACCTCTCCCTAAGCACGCTCGACGAGAAGAAGGCTGAAATGATCTACGGTTGCAGGTATCCACTTAAGAGGGTTATCGAGATCGCGAGGATGATCGCTGAAAGCAAGATCGATTTGCTCATCGCTCCTGTGTGGTTGCCGGGTGTGAACGACGATGACATGGAGAAACTGATCGAGTTCGCTTTGGAGATAGGAGCCGGCAAAAAATGGCCACCTTTAGGAATTCAGAAATACATCCCCTACAAATTCGGAAGGAAACCGAGGGTTGACGTGATAAGCTTTAGGGAGTTCTACGAGAAGCTTAGAAAGCTTGAGGACGAATACGGCATCAAGCTGATACTGAAGCCCGAGGATTTCGGGATAGAGAAGCGTCCCCGCATACCACATCCGATAAAGAAGGGAGACGTTTTCAAAGCCAAGATATTTGCTGATGGAAGAGTTAAAGGTGAGAAGATCGTCGTTGTGAAGAATAGGGTTGTTACGGTGCTTACAGACAAGAAAGTCGGTGATTTCGTAAAATTCAAGATCGTAAGAGATCACGACGGAATCTTTTTGGGTAAGGAGATATAATTCTCTTTCAATCCTATTTTAGTCTGATTTAATCTAATATCAAAGAACATGCTTGAAACTATTGGCTACAAAGACTTTCAATCCTATTTTAGTCTGATTTAATCTATTAGCAGCAGTATTCTTCCACGTGACACCAACTGAACTTTCAATCCTATTTTAGTCTGATTTAATCCTCAACTGATAACGCTACACTGTGGCAACACAGCACTGCTTTCAATCCTATTTTAGTCTGATTTAATCTTGCAGAATACCAGAATGGGATGAAATACCTGATGATCTTAAGTTTTTCTTTCAATCCTATTTTAGTCTGATTTAATCTGTTCAACATGTTGTTCGATAAGGTTGTGGTCGAGGACTTTCAATCCTATTTTAGTCTGATTTAATCACATGGATAAGGCAGTAACAGCGTATGCATACGAGCTTCTTTCAATCCTATTTTAGTCTGATTTAATCTTTGGTATTACTATGCTCATTTTCAAATATAAGCTTTTCTGAATTGAGTTTTTATTTAAATATTATCTGGCAACTTCAATAGTGCAAACCATTTATAACAATACCCGACTTTTATCCCTACCTTTGTTCCGAATTTAAACCATTCTAACCAATTAAATCTAAATTCGAATCCTCTTCCTTAGAGTGCAATCGGAAAACAGTTATATCCACACTCCATAACTCAATATTTCAAAATAAATATTACCAGTTTATTTTATAAAATTCATAAATTCTAAAATACCCGACAACCTGAGATCTCTATGATCGAAATTCGTTCACCGCTGAGATGGTCAAATCTAAAAATATGGAATATCGGAGAGGTTCGAATTCGAACATTGAAAAGATTTTATAAGACGACTTGCCTTGCCAGATTCGATGCCAGAGTTCAGGATCGCAGTGGTAAACAGGGACAGATGTCAACCGAAAAAATGTGCCCATGAGTGCATAAAATACTGTCCGAAAATCAGAACGGGAGTTGAGGATGTTATCGTCATCAAAGACGGAAAAGCAGTAATTTCCGAAGAGCTCTGTGTCGGATGCGGAATCTGTGTTAAAAAGTGTCCGTTCAAAGCGATTTCTATCGTGGGCTTACCTCACGAGCTTGAGGGGAAGGAAGTTCACAGATACGGCAAAAACGGGTTCGTGCTTTACGGCTTGCCGATTCCAAGGAAGGGTTACGTTGTCGGCTTATTAGGCCCAAACGGAACTGGAAAAACGACAGCTGTTAAGATTCTGACTGGACAGTTGAAGCCGAACTTAGGAAGAATTGAGGAAGAGCCAACTTGGGATGAGATCTGCGAGCGATTCTCAGGAACTGAGCTGTTTAACTATCTCAAGGATTTAGCCGAAGGCAAGATCAAGACGAGTCAGAAGCCACAGTATATCGAAGCGATTCCGAAGGTTTATAAGGGTAAGGTTAGAGATTTGCTTGAGAGGGCTGATGAACTTGGAATTTTGGATGAGATCGTCGAAAGATTGGAGCTCAAACACGCTTTGAATAGAGATGTCAAGGATCTAAGCGGTGGAGAACTTCAGAGGCTCGCAATTGCTGGCTGTTTGATGAAGGATGCCGATTTCTACTTCTTAGACGAGATAACATCCTATCTGGACATATACCAGCGAATTAACGTTGCCAAAGTCATAAAGGAGTGGGCTGAAAGGAAGCCGGTGCTTATCGTAGAGCACGATTTAGCTATTTTGGACATGCTTGCCGATTTTGTTCACATCAGCTATGGTGAACCGGGAGTTTACGGTGTTATCACCAACGCTAAAGGTGCGAGAGTTGGAATCAATCAGTATCTGAGGGGCTACTTGGCTGAAGAGAACATAAGGATCAGAGACAAGCCGATCGAGTTTGAGATATTCCAGCCCAGAGAAGGAGAAAGCGAGAAGATTCTTGTAGAGTATCCGTCCTTCACAAAGTCATTTGAAGGGTTCAGGCTTGAAGTCGAGGGTGGAGACATAAGGGCTGAAGAGGTTTTAGGTGTAGTAGGACCAAACGCTACTGGAAAATCTACGTTCGTTAAGATTTTGGCTGGAGTGCTCGAAGACGATGAGAAGAAGGTCAAGCTGAACCTCAAGGTTTCATACAAACCCCAATACATCAAAGCAGACGTAAGCATGCCCGTAGGGATGTTTCTTAGGAAGATAAACCCGATGGTTGATTCTTCTTACTACAAAACGGAATTTCTGAAACCGCTCAGAATAGAAGATCTCATGGACAAGAATCTGGACGAGCTGAGTGGTGGCGAATTGCAGAGGGTCGCTATAGTCGCTTGCTTGCTTAGAGACGCGGATCTTTACCTGTTAGATGAACCTTCGGCACATCTGGATGTCGAACAGAGAACCGAAGTAGCAAGGATGATCAGGAGATTCGCTCTGAACCAATCTAAGAGCGTGCTTGTCGTGGATCACGACATCTATCTCATAGATATGGTAAGCGATAGGCTAATGGTCTTCCAAGGCGAGCCCGGAAGAAGGGGAATTGCAAAGAAACCGATGGGAATGCGAGATGGGATGAATCTATTCCTGTCGAATCTTGGCATCACGTTCAGAAGGGATGAGGAGACGAAGAGACCAAGAGTGAACAAACTCGGTTCAAGGCTGGATAGGGAGCAGAAAGCTAAGGGTGAGTATTATTACTATTTCTAGGAAAATAGGTCGTGACTCCACATTGTGTGTGATTTAAATACTCCATCAACAGTATTGCAACACCACCGGAAAAATAATATATAAAAATATTGAAATATTTAATAAATCTTCTTTTTTCTTATTAGATACCATGTTACACCTATAGTAGTTACTATTGGAAAAACTATTGCAGAAAATTCAGGAGCCGGAACTATAGCAGTTGTTGTAGTAGCTGGACTAGTCGAGCTTATAGTGATTGCGCCAGCAATTGCTGAAACTATAGTTTTAGCTTCTTGTGTTTCACCTTTGACTATTGATTTTGTATAACTTTTTTCATAAACGACATTTCCATCAAGATATCCACTTATTGTTAAGGTATAGTAACCATTTTCTCTACCTACTAATACCACTTTATATTCACCAGCAATAGGGTTTTTAATTCTTATAATCTGCGGTTCCGTGTTGGGACCAGTGTAAGTTGCTCCTGGAATTTCAATTTCAATTTTTCCTGTGTCATAATTTAATCCAACATGCCTTCCAAGTGGATCATAGACGTGTAAGTCAACAGGTGACTCCACTTTGAACTCTATGGTCCTCGAAACAATAGGTGAAATCTTTGTTTCTAAGGCAAGGATTGCCTGAACTGTTGCTAATTCTTCTTTTTCAGCTCCATGATACATTCCTTCCCAAGGATTTAACCATGAACCATCTGCTCTCTGTTGATTCACTAAGTAATTCGATAGATCATGATACCAGTCATGATCTCCAAGCTGTTCTATTCCTGAAAGAGTCATAGCCTTTGCAAATGTATAGAGGTAGTAGTATAGCCAAGTATCATCAATAGGATAGTTTTGATCAATATGATAATTGTTCTTAAACCATTCTATTGCTTTCTGGACCCTTATATCATTTTCATCTAGGCCACAGCATATTAAGCTCCATAATCCTGCTGCTGTCATGGATCCATACGATTTCATATCTCCACCTGGCACCCACGGATTCATTATTGGATTATAGAAGAACCCTCCATCATCATATTTTGCGTAGTCTGGATTCGTCTGCTTCAAGTTCTGGCATCTTGTAACGAAAATCAAAGCCTTTTGCCAAACATCATCAGGAACGTTAGCCCAACCTTTCTGATCAGCTTCATGTAATGCTAATAAAACGAATTGTGTGTTTGATAGATCGGCCCAGTGTGTTTCTCCAGTCTCGTAACCCCAACCTCCATAGAACCAATCAGATTGGCTCGCACCTTCACCTTCATCCTGCTGGGCTTGGATTAGGTAACTAACTGCTTTTTGAACTACACCTTTGTATGATTCGTTGTTTGTTGCAAGTAAAGCTAAGACTGCAAGAGATGTATCGTAAATATGTGTGTGGATAGAGCTGGTTATCGCTCCATCAGCGTTTTGATGTGAAAGAATATATTTCAAACCTTTTGCCACAGTTGAATCTTCTTCACTTATACCATAATTGAGGAAAGCCATTACAGCCATGGCTGTAACACCAACGCTTTCAACTTTAGTTCCGTCGGGATACGTGTAACACCATGAACCGTCGGGGTTTTGATGAAAGCGTAACCAACATAATCCATCCGCGATACTCCTATTTACTAATCCACTTCGGAAAGGTAAAAATATTATATCAGCCACAGATCCATCACTGGAGTCCAAATGATCCTTTTCATTAACAAAAGTGGGTAGACCATTGCCATTATCATCTAACCATGGAGTTTCCCAACCACCTAAGCGAGCAGTATCGTGATTCCAAGCGTAATCCCAAGCTTCCTTTAAAGATACTTTTCCATCACCATTTTTATCGGCTGTAACAATACCATCATTAATCATACCATTATTATAATGTGTACTACTTCCATGTAGGGCATCTATAAAGGCTTCTGACCATTCACTGAACCCATCTCCATCTATATCTCCATAAGAATACCAAGTTTCGTTTGTGGCTGTTATGATTATTCTGTTTGGTGCACTAATATCATCTATTATTCCACCACCAAAACAACCTATTTTTTCCTTACATCCTTGTCTTATAAATATTAGCTTTCCATAACGCAGTGTACTAAGATCCGATGCTAGTTCATCGTCCCAATAAAGACCATCAGCTACTTGTAAGCATTCATCAATACCCACCCAGTCATCCGTGTCACCATCACCATTTACATCAAATCCATTTGGATATAAAAATCTTCCACTTTCATTTATAACTTCTGTAATATTACTTTCACGTACCTCTAAACCCTCGTCACCATTTAAGTCTATGCGACCAAACTCTACAGACCTATGTCTCCAGTTATATCCACCTCCATGGCTACTGAAATAGATAAGAATTATGTCGTTATCATCTGAGCGAGAGGCAAGCCAATTAGTAATTGCCCAACGAACATTTGCTTTAGTAGATAGAGCATTTACACCTGGATGTGAAAGGTCAACACTTAAATAATACACGTCATCAAATGAACAATGATCTCTTACCAAATGATACATGTAATCTGTATTATTTTGGAAACTGCCACCTCTGCTTCCACAAATTATAAGTGCGTAATATTTTACTGAAGAGTCTGCTTGAGCCACTGCAATAGATAGGGTGGTAACTATTTGTATTAATAATATTAAATACCATAATTTATGCTTAAATATCTTAAATATCAATTTATATCCCCTCCCTTCACAGCTATTATAATATCAGTGGTAATTGACCCGTCATTTTCGTCAACAAAACCAACTCGAAGAAAAGAACAATTCAATTGCATTCGATGGATAGGTAAAGTAATAAGAAACGTGTAGCCAGTAGTATTATTAAAAATACAAGTATGGAAATTTGAAAATGGTATAACCTCAGCAAAAACTACTGACTTTCCATTTGGAGATAAGATACCTGGAAAACATTTACCATTTACTAAGAACGCATAAGCTTCATCATCAAAAGCACCATTTTCATTTGAATCAGGGACTATGAATATATAATCTTTTGGATTATAATCATCATCATTAATTTTAATAATTAATTTATTAATATCAATTAATTTAATTTTTAAAAATAATTTTTTATTTGGATTTATATTCTGTTGTAAAAGATTCTGACTAATATAATAAGTTGAATTCATCTTTAGTGGCTCTACTATAATGTATTTCTGATTATTTTCCTTTATTTTTTCTTTTAAAAGTTCTAATTCACTTACTTTTACACCCCATTTACTACTTCCTTCAATCAACAGCATTGCTTTACTTTTATTCCAAGGATTATTGACTACCTCCAAAATTCCTCTGCAATCTCCTGGAAATGTTTCATTAGTTTTTAAAACATCAGCAATAGCGTAAATCTCTTTAAGCATTTTATTACTCATAAGAGTTCCAATGACAATTAAATTATAACTCCTTTTATCTTCCTCAGTAACTTCAGAATATCTCTTAATCAAAGGCTTATTCCCAGTCTTATTCTTTAAATATTTAGCAATCTCTTTTGCAGCTCGTATTTCAATTTCAGAAGCATTATCTCCAATAATAATCAAAGTGTTTTCTTTGAAAACCTTTGGGAAATCAGAAAGTTTGAACTCTTTTTTTGGTTGAGTTATTGGTGTAGTTGGTATTGCTTCTTCAGATTTTTGCACACACATACTAACAAGTAAAGCTACCACTAATATCAATCCTCCTACTATTAGTGGTAGCTTTTTAAGTATCCGCATAAGTTAGATTGCCTTTAAGGAAGTCAATCATATTTAATTTTTTCTATTTTAATATGAATTAAAATCTTATAAATTATTGTAATTATCATGACCATTATCTATATCTGTCGTTAAAGTTTTTTGATCAAGCAAAATCCCAATATTCAAGCCAATCTCAAGCCAAGCCCACGCCCAAACGACGCATTCAAAAGCCCTAACCAGATCTCCTTTCTCCAAAAAGTATTCGGAATCCGAGATGTAAGCTCGAATATTCTTCAGAAACTCCTCTCCCTTCTTATTTATGGCATTCACCTTCTCAATCCTAACTTTGATTCTTTCGAGCCACTTGATCGTCTCGTTTTCCAGTTCTTCTACTACTCTCTCCGCATCCATAACGACACCTTAAACGATTAATGCTCCGTTCTCTTTCTAACGAACAATGTCAATCCTTCCCTTCCAACGACTACGACCTCATCTCCCTTCTCCAGTTCTTCTTCACTCTTGCACTTCCAAATTTCGCCCCTTACCTTAACCAACCCCTTGCCGTCTTTGAACTCGATTACCTCTCCAACCTCGCCAATCATCGCCTCTCCGCCAACCTTCTTCTTCATTCTCTTGAGCTGGGCTACCTTTACGATCACGAAGGTCATGATCGTAGCGGTTCCCAAGCTAACCCCGCCGACGAACATCACAAAGTCCCTGTAGAACTCCCTCGGCATCAGGGGTTCTTTGAAGAGCATTATACAGCCCAAAGTCATGCAGATAATCGAAGCTATGCCCAAAACGCCGAATGTAGGAGTTAGAAGCTCCAAGACGAGCAGCAAGATTCCAAGTAGGATCAATATAACGGCAAAGGTGTTTATGCCAATGGCTCCGAAGCCAAACAAAGCCAAGATCAAACATATAGCTCCGAAAACCTCCATTCCAAAACCGGGTGTCATCAGCCCGAATATTAGGCAGTATATGCCTAAGATTAGAAGAACGAAGGCTACCATGGGATTTGATAGAATTTCGTATATGTTGGACTGCAGAGGCTTTCTAACCTTTACAACTTCTACCGTGCTGAAGTCCAGCTTGAGCTTCTTCCCTTTAACGGTCACAATTCGGCCGTTCAACTTCTCGAAGAGCTGATGAGGTGAATCTGCCAAAACATCTACCACTCCCTTCTCGTAAGCCTCTTCAGCTGAAAGGCTCAATCCTTCTGTCACGAATCTCTCCACGATATCCGCTGGCCTGTGTCTCATCTCCGCAATGCTCTTAGCATAGCTCGCTATGTAATTGACAGTCTTGTTCTCAACCTTTGGCGGAAACCCTGCAACGAATGGCGTTGCCGCTCCCACGGAAGTTCCATTCGCCATCGCTGCAACGTGTCCAGCTATAAGGACGAACGAGCCAGCAGAAGCTGAGAACGCTCCAGAAGGATAGACGTAAGTTATCACGGGAATGTCGCTGTTTAAAATGTTGGAAACGATCTCCTTAGTTGCGGAAAGTAAACCTCCGGGAGTATCTATAACGATCAGGATTGCATCAGCTCCAACCTCTTCAGCCTTCTTGAAGGCCGAATTTACGAGTATCGCAGTCCCCTGATTTATCTCCCCTTTTATATCCACCCTCACAATTGTCGCTCCGTTCGCCATCGAAGTCAAGCAGATGAGCGTGAGCAACGATACGATTATCAAACGCATGACATGAATACGTCCGATCGTATATTACCTTTATCGAGAGGAGATCGTAACATGAGAGGATTCTTGGTGGTCGGGAACAAAGCGGTAACTAAGCCATTCAGCCTTAAGGATTTAGCCGGTTCAGCTGGAAGGATGGATATCTTATGTAGGTGCGTCGCCCAAGCTCTGTTCATTTCTCACGGCATAAGGAAGGATTCCGAAATTTATCTCCTACTGCTGGGAAAACCCGATCCTCCTAAGGCTTTGAAGATCTTGGGTAGTGAAGTCAGATACATGGCTCCAGATGAGAGGAATGTGGGCGGACTCATAAGGAAAGCCCTGCAGATGAAGGCTGAAAGGGAATGGAAGCGGAGCACTCCCGGAATTTACGTTGCGAGGAAAGATCTCAAAGAGTTGCTTGAGGAACTTTCGGCGAAATACGATGAGATAGTTTATCTCAGAGAGGACGGAATGGACATAAGAGAGGTTGCCTGCAAACTCAAGAATCCGCTGTTCGTCTTGGGGGATCACATCGGGATAAAAGAGGAAGATGAAAAGATCGTTTTGAAGTTCGCCGATAGAATAGTTTCACTCTCTCCTCTTTCCCTTCAAGCGGATCAGTGTATAGTCATAGCGCATTACGAGTTAGATAGGTGTAGCACGCTATCGAAATCGAAAGGGCTAGAAGAAGCCAATCCCTAAGCTTTGGATTCTCGCATTTCACGATTCTCCTATCGAAGTCGAAACCTCTCGAATAGAGAACTTCGGCCATCGTAAAAGCCCTCAAGACCGCTATAGCTGAGAACGCTTTGGGCAGTTTGAAGTAGTAGCTAAACCCTCCAGCCCCGCTAAGTCTCAAAGCTTCTGAAGTAAGCTCGAAATCCCTGATCAGAATCTGAAACATTCTCATCGCTATCGCTATCGAATGAGCTAATTTCGGTGGAACTCTGAAGAACATCAACGCGTAGCTGAACTTTTCGGGCTGAATTCCGTAGAGCAAGCATCCTATGCAAATGAGCGCTATAACCGTTGGAATCTTCTCGAACCCACCCAAGATGAAGCTTGCAAATGCGAAGAACAGCATGAAGGGTGTTGAAGCAAGCAGGCCAGCTGTTGTCTTCTTCGGATTAAAAGCAAACGTCAGTAGGATTATCGTAAAAGCGATATCGATTCTAAAGGAGTATGCCGAGATCGTCAGTATCAGGACTGAGATCAGACAGGTTCTTGGCTCGAAATCCGAATCCTCCAGAGCTGTTTCAACGAGTCTAAGGTATTTCGAGAACATCGTCACAACACTCCGCAAGCTTCAAGTCATGTGTTGCAATTATAACGGTCTTCCCAAGTTCCTTTGCGACATCCAAGAGCTTAATCCTAAACTTAAAATCCTGCCCAGCTGTTGGTTCATCGAGTAAGACGACATCTCCACAAAAAGCCTTCGCAATCGCAACTCTCTTAGCCTGTCCGAAGCTCAAGGAATGAGGATGTCTGTCGGCTAACTTCTCCAGATCGAAGAGCTTAAGGAGTTCGGGATGAACTTCCCTATCAACTCTGCTCTCGAACAGGTGATAGTTCGGAAAGCTGAATGTCATCCCGATCTTTCCTCTGACCTCAATTCTGCCGTCCCAAGGCTTCAAAGTCCCGGCTATTAGCCTCAGCAACGTCGTCTTGCCGCATCCGTTCTCTCCAATTATCGCAAATATCTCTCCTCTCTTTACATCGAACGATAGATCTTCAAAAAGCGGCTTATCGTAGCCGAACGTGATGGATTCAACTTTGACAACGGTTTCTTTCGACTTAAATTCCCTTCCGCAAACGCTATCGTTCAACTCTGGAATATCGACGATCCTTCCGTCTTCCATCCAGAAGAACTCTTCAAATTGTTCTGCGAACTCGATCCTGTGCTCGGAAAGGACGACGATCCTGTCCTGTCTCAGCAAGATCTTAAGGATTTTGTCTGCAATCCTTGGATGCAGATTGCTGAAAGGCTCATCCAAAGCTAAGCATCTACAATCGCTTGCCAAGGCTGAGGCGATCGTAACCAACCGCTTTTCCCCATCCGAAAGCTCGAAAATCCGCCTGTTTAGCAGTTCCTCAATCCCACAAACCTTAGCGACCTTCTTTATCCTTCTATCCACCTCGTTCCATTCGTAGCCCCGATGCAGGAGATGTAGAGCAATCTCATCGTAAACTCTGCTCGCAACTATCTGCTCGTCTGCGTTCTGCCCTATGAAGAAAACTTCCGTGTCTATTCGAACATCACCCTCAAGCTTCCCGCCATAGAAGTTCGGGATAAGTCCGTTGAAGATCCTGAGCAGGGTGGACTTTCCACTGCCGGTGTAACCTCCGATAAGGGTGTTTCCCTCTACCTTCAAGCTGACACCTTTCAATCCGACGATTCCGTTTGGATATGTGTATTTAACGTCCTTAAGGCAGATCATAGCCTCTCTGTTTCAGAAGCTCGTGGAGATATTTGAAAACTACTATCGCAATCACGTGATCCATGAACACATCCTGCGGAACGAATATCAGAACTGTCGCAAAGAAGACTGCCCAGAACGGACTCAGATTTATTCCGAAGAATCTCGTTGCGGATTCGCACCAACCCATCAAGCCGGAGCTACCGCTCGCAAATTCATAGAAAACGGCAAAGCCTACCAAGTAGAGAGGAATCACAGCCACAACACTTCCGATCCATAGAGTAATTAGCTCTTTCAGGCTTCCTCGCCTGTAGGCTTTTTCCCTTATCAGTCCCATCAGAAAAGCTGAGACAGGGAACATCCAAAAGTATCCAGCTGTGTAGCCGAACAGCTCACCGATTCCGCCTCTGAACCCAGCTCCGGCTGGGATACCGAGTGCTATCATACCCAAGTATATCAGCTGAGCGACCGCTCCGAACTTGCCGAGCAGAAGTCCTGAGAGGATTACGGCAAAATTTTGCATCGTATAAGGAACTGGTCCCAATTTGAATGAAATCTGAGCGGAGATCGCTGTCAAAACTGCTAAGGCACAGGCGAGAGTTACTCTGACATATTTGTTAACCATGTGTTTGGTGAGGTTGACATTTGAATTTAAGCATTTTGTCTTTGCATACTTTCCACCATCTGCATCCCTTGCAAGCTCTCCTGATCCATATCGGCAGTATTTTTGGCAACTTTCTTTTAATTTCATCCCAGCAAACTCTCGATCCGACGTTAATTGAAAGTAAAAAGAGCGCCAACCTGTCGAGCTCTTTCATCTCCTCAGGACATCTACCTCCGATGTGATTTGGACAGGCTTTACATATATCATCAATTCCATCGACTACGGTTACCTTTTTGGCATTCTTGAGAACTCTAAACGTATTTTTGACGAATTTGTGACTGTATCCTTTGCCTATGAAAAATTGGAGGCAGATTAGATGATGACCTCTCAGTTTTGGCATCGAATGTTGTATGTCTATCTGGCCTTAACGTTTGCCAAACGAAACCTTAACAAAGCATTGCAACTAAGCCATCTCATGGACATTCTCGTTCTGTTCACATCGCATAGGGTTGAGATGCTACCTCATTTCGAGGAAGAGGCAAGGAAAAGGGATGTGATCATCATAGAAGAGCCTAAGGACGATAAATTTCAGCGAATGCTCAACGGGGAGATTTCCGTGGACAGCTACGTCAGATCGATCGACACATCTTTCCCTGTTTATTCAAAACACCAATGCGAAGTTCTGCGAAGACTGCACGCGATGGGCAAAAGAATCTATCAGGTTGATCCATATCTCGAAATAATTGAGATGATAAGAGAAGCTGTAGATAGAGGGGAGTTCGAGAATCTTCCGAAGGATGAAAAGATCGAACTTGTCAGAAATACTGAAAAGGAGGCAAATTTGGCTTGGCTCGACTATCAGGAAGCATTCCTCCGCAAAAACTTCGATGAGCTCGTCGAAGCTACGGTGAGATTTACAAAAGCGGACGCAGAAAGATTTAAGGTTAGGGACAGGATGAGGGCTGAAGAGATAGCAAGATTGGATGTTGAAGGAGACGTTTTGGTCGAGGCAGGGCAGATTCACATTCTTCTGCCAAAATATTTGGAAGAATTAGGCTTTAAAGTTTCGACACTCAATCTGCCAGAAACGATCGCAAGAAAGTTGGGAATCGAGCTATATCCGAATCCGGGAAATGAGCTGACAAAGATGTTCATGCTCGAAGAAGAGGTCGATGACGAAACCGCAAGGCTCATGGCGGCAAGGGGGATAATATACATCTCGATAATTTCAAAGGATGAGATGCTTCCGAGCGAGGAGAATCCTTATCCACACCTCGTCGAGGAGAACAAGATAGCCAAAGCCGTAAGCAAGCTGAGCTACGAAGGATGTAAGAGGTTGTTCTACAAGATATGGAGCTGATCGATATTTTTTTATGATTGGGATCATTCAGAGGGTTCATGAAGTTTCTTATCGGAGAGGCTTTGATAGGGCAGGGATACGAGGTTGCTCATGTAGATCTGATGATCGGAACGAAGGACAGCCCGGTTGGGCAAGCTTTCGCGAACGCTCTTTCCCAGCTTTCCGCTGGGCACACACCACTCTTAGCGGTTTTAAGACCAAATCTCATAACCAAGCCTCCAGCTATAATCGTCCCAAAGGTTACCGTTAAAGACATGCACCAAGCTGAGCTCATATTTGGCCCAGCTCAAGCTGCTGTGGCGAAGGCTATTGCAGATGCAGTTGAAGAAGGCATAATTCCGAAAGAGGAGGCCGAAAATTTAGTGGTGATTGTCAGCGTTTTCATACATCCAAAAGCTAAAGATAAGAACAAGATCTACTACTACAACTACGGAGCAACGAAGCTGGCTTTGAAGAGGGCTATGAGAGGATTCCCCGATGTGGACAAGGTTCTGTGGGAGAAGGATAGGGCTTTCCATCCGCTCGTCGGAAGGAAGTTGACGAAACTCTGGGATCCTCCATATCTACAGATTGCATTCGACCTAACGAGCTTGAACGAAGTGCTCAACGTGATGAGGCAGATTCCCGAGAGCGATCACATCATATATGAGGTGGGAACGCCCCTTGCTAAGAGATACGGAGCAGAAGTTATATTGAAGCTCAGAGAGGTAAAGCCGGATGCGTTCTACGTCCTCGATCTCAAAACTCTCGACGTTGGAAAGTTGGAGGCGAGGATGGCAGCCGATGCTACCGCTAATGCGATCGTAATCTCAGGCTTGGCTCCGATAAAGACGATAGTTGAAGGTATCAAGGAGGCGGATAAAACGGGGATCTACGCAGTAGTGGACATGTTGGGAGTTGAGGATCCGATAAAAAGGCTTGAGAAGATAAAGGAGAGCGGATATATGCCAAACGTCGTTGAGTTGCATAGAGCGATAGATGTAGAAGGTGAAGCTCCACCGCCTTGGCATCTGGCGAAGGATGTTAAGGAGAGGTTCAACGTGCTTGTTGCAGTTGCCGGAGGGATAAGGCCAGAAAACGTTCCAGAAGTCATGCAAGCTGGAGCGGACATACTGATCGTAGGAAGAGCTATAACGAGGGCTAGGGATGTTGAAGGGGCAGTGAGGAAGTTTCTTCGTTATATGAAGCCCGACACCGACCAATTCAGAATTATGACAGACTTCTGAACTTCTAAATCTATTATTTTCTATTATTTTCCTAACTTAAACTATAATAACTAAAATTAAATAACGAAAATGATAAATGATTTAATCACTTCATATTTTCAAGCCTCGCGTGCAACTTCCAGCCGCTAACCTTGGGCTCTTCCATCTTCGCGTAGGCTATCGCTGAGGCTATTGCAACTATTTCCTCTTCAACTGGCTTAGCTGTAGTGAACATCTCGTCGAGCCTCTTCTTAATCGGATGCAGTTCGACCATAAACTTCTT
This sequence comes from Archaeoglobaceae archaeon, assembly GCA_027064525.1. Classification (GTDB taxonomy): domain Archaea; phylum Halobacteriota; class Archaeoglobi; order Archaeoglobales; family Archaeoglobaceae; genus WAKM01. Next base: position 34,554 of record JAMOPJ010000045.1, read on the forward strand.
GACCTCCTCCCTTATGTTATGTTCCTCGATGAACTTCGTATGAGTGTCTCCTTTCACGAACGCTTCGTGATGTAGAACGGCCATGTGGAACGGAATGTTGGTTTCAATGCCCTCGATGACGTATTCGTAGAGTGCCCTTCTCATCCTCATAATAGCTTCCATCCTGTTTTCTCCCCAGGCTATCAGCTTCGCGATCATGGGGTCATATTCCTTCGGAATCTTGTATCCCATGTGAACTCCGCTATCTATTCTTATTCCGATGCCTCCGGGGCTTCTATAGTGGATTATCCTGCCCGTTCTCGGTAGAAAATCGACCGGATCTTCGGCGTTTATCCTACACTCGATCGCATGTCCTCGCATCACAATATCCTCCTGATCGTGCTGAAGCTCCTCACCATAAGCAATCCTTATCTGATACTTGACTATGTCCACACCGGTAACCATTTCGGTAATCGTGTGCTCGACCTGCAATCGTGTGTTCATTTCGAGGAAGTAGAAGTTGCCTTCGTAGTATAGAAATTCCATCGTTCCAGCATTCGTATAGCCGATGTGCTTCGCTCCCTTAACAACGAGTTTACCCATTCTCTCACGGGTTTCATCATCGACAACTGGCGAAGGACATTCTTCAATCAGCTTCTGATGTCTCCTCTGAATCGAGCACTCTCTTTCTCCCATGTGAATGACGTTCCCATGCTCATCCGCTAAAACCTGAAATTCGATGTGGCGAGGTTTTGGCAGATACTTCTCGATGTAAACGGTAGGATCTCCAAAATACTTCTCACCCAACTTCTTAGATCTGTTGAAGGCATCTTCTATCTCGTTCTCGTTCCAAACTACCGTTATTCCTATTCCGCCGCCACCACCGGAAGCTTTTATAGCTACGGGATAGCCTATCTTTTCGGCCCACTTTATCGCATCGTCCACATCTTTCAAAGCGGGAGAACCCGGCACTACAGGCAATCCAGCATCTTCCATCATCTTCCTTGCGTTGACCTTAGAACCCATAGCTTCGATTACCTTAGGCTTTGGCCCTACGAATACTATGCCTTCTTCATCGCATCTCTTGGCAAATTCAGCGTTCTCAGCTAAGAAACCGTAACCGGGATGAATAGCTTCAGCCCCGCTCTTCTTCGCTATCTCAATTATCTTGTCCATGTTCAGGTAGCTCTTCCTCGCCTCGGCCTCGCCAACATAATAGCTCTCATCAGCGTAAAGACGATGTAGAGCCTTTCTATCTGCGGAACTGTAGATCGCAACGCTCTTGATTCCCATCTCCCTACAAGCTCGCATCACTCTTATTGCTATCTCTCCTCTATTTGCGACGAGAATCTTCTTGAACATCAGAGCAATGGATAGGGAAATTTATAATAATTTTTTGCTTTAGATTTTGATTAGTTACCATATCGTCGGATTGTAACCGAATTCCACTTCGTCCAAAACACCTTGCGGTAATCCAAGTTTTGCAAACATCTCTTTAAAAACCGATTTATATTCACTCTTTGGGATTTTCCCAAACGGCGGGAGGTGGATCTCCAACGATATCCCTCCCAACCTATCGATCTTGATGATGTATGTAGCGTTTCCTCTGTGTAAAGTTATCTCTGCATTCGGAACTGTAAAAACGATGGAACCTATCTTGCTTGCGTTTCCGTAAAACGTTAATTCGTAACCTCCGACAACAACCCCAGACGTATCGATCGGTTGAAACGTGACGTTGTCGCTTTTGCCCTTAAAATAGTAATACACCTTGGAAACGTTCGGTATTCCGTTCACATAGACTGTTGGAATTAGCTCTTTTCCGAGTTGTTTCTTCAGCTTCGATATACAGTCATCGACGGTTTGATCGTCTAAATCAAACGTGAGCTTGAGCACGTTATGTATCCAGTCGTCAGGTGGTAGATTTCTTGATGCGTATGGATGAACGATCTCCGTGAAATACTCGACCCTGCTCCGATGTTCATTTTCTTTTGGCAGACATATCTGAAAAAACGTCCAATTCGTGTAATAGAATTTAATTGCGTCCACTCTGCACGCACCGAACCTCCTGCTCAGTTCCTCAATGCTGTTCGGTTTCAGCTTTCTCTCTTTGACCCCGTATCCAACCATATTCGCTTTTTCAATAACACTGTCATAGTCGATCTCTCCGACGTTCATTAACTTTGTCTTATAGCTCGCAAAATCCATATAGACGATTGTGACGGCAAACAACCTGATGAGATGGTAAGCCGCCAAAATAAGAATGACAATTCCTACAACTACAACTATTGATTTTATATTGGATTTTTGGGTGGTGATGCAACACTGTTGATGAGATATTTTAAACTATGCACAATACGGCGTCACGGCCGATTTTTGCATTACTTTTGGATCACCCCCAGCAAAAATTTAAAATTTATCAATTTATACTGACATTGATGGTGGTGTTGCAATACTGTTGATGGAGTATTTAAATCACACACAATGTGGAGTCACGACCACATTGATTATTATGAACGTTTAATCCAGATTATCTCATCAGGCGTGAGGATTACATCCGCCTTTACATCGTGCTCGTCCATCAAATAGCTCAAATCTTCGAAGATCTGAATCGGATGAGCTACAACCACATAGAGACAATCATCGGAAAGTAAGCCCTTCTCTTTCAAAAGCTGGTATTCCTTATCCCCAAAACCGCTACCCTTTCCGATCCTGTTTCCCATCCCATCGATTGCAACACAACCTTGGAGAAATATATCCACCTTCAGATCGAGTTCGTCAAGATTTACCTCCTTGCCATATCTCATCATTTCCTTTATGGTTCTGGCTTTCCCTTTTTCTATAACCAGAAATCCGGTCATCTTCGGCTTTACAGCCAATAAAATTTTGCCATCTTCAAGCACGATCTCCCTCGCTCTCTTCAGCGGAGAATCCGGAGCAGAAAATACAACTTTAGCTTTCCTATACTGCTCAAGCTTCCTAAGCTTTTCACAGGCTTTCTCAGCACCGACGAAGTTCGGAATCCTGCCGAACGGAGGAGGGAACTTTGAATACTTCTCTATTTTCCTCCAAACGAACTCCCTAACCTCTCGCTTGCTCCTGAACATCATACCTCAATTATGCTCCCACTTCCAACCATTTTAAACCTCTCCCCCACCATTTCCATGAGCAGAAACTCCGCCTTTAAGCCAGTGCAGTGGCAGGGTGCTATGAACTCAAATTCGAGCTTGCTGACGATTTCTTTAATCTCTTCTGGCTTGTATGCGATCAGATGAGTCCCTCCAACTATGAATCTGACCTCATCTCCCGTAACCTCTTCAGCCCACCTGATCGTGTTTCTTAACCCGGAATGACAACATCCGAGCACGAGCAAAATTCCTTTATCGGTTTTTATCGCCAAGCTCTGGTCATCCTTTATCTCATCTTCCTCTTTCTTTCCTTCTCTGATTATGTATGAGTCTTTAAGCAGTGCAGTCTCGAACTCTCTCGGAATCTCCCCCAAAGCCCATACTTTCTTCGAAACCTCCACTGGCTCCCTATGCTCTATTATCTCGGCACGATCCTCTATCTGCTCTCTTCTAAACGGGATCCCGATGTATTCTCCCCTGTAGTATCGGGGAAGAAAGGCGTCGGGATGAGTGTATAGCTTAACACCCTTCTTCAGGAACGGCATAAGCCCACCGGTGTGGTCGTAATGTCCGTGGCTGAGAACGATCTTCTTCGGAGTTGGTAAACCAAGCAACTGAAAGTTTTCGAAAGCGATTCCTGTTTGTCCGGCATCGAAGAGTATCGGCTCATCTGCTTCGATAAGGGCGGAAAATCCCCATTCGGCCTTTAATCCTTGTGGTCTCAACGCTACTACCTTGTTGTCAACCAAAATCGCAACTCTAACCATACTCATTCATTATCTAGGCTTTTTAATAAACTTTCGAGCCATTTTATGTATTCATCGGGCAGTCCGTGGTGCTTGGCTCCCCTTATCATTCTCTCGATACACGATCTATCGGGTTTCAAGCTATCGTTCGTAAACTCCGGCTTTGCGATGTATATCCAAGCTTCCTCTTCTTTTCCATTAACGATAACTTTGACAAGCTTTCTGTAATATTTGGGGCTTATGAGATCGAGCTTTCTCAGATCTCTCTCATCGACCTCATAGATCACTCCCCAAACCCCTTTTCCTCCCTCTCTAACGTTTGGATTTCCCTTTCCCATTCCCTCCTTGTTGAGGACGAGTTCATAGTTCGGCAGAAAAGCGATCTTCGCTTTTGGCAATCTCTTGAATATCCTCTTGGCTTTCTCAGGATCCATCAGGGTTCCGTAAACAAAGAGCCACACTGCTGAGTAGTATTCTGGAAAGCTTATATCCGTTCCGTTTTTAGGATATCCCTAAACGCCTTGGCGTCTTCGAACATGTGAACGTTGTTGAACATCACGTAAACTTCTCTATCCAGACTCTTAACGTAGGATGCAAGCCACTTAAGCTCTTTCTCGCTGTATTTATGCCTATACATTTGAGTATGGCCATGGAGACGGAAGTAATAGATTTTGCCGTGAACAGGTTTGGAAACGAAAGGATCCACGACATGAACCAAATCGAGCTCCTCGCAAACCTTCCTTATCGTTTCGATCTTCCATCCCCTTGGTTCAAAAGCAAAAATGAAATCTTTCTCAATCGATGAGAAGAACTCGACCATGTTCCTGATATTTTCTTCGGTATCCCTAAAGGACTTCGGAGTTTGGAAGACGATAACCTTTGCCTTCAGAACTTTAGCTATTTCTTCCGTTATCTCCCAAGCTTCAAAAACCTCTTTGCAAGGTTTGAAAAATCCTGCATTTCTTGGTCTATATCCGAGTCTTCTATATGTGGTTGAGTTCGGCGGATGTGTTATAATCTGAAAGGCCTTGACGGTGAACTCGAAATCCTTCGGAGCTTCTTTTCTCCACTTTTTCGCAGTAGATAGCTTGGGAGGCTTATAGAAGGTTTGCTGAACCTCGACAACTTTGAAGTTTTTGTAGTATTCTTCTCTTCTAACCGGAAAGCTGCAACAGCCAATCTTTATCATAGAACTACTGCTACAACGATCGAGTTGACGTTAGTTCTCGTTGCTCCGGTTATCACGAGCCCCTTAGCAAATTTCAAAGCCACATATGCATTGTGTTCGCTGAGGTATTCGTCTATGTCGATTCCTTTACTTTCAAGCACCTCAGCTGTGTAGCTGTCAACTATGCCACCAGCGACTTCGGTTGGCCCATCGGTTCCGTCTGTATCAATGGAAGCTATGCAACATCCCCTCAGCTTGACTATCTTCTTCGCAGAGCTCAAAGCCAACTCCTGATTCGGCCCACCTTTCCCAGCATTTCCTGATATCGTAACGGTGGTTTCCCCTCCGAATATCAGCACAACAGGTCTTTCGAAAGGTCTTCCGTTCTTCCAAATCTCTTGGACTATAGAGGCTATCACAGTTCCCGCGTGCTTTGCCTCACCTTCGAGCGTGGATGTGATCACATGGGCGGGATATCCCAACTCACTTGCCTTCTCCATCGCGAACTCGCAGACTTTACCCATCCCGCAGATCAGGAAGTTGTGAACGTTGCTGAGATCTTCCTTAAGCGTTTCTTCTCTTTTACCTTCCATTCCAAGCTCTATGTGCCTTCTGACCGATTCGGGAACAGCATCCCATAACCTGTGCAACTTCAAAACTCTGAACGCATCTTCAAATGTCGTGGGATCTCTGACGGTTATGCCGGAAGCTATTACCTCCAAGTTGTCCCCCACAACGTCGGAGATTATGAGCGCTAAGACAGTTCCCCTCACATTCTTGACGAACTTCCCACCCTTAACCCTCGATATGTGCTTTCTGACCGTATTTATTTCATGGATTTTTGCCCCGCTCTTGAGCAGTAGCTCGTTCGTTCTTATCTTGTCCTCGAGGCTTATTCCGTCTTCTGGCATGACGAAGAGGGCGGAACCACCTCCAGAAATTAGAACAATCAGAAGATCGTTCTTTCCAACCTTCTTGGCGATTTCAAGCCCTCTCTTAGCTCCTCTAACGGAATTCTCGTCTGGAATCGGATGTCCCGCCTCTATCACATCCATTCTGCTCAAAGGCATTGAATATCCGTATTTGGTTACCGCAACACCCTCCTTTATTCTATCTCCCAGCAAATCTTCTATGGCTTTGGCCATCGGACAAGCTGCCTTTCCAATCGCAACGACGTAAATGTTCTCAGCCTCGAACTCCCTTTCTTCAACGATTATTTTCGAATTCTCAAGTCTAATCGACTCCCTCACGATTCTATAGGGATCAGCCTTTTTTATCGCATGCTCTACGATCTTCAGAGCGACATCTTTAGCTTCAACGTCTCCACAACTCAGAATTTCGTCTCTGTTCTTTATCATTCATATCCCCTTCAGACTAACTCTCAGCGTGACTATCTCGAACGGGTTTATCTCGAATCTAATCTTATTCCTTTCTATTTCAACATCCTTGTCGAACTCCTCATCGAACTCTTCAAGAAGATTGACAACTCTGACAGCCTCTACATCTCTGAAGAACTCTATTTCTGCTTCTGCCCTTTCTCCAGTTGCTTCGTAAACCCTAACTATTATGTCATCTCCATCCTCAGCCTTCTTCAATGCTGTAAGTATGACATTGTCCGGTTTAACCCTGAGGAAAGACCTCGAAGGTCTGAGCTTTCTGTCAGGAGGTATCTGTAAGGCTATGAGATCATAGTTAAACTCGTAACCCATCTTGTAAGATTTTGCATCCTTCCAGTTCCCTTCGTGCGGATAGACCGAATATTTAAACGTGTATCTCTTGTTCAGCTCCATGGCATCGTAAACCGGAATTACAGGACCTTCTTTGCCGTGAGATAGGAGATCGACCGATCTCAGCAGAGTTATGTATATGTATCCATCCCTAACCTCATTCTCTGGAGTTCCCCTGTTCATTACTGTCACTCCATAATGCTGGTTGCTGTAATCGATCCACCTCAAGGATGGATACACGCCAGAAGGTTTCTCTACCCATCCCTCTGGATTGAAGTAATACATGTCCGTCTTCCTTTTTATGGCTCCAAACTGCATGTCGCACGTGTATTCCTTCTCCCTAATGTTCGTCTTGAACCTGACCCTTATCCTCGTCCTTGGATGCTTGTTCTCTACAGTTGTTATGAAGTCGATCCTCGGTAGATCTCTATAGATTATAATCTTCTTGATGAACGTGACGTAGTTGTGCTTCCATATTACGGGCTTCCACTTCTCGGTGAGCCTGTAAGGCCATATGAGTGAGTAATATTTCGTCTCAACTGTTATGATAACTCTAAGCGGAGTATCCTCAACTGTCAAGTTATCAACCTTGAATCGGCCGAATCTTATCCCTTCTCCACCTTCAGCCTTAACCGGCATCTCTATGTCTTCATAGTGGTGATAGAGATCTCCAGCCTCGCTGTCAACTACCATTTCATTTCCTTCGTAGAGGAGAACATCGTCACCTCTGCTGACCATTATTATACCATTCTCAGGATTGAAGTTGATTCGGAAGAATTTGTTATTGATAACCGTAGAACTCCTTATCAGGAATCTGTCCGTGTTCTCTATTGGCTCCCTCTCTATAATCTTATAAACTTTGTAGCCCAATGCTGGAACCTTGGCTACGAATCCTATCCTCGCATGTCCTATGGAGCCGTCGTAGTATCTGCTGATCTTTATTATCTCGACCTTTCTCTCCTCATCCCCGCACTTCACACCCTTTATGTCGTAGATGTAACCTCTGTCGAAGCTGAGATCCACTTCCACCCAATTCTCAACATCCCAAGAAAGCGGGTTGAACACGACGATATCTCCAGCCATCGATTCGTTGGAATCGTAGTCGAGAATTGTCTTTAGAATGTCCTCCATGAGATGCGGAATCTTCATCCTGAGGAAGTCTATGTTGTATCTGACCTCCGTGTAACCCTCATCCGCTCCAGTTCCTGGAAGTATATCGTGGAATGCGTTAAAGAGTATCTTCTTCCAACAGTTTGCAAGTTCCTCCTTGTGATATTGGCCAGTTAGAAGACTGCAGATTGTATCGAACCTCTCAAGTGTCAGCAGGTCGCACTCCAACTTTCTCAAGCTCAGCTTGATCCAGATCCTGCTTGAGGCGGTATCAGGAAATACTGGTGAATATCTTCCACAATACATCTCCCCCCTTCTGACAGGTAAATTGTCTGCAAACTTCTCGATCTCCTTAAAGAACTCCGATGGCATGGCTATCTTCATGATTGATCCTTCGTGTGTCTTGTTCCACCTCTTGACAGCTTCAACGATCTCCTCTTGAGGGGGTGTGGATCCACTGCCAGAAGGCATTAGGATGTGGTTTGAAAAAGCACACTCCTTCAAAAAGTTGTAGCTCTCCTCCCACTTGTCGATGTAAAGTCCGGCTCGATAACCTAAGGGAAAGACGTGGGCTATTATTCTCGTTCCATCCAACCCTTCCCAGATGAATTCGGAAGGTTTTATCTCGGGACAACCTCTCCTGAAGGCCACGTATTTATACCCACTCTTTCTGTAGATCTGAGGGAGCTGAGCGTTTAAACCGAAGCTATCAGCCTGCCACATCACCTCTACATCTTTCCCAAACTTTTGCCTGATATACCTCTTCCCAACCAAAATCTCCCTAACGAGAGTTTCCTCTTGGGGGAGCATCGTATCCGCCATAAGATACTCCCCATCCGCAATCTCAATCCTACCCTCCCTCACAAACCTCTTAATCTTCTCAAAGAGATCTGGATACCTACTCTCTATCTCCTCAAGCAGAAAAGCCTGTTCGATGAGGAACTTGTAATCGTCGAACTCCTCAAGTATCTCAATGACCTTCTTTAATATAAAATCTATATTTATATAGAAGTAATCCTCTTTGGTGAATACCCAGACTGCGTCGTAGTGTGTGTGCGGAACTATGTATATCACGTCCTTTTCATTCGAGCCGGGCATAAGATCACCCGAAAACGAACCTCTCAACAACCTCAACCCAACCTACAGTCGCTATTCCATCCGCTTTATAAAGATTTTTAATATTAACATTCGCCCAGCAGTCTGGGTTCTTCACCAAAGCTGGAATATCAACAGCTCTGAGCATCGGTTCATCCGTGTAGGAATTTCCGATTCCTATGGTTATTACGTCACTATACCTCTCTCTGTAAAGATCTGTAAGAATTCTGACTGCTTTCCCCTTATCGGCGTCCTTACCATAGACATGGATAAACCTTCCCCCTACAACGACGTTGAATTTTTTCTTGAGCTCTTCTATCGCCTTCTCCTCTGCAAAAACAACGGTTTCGCTGAATTCCCTCATCTTCGCAAGTTTTGCAAGTTCCAAGCTTAGGCCGGTAATCTTCGCAACATCCTCAACGCTCATGAAGTGGTAACTCTCTATCCTATACATCTTCCTCAACTTCCCGATCTCCTTTATTATTTCATCATATCCAACTCCCAAAACTATGACCTCATAGTTATTCCTAGGCTCTCCACACCTCCTCTTGAAGTATCCCTCTGGAATATATATTGCGGAACCGTCCTCGACGATGAAAGGATCATGAATCCCCATTTTCTCCCTGAAAATCTCTTGCTCTGCTTTCGTTTTTGCCGAACAGAAAACTATTGGAATTTTATGTTTCTTAAGCTTCTCTATCGTAGGTTTCGCATAATCAAAAGAGTAATTCTCATCTAAGAGAGTTCCGTCCAAATCCGTGAAGATGATGAATTTGCTCATCACTATTATTAATATGATTACCCATATATTATAAGGGTTTCGGAATATTCATCTAAGAGTTTGCGGAATTCATTTATATCAATTAAATTTATCGGAGGCATAGTTTCATTCTTTTTGATTTCTGTCTTTCTTTTTATCACACCATTCCTCTTAAGTTCCTCAGCTATTTCGTTTCTGAGCTTATCGTTCGAGAGCTTGCTGTGGTATATAGTTGCCAAAGACTGCAGAAGCATCTCCTTTATGTGCTCATCGCCCTTCTCCTCGTGGATGTGCGGGTTGAGAGTTTCGATCTGATAAATCTCTATTCCAGATGTAACAGCCTCTTTGAACTTAGTTTCGCCCTTCCAAAACTCTTCAAAGAGATAAACGAACTGGTAGGGCTCAATTGAGTAGCCTGTGGAGAACGCCATAATTTCGGCGAGTTTCATCGTCATCGCATGCTCACCAGCGTTTCCAGTTTTGATTATGTTCGTCTCAAATCCGGTTTGAACAGCTAAGAGCATGTTGAGGTATTTGTTCGTGATCTCGCTCACCCTTCCCCACTTCTTGAAGTATAGCCTATCTTCGATGACCTTCGGTTTATATCTCCAGTGAAGTCTCACCATCGAGTATGGAGTGTTTGAGATACTAAGTCCGGCACAGTATAGCCTAACGTATTCGTTTACCGAGCATGGGATATAGTTGTCTGCATCGACAAAACCGACATAATCGCTACTAAGCATCTTGGCAAGGATCAAACCGATGATCATCCCCTCAGCCTTACCACTTCTAACAAAACCGGTTTCATCCAAAATATGCTCGTAACCAACCTCCTTAAAAGCTATACCCAAACCAGGATCCTTCTGATGAATGAGTGCTACGGGATGTTTCGTAACTCTATAAAAATCGGAAACAAGATCCCTCTCCATCTTGAATATATCCTTCTCTCCTCTTTGACTGTTCGAAACAACGACAATCTTGCATCCCAGTGGAATTGATCTAAGAACACCATCGAGTAAATGCATTTTCTCATCCTTTATCGGAACGACGATGGTCATCCTGTGCAGTATCTCATCCATCTCTTCTTTCGAAAATCCTCGGAGTAATTCTGAATGAACTTCCTCAGATTCAAGTTTCAGGACTCTCTGGACTTCGTGGATCTTAATACATCCAAATATCTCCACATGTTTGGGAAGTTCGATGAGCATTAACCAAATTTTAAATTGGGGATATATAAAGGTTAGGACATCTTTCCGAGGATAATAATTTAAGCCCCCCTTTCAATCTGCAAATATGTTTCTGAGGTTTAAGAAGGAAGTTTTGAAGATGCTTAAGGTCGATGAAAGGTTTGTTAAGGAAAGCGATCACGCTGATTTGGCCTGCACCATAGCGTTTAAACTCGCAAAAGAGCAGAAAAGGAGTCCGCAAGAGATAGCTGAGGAGTTAGTTGCGGAACTTGAGCCGAGAGAATACGTTGGTAGCATTGAGGTCGTAAATGGATATATAAACTTCTTTGTTAGCGAGGAGTTCTTGGAGGATACGATCGATCTCATACTCGATCAGGATTACGACTACGGATCACCGAGGCTTAAAGGGGAGGTTTTAGTTGAGCACACATCCGCCAATCCGGATGGCCCTCTGCACATAGGACACATCAGAAATTCGATAATTGGTGATACTATCGCGAGGATAATGAAGAAGGCCGGCTTAAATGTTAGAACTCAATACTACGTCAACGACATGGGCAGGCAGATTGCCATAACAGCCTTAGGCTACAGGAGATTCGGAATAGACGAATCGAAGAAGCCAGATCATGCTGTGGTTGAAGCTTACATAAAGATGAACAAGGAGCTTGAGAGGAATCCTGAGCTTGAGAGAGAAGTTGAAGATCTCATGATCAGATATGAGCGGGGAGATGAAGAGGCAATCGAGCTGTTCAGAGAAGTGGTGGAGCTAGCGCTTGAGGGGATTAAGGAGACGTTGCAGAGGCTCAACGTTCAGCACGATGAATTCGTATGGGAGTCGGAATTCATAAGGAATGGCTATGTCGATAGAATTCTAAAGATGCTCGATGAAAAGGGATTGCTGAAGAAGGACGGGGCTTGGATGATAGATTTGAGCGATTTAGGCTATGAAAAGCCCGTAGTGGTCAGAAGAGAGAACGGCACAACCCTCTACGTTACGAGGGATCTCGCGTATCACCTCTGGAAGAACGAAAACTTTGAGCGATTTATAAACGTGCTTGGAGCGGATCACAAACTCATAGGAAAGCAGTTGCAGGATATACTGAAGTTACTTGGATTGAAACCACCGGAGATCGTCTTCTTCGAGTTCGTTTCGTTGCCGGAAGGTTCGATGAGCACGAGAAAGGGCAAGTTCATCTCAGCGGACGAACTCATAGAGAAGGTCTACGAAGAAGCAAGGAAGATTGTGGAGGGAAGAGAGGAGTTGAGCGATGAGGAGAAGGATCATATAGCCAAGGCAGTAGCTGTCGGAGCCTTAAGGTTCGACTTCGTAAAGATCGCTCCGGAGAAGCCGATGGTGTTCGACTGGCAGAAGGCTTTGGATTTCGAAAGGCAAACAGCAAGCTACATACAATACAGCCATGCAAGGTGTTGCTCCATTTTGAGAAAAGCAGTTGAGAGTGGGATGCCAGATTTGGACTTCAGGGGAGATCTTTGCACGCCCTTGGAGAGGAAGCTGGTTGTCCTGCTCTCAAAGTTCTCCTACATCGTGCTCAGAGTTGTGAACGAGCTCAAGCCGAACATCTTTGCAGACTACCTTCTCAAAGTTGCGAACACATTCAACGACTTCTATAGGGATCATCCTGTCCTTAAAGCTGAGAGCGAGCTTAGGATGCACAGACTCGCAATAGTGGATGCGACGAGGATAGTCCTTAGAAACGGGCTCGAACTTTTGGGAATCGAGCCGTTGGAAAGGATGTAAGATGAAAGTGGCGATAATCGGAATAGGGAACATCCTGATGGGAGATGAAGGCGTTGGGATTGCGGTGATAGAGGAACTGAGAAAGATGAAGGTCAATGCAGATATCTACGACTGCGGAACGATGGGAATCGACATCCTCAATACCATTATGGGTTACGATAAGGTTATAGTGGTCGATGCGGTTAAAGGCTTCGGAAATCCCGGAGATGTGGTAAAGATAAGGCCAGAAGAGATCAAAGGTAAAGAAAGAATAGTGTCGATGCATGATGTCGACTTTTCTTTTCTGATCAAGATCGCCGAAGGTCTTATTGATCTTCCAGAGATCGTAATCGTTGGAATAGAAGTCGAAAGAATTGGAGAGGGGATGGTATTGTCCGAAACCGTTAGGAAAGCTATACCGAAGGCTGTAGAGGTAGTGTTAAAAGAATTGCACGATTCAAATCGATAGGTGGTTGAAAAACCTTTATAAGGTTTCCATCATTAAGGTTCGGTGGGATCGAGATGAGAAAGCTTATTATCGTAGCGGTGCTGTTTGGAGTTTTGCTAAGTCTGTGCGTTCAGAGCTTCAATCCAGAGGAGATAAAGCAGAAAGCGCTTGAAACGTCAAAAAATATAAAAACGTATAAATTTAAAATGAGTGTCAAATCGGAAGTGATCGTTGGAAACGAATCAAGCGGAGCAAAATCGGAGATGGTATCGAACGCCACGGGGGCGATAGACATGGTTAACAAAAGGTTGTATATGGACGTTTCTACTGTCATGAACCAGTTCGGGCGAACGTTCAGCATGAAATCGGAGACGTTTGTCTTCAACGACACCGCATACATTAAGGCTGTAAGACCAAACGGAACAATTGCATGGTTTAAGACGAAAGTGCAGGATGATTTTTGGAACCGTAGCGATCAGATCGATCAGCAGATCGAGCTTTTGAGTTTCTCAAAGATCGAAAAGCTGTCCGATGAAAGCGTAAACGGTGTGGATTGCTATGTTCTTAAACTAAAGCCCGATTTGGACAGATTCGTAGAATACATGTCAAATTCCTCCGCAAACGTTCCGAAGAACAAGAGCATGCTTAAGAATATGCTGAAGGACGTCGAAGTTAAGGAGTGGATAGCCAGAGACACATACTATCCAGTCAAAACCGAAGTTCTGACAGTCATGGAAATGCCGATGGTGATATCGATGGGTGCACTGAAGGGAAACGTAAGCATAAAGCAGACGGTAAAAACGATTGTGGAGTTTTATGATATCAACAAACCCGTTTCGATAGAATTGCCAGAAGAGGCTAAGAACGCTACGGAGCTTAGAAGTTAATTATGAATTTCTATTAATTTTTATGAGTTAAATTTATAAAAATATTTATTTTTAAATATCTTAATAGAGTATTTTGCGCTTAATATTCTATGGGTTGATCGTTATATTTTTACCAAATTTTGGTCGTGACGCCGTATTGTGCATAATTTATAATATCTCATCAACAGTGTTGCATCACCACCAAATTTTAGAAATGATGATATTGGTTAAGCATAACGAAATTTTTTATTTCTATGTATAAATAAGATTTGCTCCCTGCACCGATGTATGCATTTCGTAGCGACATTCATGCATGATTACGATCAAAAGGTAAAGTATATAGCGTTATAGATGAATCAAAAATTTGTGAAGAGATATCTTAACATATTTCTTGTGGCGGTCGGGGCGATTTTGCTAATGATCTTTAGCCCTCTGTATTTCGTAATCCTAACACCCCACGGATACGAGTTGATCGTGAAACCCTTGGAATGTCCGAAGAATTACGTGAATCTCAGCGATCTGAGTGAATATCCAGAAATATTGAACGCTATAGAATTGAAGCACGTTCATCTGAACTACAGCAGGTTCATCGAATTCTACAAACTTTTAAATGGGAGCGATGTTGTCGTGAAGACAGACGGCAGATATTACAGGATAAGTTTACTCTTCACAGGTGCGATTAGAAGGCTAGAACATGCTGAGAACTGTGCTCACGTTAAGGCCGAAGAACTTCCAGTAATTTTACGAAGGGTTAAATTCGAGAGATTTGACCATGCAGATGTTCAACCTTTAATTGCAAGAAATTTAACAGAAGTAATTGAATTGAAGCGATTCATGAATGAGCATGGAAATACCATAGAGATGTGTGGTAATTACTACAGAATATACCTCATAGAATATGTAATCTCTGCCAAAGAGATAGTTTGCAAACCCCGTGATTATATCGAATTGACTGACGATGACTTGAAAAAGCTCCCTACTCTAAAGGTTGCATTAGATGTCGCTGAAAGGCTTGGAAGAACGTGTGTAAAGGATGTTTCAAAAGAGGAGTTCGACAAAATTCTGGAACTACTCAACGACAGATTGAGTGGCTATGTCAAGTATGATAAAAGATTTTATCAAATTTCTGTCAACGTACGCGGTTGAACGGAGCAATGTTTCTGGGGAAAAGAAAGACTAAAGATTTTTCTTCTATAATCGTCCTCTATTTCGACGATGGTAGGAGCATCGTTTATTCCATCTCCAGCAAATCGTGAGGCTATGTATTTCTTAGAGGATTATGTTCTGCTTGTAGCCACACTCCGGGCATCTGTTGCCATCCAAATCCATTCTAACGATGTAGAATCCATCTCTATCGATCAGCAAGTGTCCACAGTTTGGACAGTAGGTGTCCTCGTATCTGTGCCCCCAGACGTTGCCAATATAGACGTATTCCAATCCAACACCTTTGGCAACCTCAACGGCTTTTTCAAGAGTCGAGACGGGCGTTGGAGGTTTGTCTAGCATCTGAAAGTCGGGATGGAATTTTGAGAAGTGAACGGGAATTCTCTTGCTCAAGCCGTAAACCCATTCTGCGAACTCCCTAATTTCGTCCATTGAATCGTTCTCTCCAGGGATGACAAGATACGTTAGCTCTAAGAAAATTCCCTTTTTATGCATGTATTCGACAGCCTTGAGAACGTTTTCGAGTTTTGCCTTGCATATTCTTCGGTAAAATTCTTCGTTGAAAGCCTTGACATCGACATTCGCTGCATCTAAAATTCCTTTAAATTGATCTATCGCCTCAAAGCTCATGTAGCCGTTCGTAACGTAAACGACATAATATCCCTCAGCCTTTACGAGCTTGCTCGAATCCAATGCGAACTCGTGCCATATCGAAGGTTCGTTGTATGTCCAAGCGATTCCGTCCGCTCTGTTCTGCTTTGTTAGAGCGAGTATATCCTCGGGCGTGTATTCCCTAACGTAAGGATAGCTGAGATCTGCAAAGGCTATCGTGTAGTTCTGGCAGTGCTTACATCTGAAGTTGCAACTTATCCCTCCAAAGGAAAGAACGGCACTTCCCGGTTTGAAGTTGTGCAATGGCTTTTTCTCGATCGGATCTAAAGCAACAGAAGAGACAAGGCCGTAGTTGTAAACCTTCAAAACTCCGTCTTCATTCTTTCTAACCCTACATATTCCCCATTTGCCTGGTTTTAGCTTACACCTGTGCATGCACGTTTTGCAGATGACAGTGCTGTTCTCCTTATCGTAAAGATAAGATTCGACTATCATCATAATAGTTTGATTTCAACCGATTTAAGTATTCCGTAAAGTTCAAAAAATGGTCGTTTAACAAAATTCGATGAAACTGGGAATCCAGCCGGACATCGCTCACAAACCGAAGGACGCTTTTGAATTCGCTTCAAAGCACGGCTTCTCTCACGTTGAAATCCTCATGGATCATCCTCTATACAGTATGGAAAATCTGAGTTATGCTGAGCTTTTGGAACTCAAGGAGAGCTATGGAGTGGAAGTTCTATTGCACGCTCCGGCAACTTCAACGAACTTCATATCCGTGAGCAAGACCATGCGTAAGGCGAGCTACGAGGAGCTTAGGAAGGTTATGCACTACGCTGAAAGGTGCGATGCGAAAGTCGTAACGTTTCATATTGGCTGGAACCCCGGATTTGTAACTGCGAAGGGTTTTGTTTTTCCTAAGGAGCTTTATTCAGAGCACAACTACAAAGTTCTAACGACTGAGATGCTTAACTTTTTGAGAGATTCCGAATGCGAAATCTTGGCTTTGGAGAACACCATATCCTTGGATGAAAGCCTAAAGAACGCTATAGAGTTTTTGCTCGAAAAAACCGATCTAAAGCTCACGTTCGATATCGGACACTACAACTGCAGGGAAGGTCACGAGGTCTTCTTAGATTGGTTTGATAGAGTCGTAAACGTTCATCTTCATGACAACAGGGGTGATTTGGATGAACACTTGGCTTTGGGCGAAGGAAACGTTGATTTGAGCGTTATTCCACAAAACTATAAGGGCTACCTAACGCTTGAAGTTAGAAATGAGGAGGCCATACTGAAGTCGAAGGAGTATCTGGCAAGGAGGTGGAAGCGTGGTTAGGGGATTCTTCATCGGCAGATTTCAGCCATATCACTTGGGTCATCACAACGTGATCAAGCACATAGTGTATGAAGTTGACGAGCTGATAATAGCGATCGGAAGTGCACAAGAAAGCCATACAATCGAAAATCCTTTCACAGCTGGAGAGAGAGTTCTGATGGTTTCTAAGGCTTTGGATGAAATAGATCCAGAGTTAAAGAAGAGGGTTTACATAATCCCACTTGAGGATATATACAGAAACAGTCTCTGGGTTTCCCACGTCTGCTCGATGGTTCCTCCCTTTGATGTCGTTTTTTCCAACAATCCCCTCGTAATAAGGCTGTTTAAAGAAGCCGGATTTGAAGTTCGAACGACAGAGATGTTCAACCGCAACGAGTATCAGGGGACGGAGATAAGAAGAAGAATGCTTAGAGGAGAGAGATGGGAAGATCTTGTGCCGAAATCCGTTGCCGAAGTGATTAGGCAGGTGGGTGGAATCGAAAGGATAAGGGAGATAGCTGGTAAGGATGCTTGAAGTCATAAGCGTTCGATGGGTAAAGTTTGTAAATGTGGTTTTGAAGAATGAGATCGTCGTTAGGGTTACGTTCAACGATCATCCCTTCTACGAAAATATTCAGTCAGATACTGCCAAATCTCTAAAATCAGACTTAGAAAGATACTTCAAGGGTGAAAGGGTCGATTTCAGTAGCTACGAGGTTAGCCTATCCGAACTTTCAGATTTCGTTAGAGTAGTTTTGGATGAGGTGAGGACGATTCCTTATGGAAATGTGGCTACATACAAGGAGCTCGCAGAAAGGTTAAAGACATCTCCAAGGGCGATAGGACAGGCTTTGAAGAGGAATCCCGTCCCTATAATAATCCCATGCCATCGAGTGGTGGCGAAAAGTGGTTTGGGCGGGTTCAGCGCTGGGACGGACATCAAAAGGGAGTTGCTCAAGCTTGAAGGTTTGAAGTTGTGAGGTCCGATCGTGAAGGCTATAGCAGGAGCTCTGGGATTTTTCTCCACAATTCCGGTAGGTAGAGATGCGGAAAGTTTTGAATCTCTCAGAGAGAATCTCTGGATTTTGCCCATTGTTGGTGCAATTCTGGGTATTTTTATGGCGATCCCGATCTTAATTCTTATAAGATTCGTTAAAAATCTGGCGTTCTTGGCCGTTCTGATCTATTTGGCCGTTGAGGGAATAAACCACATTGATGGACTTGCAGACTTCGGGGATGCGCTATTTGCACCGAAAGATCGGAAGCTGAAGGCTCTGAAGGATCTGAAAACGGGTGTTGGGGGAACGGTTGCGGTCTGTATATACATATTCTCTCTGATGCAGACCTTTTCGATTTTACACCCAGACGAGATAGTGTTGGCCGTTATATATTCGCAGATGATGGCCAAATTTGGAATGCTATTGCTCTTGGCGACGACAAAACCGATTTGGGAAGGAATGGCATCCTGCATGATGGAGTTCGCCCGAAAGAGTGATCTTGTAGTCGGGCTTACGATCGTGATTGTGTTTACGTTAGCTTGCCTGACGATTTATCCAAAAATTGTCTGGGTAAACGTTGCGGTAATCTTGCTATGCCTGCTCTACAGACTATACGTCATAAGGACTTTCGGCGGCGTAAACGGAGATATTGTCGGCGCTTTGAACTGCTTGGCTTTTGCTTTCAGCTTGATTTTGTTTTGTCATCCTTAGGCTTTTCTCCCGTAGTTCTCAGCCTTACGAACCTGCTGAGCAGATCAAACCAGATAGGAGCTTTAATAACTGCCGCGAAGGTCGTAGCGAGTATTCCAGCGATCTTGATTGGATTATTTATCAAACTGCTCAATATGCGGATCAAATTCTCCCAGACGCTTAGAGATGAATTCCATTTCCAGCCAATGTAAAAGTTCAACCTTACCACGCTTTCGCTCGTTTGGTTTAAAACGGCTGTTAGGGCTTCAAACGACTGATTCTGAGAGATATTCGCAGCAACCACGTTCTTTGCAGAGTTAACCAAAGCGTCACAAAGAACGGAATCCTTGTAAATCGCTCCTGCTATTTGGAAGGTATCCAAGTTTAGAGCTAAAGCTATGGTGAGAGCGATGAGAAATATTCCTATTTGACTCTTTCTCTTATACCAGCCGGAAACTCTGTCCATAGCATCGTTGAACCAGTCCTCGATACTTTTGATGAATTTATTTACATCTCTATCCGATTCGCTTGCAAAGAGCTTTAGAATATCCAAAATTCTCGATAATCCCTCATCCTTGCAATTACCGTCAAGTTTACCCTCCAATAGACAGTTCATGAACTTGTGAGTGTTACATCTACTTCGGTCGTTCGTAGGGTGTTTGCAGTGGTATTTGCATATCGTTGAAATCAGAGCCAAGGCAAAGGCATTCGCTGGGATGTATGACGGAAAACCATATATTTCTTTCTTGATATCATTCTCGTCTTTCTTTATTTGCTGTTTAATCCTCTCAATCCAATTCCAGATCATATTTCCCTTATTGCCCAAACTGTAGATCAGAGAATGATTATACAATTCTTCTGCTAAGTTCTTCCCGAGCACGCGCTCAATCCACTGCTTACGCGTGTTAGCTCTGAGAGATAGGAGCATGGCGATCATTTCCATGATTGCCGAGCAAATCAAACTCAGAATGAGGTATATGAACACGATGCCGATTAGGACATCCAGAACATGAGAGTTTAACATGCAATAAATTGATACAATATAAATTTTAAATTTTTCTTTTTAATCGAACGTTCAACCTATCGAAAGATTAGTATAAGCGAGAAAAGAGAAAAGGTTAACCAAAAACCTCAAGAACCTTAGCTTTAATCAGTCCTTTTCCTCCAGTCGGCTCGGCTAAGGTTCTCCCGCAAACCAAACATTTCACTACAGTTGAGGGGTGGTCGAAGATTATCTGAACGTTCTCGCAATCCGGACACTTCACCTTCAGAAACTTGCTCGTAGGCATTCTCTCCTCCAACTCGACCACCCCCTTACTTTTCAACCAATTCAAACCTCTTCACTCTCCAAGTCGGTCTGCAGTGTGCTTTCTTGCATTCCGTGCACCTAAACCTGATGTTAACTCTCTTCGTCGGTTTATCTCCACCCGGCACTTTGCTGAACTTACCTAAGTTACCTACCTTACCCCTTCTCTTCTTCTGTCTGTTGATCCACTTGAGAGAACTCTGCTTACCCCTACCTACCTTTTCAACTTCGTGGATCGTGTGCCTTCCGCAGAACGGGCAAAACGTCCTAACCTTCTTTGGATACTTCATCCTTTCACCTCTATCTCTTCTGCAATTCCATCTTTTATTAAAGCTTTAGCGTTAAGCTCAGGTAGCACAACTACATCCTCTCTACGCAATTTATATGTTTTTCCGTCGACACCGACAAATTCAGGGATATCCTTCTTTATTCTAACGAGTATATACCTTCCCTCCTCTTTCTCCCCCTTCTTGACATGTTCGAGTATCAACCTCTTGAAGTTTTCCAAAACATCTACAAGCTTTTTAAACAAACTCTTCTCCGCTGATGTCATGTTATCGAGCTCCTCGTCCGTTTCGGTTTCGCAGACCTTCGCCCAAGCTATCTTAATTATCTTACTCGTTCTGGTTACAAAAATCATTCTCTGAATTCTCCTCAAAGTTCTGATTTCATCTTCAATTCTTGCAACCTCTTCCTCGCTATTCGCGTCCTTCTTCCTCTCCTCAAGTTCCGCAATCCTCTCCTTAATCCTATCGTAGAGATCTTCGTCGATCTTCTGAAGCTTTCCGCTTTTTGACTTTTCGAGGATTGTCAGAAGTTCGTCAATGTCCATACAACGCTACACCCCTGCAAATCAAGAATACAGCCAAATACTCAGGGATCTTATCCTTCCCGGGATGCAGTTTAAATTCATTCTCCATCATTCTTAACTTTATCCTTTTTAAAATTCTGACCTTAACCATCTCTTCACCAAAAACGACCGCATCCCTAAGCGGATCGAACTCTTCAAGCTCGTCAAGAGGTATCAGCGTTACCTTAAGCCCCGTTTTGCCGTGCAATGAGTTTGGAAGTCTTATGAGTCTCTTTATGTCTGCTGTAACGGGCGGGTCGATGTAAACCGCCAGTCGAGAAGAACACAGATTGAAAGCTCTCTCAAGGAGATCTTGCGGTATTGGTGAAAGATCACCCTCGGCTATTTTTTTCAGATTTGTCTTCAAAATTGAGATCATCCTCTGCCTTCTGCTTTCATCATAGTTTTGTAGAAGCTTATCGATCCTGTTATCCTTAATCGCATTTGCTATGTATTTCGCTATGCACTTCGCAATTCTCTTCATCTGCCTACTTTCTGGATTTTTTAAGCTGTTCAGCGTTAGATAATCGACGATCTCCCTCCTTTCAGCAGATCCCAGACCTCGAAACCTCTCGTCATAGACATGGATGTGATATCCCCTATGTCCTGAGAAGGCCACTTCTATGTCATCCTCGCTAATCCCAAAATCGTCTGTAAGAATCTTTATAAGCTTAAAAACTTCAAACTTTGCCGCTTTTAGCGATCTTCTCGGCAGGTGATCTGCATCGATGTCAAAGATTAGATCTGCTCCCTTCCAACCCTTCTTCTCCATTTCCGCAGAAGGATCCAAATAATACGCTGAAGAATAGTATGCGTGAGCCGGAATATTGGTTATGACGTAAGCTTTGAGCTCCAAATCTGAGGAGAATGCAATATGCCTGTGCATTACGAATTCGGGGAAATGCTCAAGAGGAACAAAGGCCCATTCCCTACTACCGAACTCTTTTGGAATGTAGAGATCCGCTTTGACGTAATATTCCTTGAATTTTTTTAATAAGAAGGCTTTGGTTAACTCCACATGCTACGGATTTCGCAAAGATTTATAACGTTGCGCCAGTGAGGGTTTTAGTTTCTACAACGCCGTCAATAGTCCTTATCTTCTTTAAAACCACCTCGCTCAAGTGCTCGAAGTCTCTAACAACAATCTTCGCTATGAGATCGTATTCGCCGAATAGAGGATAAAGCTCCTCCACTTCCTCAAGCTCAGCCAGCTTGTCGTAGACGTATCTTTCCTTCGTAGGAAATACTTTTATCAAAACAAAACCTAAGGCCATAATACGACTTAGTCTTAAAAAAATAAAAATTTATTCCTCCCGCTTGAGTTCAACAACCTTTAAACTGAAACCCTTTCTACATTCAGCTGGGGCATCGCCTATTATCTTTTCGACTATAACCGAATCGCCCTCCTTAAGCTCGACGGGATTACAGAGGTTGAACATCTCGCAATCTAAGATGTTGCACCTCTTCCCTTCAAACCTTATCCTCGCACCTTCGACGGCCATTTTAGAATCTATGAGTGCAACTATGGGAAGTTCAACCACCTCTACGGCCACAACACCCTCATCGTGCAGAGGACACTCATGAACAGCCCCATCCCTCAAGCCGACGATCTTATATTTGGCGCCCTCTCTTAGCCTCAGACAGATCGTTTTGAGTCTGCAATTTTCGCACTCCTGTTTTCCTCCTAAGAATATGAACTCGACACCGATCTTTGCCCAGTCCTTTCCACATAACGTGATGATCTTGTTAACTTCCTCCATTAGCATCACCTTTTGGCAATTTTCACAACGTTATAAAACCGTTTGCTTCTCACTGCAACTAGCCAAGCTTAATATTTATACTGGTAGAGAATGTCAAGACAAAGGTTTAGAATAGAATTAGCTAATAATATTTATGGTAGGGTTTATAGAGGAATTAATTGAAAGGGCGAAGAGGAGGAAGATATTTAAGAGGAACAAGAAAAGTTTGGAGGTTAAGATATTAGCGGGTTTATTATATTTTTTGGGCTTTCATTGAGGAAAACGAGCTTGTTTATCTCGATTTTTGAAGAAGTCTCGCACGAATCGGTTCGTAAATACTACCACAAGCTTAAATACATTCTAAAAGAACATAGGAGGAAGGAAATTTATAGCTGTAGATGAGACGATTGTTAGAGTAGGAGATTGGAAAGTGTTTGTATGGGCAGCAATAGACGTGGAAACGAAGGAGCTATTTGGGTTTCCATGGCTCAGACATCAATTTGCTGTTTCCAAATTTATGAGAATGGTTTTAAGGTATTGTAAGAATAAATAAGTTTATCGTCGATAAAGGTGTTTGGTATAGAAACGCTTTCAAAAGAATGGGCTTCGATTACGAAAATGAAAAATTTGGTAGAATAAATTGCGTAGAACAATTCTTTTCCTTACTTAAATCAAGAACTAAGAGATTTTATAACAGATTCCCTAAAAATAAAGTTCAACTTAGATCTACTCTAAGTTGGATGAAATTATAAAAATATAACATCTTGACAGTCTCTACCTCCAGCTATTATAATTATGAAAAACGAACACTCAGCCTATTCTTTGTAATTCTCCTTAAACTCTTTCCAATTCCAGACTTCAAAACATCAAGTCACCTGCTTGCTTTATATTTGCAAGATGATGCACTGCAATAGATGCCCTTCTCTGTATGAAATCTACTACTGACTCCGGGTTCTATTTCCTTAGCTGTTAGTGGTAACTACCTATTCTTCAAAATAAATCTCTTAAATCCCAACGAAGTCAGTGCAACGATCCAATCTTCAACGATATCTTCGAAACCTTCTTTTATCCAACATTGGCTTTTGGATAAAATAGCTACATCTTCCCCTTCAAAATTAAACGTGAGCATTTCTTCCTTTCTCATTATTCGAATCTCGAAGGGAGGATCAAATATCGTAATCGTATCGTCCTGACAAATGGCCTTGTCATCGAGAATTTTCTTTAAAACATCAAATAAATTTATTATCTTCGCAACACCTTTGCAGATTCGCTCTGACATTCAACGTCTAAGCAACAGAGCTGTTAAGATACTTTTCGAACCGTAAAATTATAAATATAGGTAAATACGTTATGGCAAAGTATTAATACGTTCGGGATTACCCACTATAATAATGGAGTTGATAGCGGAGGTATTCGGTGTATTCGCCGCACCGAGCGTATTCGGACTTTCTCCCGTTGTCGTTCTCAGAGCTGAGGATGGAAGACTTCTTCCCATCTATATCGGAATAGCAGAGGCGATGGCAATCCATTCTGCCCTAAAGAATCAGGTTCCTCCAAGACCGATGACTCACGATCTTTTGGTCGATATTATCGGAAAGTTGAACGCAAGGGTTGAGAAGATCGTTATAGACGACCTCGTTGACAATACATTCTACGCGAGGATAGTTCTGAAGCAGAACGACCACGAGATCGAGGTGGATGCGAGACCGAGCGACAGCATAGCCATAGCTGTCAGATTGGCCTGTCCGATCTATATTGAGGAGAAGGTGCTCGATGAAGCAGGACAGCTCGATGAGCTACCGGAAGACTACGTCGAATTCGATGAGGTGTTTTAGCGATAAAGGCTTATGTAGCCTTGAATATATAATCATATGCTCGTCCCGTGGAGGAAAGTCCACTCTTGGCACTGTGTTGCCTGTGGGAGATGCTGCAAGGAGTATAGAGTTCCACTGAGGTTTTACGAATATCTTAGGCTTAGGGGGACGGGCTTCGTTGAGGAAAGGTTTGGAAAATTCTATATAAGGAAGATCGGGAACATCTGCCCGTTCCAGCACGGAAACCTTTGCGTTCTGCAAGGTGAGCTAAAGCCCACAGCTTGCAAGCTCTATCCCTTCAACATCCAAAAGAGGGGGGACGAGCTCGCCGAATTCGAGTATGAAGGCGAAACATTCTACGTGTATGTTGATATCTCGACTTGTCCAAATGTAGTTTTGGGAAAGCCCAGTTTCATTATGAGAAAGCTCGTTGAGGAGGCCGTTCAGATACATTTGGGCGAGAAGAAAAGTATGGACTACATCACTGCAAATTTATATAGCTACAGGACAAGCTTGAAATATGAAAGTTCTGCTCAGCAGAAAAGACACTATAAGACTTCTGATCTTAGCTGAGCTCATCACGAATAAGAACTGCAATCAAAGGGATATAGCAGCAAAGCTCAACCTAACACCTCAAGCGATCTCAGAATACTTCAAAGATCTGACATCTGAAGGTTTCGTAAGGACAGTTCAGAAGGGCTATTACGAGGTCACAGAAAAAGGTCTGGATTGGTTGATCAAAAATCTCTTCGATCTTCACGTCTTTTCCGAAGAACTGCTCAAGCGTATTTACTCTCGATCGCTGATCGCAATAGCTGTTGGTGATATCAGGAAAGGAGACGAAGTCACATACTGGTTCGAAAGGGGGCTAATATACTGCAAGAGAAACGGAAAGCCCAACTCCATAGCGCTGACATCTGCAAGGGATGGGGAGGAGGTTCTCATAAAACCGAAGGACGAATTCAAGCCTCCTGAGAGGGGAAAAGTAACTGTTTTCAAGGTTCCAGACGTTTGCGAGGGAGGTAGCAGGTCGGTAAATCTTGATGCGCTTAAGAGAACTGTAGAGGGTGCGGATATCGTGGTCGCGTTGGGCGTTGAGGCTTTGATAGCGTGCAGAAAGATAGGGATAGAGCCGGTTTTTTTCGGTGCGAGGGATGTCTGCGTTGAGTCCGCCCATCATGGCTGCAATGTCGTTGTGGTCTGCACTGAAAGTCTGATAAACGATCTTCTCAGAAGGTTGGTTGAAGAGAACATAGCGTTCGACGTTAAGAACTGACTATTTAGATAGAAAAAAGCAGAAAAAGACCATATGCTGTCGCTAAAACCATGGCAACGTAAAACAGGTTGCTTAGACTCTTCTTTCCCAATTCGATCGTGATTATCTTGAGCCCGTTAAAGGCATGGAACACAACGACCAAAACCAAAACGGCATAGAAAGCTTTGAGCTCGTGAAATCTCGCAACAACTTCGTTCAGCTGAAGAGAGCCAAAAATGTGTGTGATTAGGAAGTGGTAAGTCACGAGGAAAGTTAAAGCTAAACCCGTCAGGAGTTGCATGAGCCAACCCAATCCTTTCACATCACCACCTCCCATGCAACGACTACCCAAAGCACCGCTGTAATTATAAACGTCAAATAGAGCAGAATCTTCCTATGCCTATAAAGAAAGCCGAATTCATGGATTATCAACCTGATCCCATTAACACCGTGATATATTCCGATCAGGAAGAGCATGAGGTCGAACGGCAGAAACTGCCTTGAGAGCGTCACCTTGATCAGGCTCGAGTATTCTCCCGTTTTGACTGTTGTTAGGAAGCCTAGGTGCATGCAGAGGTAGATCGCGAGGATAACTCCAGTTATCCTGTGCAGATAGAAGGCTATCGTGTTCAGACTCGGCATATCACCACCTCATGCTGAACTTCAAAACCTCAAGTCTGAGCTTCTGAATTACTTCAGCTGGATTGAGGTCCTTTGGACAAACCTCACTGCATTCCGCAACGAAGTGGCAGTGCCATATATGATCACTCAAAATCTTCAGTCTCTCCTCTTTCCCCTCATCCCTACTGTCTTCGTTGAACCTGTAAGCGGAAACCACCGGCATAGGCCCCAAGCAGTTCTTGGCTACGGGACAAGCGGACATGCAAGCACCGCACTTTATGCAGAGGGTGTAGATGTAGTATCTCTTCAGCTGTTCTGGCGTCTGCCTTATCTCCCCTTCACTCTTCCTTATCAGATAGGGTTTGACGATCTCGTGCTTCTTGAAGAAGCCCTCGAAATCCGTTACGAGATCTCTTATGACGTTAAAGTTCTTGAGAGGTTCGATCTTCACAGGCTCTTTTAGCTTGGAAACTTGCGTTTCGCATGCGAGCCTTGGTTTTCCGTTAATTCGAACAGCACAGCTTCCACAAACACCCATTCTGCATGACGCTCTGAAGCTGAGAGTGGGGTCGAGATTCTCCTTTATGTAATATAAGGCTTCAAGCACCGTCATTCCCCTCTTAACTGGCACATCAAATTCCTGCCAGTAGCTTCTCTCCCCGTCGAAACGCCTGATCTTGAACCTCATGCTCAATACCTCCTCTCCGTCGGCTTCCACTTCGTTATCGTGACGGGCAGATAATCCACCTTAACCCCATCCGCTGTTTTGTAAGCTAATGAATGCTTCAGCCAGTTCTCATCGTCCCTCTTCGGATAATCTAGCCTGTAATGAGCCCCCCTACTCTCTTTCCTAAGCAAAGCACATATTGCAACAACTTCAGCTAAATCGAGCATGTATCCAATTTCGAGCGTTTGAATCAGATCGGTGTTGAATCCCCTATGTTTGTCAACTATTTCCACGTTCTTGTATCGCTCCTTCAACTCTCTGATCTTTTTTACCGCCTCCTTCATCCCCTTCTCCTCCCTGAATATCCAGAGGTTTTTATCCATAGTCTCGTTGAGTTCTCTCTTTATCGCATACGGACTCTCGTCACCGCTCCTCCCCAAAAGCTCGTCGAAGATCCTGCTCTCCTCCCTCTCGAACTCCTTCCTGCTCACAGACTTGAAATCTCTCTTGAGAACGTATTCCAAGGCTCTTTCTCCAGCAACCCTTCCAAACACCAAGCACTCAGCCGTGGAATTCGAGCCCAACCTGTTCGCACCGTGGATGCTTATGCATGCAACCTCTCCGCAGGCGAATAATCCCTTTATCGGCGTCTCACAATTGACGTTTGTGTGGATTCCACCCATCGTGTAATGGGCTACCGGCTTAACCGGAATCGGTTCTTCAACGGGATCGATTCCAGCGAATTTCATCGCAGTCTCTCTTATTAGGGGAAGTCTCTCCTCGATCTTCTCCTCACCTAGATGCGTTAGATCTAAGGCAATGTATGGGCCGTAATCTCCTTCAAGCCCCCTTCCCTCGATTATCTCCCTCCACATAGCCCTCGCAACCACATCTCTCGGAGCTAACTCCATTCTCTCCGGAGCATACTTCTTCATGAACCTCTCTCCGTTCTTGTTGAGCAGATATCCCCCTTCACCTCTGCAAGCTTCCGTCATAAGGATTCCCGAAGGAACTAAGCCTGTCGGATGAAACTGAAAGAACTCCATGTCCTTGAGAGGGACTCCACATCTGTAAGCGACTGCCATTCCATCCCCAGTTACGGTGTGGCTGTATGTCGTGAATCCGTAGATCCTCCCCGCCCCTCCAGTTGCGAGTATGACCGCTTTCGCTTCGAACAGCACGAGCTCTCCCGTCTTGAGGTCTATCGCAGTGACTCCCTTGACGGTGTTATCTTCAACTATCAGATTCGTCAGAAAGAACTCGTTGAACCTCTCGATGTTAGGGAACATCAGCATTCTCTCGTAGAGAGTGTGAACTTCGTGAAAGCCCGTTCTGTCCATAGCAAAGACCGTTCTATTGAACGAATGCCCGCCGAAAGGCCTTTGGGCTATTCTGCCGTCTGGAGTTCTGCTCCAAGGACATCCCCATGCATCCAATGTGAGAATCTCCTTTGGACACTCTCTAACGAAGAACTCGACAGCATCTTGGTCTGCCAAAAAGTCAGAGCCCTTTATCGTGTCCCATGCATGTAGATCGAAGCTGTCGTTTTCATCCAAAACCGCAGCGGTTCCTCCTTCAGCGCAGACGCTATGGCATCTGATGGGATAGGTTTTGGCGATTATTGCAATGGAAACTCTGCTATTCTTCTCCGCTATAGCTATTGCAGCACGCATCCCAGCTAAGCCTGCTCCAACTATGACCACGTCGAACTTCATGAGCACAGCAAAGACGTTATGAAAACTCATTAAAGTTTTTATTTAATGTTGGTATTCGTTATTACTTCTTAATAATCCTGAGCTTTCCGTAACCTTCGATGATCTCAACTTCGAAGCCTTGAGCCTTGAATATGTTCTCCAAAAATATTTTGAGAAACTTCTGCTCGACATGAGTGCTCAGTATGAGCGTGTAACAACCCTCCCCATCGATCTTTATCCTGAACCAATTTCCAACCTCCATATACCTCAGGATGTCGTAAATGTTTCTCAGACCCTTGTTCATATACTGAATACCGTGCTCGTAACCGGTTCTCTCTATTATCTTCCAAAACCTCTCACTCGCCTTTTCATTCAACTCCTCCCATATCGCAGTCCAATGTTCGATGTCCACTATTACGTGCTCTCCGTTCGCCAAGAAATCTGTATAGATCTTCGTTACATCTGGCGAGATCTTAGTAGTTGCGTTCTCGAACTCGAAGTAGAGGTTTATAGCCCTTCTAATTATTTCAGATGCGGTAGTGTTCTTCTTCTTCATCAGAATTTCGAGCATCTCCTGAGTTCTCCTATCTAAAGCTATTGATGTTCGAACGGTCTTCTTGTCCATACGATGAGTAGGCTTGAAGGATATTAACGTTATGCAATCGTAGTAGTAATGCACACTTAGTATTTAGA
The DNA here is from genome assembly GCA_027064525.1 of Archaeoglobaceae archaeon. Taxonomy (GTDB): domain Archaea; phylum Halobacteriota; class Archaeoglobi; order Archaeoglobales; family Archaeoglobaceae; genus WAKM01. The sequence continues at coordinate 63,921 of JAMOPJ010000045.1, forward strand.
TTTCATAACAAACTATTTGGCGGTATGAAAGCAAAGATTCGTTAATGAAAGAACTGGAGTGGCACAGATTCTACAGGGGAAAGATAGAGGTAATGGTGAAGTGTGCCATCAGGAGCTTAGATGACTTTGCAGTTTGGTATACTCCCGGAGTCGCCCAACCTTGCTTAAAAATCGCTGAGGATGAAGATCAGGCTTACGAGTTCACAAACAAGTGGAACAACGTAGCGATAATTACCGACGGCTCGAGGGTTTTGGGTTTGGGAAACATCGGTGCTTTAGCATCCCTTCCGGTGATGGAAGGTAAAGCTCTTCTGTTCAAATATTTGGGTGGAGTTGATGCATTCCCCTTGCCAATTGCGGAGCAGGATGCGGACAAATTCATCGAGATCGTTAAGGCTATAACTCCGGCATTTGGCGGGATAAACTTGGAGGATATCGCCACTCCAAAATGCTTCTATATCCTAGAAAGGCTGAGGGAGGAGTTGGATATTCCAGTCTGGCACGACGATCAGCAAGGCACTGCTACGGCAACGCTCGCAGGGCTAATCAACGCTTTGAAGCTCGTTGGAAAGAAGATCGAAGATGTGAAGATCGCCGTAATTGGAGTCGGTGCTGCGAACGTCGCCACGATCAGACTCCTAGAGAAGTTCGGTGCTGATCTGAAGAAGATGGTCGTCGTTGACAGCAAAGGAATCTTAGGCTTACATAGGGAAGATCTCAAGTCGAACCCATACAAGTGGGAGATCTGCCAGAAGACGAACGCGGAAGGCAAAACCGGTGGGATTGCAGAAGCTTTGGAGGGGGCAGATGTAGTTATAGCTGCAAGCAAGCCCGGGCCGGGAGTGATAAAGAGGGAGTGGGTTGCGAAGATGAACGACGATGCGATAGTGTTCGCTTTAGCCAATCCAACGCCAGAGATCATGCCAGATGAGGCTAAAGAGGCTGGAGCGAAGATTGTGGGAACCGGCAGGAGCGATTTTCCGAATCAGATAAACAACTCTCTCATATTCCCTGCAGTCTTCAGAGGAGTTCTCACCGTTAGAGCCAAAACGATAACGGACGAGATGACGATCGAAGCTGCTAAGACCCTTGCGAGATTTGCGGAGGAGAGGGGGCTGAGCGAGGATCACATAATCCCAACGATGACCGAAAGTGAGGTGTTCCCAGAGATAGCTACCGCCGTGGCTCTGAAGGCGATAGAGCAGGGGGTTGCGAGGATAAAGATGGACGAAGACGAGATCAGAGAGGAGGTCAGCGAAATCATAAGGACGACTCAGGAGAAGCTGAAAAAGCTCATGGAGTTGGGCTTCATTCCCGAGCCGCCTTAAATTTTTCCGTTATCATCAGGAAGGCAGGAACTACGGTTAGAGATGGTATCAGGCACAGGATTATGGCAGAGAAGGACAGAAATCCGGCACTCTTAGCTATCGGAAATCTTGAGAACATAAGGGCGAAGAAACCTCCTGCAGTCGTTAACGCCGATATCGTTATGGCTCTGCCCGTTCTTTCAATTGTCCTTTTTATGGCTTTGGCCGGATCAACTTTTCTCAGCTCTTCGAAAAATCGCTCGACTATATGTATCGAATAATCGACGCCCAAACCTATTATTATCGAGTTCAGCGTTATGCTCATCATCGTATGCTTTATTCTCAAGAGAAACATCAGGATGTTCATCAGGCCTATAACCGTCACGATCGGTATCAGTGGGACGATCGCCTTTCTAATCGAGCGGTATATCAGCAGTAGCAGGATCACGATCAGGCCAAAGGATATCATCGTTATGTTCATCTGCCCCTCTATCATCAGCCTTCCCGTCTCCATGTCTAAAACGGGATTTCCGGTTATATAATAGTCGGTGAATCCGAAAAATCTCAGAGCTCCATCGATTTCGTCGTATGCACGCTTGTAGTCCTCGTATTTCTCAAGCTTCGTTGAGAGATAGATGGCGGTCTGAGATCCGACCGATCTGACCGAGCACTTAAAACCTCTCTTCTCCATGAATTTCACGAATTCGTCGATCTTGCCATCGGCATCGCTCAAAACCACTACGAACGTTGACTGTCCACCAGCGACCCTCTCAAGTTCCTTGAAGAGAATTATGGCGGGAAGATCTTGAGGTGCATACTTCTTGTGTTGGATCTCCATCCCGATGTTTTGCGAGCAGTATGCTCCGGCAAAAACGATCATAATGACGAACGCCAAAATCAGAGATCTCCTACGAACAGAAACCTCTGCAATCCTGCTCAAAGCCGATTCGAGCAACTCAGCCTTTTTCCATTTCCCTCCGCTATCGAAGAGGTAGAGGATCGAGGGGAGGAAGGTCAGCGTTAAGATGAATGCGATCGTCAAGCCCAAAGAAAGTAGAAATCCAAAATAGCTTAAGCCCGGAACACCGCAGAAAGCCATGGAAGAAAAGCAGAGAACGCTCGTGATCAACGCCAAGAATATGGCCATACCAGTCTTGTTTATGGCCGTTTTTATGGAAGTCAAAACGTCGCTCTTTCGTCTCTCTTCCTCGAACCTGTTCTGAAGTTGGACGGCGTAATCTATGGATAGACCTATCAAAATGGGGAGAGCACCGTGGGTGAGCTCGGTCATCGGAATTCCCAAGATTGGCATTAGCCCGAATACCGCTATTACTGAAAAGACCGAGATGAGAAGGGGAAGGAATGCAAACGACAACCTCCTGACGACCGATCTGAACGTGAAGAACAGTATGAGCACCATCAAAAGGGTTGAGGCTGAGGTCATTATTCCCAAACTCTTTCCCATCTCCTTCTTTATCTGATACCAGAGGAAAACGCTTCCCGTCATCTGAACGTTCAAACCGGCCGGTTTGGGTAAGAACTCCACGATTCTCTCGATCTGCTTCGCTATCGTTTCGAGCTTTTCCTCCTCGCTCGTCGTGATCGATACGATCATCATTGCGAATGAGGGGGAGATTATGAGTCCACTGTCCTTCGCAAGCCTGTAGAGCTCGTTTCTGTCGTTCGGAATGTTCCCCAACATCCCATAAACTATCGAAGCTGGAGAAACCACATCTCCGACGCCATCGATCTCTTTAAGCTCCCTCTCAAGCTTCAGCATGTATTCGAAGACATCTTTCCTAACAACATCCTCGGCCTTTATAAATATGAAAACCTTCTCGTAAGCCTTGAAGTTCTTGGTGTAGAGCTTGTAGTGGATGTATGTCTTGCTGTCCTTGCTCAAATAAGTCTCAAGTCCTCTCTCGAACCTGATGTTGTGAGCTGAATATGCCAGTAGAACTATAGCCACCAACGTTAAGACTACGATGAGCTTAGAGTATCTATCAAACATTCTCGACCCCTCTTGGAGAGGGAGTTCCCAATTTGGGCTTGAACATCTCAGTGATCATCAGAAAGGCTGGAACGACCGTGAGACTCGCAAGCAGACTGAATATTATCGCAACCAACGAAAGAACACCAAAGGTCTGCATGAGCGGGAAAGGAGATATCAGTAGCGCTCCGAATCCACCTGCCATGGTCAACGCTGAGGTCGTTATCGCCTTTCCAGTTCTCTCAACGGTCCTCATGACCGACATCATCGGATCGTAGCTCTTCCTCTCCTCAAGATACCTCTCAAGGACGTGAATCGAGAAGTCTATTCCCAATCCGAGCACCATCGAGTTCATCGTCGTGCTGAGCATCGTCTGCTTTATTCCGAACACGAACATGAACGCGTTGACTATTGCGATTACGGTGGTTATAGAAACGAGAGGAACAACCGCTTTGGTTATGGATCTGTAAACTAAAAACATCAGTGCGACGATTAGGATGTAGGCTGCAATCGTCATCTTGCTCTGTCCTAAGAGCATCAGCCTTCCCATCTCCATCAGAAGGGGGGTGTAGCCGGAAACGTAGAACCCATCCTTCCAGCCGAAGTATCTGACGTCGTTTTGAATTGAGTAGTAGAGCTTCTCCTCCTCGTCGAACGACTTCACGTGGCTCGCGATGTATATGGCGATCTGATTTCCGGAGATGAACTTGTCCCTGATGTATGGAGGAAGCTTCTGAAGAACCATCTCCAACTTGATATCGTTCGATGGCATCCTGCCGTAAAACTCGACTATAGCCTTGGCGAGGGATTCGTAGTTGTCCACGTAGCTCTCCCTCTGGGCTATGTATCTTCCAAGTTCGTCTGCTCTCTTTATCGCGTTTAGATCGAGCCTATCTACGTTCAGAATGACGACGTAGTAATGCTGACCTCCTACGAGCCTTTCGAGCTCCTTGAGGGAGACTATCGCCGGGAGATCCTGAGGGACGTAGTTCCTCGGATTTGTCTCGAGCTTTATCTGGGTGTATCCGTAGAATCCGAACGCTATCACGACCAACGTCAGGATTAGGATCGTTCTGAACCTCTTCGCTGTAACTTTCGCCAAGACACTAAGGGATCTCTCAAGTATGCCAGTTCCATCTTCTTCCGAAACCTCGACTTTCACATCCCTGTCGGTTATCTTGAGCAGAGCTGGGAGGAAAGTCAGCGTTAGTATGAAAGCGACGATCAAACCCAAGGCAGATAGAATTCCAAACCAACCCAAAGCGGGAACTCCCGAAAACAGCATTGAAAGGAAACCTATGACAGTCGTGAGCATCGCCAAAGCGATGGCTAAGCCCGTGCTCCTTATGGCTATTCCTATCGACTCATCCGTCCTCTTACCCTCCTTTCTCTCCTCCTCGAACCTGCTTTGGAGCTGTGCCGCATATTCTATGGCAAGTCCGATCAAGATGGGCATGAAACCGTTCGTCACCTCGGTCATCGGAATTCCCAAGATGGGCATCGCCCCATATACAAATATCACGGAGAGTATCGAGATGAGGAGTGGAACTAAAGCAAAGATCTTCCTCCTAACCACTCCGCTGAACACCAGAAAGAGAATCACGACCATTAGTATTGCAGATGCTGAAGTCGTCAATCGAACGCTTTTCTGGATGGATTTCATTATCTGGTATCCCATCACCGGAGAACCGGTCACTGAAACGTGAACGCCAGCGGGTTTTGGAGAGAACTTGACGATATCTTCTATCTGCTTCGCCAACTCGTTCCTCTGCTGAGATTCAGTTGCGGAGATGGAGATCGAAATCAACGCCAAAGTATCAGTAGGGATTAGATCTCCTCCGTATCTCTTCAGCGTCTCCCTTATCACAACGGGATCCTCGGGCAATTTTCCGTAAATCGAAACCAAGATCGAAGCAGGAGAAACGATGTTTTCAACGTATTTGAGATGTCTCAATTCTTTCTCAAGCTTCAGCATGTATTCGAGCACTTCTCGATTCGTAACATCCTCGCTCTTGACGAATATGAAGATATTTTCCGATCCCACCCTGAAATCCTTCGTGAAGAGTTTGTATTGGCGATATATCACGTCATCCTTGCTGAAGAACGTGTCTATCTTGTATTCGTAAACTACATGCTGGGCTGAGTAGAGGGAAAAAATTAGGAGCGAGAGGGTCAATCCGATGATTAAGAAGGGATACCTCTGAACAATTCTGACTATCACCTCACTTCCTCCTCTTGAGCATGTAGCCTATCGCTGTAAGTAGAATTACGGCGAAAATTCCTCCGAACAGTGCGAAGTTCGGCTTGGCTGGTGTGACCTCTATAACCATCTTGGTCGGCTCGCTGATCGCCCAATCTCCTTCGGGATCCTTATACTTCACCTCCAAGTTGAGCCCGTATCTCTTCGGAGTTGCGTCCTTGTCCGCCTTTATCTTGAAGCTTATCTCTTTAGTTTCGCCCGGCTTGAGCGTTCCGATGTATGCTGTGTCGTCGGTGGAAGTAAACGGATCGACTACGGTTATCCTTGCAGTAGCTTCTCTTATCGTGAAGTTGCCCAAGTTCTTGATCTTGACAGTTACGACCTTCTCCTCTCCTTGGGCTATCGTCGGGATGCCTATGACCTCGAACTGAAGCTTAGGATTCACCTTTATTCCGATCCTTATGGGGTCGCTTTCGGTCCACTCGTTCAAGCTCTTGTATTTGATGGTCAGCGTTGCTGGATAGATCACAGCCACGGCATCTTTCAAAGCCTCTACCTTGAATGTAGCCTCATACACCTTGCCCGGCTCGACGTTGCCCAAGTAGTATTCAGAGCTCAGCGTGGAGAGGGGAAGACTTACCTTTAAAATCGCACTCGCTTCCTTCAGAGGTTTGTTTATCGTAAGCTTAACGACGACATCACCACTGCTGCCCACGTAAACCCTGCTCTCCACATCCTTAATTTCAATCTTAGGCGGTGGTGAGACGTAAACTCCAAACGGGACGGGCTTCGATTCGACGACATTCCCGTATTCGTCCAAATAAACGGCTTTAACTTCGAACGTGTAGTTTCCACCGTCGCTGACATCTATCTTAACGGGAAACGTCGCCTTGGCGATTTTGCCCGGCTCCAAATCTCCCACGAATATGGCGTTCGTCGATGAGAGCATGCTGATCGGTTGAGAAGGCGTGCCTGCCATGGTTGAAGGCATCGACATGGCCGTTGGCATCATAGCCGGCATCATCGTCGGAGGCATCTGTCCGGTCATCGTCGGGGGCATGGTCGTTAAAGAGGGAGTCGCCTTAACCGAAAAGCCGTTAGGAGTGATGAGAACCAAGAAAGCGTTCTTGCCCGTCTTCTCTCCGATGTTCTTCACCTCAACCGTCACGAGCCCCTTTCCCTTAGCTTCGAAGTTCTCAGTTCTGACGCTCACGATCTGAAGCCTGACATCCTCCTTATCGACGAATACCTTTATCGGTATCTCGATCTCCTTGTGATCGTAATCGATCCAGAGCTCGTCGAGATATTGAGATACCTCATACTTTGTGACCGTCCCGTATTGGCTGGAATTTCCTGAAAGGTTATAAACGGTAGGGATGGAGAACTGCTGAACGCCAAAATCGACATCGACATCATTTATTATATCGTATTTAACTTTGAGCTTCAGCTCGTATTCTCCGGCTTTGGCGGAATCCTTGACTTTGACTACGAACTTCAGCTGAATTGGATTCATTGGCAACATCGCCGGGATCTTCTGAACCGGTGTCTTGACCTCTATGAAGTCATTTCCTTCCAACTCAAAGGAGACGTTGTATGCCGTGAACAACATGTTTTCCCTTCCTTTGAAGAACATCGCCTGCTCGGTATTGTCGTATATTATCCTCTCCTGCTTCGCCGGGTTGTATGCGATGAGCGTTATCACGTTCGTTCCCTTGCTGAGATGATTAGTTCCGGCAATCGTGACGGTTACACTTGGCTTTTCTTTGATGTATAGTCCCTGAGCACTTTCAATTGCCATCAGCATGATAACCAGAGCTAAAACGAACCTGAGCTTCACGATTTCATCCCCCTATACTGTCGTAGTTGCAACTACAAAAATGTATAAATACTTTACGAGAGTTCTGTTTTCGATGAAGAAAATGATCGAAGCTCTCAAGACGTTCGGCCTCTCGGAATACGAGGCGAAGGTTCTCTTGGCTCTCATAGCAAAGGGCGAGCTAACAGCAAAAGAGGTAGCAGAGTTCAGTGGAGTTCCGAGGACTTCGGTTTACGATGTCATAAAATCTCTGATGAGTAAGGGTCTCGTTGAGGCCTATGGAAAGCCGATGAAGTTCAAGGCATTGAACTCTGACGATTTAATGAGGATATTCTCAAGGAAAGTCGAAGAGAATCTCAGATATCTCAGAGAGGAGCTGCCGACCATCGAGAAAGCTAAAACAGAAGAAATAAAGATTTACAGAGGAGATGCCGCCATAGACAAGATTGCTGAACTTATATTGAATTCCGAGGAGGTCGTAATTGCGGCATCTTTCATTCCTGAGGAGATAATCTCGATTTTAAAGCGGAGTAAAGCTAAAACCATAGTCTGTGCTGTTAACGTCGATGATCTGAAAAATTTTGCATCCCAAGTCTATAGGGTTCGGTTCAAGACCAAGTCCAAACACGGGCTGATACTCGTAGATGGAAGGACTGTTGCGATTTTCTTCAAGAACGGGCAGACGATAGTTATAGTCGGTAGTGGAGCCGGATTCGTCGAATTCTACAGAATGTTCTTGGACTCGATCTTCAGCTCAGACATAATAGAGTCATCGAAGTAGGCTATTTTATCTTCCCAATTCTTCTCTTTTAAAAAACAAAGCGGTAAGCTATATTTAGAAGAATGCTCCGGCCGGGATTTGAACCCGGGTCACCGGCTCGAAAGGCTAATTTTGAGGAAAACACATACGGATTTGTGATTAATTATCCAGAAGTTAAAGAGGAATTTAGGCAATGGCTTTTGAATCGTGTTGAGCCTGAGACTGCTAAGTATTATCTACATTATCTCGAAAAATATGCAAATGAAAAGATTGAAACTCCCATCGCTTTATACAACATACTTTTTACAGAGATTGAGGAGAAAGGAGTTAGAAGATGGTTTGCCAAAGCAATTCGAAATCTTTTGAACTTCTATGAAGAGGTTAAAGGTGTAGATTCTGCAATTCTTGATAAGTTTAGGAAAGTTTGCAAAATTGAACAAGCAGACGTTCGAGATGTATTTATACACGATTATGAACTTAAGAGAGCATATGAGGATTTAAAAGATGAGAAAGCAAAAATTCTGTTTAAATTGCTCGTTTACAGCGGTATTAGATTAAGACAAGCCTTAGATATGCTAAGAAACTTTGATCCTCAAAATCTCATTATCATCGAGAATAAAGGAATTGCAAGATATCCAATTCTTTCTCTATCAAAAGGCCAGAAGAAAGGATTCTTTGCATATATGCCCGCTGATTTTGCTAAGAAACTCAGAAAGATCGAGATAAGTTATTCTCATGCTAAGGATCTCATACGGCATAACAGGGTCTCCGCCAATAGTATCCGAAAGTGGCATTATAATTTCCTGATAATGCATGGAGTTCCCCCTGAGGTTGCGGACTTCATCCAGGGCAGGAGACCAGCCACAGTTGGTGCAATGCACTATCTTGCTAAGGCTAGGCAAGCTGATGAGTTCTATTCTAAGGTTATTGAATTGTTTCCTCTAAGGGAAAGAGCAAATATATAAGAGCGTGTGCTCGCTGGCGGAATTTTTACACTCCAGCCCGGCTAGTCAAGCCAGAGGCCATATTTTTTCTCTCATCTATTAACTCCTTCTAACAAGCATTAGGTTAATTTGGTTTAGCTAAGCAAAATCTAAATGTTTATCTGCTTAATCATCTAACAGTCCATAAATTACCATCGAAATTCACCAATTTCGATTTAGCATCTTTCTTGCTTTTAGATTTATAAAATCAATAAATAAAATCTTTCCTCTCTCTGTTGGAACCTATAATATGTTTGGTAAAAAGTTGAACACTGAACATTAAACGATGAGTTGGTCAATTCCATCATCTTGCTTGCCCGAGTACCAAATGCTCTTCCAATTGTGTAATGTTGCGTTAGAAATACCCATGATACCTGCAATCTGCCGGTCGGACAATCCAAGTTCTTTACTTAAGTATTCGTAAACTTTGATAAGAGCTTTCTCTTGATTAACTAATCTCCTGATAAGCCTTCCATCTATGCTTGATGCTATACCTTCTTCGAGCTTATTTAACTCATCATAAAGCTCATTGATAATATTCTTCTTGTAAGTTTCAGCCTTCCTTTTGTAGGCCCTCCAAAGTTCTTTAGTGGGCCTTGGAAAGTACACAGGATCTATTTCAATCTCGCCATCTTCACAGAATATTTTCAGTTTTTCAAAGCGAGTCACTCCAAATGCTCTGTTCCTTTTGACAACCCACCAATGTCCAATGGTTACCTCTTTTTCTATGTCCTTTGCAATTAAGTCCAGAATAGATTTCATCTCATTTCTGGCATGACTGTCTATGTAGCTTATGTCTGGAACCGTGAAAACGACGAAGACATTAAGGAACCTGTAGACTTGCGTTAGCTTGGAGAATATGATATTGGTTGTCGTCTGCCATTCTCTTGCATGCAAACCTATACCTGCCTCGTCGAATACAATTGCTTGTCCTCTCTCAATATTTCTTGCAATTTCGAAGAATTCGGTTGGTTTGAATGCAACTCGATCAACGGTGAAACTCTCATCAACGGCCTCAGCCAATGCCAAAGCCGTCGAGCTTTTACCGACACCAGGATAACCAACAACCACCATTGGATAATGCTCATCTCGAATTATCAGTTTATCACGGATCAAACCAGCAATAACCTTAAGAATATCCATACAATCACCTTAAATATTTGATTCTTTGCCTTTAACTCCTTTGGCAGGTAGTAACCCTACTCTTCTCGCAAGCTTGAGAAGAGCACCAAGCTTGGCCTCCAATTTCTGCTTATGCATTAGAGCTTTTTTAGTTGCAACTTCTATAGGGGTTTTACCCTCCTTACTGTTGCCAAATCGTTTGTTAATTTCTTCAATTTCTTTCTCATATTTTTCATCTATATAAGGGATCATGAGTTTCTCAAAATGCTCGATAAGATTATAGTAAGCGTTCTCATCGTTTACAGCCCTAGCATAATTCATTTTCAGTAACAAGTCAAAGAGAACATCCTGAAAATCTACTTTTCTTTCTTGTTCGATGAAGACTCTACTCACAGAATCACCTCAATTCTCTTTCAACGATCTTCTTAACAAACTCAAAAACAGATAATTTGGTTATAATGAGCGTATGATCGTCAATCCTCCAAAGATGAACTCTTTCACCTTCATTGGCAAAATCTTTAGGAAGGCTTATGACTTTTGTTTTCTTACGGTTAGGGCACCAAACTAACCTGTCCCCTTCATATTTGGGGTCTAAATTCCGTTGCATGATTTCAACTATCAGCATTGGTTATAGATTGGAGTTATATGATATATAACTTCCTATAGGGTTCAAGAACAGTATATAACTTCAGTATCGTCTTTACATCAGCCTATTGCTATTCTTGATATAGTTTGATCGTCAGGGGGTGAGATCCAGGTGTCTAAGTTGCTTAAAGATAAGAAAGGTGCTCAAAACGTCGTTGGTGCCATAATCGCAATTGCCATACTGATGATGATCGCCTGTCTGATTATGGGGCAGTTCCAACAGCAGACTGATGCTCAGGTCGCAAATCTCAACGACACTACAGCTCAGAACACTTACACGAACATCAAGAATAGCGTATGGGGTGCTCTGAACTTAATGGGTATGTATCCATGGGCTATGGGAGCGGCTGCAATTCTAGGAGTGGTAGCATTACTTGCAAGGAGGTAAAGGATGTACATCGAGTTTTACATTCTTCTTTTTATTTTAAGCATAATAACATTCGTAGGAATTCTAATTTTGCGAGATGAGGGTGCAAGGTTAATATGTGCTGTACTTTCAGCCATTATGTTTGCAGCGCTTGCCTTAGCAAGCTTTGCAGTTGAGATCGTTCACGTTCTCGAGGTCAACAATACTCTGGTTGAACATACTACTGTAATTTACAGTCCTTCGCTTGCTTATGTCTTTGTTGCTTTCTTAATTGTTTGTGTGCTAAATGGGGCTGTAATAATTTTAGGCTGGTTAAGGAGGGAAGCTGAGAATGTATGAAGAGTTAGAGCCTGTTAGAATAGAGGAGGAAAGAGGAGAGGAAGTCCCACCGCAAAAAGTAGACCTGGCATATTTGATCAGCGTTCCAATTACAGTACCATACGATCTACAGGAGAAGTATTTCCCATTCCTGGACAAAATTATACATTTAGCCAATCTGAAATCAAATGATATTCTCGATCTGCAAGATGACTACGAGATTATAAGACTTGAAGGCATCAGAATGAAAAGGAGATACGAACTAAAGAAAAGCTTGAATAGACAAGAACAAATAAGGATAAGAGCGTATACAAATGCTGCTTTAAGCTTAAGCAGAGACGGCTTTTCCGTTAAAAGGCTAACGGCTGTACACAAGCACATTACATACGAGGACGAGCATAAGAAGGTTGGAGGATTTTTGGGATTATTTAAGAGAGGTGGAGGTTATGAATGACCTTACAGGTCTGTTCTTTCTTTGGGCCTTAGTAGCTACAGGATTCATCATTCTGATTTGGTACTGGTGCCCTTACGTATTCAGAATAATGTTTGCTAAGAGATTAGTTTGGCTCTGCCATCCAGATGGAACTTTTGAGCCTGTTCCCGCTAAACTCGAGGGGGTTGCATATAAAACCAAGAAAAACGGAATTTTCGAGTTTGAAAAGGAAGATGTCATCCTTTTTGGCAACAAACCAAGCATAATAGTTTATTCGCCTTATTCTAGAGCAATCAGGCCTAAAGTCATTCCAGTTCTAACACAACTCAAGAAACTCGGAATAGACCGTTACGACTACCTGCAAGCCATTATCAATTCGGTTGAGATGTCTCCTGAGGAGTTTAGACAGTTTATGGACGATTTAAGAAAGAAGAGGGAGGGTGAGAAAATTGCAGTTTCCAGCAGTAGTTGAAGGAGAGGAGGAAAATAAGGTTGTACACATATTTGACCCATATGAAGGAAAGAAGATTCTCACAGTTCCATATGAAACTTACAAATGGGTAAAGGATGTATTCTCAAACGGACTAGTGCTTACAGAAGATCAAGTAATCAGGCCTAATGCTGTTATCAATTATCTCGAAGAATCTAATCCGATTCTTCTTGAAACTGAGATTCAGATCGAGAAAAATAAGGAAAGAAGAAGGGCCAGAAATACGCTTGCAAACATTCTGCCATGGATAAGCACGATCGCTATGTTACTCATTGTAGGTGCTATCGCCTTTGCAATCATACAGAACGCTGGAGGGAATGTGGCTCAAGCTGTTAAGAATGTCGTTCCTGGTGGTGGCGCTCCAATTAGTATTAAGCTGCTATTCTGGTTGCTAGGTGGTTAAAATGAGCCTGGCACCCGGAACATACGTTAATAAAGGGTTAGCCCCTGGAACTTATGTAAACAAGGGTTTAGCACCTGGAACATATAGTCCATATTCATCTAAGCCATCTAAGAGTTCTGGAGGATCTCATAGGAGTTCTTCAGGTGGATCTTCAGGTCTAATTGGAGGAGATGCAGGGCTAAGAGTTGCAGCAAGTAATGCTAAAAGATCGACATCATCAGGCTCATCTTCAGGCTCTTCAGGCGGAGGTTCAGGAGGGCATTCAAGCTCTGGTTCAGGAGGGCATAGAGGTTCGGTATCTGCTTGGAATAAACTCTTTTCAAAACTTGGTTTAAAAACTAGAATAAGTAGTCCGTCTAGTTCATCCGGTAGATCTTCCAGCGGAGAACCTAAATCTACTTCGAGTAGCGGATCTTCAAGCAGATCTTTAGGCTCTTCTGAAAGATGTGAAATCGAGAAGCAAGTTGAAAAAGAAGTTAAAGAGCTTATATCAAAGGGTAAAAGCGTTGAGGAGGTTGTTGAAACTATAAAAAGTAAGTACGGTGTAGATATAGAGGTTAAAAAGCTTGAATTGCCTTCATTAACTAAAGAAATTGAGAAAGCTAGAATTCAAGAAGAAAAGGCGGAAGAAATTCAATCTAGCGAATTGAGAAAAGCAACTTTTGGAGGTTCTGGAACTCCTAAGCAAACAAATCCAGATCTGGAAGATGTAGAAAATAAGATTGCAGAATGTATAGTAGAGCTTGAGTATAGAGGTGACAGAGAGACTAATGTAGTCGAAAGAATCAAAATTGGGGCCGAATTAGCAGGTTTAGGTATCACTACTGGATTAATCAATGTTGGTAGGGGTATCGTAGAGCTAAGCAAGACGGCAGTTAAGAATCCTATAGAAGCTGGAAAGATGTTTGTTATAGGAACAGCAGAATGGTTTGCCAAGATTCCAGAGAAAATCTGGAGTGGTTTTACAGAATCTCCTTATTATGCTGGAGTTTTGGTTGGAGAAACTGTAGGAGGTTTGGTTGTTGGAGAAGGATTAAGAGTTGCTTCAAAACCAATTCCACGCCCTGCTTTTGCTAAATTAACAATTTTGGAGGGAGGTGGTGCTGAACCTAAGCTTGGAACTGTAAGATATGGTATAACGATTCATGCTCTGGAGAAACCCCTAATAACCATCGCAAAAGGTGAGGGAATTAAAGTCGGAAGAGTAGTACCAGCACCCAAAGAGGCTATCGAAGGTAAAGCTGTCACGGCCTACTCAAAGCTTGAGACTGAATTCTTTAAGAAGACTGTAGAAGAACATGCAAAATCTCCTGAACATGCTGAAATCTTTGAGCTTGGATACGACATAACTTCAAAGATCTACAGTACTAAAGAGCCAGTAGTTAAGCCAGAGAAATTTGAAATCTTGAGCGAGCACATTCCTGAACCTGCAAAACCAATCGTTAAGGAAGTAATAACGTCTTATAAGGGAAACATCGAAGTTTACGGTTCTGTAGCCCAAAAACTTCAGATGGGCGAGTACATGACAAGACAACCAAAGGATATTGAAGTAATCGTCGATAATCCAGAGAAATTCGTTTCTGAACTTGAAAAGAAGCTTAAGAGTTCTGGAGTCGAGTATAAAATTGAAGGTTCACCAGAGAAACCGAAAATCTACTTTAAGATCGGTGAGGAGTGGGTTAAAGGAATTGAAGTCTTCTCGAAGAAGGGTAAAGAAGGATATCTAAGCATATTTGGTGGAAAGAGAAGTGCAATAGCATACGGATTCGAAGAGCAGAAACCTTTGAAGGTTGAAGAAGTGGAACTGTTAAGACTATCGGAACAAGCTGCTAGAAAGCTGGAAGGTGGGCATGTTTTCAAGGAAGGCGAAATCGTTCCTAAACATGAAGGAAGGTGGAAGGATGTTTCTGATTTAATAGAAATTGCTACCGCTTATGCTATCGAAAAAGGATTACCAATTGAACGGCAACTTGTAGAATACGCTAAACTAAGAGTAAAGTTGCACGGAAAATACATTGAAAGCCCTATTGCGAAGTTTATCGCTGAGAAGGGTCGACTTCCAACTTACGAAGAACTTGTAAAGATTACAAGAGAAGCAGGAGTAAAGCTTCCTGAACTTCGAGATCTACTGTTTAAGAGGGAAAGATCGTCATATCTGCCAAGAGCTACTGATATACTGGACATTTCCTACTATCTCTCCCCTCCAAAGGAGAGTTACATCGGTTTCAGCTATGGTTATGACATTTTATCAGAGCTCTCTCCAGAAATTTCAAGCAATATTGAGACTTCAAGCAAAGCTAAAGGATCAGCTTCTCAGAGTAAGAATGAACGAAGTTCTAAACCAAGTACACCATCTAAAGGGAAATCTTCAAGTCCGAAACCAAGTAAGCCTAAAACTCCTTCGAGTAAACCGAAAACTACAATAGGTAAACCACCATCAATACCGTCAAAGTCTTCTGGAGGATCGGGTAAGCCACCTGCAGGGATATCCACTGCTATATCTACACCTGAGATCCCATCTGTACCATCAGCACCAAGATCTGTTCTAAAGAGAGAAACTAGAAAACAGACAAGAAAGAGCAGAGAAATGAGGAGAAAGGTTGAGTGGAACATCTATAATGTTTATCAGAATCCGTTAAAGGTCGTGAGTAAAGCAATGAAGCAAATTGATAGGATTTTGAAAGAAATAGGTTTGTGAGGGAGGTGATATGGGGGCTGTAAGAGCTTGGCTTGAAGCTATTGTTGGATTCTGGATGATCGCTACAGCTATCGTATTCACTGAACCTCTGTTTAGAGCTATCGATGCTCTTGCAAATATGTTTGGAGCTGCAAATCATCCAACATATCAGTTCATTAAAATGACAATGCAGTACTCGCTAATTCCAATAGGAATTAGCATTCTAATTCATGCTTTCTCCTCGAGCACTAAAACAGAAGAGGAATCATACGTTTTTAGGTGGTGAATTATGAAGTTCAAGTTATTCTTATTAATTATTTTATTACTATTATTGTTTGGGATTGGGATAGTTGAAGGAGCGACTGTTCAAGCTCATTTCGATAAAACATATCCTAGTGCGAATGGGACGAGTAATCAGATCAGGCTTGATTATTTGAGTTCAGTCTCAAATGCTTACGTTGAGTTCAGAGCTAGCGGAGGAAACTTTGACAATAGTGGGGAAGGAGACTGGGCTGAGTATTTCAGCTTCCCGATTACAGCTACTCCAACAGAGTATTCACAGTATAAAATCGTAATTAACGGAACGACGTGGGAGTTATATAATGTAACAGAAGGTTTGGAAGCTTTAGGGACGAACGATAATTTCTGGAGTCTTGTAAATTCTACAGGAGCTGACATAAGAGTTTTCAACGATTCAGGAACTCAGCTATACTTCTGGATTGAATACTTTAACACAACAGAGCAGAAAGCAGTAATTTGGGTCAATTTGACAGCGGGAAGTTCTGAACTTAACATTGCGTACGGGAATCCTAATGCTTTGCCGAGCAACTATAACAATGCAAGCAAAGTATTCGTAGTTGTAGTTTATGACGACTTTGAAGATGGAGTTTTAAGCGATCTACTCTTAATTAAAGATTTCAGTGGTAATGCAAATGTCAACGAGACAAATGGTGTTTTGACAATATCAAACACAGGATTAACGGCTGGATCGACAAATACTGTCGTTTACTTTAATATCTCATGCAATTTTCCGATAATCGTTGAAACTATTGTGACAAGCTCAAATAGCCGTATGGGAACGGTTTTAGTTAATCCTTCAGCTAACTATTATGTTTGGCATTGGTTGTGGCGTGGCGATCGAAACGCTATCAACATATATACGTGGGACACTGGATCTTCTATAGGCGGTGTTAGTAGCGCATTTACTACCGTAGAAGGGGATCCACACCTATTCAGAACAATATTCAATGGAGACACAGTAATTGGTTACGTCGAAAATCTAAATACGGGTGCAAACCACACAATAAATTATACCAATGCAAGCTACAATTTCGTTGGATATCCCGGTATTTCAGTTTATGGAACTACCGCTAACTTTGAATACATACGAGTTTACAAGATTAAGACCACTGACCCTGCTGACTTCGGAACTCCAAGCGTTAAATCCTTTAGTTGTATAAATCCCACTCTTGAACTTAACGGCAATCTGATTCAATATACTGGTGAATTAAACGAAACAAATCCAAGCGTTAGGTTGGCTATAAGCTCAAGATATTTCGTTTCAGGTATCAATTGGGCAAACTTCTCAGCAACTTCTGGAAACTTCGATGCAATCTTAAGCTTTGATTATTTTACGGAATCTGGAACGTCCAGAGTAACTTCATGGGATGATATGTGGGTTAATGCAAGCTTTTACATTCCAGAGGGAACTGTAACTTCAAATACAACATTTCAGTTCAATACAAGCTATTTGGGAACTCCCATTTACAGTTATGGTTTAGTGGTTTACGTAAACGGTCAGCAATACAGCAATTACAAAGTCTCAGATTATGAAATCTCAGGAGTGAAATACATAACCGTCCATGTGCTTGATGTACCTACAGGAAGCGTTACAATAGCCATTCACACTATATTCAATCCAACAAACATAACCATTTACGTTTACGACGAGCTTACAAAAACGGAATTGAGAAATCACGGTATTCTAAACATTACCCTGCTCGATCCTAACTTCAATGTACTCAAAACCGCTCAACTTAACACTTCGATCTCTGGTAACACTACGATCTTGGTCATTTACGAAGGCTATGCTTATCTTAGGGTGAAAGATTCAAACGGAATTACAAGACAGATTCAGATCTACGTTCCCCTCGCAAATACAACCACTGCTTACGTTTACTTCCCGACTTCAAACGTGATTCTAATCCAGTTCAATATTCAGGATAACACAGGTTTATTCAAGAACGGAGACATCATAATCAAGAAGTACATCGACAGAGAAGTTCTTGTTGAAATTGATAGACAGAAGATCACCACTGATTATGTAACCTACCATTACCTAATAGCAAACGAGCCTTACCAGATATATGTAAGCAATGGACAGGAAGTTAGATCAATAGGATATTTCTCATCTCCAGTTTCGAAGACAACAACTCTTACCATTGGAACTCTCACCATAGAGCCTCTGACAACTCAGATAACCTATTATATAGCATATGATGCACCAAACGGAACTGTAACCTTAGAGTACAGTTCACCAGAGCCAGTAACCATAGCAAAGTTCTGGATAAACGCAACGAACGGAACCAACCTCTACTATGCCGAAACTACCGAACAATCTGGAAGCTTCGTTTACATAGGTAAAGCAAACGAGAGTTATCTCGTCCATTTCTACATCAAAACGGCAAGTGGTGCCGAAATTCATGTAACCAGACTTGTCTCAACAGCAGGCGTTCAACCGATAAGATTTCCACTCTTTCCCGAAGGTTGGCCCGAATGGCTGTATAACTTAGTTGCCATAGGAATAATCGTAATCGTCGTTTTACTCTTTGGCGAAGTAAGGGCCGACATTGCCTGCGTTCTTGGTGCTGCTATGGCCGCTTTATTGTGGTATTGGGGATGGCTGAGAGTTAGCGGTTTAGTCGTCGCTGTTGCGATGATTATAGCTGGTGCTGCCGTAATACATCGGGCAAGGAGGGTGGGAATGTGATACGTGAGTTCGTAATTGCAATGATACTGCTGCAAACTAGTTTCACAATAGTAAATGCCACAGGCATATTCCCATACGCATCCGGATCAAGCTGGATAGACCATCAGAAAATCGTAGATATGATGAATGACGTAAATAAGCGATTTAGCAATGCAACTAATATCTTCGACTATTTAGGTTCCGCAGCTTTCGCCTTAATCACAGGGCTGGAAATATTGCTCAGATTTGCCGCAAGCGTATTTCTTGGATTTCCAGACATTCTTAGAGCCTTCCTTATTCCCGATCAGATTGCAATCCCAATAGGTTACGCTGTCGATGCTCTGTTGCTACTTGGAGTTGGTTATCTACTAATTAGAAGGGGGTGAGGTGATTAAAATGAATGTAACGCTAATAAAATTTAACGTGTCAGTCCTGAACGAATCCGTGTTTAATATCTCAAGCTATCCAGCTATATTGAATTTTACGAACTTAACTAGGCCTGAAGCTTTCTTCTCACCTATTAAAGAAGTTTGGCTGAACGCTATAGGCGATTGGTTCTATACATCCATAGTTTTCCTAACCTGTGGAGTCGTTTACATTAAATCCAGGTCAATATTCCCAACCGCTTTGTTATTGCTCTTCCTCTCAGCAGCTATGATAGTTGCCATGCCCTACGAGGTTGGAATGGTTATGTATCTCGCTTTAGTGTTAGCGATCTTCGCCGTACTCTGGGCCTTACTCGTAAAGGAGAGGTGATGGCATTGGATCTGTTCGTGATTGTAAATGGTGAGGCAAGGCCCGTAACCCCTGAAGAGCTTGAGAAAATTGCAAAGAAGAAGCTCAAGCTGATAGATCGCACAGGAAAGATACTCATGCGTAGAATCGAGAAAGATACCCTCATGCTCAAGCTTTTCGGTGAAAGTAGGGGGTGAGAAATTGGTTTTGGGAAAATTGGTTGGAAAAATTAAGGAGAAAATAAGAGAAGAAAGAATTGCGAGAAAGGCTGAAAAGAAGTTAAAGAAGCTGGAAGAACGAAGAAAAATAGAGATGGAGAAAAAGAAGCTGATAAAGGCAGGACTCGATCCTGATGAAGCTGAAATACTCGCTAAGAAAAGGATTAAGTCAAAGGAGAAGGGAAGATCAGTACTTGATAACTTAACAGACATGGCTTTGGGTTCGTCAGGCTCTGGAAGATCATCAGGCTCTAAGCGATCTAAAAAATCATCATCTTCCAAATCATCAAGCAAAAAGAAAGGTAAAGGGAGAAATAAAGGAGGTCAAAGACCAAGAAACCCCATGAGCGATATTGACGGTTTTCTGAAGGATTTGGATAGAGCTACTCGTATTTTCTGAGGAGGTGATCCTATGAGTAGAAAAGGCCAGAAGAGTGGAAAGAAAAAGAAGAACTGGATCCAGAAGGCGATAAAACATCCAGGTGCCTTGCATAAGCATTTAGGCATTCCTATGAACAAGAAAATCCCAAAGACGCTACTGGTTGAAATAAAAGAGGCTGAGGTTGGCCAAATAATTAAGAACCCAACTAAAACCGGCAAAAGAAGGATAAAAGTTACAGAGACTCTGAAAAAAGAGGCTACTCTGGCTCTTACACTTAGGAGGTTCCATAGAAAAAGTAAAAAGAAGGTGAAATAATGGTATGGTTAAAAATTGAAGGAGAAGATGACAGTATCAATCTAATCGAAGTGCATAATAATATTTTTATTTAATTCATTTTAATAAACGCTTTTGTAGAATTCGCTGATGACGAAATTTTCAGAGGAGGGTATTCTGATACCACTTAAATAAAATTCTCGCAACGTATAATGAATACTGATAAAAATGCATAGGGTGTTATTGCGTTTGGTCCAATTGGTTCGAGTAACACTAATAAATCCATGAAAATATATAAATTGGATTTTATATAATCGCTTGTTGAAATTATCTACAATGCGGTTATACAACTTGGGTTGAAATAATTTTACAGTTGAAAATTATAAAATTGCAGAAAAGTGAAAATATAGAATTTGGTTTTATCCCCTGGATTGATTCCGGGATCTTCCAGAATTATGTTAAGGAGTAGCAAGATTTACCTGAATAAAAGTGAATTTTCGAATTTTCGAATTATACCTAAGTAAACTTCGAAATTTCTAAAATTCGAAAATTCGAAATTTAGGTGTGCTTAAAACTAACCGTAGCGGTTAAATCTTTTAACCCACTTTTATAATGAATACCGAAAACTGATTAGATTTGAGATCCATTGGATCCTGTTACAGGATCCTGCTGAGGACGTCCTTGGATAGGATTATAAACTATAACAACAGCGCTTTAATGACTATAAGTTCCGGTAGTTGATACCAGTCCTTTAGGGTTATAGGTTATAAGGTAAAGGATCGGTGTTACTATCGAAAGGAAAAAAATCAGTTCTCAGCCTCTGTTATGTAACACGCCATCTTAAACCCTCTTATAGACACGGCCTCTGAAATCGACTAGTTTGACAAAAATAGCGTTTCTATCTTTATCATAATCGAAGATAACTCTGATTTCACCTATTCTCATTCTGTAAGTCTTTTTACCGATCTTCTTTATGTCCGCTCTAATGAGAGGAAATTTCTCAAGAGATTTTAAAACTTTTAGAACATTTTCCCTCCTTTTTTCATCGAGCTTTTCTAAAAATTTGATAACCCTCTTATGGAGAAAAACCCTGTTCACTTCTTCATGACCTCCTCAAGAGGAACGTAATCTTCCTCGGAAATCTCTTCCTCCACAAATACCTTCTCATCCTCTTCTGGCTCTTCCTCTGGAATCAAACTTAGCACGACTTCCCTAAGAATCTTCTCAAGTTCCTCCCTTAAAACCTCCCTAACCGCTTCCTTTATGATTTCTACCTCCATCAATACTCGTAAAACCGCAAAATATTAAACATTCCCGTTGTTGCAGGTTGGTTCATCTACTCGTTTTTATAAGATTGGTTGAATTTTTAGCTAGACAGTTTAACGTTAACGTTTAACAGTTATAAAAAAATAAAATTAGTTAATTATATATACTTGCTTCTGTTTAAAGCTAGACATGATTGTTATTCCTGGAACCATAATAGCGATTCTCACTTTTCCTGGTGTGATAATGCATGAATATGCTCATAAGTTAGCTTGTGAAAAGACGGGCGTTAGAGTCTATGAAGTTTGTTACTTTAGATTAGGGAATCCTGTTGGCTATGTTCAGCATGCACCACCAAGAACATACAAGCAGGCTTTTTTAATTACAGTTGCTCCTTTCTTAGTAAATTCCATCATAGCAATAGCTATTTTTATCATTGCATTGATGACGCCTATAACTTTTGAAATCTGGAAGATTAAAGTGAGATATATTCTCTATTGGCTTGGCGTATCAATAGCAATGCACGCATTCCCAAGTAGTCATGATGCTAAAAATCTATGGGATTTTACATGGAGAGTTTGGAAAAGAAAGCCTTACATCCTCTTAGGTTTGCCAATCGTCGCTCTAATCTATTTGGCAAATTTGCTAAGTTATATTTGGTTTGATTTGATTTATGCACTATTTCTTTTGATATCTATTGTTAGCCTCGTGAAAGTTTCTCAGACAGACCCTATAATAAATTTAGCTAAGGAAATTATAGATATTGTCTATAAAAATATAAAAACTTATTCTAAATATATTCACAATAAATAAAAATAACATGTAATTTGAAAACATTGCCGAAACCGTCGTCAACAGCCTTGACCCCACAAAAGCAATCGTTTGAGTAGGTTGCTTAAGAAGAGATTAGCACCGTCGTTGAAGCACATCCAATCTTCACAGGGGATGTAGTTCATCTAATTTGTTTGAACATTTGTTTGTAATGTTTATA
>JAMOPJ010000046.1 GCA_027064525.1 Archaeoglobaceae archaeon
TAACACGTTTATCGACGGAAAAGAAGCTGTTGTATGCTTAATCGATGCTCCTGATGAAATAATCGAACTCTTTAAACAGAGGATCGAGGCTGAGAAGCCCGAGAAGGCTATCGTTGAAGAGGTAAAATTGGAGGAATACAAGTATGACGTTCCACCCATCGAGAGATGCATGCAGGCCTTTCAGATAGAACATTGGGGCAAGGCCATTCCTATTCTGCTCGACATGCTCGATGAAATCAAAGATGTTAAAAGAGTCGTAAGAGAGGAATCCGAGAAGACAAGAGAATACCTCGGCTCTAAAATTGACGAATCCACCAAGACGATCTGCAATAAAATCGACGAAACTAAGACTTACTTGGGAGATAAAGTAGATGCCCTGAGATTAGATCTAAAAACATACTTAGATGAGAGATTGAAGAAATTGGAGGAAGAGATCAAAGCAATTAAGGCGAAAATCGGAATGGCTTAGCTTCTATTCAGAGGCTAAGAGACCTCTCTTTTTCAAGTCTTCTCTAATTAGTGATCTTGCATATTCCGAGAAGCTGTTAAACTCTTTTCCTTCTCCTACGAATGTTTCTATCAGATCCAGCCAATCTCTGTAAATATGAACACCCATAGTTTTATACCGGACCTTCTGAACTTCTTTCAACATCGTAGTAATCTACGATTTAGACAGTATATAACCCTTACGGAATCGTATGTTAATACGAATTTGTAAGATAATTTTTATAAAATTAGTAAAGTTATTTAATCGTATGGAACTTAAGATTAAGTTTACCGAATTTTTACCCAAGATAATTAAACCCGGTAGTTATGAGATTCTTCGAGCGCTCAAAGACGGCCCAAAAACTTGGAGTGAGTTGGAGCGACTCGAAGATATGAATTCCGCTAAATTGAAACGCAGATTGGAGGATTTAATATCTGCTAATTTAGTCACTGTAGATGTTGTCTTGGATAGAAAACCGACTGGCTCGAAAGTTTATAAATTAACACCTCTCGGCTTAGCCATTCTCAAGAAGCTTGAGGAGATAGAAGAAATTTACGAGAAGTATAAGGACACTCCGACGGTTGAAGAAGCCGTCGAACTTGTCGAAAAGAAGAAGGTTAAGCCCGACAAAGTCGTAAAGCTTGGGAGGGAGGAGATTTTGTGACCCGAGGGGGTTGTAATGCTCGTCCCGCTTAAGGGCGGGAAGTGGGCCGAAATTTCCGTTGTCGTTGAGAAAGAAATCCGGGAATACGATCTCGGTCTCGTTAAGCTTGTCGAAATCGACCGAAAACCCGTTTACGCTCTTCTTAAGGATATTCACGATGAAGAAGAAATCTATTACGAGGTTTCCAGGTTTATAGCATCTCTGATTAAGAGGGGAAAGTATTCCAAATCCGAAATTCTCAGAGAAGTTTCAATTGTTTTCGGTATTGCTGAGGAATATGCTGAAGGCATTCTCGAGAGGGTTATGGTTGAAATGGGAGCCATAGATGATGAAGGGATTGTTGTAGTTCCGTAGATTTTTACGTGAAAAGAAAAAGAAAAAGTCAGAGTAAATTTATTGACGACGGTTTCAGCGACAACAAAAATCGAAAGGTTTAAGTTTTGATATAAAATCTGGGAGCAGATGGAAGAGGAGATTATAATAGAGAGGGAAGTTGAATATTATGATTCCGGTGGGACGATAACAAAGGCCAATGTGAAGGTGACACCGACTCGTTTACTAATTGAAAGGGGAAAGAGGCTTGAAAGTGTTTTAATTCGACATATTAATGTTCTTAAATTGTATCGAGATGATAAGTGGAGTTATCTTGCTGTAGGTTTATCTTTAATTTTATTCGGTGTAATATTTTTGTTTCTTGTTCCGTCGATTAAGGGTACGATAATTCTTGAAACGCCGTTCAAAGAAATATTAGGGGCAATTGCACTCTTTGTCGGCATCCCTCTTATATTCACTTGGTTACTTTATAGGAGATTCATTCTTCAGATTAATTCGTTCGGGTATGTTCTCAATCTTATGAGTCGCCGGGAGCGGCCATTAAAAGATGTATATGATACAATGGTGCTGACCCCATAATGGTTAAAGCAACCACATTAAAGCCTCGCTGTATATAAAGTCTAACCTAAAAGGGTCAGCACCGGCGAAAACATAGGAAGTTATATATAACAGTATTACATCGAATAGAGAACTAAGAAAGATGCTAAACGCTATATGAAGTTGGTAATGCTTCTGTTAAGCTAGAGTAGCTCGAATCATATTTATTTTATAGCTCTTAAGATTTGTTTGTTAGGGTGACCTAAATGGACTGCCACTTTCGTCGGTACTTCCGATGGCCGACCGATGCATAATGGCAGTTTATAAAAATGATTTATTTAATTGAAAATAAAGATCCAAGTAAATTAACAAAATACTTTTCAATCCATTGTTTGATGATTTCGTGAGATTCTCCTATAATTCGTCTAATTTCAGGATCTGGATAAGATTGTGCAATTTTTTCTAAATTAAATAGTGCCAACATGAGCTTTATTCCATCTTTCTTATGCTCTGGAATGTTTGTTACATCAGCAATGATAAACTGATAGGTTCCATCCTCAAAATCAGGGTTATTATAAATCCTACGGATATAGATTATTAGCTCTCTGTTTTCTTTACCAAATCGCTTTTTTAATTCATCTACAAGTTCTTCAGTCGTAATTGAGTCTGGTTTCTTCAGAAATCCATGTATTATATTACTTGCACCCAATCTAGATATCCAATACAAAATAGTCCTTGGCTCAAATCTGTCAACATGTATGAAATCTATATGTTTGTTTTCAGCCATTGTCCTCACCAAATTCGAAATATTTTTAATTTACATTTGAGATAGTGTTAACTAAGTATGACAGATGACACGCCGGGGCTGGGATTCGAACCCAGGAGCCCTTGCGGGCACCGGCTCTCAAGGCCGGCGCAGTACCACTCTGCAACCCCGGCTCAAAGGTTATTAATCAAAATGTTTTTAAAAAGCTTTTGCGTCAAATTGATCATTAACATAATATAATATTATACAACAAAATGGTCAGCGGGAGAAAATCCTAAATCTTATAAAGTCCATAGCTAAGCTTAGAAGAGGTGGAAAGATGGAAATAGCAAGCTTAGTAGTTTCTCACAAAAAAGCTTCTATTAAAGAAATTGAAAAAGCTTGGCACGGTAATTGTGGATTACTTATCAAACGCATTTTATCATATCCAAATATTAAAGAATGTGCTCTCCTCTTCACTTGCAACAGAGTCGAGGTATACGTGGTCGGCAAAAATACGGAGGAGATGCTGAGAGAGTTCGCGAGCGAAATGGGCGTCTCCCAGAGAATTCTTGACATATATAAAGGGGATAAGTGCCTCGAACACCTTTTGAGAGTAGCTTCTGGCTTGGAGTCGATGATTGTTGGAGAAGATCAGATCTTGGGGCAAGTAAGAGACTTCTACCACATAAGCAAGAAGTTCGGTGGAATTGGGGAAGTTCTAGACATCGTGTTCAGAAAAGCCATTCACGTCGGAACTAAAGTTAGAAGGCTTACTAAGATAAATAAAGGTTCTATTTCTATTGGTTCTGCTGCTGTAGAGCTTGCTGAGAAGACATTTGGTTTGAAGAATAAAAAAGTCCTCATCATCGGAGCTGGAGAAATGGGAACTTCGGTAGCGAGAGCTCTGACGGGTAAAGCTGAAATTTACATCGCAAATAGAACATTCGAGAAGGGTGAAAAATTAGCTAGGGAGGTAGGAGGCAAAGCGGTCAGATTTGAGGAGCTTGAGAGGTGGATAGCTGAATGCGACATAGTGTTTTCAGCCACATCCGCTCCGAATTACATCATTACGAAGGACATGATCGAGAGAATAATGAAGGATAGAAACAAACCGCTTTTGATCGTAGATATAGCGTTGCCAAGGGATGTTGAAGAGAGTGTTGCGGATATCGAAGGTGTAACGCTCTACACGATCGACGATCTGAGAATGGTTGCTGAGGAAAATCTGAAGAGGAGGCTTAAGGAGGCTGAAAAGGCTGAGGCGATCATCAAGGAGGAGTTAGAGCACCTCAAATCCCTTCTCAAGGATCTCAGGGCTAAGAGGGCGATCAGCTTGATGTATCTTGCGGCTGAGGAGGTCAAAGATGAGGAAATAAGAGAGTTGTTCAACAAACTTTCAGCAAAGTTTGGGATTGATGAGAGTGCCATTCCTATAATCGAAGATTTCGTCAAATCGTTCGTCAAGAAGTTTTTGAGAAAGCCGACGGTTAGGCTTAGAGAATCTGCGAGAAACGGCAGAATCGATGTTATAGAGGCGGTAGAATTCCTCTTTGGAGGAGAGGAGTATGGAGTTTCCGAAGTTAAGGCTGAGGAGATTGAGAAAAGACCATCTGAGACCGCTATTCAGAGAAACGAAGCTTGATCTAAACGATCTCATAATGCCCATATTCGTTGACGAGACGATCTCGAAGCCAAAAGAGATAAGCTCGATGCCCGGCTATTATCGAATTCCGGTTGAAAATGTTGCCGAAGAAGTTGGAAAAGCGATGGAATTGGGCTTGAAAGCGTTCATACTCTTTGGGATTCCATCTTATAAGGATGATATCGGTTCTTCAGCTTTTATAAGTAATGGAGTTATTCAGAGAGCAATTAGGCTAATCAGGCAGGAGTATCCAGATGCTGTGATTGTTACGGATGTTTGTTTGTGCGAATACACTACCCACGGACACTGTGGTGTCGTGAAAGATGGGAAGATTTTGAACGACGAGACCCTGCCGATACTGGGCAAGGTTGCCGTGAGTCATGCTGAAGCTGGAGCGGACATCGTAGCACCTTCCGGCATGATGGACGGAATGGTCAAAGCGATAAGGGAAGCTTTGGATTCATCCGGCTTTGAGGATGTTGCGATAATGAGCTACTCTGCCAAATACGCTTCAAGCTTTTATGGGCCTTTCAGAGAAGCTGCGGAAAGCGGATACAAATTTGGTGATAGGAGAAGTTATCAGATGGATATCCACAACGGCGATGAAGCGCTTAGAGAGGTTGAGCTCGATTTGAAGGAAGGAGCGGATATAGTAATGGTCAAGCCCGCTTTGGCTTATCTTGACATCGTTAGAAGGGTAAAGGAAAAATTCGGAGTTCCTACAGCAGCTTACAATGTCAGCGGAGAATACAGCATGGTAAAAGCTGCGGCGATGAACGGTTGGCTGGATGAGAAATCAATCGTTTACGAGATTCTGGTTTCGATAAAGAGGGCTGGAGCAGATCTGATAATAACTTATCATGCGAAAGACTTCGCAAAATGGTTTAATGAAGGATCGCTTTAATTTTTCCAGCCAATCCTGCGAATACGAACTCGACAGCTATCGCCGCTAGGAATATCGCCATGAGCCTCGCTATTATGTCCGAACCACTCCTTCCTAATACTTTGATTATTAGCTCGCTGTAGATGTGCGTCAGCCTAACGATCACGTAAACGGCAACTATCGACAAGAGGAGAAGTAGCTTCGAAAGGGTATCCGTAGCTTCGGAATTCAGCACTATCGCAGCTGTTATGGCTCCCGGGCCTGTATATAGGGGAAGGGCTATCGGGAAGACCGCTAAGGAATCTACATCCACATGCTTGAGTCCTCTCTTTGCGTAGGCTTCCTTACCCCTGCTACCAGTTAGGATGTCCAACGCCACTGCAAACAGCAATATTCCACCCGCGATCCTCAAACTGTCTATGGATATGTGGAATATGTCGAGCAGAAGATTGCCGGTTAATGCTACTACGATCAGCATACCTGCTGCTATGAGCGTGGACTTTTTTGAAACCCTCTCTCTTTCCTCGTGTGTCAGCCTTTCCGTTAGGGCGATAAACATAGGTATGTTACCGGGCGGATCGACTATCACGAATATCGTCGTAAAAGCCGTGATAAAATAGCTCAGGTAGTCCATAGATCCAACGCTCTCCTAACGTTTTTTAACAACGCAACAGCACATTCCTGCGAAGGAAAGCTGAAGAGACCACAATCTGGCCCGATGTAGGCTATCAGGTCACCAAACCTATCGTATGCTCTCTCTATTCTGCTCTTTATGACTTCCGGACTCTCTACCTCGTTGATTGCCTTTATGATGAGTTCTTCGCTCTCCCAAGCGTTCACGTTGTGTTTCTGATTGAATTCCGCAATTATTCCATCTATGTCGCTTCTCGCAATTCCAACTCTAAGCTTTTTGTCGTGGGATTCCAAATCTTGAGGATCTACGAAATCCAAAGCTGAAGGATCCTTAGCAGATTCGATGCCTATAACGTCTATCGTATCGATGTCGAGTATCCTTTCGTAGAAAAGAGGAGCGTGCAGATGAATCTGAACATCAACGTCGAACTTCAAAGGCTCGAAAGCCAGCTTCAGCTGGTCATCCGTGGGCTGCAAATCCGGATTTAATCCCAAACTCGGTTCATCTATGCTGACGCATTCAACGTTCGGATACTTTAAAGCATTCTCAACGAATCTCGCAACAGACTTCGCAAGGTTTTCAAGAACGTCATCAAAAATTACAGTTCCAAGTTCCTTAACGTAAAGCTCGAAAGGACCGGTCACACAAACTCTAACAGCATCTGCACCAATCTTTTCAACGTATTCAAGCTCAATAATCTTAGCTTCGCTCTTCATAACGAGGTATCCGTCTTCCTGATAATTGCGAATGATACGCATGAACTGTTCGACCATATCTTGAAATTGAGGATACGTGGGGCATTCAACACCGGCGTTGATCTTCATCAAAAAAGCCCGCTGAACAATCTCCTCATACTCCTTGCTGTAAAGGTTTTGCATAACCCAATCTCTCGTTATTCCTTTCGGCAGTGGGAAGCTACCTATATCGTCGAAGATCATCGGCGGAATTGATCACGCTTTGAATAAAGGTTTATCGATCGCAACTTATTTAAGTGGGAGTAGAGATCTTGGGAGAAGGTGATGCTCATGGCGAGAATGCATGCGAGAAGGAGGGGCAGATCAGGATCAAAGAAGGTGTATAGGGATCATCCCCCAGAATGGGTTGAGATGAAGCCTGAAGAAGTTGAGAAGCTGGTAGTGGAACTCTACAAGGAAGGTTACGAGCCGAGCATGATTGGAATGATTCTCAGAGATCGCTATGGCATTCCTTCGGTTAGGCAAGTTACTGGAAAGAAGCTTGTGAAGATTCTGAAGGAGCACGGAATCGATATAGGTTTGCCTGAAGACCTGAAGTCCCTGATTAAGAAAGCTATAAGGCTCAGGAAGCACTTGGAAGTTCACAAGAAGGACAAGCACAACATGAGAGGTCTGCAGTTGATCGAAGCTAAGATCTGGAGGCTATCGAACTACTACAAGGAGAAGGGAGTTTTGCCGGCTGACTGGAAATACGATCCCAAGAAGCTTGAAATCGAATTGTTCAAATCGTAATTATTTTTAATAAAAATTTCATAATTAGTTGAGATACAAAAAAGTTTTAAATTTTTCTTGTTAATATTTGACATGGTATTGAGGAAGTTGAAGCAAGAAGCGGAAGTGGCACTGAGACATTTAGAAGTTCTCGAACTCGTCGAAAAAAATCAGCCGATCGGCATATTCAAACTAGCGGATATGATCAAGCTTCCGAAACACAAGGTTAGATACTCTCTTAGAGTTTTGGAGCAGTCTGGAATAATAGAACCCACTCAGCACGGTGCTATGGTTAGAGACGATGCGGATGAAGTCTTTAAGAAGTTGAAGGAGGAGATTGGAGATATTAAGGATCTTATCGATAAGATCGAGAAGAAGATCGAAGATATATGTTCCCGATTATAGGCGTTGTCCATTTGAAGCCCCTCCCCGGCTCTCCAAACTATTCGTCGTTTGAGGACGTTTTCGAATCCGCATTGAGAGATGCTAAGGCTTTGGCAGAAGGTGGAGTGGACGCTATAATCGTTGAAAATTTCGGAGATAAGCCTTTTTTGAAAACTGTTGGGGCTGAAACCGTCGCATGTATGAGTGTGATCGCTTGGGAGGTTAAAAGAGAAACGGGCTTACCTTTAGGAATAAACGTTCTTAGAAACGACGCTAAATCGGCTCTTGCGATAGCAAAAGCGGTTAAGGCGGATTTCATTAGAATCAATCAACTGTTCTATGCGTCTCTTTCGCCAGAGGGTTGGCTCGAAGGTGAGGCTGGAGAAGTCCTGAGGTTCAAGAAAGCAATAGACTGCAACGCGATGATATTCGCAGACATCTGCGTGAAGCACGCGCATCACTTCGTGAGCTTGGAGGAATATGTGAAGAATGCGGAGAGGTGTCTAATAGATGCACTAATAGTGACTGGGAGTGCAACGGGAAAGCCGGTCAGCCTGAGAGATGTTAGAACCGTTAAGAAAGTTGCGGGAATGCCCGTGCTCGTTGGAAGTGGCGTGACACCAAATAATCTGCCCAAACTCGCAAGGTTCTGCGATGGTGTTATAGTCGGAACTTACTTCAAGCGAAGGGGTGGGATAGACATCGAAAGGGTGAAGGAAATTGTTAGAGTCAGGGATTCTATAATCTAAGGAAATTTACTATGATCTCTTTGTTCAGCACTTCTGGATGAAAGGAGACACCGTAAAACTCCTTACTCTTCACTTTGAAAACGCAAATCTCATCGTTCTGCATGGCCAACGGCTCCAAAAGTTCGTTTGTCTTTTTTAGAGAGAACTTATGCAAAAAGTATGATCTCGTATCTTTATCGATTAGAGGATTATCCTTTACAACCTTAACGTCGTAAACTCCTATCTTCTTCACTTCCTCAAGCTCGTTCGAGAACAGTTTCGCCAATATCTGGTAGCCAGCGCAAATTCCCAAGACAGTTCCATCGTAATCGATCAATTGCGTAAAGTTGTGTATGTATATGAGGTAATCGAAGTCTCTCAGGGCAGTCCCGCATATTATTATTTTGGAGTATTCGCTTGGCTCTATTCGTTCGGAGTATCTCCTAACCTCGTAATCAAACCCGCAGTCTTGGACGATCTCCACTATAGGTCTGACGAATTCCTCCTCGCTTAGCGAATATCTGCACGTCGAAACTATAAGTATCATACGAGCTCCGCCCGTTTTACTATCAGTGTTGCGTCGAATTCTCCCCCAATTATTTCGAATTCCAATATTTTAATCCTTTTTTTGAACAATGGCATGTTTAAGACGAGAGTCTCGTATTCTCCCCCCTCTCCAGCCGGATTTAAGTAACTCCTCATTTTCGCGAACTTTTGAACTATCTCTTCGTTCAGCCTCTTACCGAGCATCGATCTATCTAAGCCGGCAACCCTAACAAAGATTATTTCGAATCCCCTCTCCAAAGCTTCGTTTAAGATGGAGATCTCATCTCTGAGCCAGAGCGGGTTGAAGCACCACAACTCCAAATCGTCGCAGATTCGCTGAAACCTCGTAGCCTGATAGGTTGATCTAATCGCTCCGGTAACAACTCCCTCTACACTATACAACTCCTTAGCTTTTCTCAACGCATTGTAGAGAGCCTTTAAACTGCTTTCCTCATCATCTGAGCATGTTTCCATGATCAGAGGGATTCCAAGCGATTCAGCTTGAAGTTTTACGAGTTCAGTATTTGGATAGTGAAAGATCGAACTCTCTTCAGATTTGGGGCTGAGCGTGACCAAACACGATACTTCAAACTCCTCATGAGCTTTCAGCAGTGCCAAGTTGGAATCCTTCCCTCCAGAGTATAAAACGCATACGTTCATCGTGCCTTTCTTGGAGTTGTTATGATAAAGATTTTAGCGTAGCAATATTTCCAAATTGAGTCTGCCAGTTATAATATATTTATATAAATTTTAGAAATAATTTATTTAATCAAAGCTTTAAAATCCTCCGCAAAAATCCATCATCGATGAAAAAGAGAGTCAAAGCTTTAAGTGACATCTTAGAACCAAAGGAATTCGATTTCATGTTCAGAATTGCCGAAGAGGTCGAGAAAGCAAATCTCAACCTTCCAGTGCTCTACGCTGGCTCTGGAGGAGATGTTGGGCATGCGGTGATCTTAGGAAATAAGCTCGTCTTCGTCGATTCTCATCTTCCCGAAACAACACTTGTCGAGATAAGATCAAACATCGAAAGGATCGGTGGTGAAATAATCGAAGAGCGAAGGATCGGCGAATTGGGAAGGGGAGGGAAGCACATTATATCCTTCGAATTCTGTAACGATCTGATAGAACTCGTATATTATGCTGAAGATGCAACCAAATTTATTCCAGACGAAGTTAAAAGGGGTTGCTCAGTCTATTTCGTGAAGGTTCCTCTTCCCAAAGAACCTAAAGTTGGTTCTCTCACTTCTCCAGAATCTCTGAGCAGAGCTCTGAAGCTCATAGCTTTGGGAGGATTCTATTTGGAGAGGGAATGCCCGCTGTGCAGAGTCCTTAAGCCAGAAGACTTAGGATTCGTTAAGGTTGCTTCGGGCTACATTTCTGCTCTATCTGTGAACTACAACGCCAAGGGCAACCTCTACAAAAAGATCAGAGATGTCGAAAACATCTACGAACTCCTAAAATTGGACTTAAAACTATCGCAGGAGCTATAAGCAGAGAGATCGGTATATAGAATATGCTCACATTGAAGGGAAAGCACTCCATGGTTTACGTTGAAGACGGGAAGGCGATAAAGATCTTTAAGCCACAGTTCAGATACAACTTCTGGAAAGAAGTTCGATACCTCACGGTTCTCCAATCTCAGAGGTTCGTTCCCAAGCTGTTCGATTTCAACCCAGAAGAACTATCGATTGAGATGGAGTTTATAAATGGTATTTTCATCAGGAATTTCATCAAACAATCCGATAGTGAAGAGTTGAGAAGGATTTTGCAAAGGTGCTTGGATATCTGTTACCGTTTGGATAGGATGAGGATTCAAAAGGAGGAGATGAACCACCCGGGGAAGCACATACTGATCAGGGATGATAAAGTCTATTTCATAGATTTCGAAAGGGCTTTCGATTCTCCGAACCCGAGCAACGTCACGCAGTTCATAACATACCTCTGCTCCAAGCAGATATTGGAGAAGGCGGAGATCAACAAACCGCCCGTAGAGCTACTAAAGGAGTATAAGAGGGATTACAGCTTCAGGAGCTATATGACACTGAAGGAGGCTATATTTGGTTGATTGTGTTGTAGTGAACTACCCTTCGCTTTCGCAAGGGGAATTAGCAGAATAGCGATCTATAACAAACATTCAGAATCCTTCCCATTTTCTGAAAAAACTCTACAACCTCCTCTGCAAATCCAATACTTCTGGCAACATTTGCACTCGTTTACCTCATATTTCCTAAAATCGTTCATACTGTTCCAAATCTCCCTCAGATCTCTGTAAAATCCTAAATGATAGTTGAGAAAACTGCAGGGTGTTACAGTTCCATCCGATTTGATTGCTAGGCTCGAAATCCCGCAATCACATCCTTGCATACCTATTAGAATGTTCTCGTCTGGATTCAAGAATGGCATGAACGCGCAATCCACTCTGAGCAACACATCAAACTCAAGCAAGGATCTTACCTTCGAATCGAATCGCTCGAACTGTTCTTTGCTAAGCTTGAGTTCTTCGTAAACATCTCTACACCTTCCTACTGGCTTCAACCTTATCAGCATCACCTCAAGAACGTCGAGCTCTTCCGCGAGCCTGAAAATATCTTCAAGCTTTTCGAAGTTGTGTCTGGTGACTACGACGTTTATCCCGACATCGTAGCTCTTAGCGAGCTCTTTGATTGTCTTCAATGCGTTATCGAAATTGTCGCAACCTCTAACCTTTACGTAGGTCTCTCTGTCTGCTCCATCGAGCGAGACGTTTATCTGCCCGAAAATGTCGAGCTTGTCCGTTTTGATCACAACGCCATTGGTGGTGACGTTTGGGACCATTCCACAATCATAAGCATATTTAGCTATTTCCAGAAAATCCTCCCTACAGAACGGCTCCCCACCGCCGAACGAAACCTGAAAGACGTTCATGTCCGCGAGGATGTCCATCAACTCTTTGAACCGTTCCAAGCTCAGTTCTTCGCCAACTCCGGCGTTGGCGTAGCAGTGTTTGCAGTTCAAGGGACACCTTTTCGTAACCTCCACGTGAACGACTTCTGGAGCTGAAAGGTAATCGATATCTGGAAAATCGTAGTAACCAAGCTTTCTCATGAAATCTTTATCGACGTAAGCTGTAATCCTGAGCTCTGGATCGAAGATTATACCGCCAAAGAATTCAGGTCTGATCTTTCTCTTTATCTTCATCTCCAAACGCCCCGCAGACATATGCTGTGTAAATGCATGCGGAAGCTATCATAGCGACCAGTATGGGATAGAACATCAGCATCATTCCGAATCCGAAGCCGCCAGATGAGTCAGGCATGTATCCGATCTTGACCCTATACACCTTCATGTTCGAGACCCCCTCACTGTCAAATAGACTATCAAAGCTACAACTATGTATGCCATTATAAGATACACGGACACGTTGACCAATATTTTGGCCGCACTTAGGACGAGTGGGAGTGATAGGTTATACGAGAAAACGAACGCCGGTAGAAGTATTACGAGCTTGGGTTTTGTCCTAGCAATTGCCAAACCGGCGATCCAAGGTGGGGCAAGATAAAAAGCGTTGCCGAACACATCCGGAGGCGTGAACCTACCGAATGTAGCCCATCTACTCCAATCCGATGGGGATGGAGGAGTGTATGCATAAACCAAAATTAAATAAACGACGATCGTTGCAGTAGTCACTATTGGAAGCATCGGAATGCTCTTTCTCTTGAAGATCCCGAACAAAATCACGAAAGCGATGCCGAACAGAATCGCAGAAACGATAGTGGCGAGAGCGTTGATGTTCGCGAAAACATAATCAAACTGAATCCAAATCGGAATTAGAAAACCGTAAATGGCCCAAACAACTACATCTTTCGGCTTAACCCTAAAACCCTTCCATCCATATTTTTGACTTAAAATAATTATTCCAACTATCACGATCGCACTGAATATGAGCGATGCAACCACGATTGCAAGTCAAAAATTTGATTATAAAAATTTTGCTCTTTTATCAGCGGTGGTGCATATCTTCATCGCTTTCGCTCTGCGCAGGTCGTATTCATCATCCATATGAATTAAGGGCTGAAAATAAATAATAGTTTCGAATGATCATCCGAAGAAGTCGCTTATCTTGATCTGTCTTCTCGTATCGCTTTCGAACAGCGACTTTATCTCCAAATCGATCAGCATCAGCCTCTGCTTAGTATAGTTGGAAATGTTATATTTCTCGCAAAGGAACTTTGATAGATCGAGATATTTTGTTATCGAGCTGTTGTGAACCGTCAGCGTCAACTTTCCTCCGCATTTCAAGCATTTGCCAGCCAGTGGGAGTCTCCTATACTTTGCGTTACAGTTGACGCACCTAAACTCCTGCCTTGAGAATGCCCTTAGATTTCCGATTATGTCAGGCAAGAAGTGGCACTTGAGGACTCTTTCCGCAACGTCGTGCTCATCCACTGCTACAATCTTCTCCGCAAGATTCATCTGGGCGTTGACCTTATCTTTCATTGTTTCGAGAGACTTATACGCGCTTTCCTTAACTCCTAGAGCTATGCTTTCCGTATCGTGGGTAAAGCTGAGACAGCAAAATCTTAGCTCACTCTCAAGTCTATCCTCTACCCTCTCGATAATCCCGACGAGTTCCTTCGGATCAGCGTAGCGCAGAGTCGCTTTGTAGAAATCCAGCGGATACCTTTCTACGATGTCCATGTTGTGAACCTCGCTGTCCACCTCTCTCGGATCGACTATCGCGGTAAGCACCAAAGGTGCGTCCATCTGTCCGCCTCTCTTGTCTGGTAGATAGTAACGAGAGAAGTTCAGCAAGCCGTCCAATAGGAGCATAACACAGTCCTCATCGCCATCACATTGAGCTGAAACAATATAATCGTTTATCAGCACGTTGTGGTAATGTCGTGCGTTCAAACAGTAAACGAAAGGCTCAGAAGCTTTTACGTATCTGATATTTCTAACCCTCAATAACCATCCAAATTCGGTTCTTCTTAAATCCTTCCTGCGAGTCTTATTTCTGTGCAAATCGTAAACAGACTGCTTTCTTTCGATGTTAAATCCAATCTCTTCAAAAAATCGATCGTAGTATTCTCCAGCGATATTAAAAGCGTAAACCTTGGAAATCGGTGCTTTGAGTCCCCTATGTTTGTAATACCTTAAAGCGATGCTATTTCCTCTGTTTGCATTTCTATCCATTGTAAAGTATCCTTTTATCCCAAATCTCATGAGTAGTAGTTCAATATCCCTAAGCAATGGTAGATATACACTGTAAACGCTAACTCTCGGCTTTGTTTTCAAAGCAGAGCCATCACCCGTGAAGTATGCACTTAGCAAAATTCTAACCTTCTCCTTTGGCAATTTAAACACGAAACTCGGAACTCTTTTGTCATGAGCATTGCTCCCAGTTCTCAGAATCCTTGTAAAGAGCAGATAGATTATTCTTGAGCTGATTGTAAGCTTCCACTCTCTCTCGTTAACTCTAACACCATCTCCAAAAGCTTCCTTGACAGCCTCTACAATTTCACTTTTTACTTTTCCATCGAAAGTGGAGAAAACAATCTGATAACAACTCCTACTGCATCTTGCGTATCCTTCGGCTAAGTAGTAACCTACGAGCTTCAGTAAAGGCTCTATTTTCACGAACCTTTTTACTCGCACTTTATCCCTCTTAACGCCTAACTGAGCATCTTGTGGGACATCCTCAAGCGTTAAGCCTTTAGCTTCCAGAATTTCAAGTAGTTCATTCAGTGATATTGAATCAAGCTTTAATCTAGTGTAATATCTCTTTCTCTCTTCTACACTCAGAATTCCTTCCAAGAATTGCTTTATACCACGAACGGTTACTATATTGTGTAGATCTTCAAGCTTGGCAAACTCTTTAAGTAGATCGATCTGTTTAACATCTTCTTCGTCAAACTCAATTAGGGGTGAAACCATTACGTCTCCTTCCTTAACTTCGAAAGCCTTCTTCTTGAGTATCTCTTCGTTTTCGTAAACCAAAACGTCATGGTCTGGAGTGACCGTAAATACCCTTCCTCCTTCAAGCTCAATTTCGATTAGGTGCTCTGGAGATGGTGCTTTGATCACATCTACTATATCGGTCAGAACGACCTTTCCGCTTTCCGGATCGAAAGAGTAAACCCTAACGTTTGCCTTCGGCTTGTCTCTAATCCAAACGCCCTTTTCAAATCGCTCGTTCTCGAATAGCTCGTATAACTCTTTCACTGTAATCCTTCTAACTTTGCCATCGATATTCACAAGCACTTCTGTATCCCCAGCGAAACAATTTCTCCTCTTTGCTGCGTGGAAGTATGGATGAGCATAACCAGCTAAAACGTCTGTGAAGCCAACGATCCTTCCGAGCACTCCCGCTGAGGTGTGAGGGGCCAAGCCTATCACCAGATGGCCTATCAGATCTTCGGGCTTTTCGACGTTGTAGAAGGGCTCCAACCCGTAGAACTTAACGAGCAGATCATCTATAAACTTTGCAACCTTAACCAAATACTCAGCACAGTCCTTTGAGAGTATGACATCCTGAGGCTTGAGCTCTACGATCTGATCTTCGCTCTTGAGTTCGTTCCCCTGCCAGTCGACCGTGTAGCCGAGCTCCTTCAGCTTCTCAACACTCACGTTGATTTCCTTCGGCTTGAAGTGGGTGATGGGTAGATCTGTCATGTCGTATCGGATCGTCCCGTCTTTGAACACGAATACGCCGTGCTTAGCTCTCAGAATACCCTTTTCGATCCTTTCCGGCATCTTGATCTTCGAAGTCAGACCGATTACGCCCTTTATAGTGTCGAAGCTGTCCCATTCGTTCAAATTCTTTAAAGCATTCTCGTAAAGCTCTCTGACGTTTATCCTTCTCTTCATGTATCCCTTAGCTTCTTCTCCACATCTTGGACAGACTTCGCTTCCGATCTTTATCCTACACTTCGGGCAGTAGTATATCTGATCGGTGAGACCACCGCAGTGATCGCACTTGAGCCAGAATGTCTCTTTTCCGCATTCCTTACATCTCCTAAGGGCGATCTCCACCGCAACCTCTCCTTTAGTGGAGTTGTAAGATTCTGTGTAGTTTATAGCCTGCTTCAGATTTCTCTGATTTCCTCCCGCTAAGCCAAGAGGAAAGAGCATATGCGGTGGAGGGCTCATTCTCCTTTCCTTCGACTTCTCAGGCCTGCCCATCCTCGCCCCTATTCGGGTTGGTGCTTTAGCTCTTACATCTAAACCAGAAAGCTTTCGAACGATGCTTAGAACGTCATTCCCTTCAATCTCAGCCTTTATAGGCTTGAGCTCGAACGTTAAGCCGAGGCATCTAACCAAAACTTTCCACTTGTCAAGGACTATCTTTTCATCCCTAACCTTATGCTCTACGAGAAGATCCTCTAAAATTTTCTTAGCTCTCTCGTCGTAGTCCAAAACCAAACAAGACTTTCCCCTTCCCTCAACTTTTCCATGCTCAGCTACGTAATTTCGGAGATAGATGTAATCGTCAACGCTTATATCATGCCAGAGATATGTGTGATCAGGATGCAGAGGAACGCCATACTCATCGCAAAGTTCGAGAGCTTTGTCCTCATCGATCTTTCTGTAATCTCCCTTCGGAATCTTTCCCTCAACCTCCTGAATCCACCACTCGTAGACGTAGCTTGAGGGCATGAGGGGGTGATTGTTCTCTAAAAAGTCTCCGAAGTTTATCAGAATCTCGCCCATGTCCAGTATTTTGTCCACCTTGTCCTTCAAAGCCAAAGCTTCCTGAACAGTGTTGATCTTCACGACATCCCCGTTTTTCAGCCTGACCGTCGGCCCCTCTATGCTCGTAACCGGCACAACACCTCCAGCCTTTCCTGGTCTTTCCACTTTAAGCTGAGTTCCTATGGCGATGAAGCTGTCGGCGATTATCATCGTCGCCGGATTTATGCCGACCGTAGCAAATCCAGAGTTTCTCGCTCTGCCGTATCGAAGCCTGAAACCACCCTTCTTCGATGGATGGCTGAAGACCGGTCTTCCCGCAACTATGTCTGAGAGATACTTGTCCTTTGGCCTTATCTGAGATTCTTCAGACTTTTCCTCCTTGTCGAGCTTCTCCGCTATCTCGACCTCTTCCTCCTCTTCATTCTCCTCAGCCTTACCCTCGTAGAGACCACTCGTATACTTCTCTACTTCTTCAGCCTTCCGCTCTTCCTCAAACTCCTTGTTGATCAGCTTGTCGAGCCACTCCCAGCCGTCGATTCCAAGCTTGTCCACCATCTTCTTGAGCTTTGGAGCCTTAAGAGCTATACCTTCAGCTATAACGAGGCACATACCTCCTCTGACTCTGTTCGTCTCAACCCTTGGAAGATTCCTGTAGCCAGAAACTTCTACATCCTCGGTCGGCTCACCGTCTATGCAAACGGGGCAGTTCGAAACTATCAACTTGATTTCTGCATCACTCGGCAAATACTGAAGGTTGGCAACTTTCTTGTAGAGCGGAATCTCCTCGCAATATCTCAGAATCTCCTCCTCAGTCGGAATGTAGCGGTTTAACCCAACGATTCGCCTTATGTAATCTCCAACGAGCACCGAAATAACCTGAGCAGTTCCACCGGCACTCCTTATAGGCCCGGCATAGTAGATCTTTAAAAATTCAGTTCCGTCGTGGTTTTTATCGATCTTGACCTTAGCTATACCTTCAATTGGAGCTGCAACGACTCCTTCCGTTAGAATCGCAACAGCAGTCCTTATAGCCTTATCGATCGCCGTTAGCCTATCAAATTCTCCAAACTTCCCCTTAACGATCTCCTCAGCAATCTTAAAGCAGATCTCTTCTCTACTCAATCCTTCCTCCTCAAGTTCAATTATCCTTCTAGCCAAGCCTTCGATCTTCATCAGCTGTTCTACTCTTTCAGCCATATTCCTAGCAATCGGAATTTCGACTTCCGTTGAAGGATCCAACCCCTTAGCTCTGGCTTTCTTAGCTATCTCGTAGATCTTATTCAGTTCCTCCAAAAGGTGAGTGTGATAAGCTTTCATTTCTTCAAGCAAAATCTGACATCTTTTATTTACCTCTTTACTCTCTTCAAAAAGCTGAGTAAAGTCTGTTAGCTTTAGCTGCATCAGTGACGGTATTTGCATGCATGAAGTTAAACGTTATTGTTGCTGAAGGCGATATAATTGGCTAAAATATATATTGTGCAAGCTAACCTTTCAGCATGAGAACGATCTTCTGGGAAGACAATGCTGTAAAGTTGATCGACCAGACACTTTTGCCAGATGAATTCAAAATCATAGAGTGTAGAAGTGTCGAGCAGTTGGCAGATGCTATAAAGAGATTGGCGGTAAGAGGAGCTCCTGCCTTAGAGGCTGCAGGAGGCTATGGAATCGCTTTAGCGTGTTTTGAGCGAGATTTTAGCGATGTGGATGAAATGAAGGAGCACGTAAAGAGAAGAGCAGAGCTTTTAGCCTCAACCCGTCCGACTGCTGTAAATCTCTTTTACGGAATTGAAAGGGTGCTGAAAAAAGCTTTGAGTGGTAACGATGTTGAAGAGATCAGAAAGCTGGCTTTGGAAGAGGCGGAGAAGATTGCAGAAGAGGATATTCAAAGAAACAAGCTCATGGGTAAGCACGGAGCGAAGTTGCTTGAAGACGGAGATACCGTGCTGACATATTGCAACACTGGAAGACTTGCGACAGTCGATTGGGGAACCGCTTTGGGAGTAATAAGGAGTGCGGTTGAAGAAGGAAAGCAGATCAAGGTCATAGCTTGCGAAACCCGCCCTCTAAACCAAGGCTCGAGGCTAACATGCTGGGAACTGATGAGAGATGGGATCGACGTGACACTGATCACGGATAACATGGTTGGGATAGTTATGCAGAAGGGGATGGTGGACAAGGTTATCGTTGGAGCTGATAGAATTGTTAGAGATGCTGTTTTCAACAAGATCGGCACATACACGGTTGCAATAGTTGCAAAAGAGCACGGTGTTCCGTTTTATGTTGCCGCTCCAATCACGACTTTCGACTGGGAGAGGACGATGGATGAAGTGATTATAGAAGAAAGGAGCAGAGATGAGCTTATCTACTGCAACATCAAGTGCAAAAAAACCCTGATCGCTCCGAAGGATGTGAAAGTGTTTAATCCGGCTTTCGATCCGACACCGCTTAGATATGTTACGGCTCTGATAACAGAGAAAGGGGTGATCTATCCGCCCTACGATGAGAATGTTCCAAGGTTCCTATAGCCTACGTTTTCTATCGCAGGATATGCATATGCTTTCGGCAACCTTGCCAGAGCAGAAGCGAACGATAACTCTTCTCTCCTTTCCACATATTTAACATATGCCAACCCTTATGTCTTCATCTATTATAACGCATATCGTAACGATTTACGCTTTAAAGCCTGATAAGATTTTTCCATTCAGCTTGAAAAACAGCTCTATTTCTTCATCACTTGGATTGAGCGATAGGAATTTCTCAACGACCTCTTTACTTACTTCGATCTTCTCGATATCCCCTTCGACGAACTTGAACTCCACATTCTCAGCGTTAAAAGCTGAAATTAGTTCGTTTAGTCTCTTCAATCCGGGACATCCTATACCTTGATCGAGGTCCTTGCCTAAAGGAAAGATCCTACAGCTTTTAGGTCTTATCGGATGAATCGAGCATCTGTTGTCCCTGAGAAAGGGACATGGGAGCATCACTGGATGATTAGTATCGACTTTCTTGCTGAACTCTTCGATAAGCTCGTCCAAATTCACGTGCTTCGATATAACCTCAAGGTTTTCCATGTATATCTTCTTCTCGATAGGATCGAAGACTATCTTGCTCAAAATCTTGCAACACTTTCCGCACTGATGGCAAACGAAAGGTATCCTAACGACACCGTTCTTCAGCTTCAGTTCTGCAAATATCATTTCTTCTGCTTGCTTCTAATTTCCTCGATAGCTTCCATCGCTGAATCCTTTACTTCTTCCT
Organism: Archaeoglobaceae archaeon; assembly: GCA_027064525.1. GTDB lineage: Archaea > Halobacteriota > Archaeoglobi > Archaeoglobales > Archaeoglobaceae > WAKM01. The sequence continues at coordinate 19,985 of JAMOPJ010000046.1, forward strand.
TCTCCTCGTTCAGAAGCTCTTCCAAGAACTTGACGTCGCTCTCATCACCTATGCTGCCAAGGAGCATCGCGACATCCTCTCTTATTCTGAAATCATCATGCTTAAGGAGATTTCGGATAACATCCTTCGCGAGCTTTATGACTTCGGGGTTTTCCTTCGCTATCTGCTCAATTACGACCATCGCTCCAAATCTAACCAGAAACTCCTCATGTGCAAGCAGTTCCGCAAGAATTCTGATATCTTCGGGATTCTTCGCAACTATGGATTTTATATCATCCAATCTCCTCTCGTTGAGGAGAGTAACGAGGTAATCACGCTTGTAATCGCCAGATGATCTCTTGAGCCATTCTATCAATTCATCCTTTGATATGTAGCCCGTAAGCTTGATTTCACCGTTGATTATCGTTGTCGGAGCTGATGTTATATCGAACTTCTGCATCAGATCGATGAATCTGCTCGCATCGATTATAATCGATTTTATCTTTGGGTTCGCCACAGCAAAGCTGTTTACGGTCTCAACGACCTTTGCACAATGCGGGCAGATGGGCATAACGAAAACCATTATCTCAGCTTCGAGACCCTCAACTTCATTCATTTGAATGCCATTCGATAGCATGACTATCGTCTTTAAAAATGGTTCAAGCTCCTCCCTCAACGGGATGGCATTGTAGATTATGTTTTCTTGATCATCTTTCTTCAAAATCATTGCCGGCTTAGCGATCAATCCTTCTCGATCTTCGACTTTGTAAGAAATTTTATCATTTGCTTCAGATAAAATCTTTGCAAAATCCTCAAAATCCTTCCAGTTTTCATTTGGAACAACTATTATCTCAACTTCTTCTTCGAGATCTTTAAGAGTATTTTTAATCTTCTCAATCTCAGCCTGAGTCAGCATCGAACTAAGTTTCCATCATGGCAATATATACTTTTCAGTGACTGTAAAGCTCCTTTCTTCTGGCTTCAAGTAACTCCTCCTTAATACCCCCAAACTCTGCCGCAGATTTTATCTTAACACCGTGCTCTTCAGCTTTCTTAAAAATCTGATCGATCTTTTCCCTCCACTTTAGGTCTCTCGTTAAGTGGTGATCCAAAATTATCTCCTTGACATTTGTCCTTTCAATCAACTTGGACACATTTTCAACAGACCTTTCAAGGAGCTTATTGCCAAATACGTATGGTTGATACGTCATCGGGCCGTCCATAAAGACTACATCCGGCTCAGATTCAATGATAAAGGCTATCTGATCATCGTGCGCAGCTCCCTCGACATCCGACGTATAGACAAAACGCTTTTTGCCATCATCTATGCAGACTTCGAGCACATAGCCCAATCTGCTATCCGTTCCGTGGAAAACGGGTTTTGAGAACGTAACTTGAATGTTCTCGAATTCAAACTTCCTGGAATCTGCAAACTCAATCTTGGGCGGGTTCTTCAATTCGTTAAGCTTCTGAAGGAAGTAAGCTGATCTTCCCATCTGACTTCTGTTTATGGCACTCTTTGGATGCTTGGTCAGCAGAATTTTGCCAGCCAATATTTCTGGCTCGTTTGGATTGTGGTGGTCGTAGTGGTAGTGTGTGATTATAACGATATCAGCATTGAGCGTTTCACGCTTGATCTTTTGCCATAGCTCATCCTTTCTTTTTATCTCAATTTCATGCGGAGGTAAACCGTATCTCTTCGGCCCTAAAGCCACGCTTGGATCTATGATGATTTTCAGGTCTTTGGTCTCAACTACAGTGCACATGCTTCTCGCTCCGAATGAGTCGAATGCTATTGGCTTGATTTTCATAGAATAGAATTACAGCTGATGTGTCTTAAATTTAGCTTTGAAAGATTTCAAGCAATTGGTTCTTTACCGCATTTACGAAATTTAATTATAAAACCTTTATCTTTTTTCTTGATATCTTTTAGTTCAAGTTCCACTCTTTCTTTTGAAATATTCTTGCTAAACGATTCGTAATAAAAGATTGCCACAATCAGACCTCTATAACCTAACGACCTAACGAGGTTGTAGCACGCTTTTATTTGCTCTGGTTTTCTTTTTGCGTCTCTACTACCAAACTTACCCGTCGTGCATTCGACTACGCAAACTTTATCTGAAAAAATGAAAATGCAGTCGCACCCTCCATCCTTGCCAAAATATCTATCTGCACACCCGTCAAATTTAATCTTAAGCTTATATCTGGAGGCTTTTATTCCGCAACAATCGATATGTAGGCTAAAATCAAAGCAATCATCGTCATTGATTTTATTTTTCAATTTCTCAATTAGCTTATCAATTTCATCCACCATGAAGCTTCCTCCAAACGGCTTCTTCAACCTCTGCATATTTATTGGATAGCTCCGCTATCACAGACGAAAATTCCTCCTCTTCAATGCCATCCTCCGTAACCCTTACCTCCTCAACGGTTCCATCAAGCTTAAATCTATATATTTTCAAGGATTCGGGATCTAATCCCTCCTCTTCTCTATATCCCAGCTTCTTCTTCTCCTCTGGACTCAGTTTATTCAGCTTTATTAGATTGTCAAGTTCATCCAAGATTATTGGACTGTGAGTTGTTATCAAAACGTCAGCGTATTTACTGAGCATAGCCAAAGCTCTAGTTACGATACTTTGCATGTATGGATGAAGATGTGTTTCCGGCTCTTCCATTACTATAAAATGATCTTTAAATATTTTATTATTTATAATTTTTATAGATTTTCCAATAATATATTTTAGATGAGTTATAAGTAAAGCTAATTCCCTTACTCCAGAGTGAGCTCTAAGCAACGGTATTTCATATTCACCTTTTTTAAAGTATATTTCTGGAAACATCATACCATAACTTTTTATGATAACTTTACCACCTATTTCACTTTCAAGAAAATTGGCAATTTTACTGACTTCTTCATCCAACACGGTAGAATCATCAATAATACACTTGGATAACATTTCTCTATCTGGTAGATTTAGCGGAAGCTTTTCTGTTCGTATAAGAGTTGTCCTAATTAGACTTGGTGCAATTCTAAGTAGACCTGATTTACTATCAGTTAAAATAAAGCTTGGTCTGTAAGGTGCATAATTATCTAAAACTCTCCTAAGAATTGTAGGTATAATTCCTCCACAAAATCCACTTAATTCATCAGCAACTACATTTTTATCTTTATCATCTTTAATAATAATCTTATAATCCATAATGTCATTATATTTGAGCACTAGCATTCTTCTATCCTTAATGTATTCAATTCTAAATGGCTCATCACTGGCAATATCGCTTAAACCTTTCAGAAATAAAGACCCATTTTTGTTAATTACTATAGTAAAACCTTTTGTTTTGCTATCATTGTAAATATCTATCTGTGTATGATTTGCTTCCCATGAGATTAGATCCTCTATATTTTCTATTCTAAATGTATCTTTCAAAAATATTGGAATATTTTTCTTAATTGCTTCTTCATGAACTTCCATTACCGTGCTTATCAAGTCATATGATGTCTGTTCAGATATTACGTTCATTTCTGTGATCTCTTTAACCGCTTGACGGAAGGCAGTTGATGTTGGAATTTCAAGTATCAATGTATCCCAATCAGGTTCCATTCTTTGAAGCGTCCAAATCAAATAGGCTAAATACGATTTTCCAGTTCCTCCTGGCCCTATGAAAACTGTAAAATCTCCCAAAGTAACATCAGCATGTTTAATTGGGCCAAAGTTCTTCACGATAAATCTCATAATTTCACCAGTCCTAACTAACGCTCAAAAAATTATAAGGCTTTTTGCATACTAAGTTAAACCTCAAAGCTCATGAGATCCTCAGCAATTCTGAATTTGATATCATCCCTAACGCTCTTCAGTTGCTCGATTATCTTGTCTTTCACCTCGTATGCGTGAGGATACATGTGTGTTAGATATACGATCTCAGCCTTGCAGAACGGAAGAACCTCAGCAAAGTTTTCTGGAGTTGTGTGGGCATCGCTTCTTCCGCTTGGAAGGGACATCTCATGGATAAGCACATCACACTCTATCTCCATAAGCTCCTTCAATGGACTCGTATCACCGCTCACGATAACTCTTTTACCATCAAACTCGATTATATAGGCTTGGCTGACAATCGAGTGTCTTGTTGGGATAGTTCTAACCTTGAACTCTCCGATTTCAAATTCTGGATCTTCTAAAACCTTAAACTTGGGTTTTCGCCTAAGATATGCGTAAGCCTCAAACAGAGACTCCAAGAACGCTTTAGTTCCAATCGGACCGAATACGAGTAGTTCTTCTCCTCCAGTTAGCCATCTAGCCTTTAGAAGTGCAAGTAGATCACCGTTATGATCCAAATGGTTATGTGTAAGCAGAACGGCGTTTATTTCGTTGAAATCGTTCAACCTCATAAACGCCCCAACGCCAATATCGACCAATATCTTCGTTTCCTCTCCTTCCACCATAATACAGCTCTGAGCTTTTGAAGTATCTATGCAAGTTCCCGTGCCTAGGAACGTAACTTTCATGTGCTTGAACTCATCGGCTGGACTATTTACGTTAACGCAAACGATTAAAAGCGAAACAGTAAGCTTGAAGCGTGAAAGTTGCGATATTGAGGCCAAAGGAATATCTTACCAGCATTTCAGAAAGGCTTAAGCAGGAGGGCTTTGACGTTGTAGCAGTTCCTTTTCTTAAGATCGTTCCAAATGACAAAAGTATTGCTAAAATAAGGGATTTAAAAGATTTTGATGCATTAATCGTCACTAGCCAAACTTCGGCAAGGATCTTAGTTGAACACGAATTTAAGCACGATTACGTCATAGCGATCGGGAAAAAAACTGCTGAGATACTCAAATCGGCTGGGATGGATCCCAAGATGCCGTCGAAGTTCGATTCGAAGACGCTTTACGAAGAGTTCAAAGACGAACTGAAAGATAAGAAGGTTGCAATCGTTAGGAGTGACAAAGGAGATCCAATTTTGCTAAAGCTACCAAACGTCGAAGAGATTATCCTATACAGAATAGAATTTGAGCACGGAGATGAGCAGAAAAAGCTCATCGAAAGCATGGATTTTGACGTAATAGTCTTTTCGAGCAGTATGATGGTTAGAAGCTTCTTTGAACTCGCTAAAGTGATGGGGAAATTTGATGATGTGTTGGAAAAACTCAAGAACAAGATCGTGATTGCAATAGGGCCGCCAACAAAGAAAACACTCGAAAATTATGGGATTAAAGCTTTGATGCCCGATGAATATTCGTTCGATGGAGTTATTGGACTTTTAAAGACCTTAAAGCAGACACGGTGAATCTTTGCATCTCAGACAAAAGAAAGTATCAAAAACCCAAGTGATAAAATGTTAACATGGATGTAGCGATTATAGGGGGTGGTAACTTAGGTTGCGCGATTGCTAAGGCTTTGGCCAAGAGGTATAAGGTTGTCGTGACGAGAAGGAACGTTGAAAAGATCAGATTTTTGGAAGATGTTGGTTGTGAAGTTTGCTCTGATAATCTTCGTGCCGTCGATAGTTCTGATGTGGTTTTTATAGCAGTAAAACCGAGGGATCTTTTTAACGTTTTATCCGAGCTTAGGGGGAATTTAAACGGTAAGATCCTGGTCAGCTTTGTTGCGGGAGTTAAGATCGATGATATTAAGGGAGTCGTGGGCTGTAAGGTCGTTAGAGCGATGACCAACATCTCGGCAGAAGTGGGGAGATCGATAACAGCATACTATACTGAGGATTTAACGCCAGAGGAGGAGTTTGAGCTTGAGCTGATGCTTGAATGCATGGGAGATGTCGTGAAGGTTGATGATGAAAAGTTGTTGGATGCTATAACGGCTTATTCGAGCGCTGTAGCGTTCATGGCCAAGATATTTCAGTCGTTTGTTTACGCTGGCTTAAAACTCGGTTTAAGTAAGGATCTGGCAAGAAAACTTACCACAGCCCTCTTCAAAGGTGCTTCAGAGCTCTTGAACTTAGAGGAGCCCGAAGTCGTGATAGAGAAGGTTACCACTCCAGCCGGAACTACGATAGAAGGACTGTGCAAACTCATGGAGCACAGAATAGATTTTGGAATAGTCGATGCAATGGTTTCATCGGCAGAAAAGCTAAAGCATTGAAATTGCCTCATTCTCACTTTTTACGAATTCAGCGTTAATTCTCTTGTATAATTCCGTAGCTTTGCCGCTTGTGAAATCCCTACACTCTATGGGTGTTTTTTCAATGACAATCAGCTTTCCAAGTTCTGATGCATATAAAGCAGCCTCTAAGTTCTTTAAGTTTCCATAACCGAACGGAACATCTGTCAAGATTACTCTATTGGCACTATCTATCAACCTTAAATTTTTTTCGTGGGATTCCTCGGTTATTGGAGAAAAAGGTGCTTCGCTTACGATTTCAAATCCCAAACTGTTTGCAATCTCCCAATCCGTATCGAGGATGTTCAAAACTCCTGCAGATGCCCTTTTTAGCTTCATCATGATTTTCGCTCCACTTCCACCTCCGCATATAACGTGAACTTTGGTCTTTCTAACCTTCTCAAGCTTAACGGGCAGAACGTAGAACTTGCCCGTTATCGGATGCTTCCTGATTATAACATCGATTTCGAAAACATCTTTGATGTGCCTTACAACATCTTCAGGCTTACCGAAGGCGACGATTCTGCCATCTTTCATTAGTATGAGCTTAGAACAGAATTGCAAAGCCAAATTGATGTCATGAATTACGGCCATAACTAATATACCTTTATCTGCAAGCTTTCTGAGCATGTTCATTATTTCGATCTGATGGTTTACGTCTAAGTGTGCAGTCGGCTCGTCTAAAAGCAGAATTTTCGGCTCCTGAGCCAGAGCCATTGCAATTATTACCTTCTGCAACTCTCCACCGCTGATCTCACCTATGCTTCTCCCAGCGAGATGATCGCAACCGACGATCTTCATGGCCTCAAATGCTATCTCGAAATCCCTTTCGCTTTCGAATTCAAATCTACCCAAGTGAGGTGTTCTACCCATTAGAACGACATCTTCAACTTTAAAATTGAAATCGACCTGAAAGCTTTGTGGAACGACTGCGACCACTTTTGCAAGATCTTTAACTCCGATTTTTGCGATATCTTTCCCATTCAGATAGATTGCTCCTCTCCTTGGCTTGAGCAATTTCGTGATAGTCCTTATCAGAGTTGTTTTTCCGCTCCCGTTAGGGCCGATGATTCCTATGAATTCCCCACCATGAGCGTCAAAGCTTATTTCTTTGATGACTTCCTCAAAGTATCCTGAACTGACATTTTCGAGCTTCAGATGCATGCAGAGAGTTCGGTTTAAGTCTTAAATATCCATCTGCCTAAATCGAATGGAATGCAAAAACTCGTCGAAGCCCTTAGAGAAATCGGAATCGATAGGTTTAACGAGCTTCAGAGGATTGCAATTCCAAAGGTAGCCGAGGGTAGAAATCTGCTCATAGTTGCTCCAACCGGAAGTGGTAAGACCGAATGTGCGATTATTCCAATTTTGAATAAAATGCTTAAGATCAAATCTGATGGAATAGTTTTGATCTACATAACACCTCTCAGAGCTTTAAACAGAGATCTGTTAAGAAGATTCAATTTACTTGCTAAAAGACTTGGTTTCAGTATCGCAGTAAGGCATGGGGATACGGCTGAAGTTGAGAGAAGAAAACAATCTTTGAGACCTCCTCAAATTCTGATTACGACTCCTGAAACTTTTCAGATTCTTTTCTTAGGCAGAAGACTCAGAGAATCGCTTAGGAATGTTAGGTTTGTCGTTGTTGATGAGGTTCACGAACTTGCAGAATCGGAAAGAGGAGTGCAGTTAGCTGTAGCTTTGGAGAGGCTCAAGGAGATCACGAGCTTCCAAATAATTGGACTGTCTGCAACCGTTAAGAACGCTGAGGAGGTTGCGAGGTTCTTTGGGATCTCCGAGGTTCTGGTTTGGAAAGGGCAGAAGTCGTATGAATTTTACGTTATAAAACCTGAAAAAGAGTCTGATTTGGCTGAGAGACTTGGAATAAACGAAGACTTCGCTAAAGAGCTTGAGACGATAAGAGAGATCGTCGAATCGCACAAATCAGCACTGATCTTCGTAAACACGAGGCAGACTGCCGAAGCTTTGGGCTTGAACCTCAAGAGGATTTTGGAGGTCGATGTTCATCATGGATCCCTTTCGAGAACTGCGAGGATCGAAGCCGAAGAGAAGTTCAGTAGGGGAGAGCTGAAGGCTCTGATATGCACGTCATCCATGGAGCTCGGAATCGACATAGGACATGTCGATGTCGTCGTTCAGTTCAACAGTCCGAGAGAAGTGAGCAGACTCATTCAAAGGGTTGGGAGGAGCGGACACAAAGCCGATAGGATTTCGAAGGGATATGTGGTTGCGGAGAACTTCGACGATGTTCTCGAATCTTGGGTAATAGTTAAGAGGGCTGAGGAAGGGAAGATCGAAGAGACAAGATTTCACGAGTTGAGTTTGGATGTCTTGGCGAATCAGATCTGTGCGATTTCTCTGGAGTATGGGAAGATAGATGCTTTGAAGTGCTACGAAATTATATCGAGAGCATATCCGTTCAGAAATCTAAAGTTCGAAGACTTCGTTGAAATTTGCAGATTTTTGGCGGAAGATAGAGTTGTAGCTTTCGATGGAAAGATCATAAAGCCCACGAGAAAGACGAGGAGATACTTCTACGACAACATCTCAATGATCCCGGATGAGCGAAGGCTTAAGGTTATCGACATAACCTCTGGAAGAACTGTAGGATACTTGGACGAAAGCTTCGTCTCCTCATTCGAAGGAAACGTCTTCGCGATGAGGGGAGAACTCTGGCGAATCGTTGCGATAAACGATGCAGTTAAGGTTGAGCCCGTGAGGGAAGAAGGAGTAATTCCTTCTTGGGTTGGAGAAGAGATACCGGTTCCGTTCGAAGTTGCTCAGGAGGTCGGAAGGGTTAGGGGATGGATAGCCGGAATGATAGTTTCAGGGGTTAAAGAGAGCGAAATTATCGAAATTCTGATGGAGAGATTCAGAACGAACGAGGATGCTTGTGAGGAGGTAGTTTCCATCATAAAAGAGCAAATCTCAAAGGGTTTTGTCGTTCCTACTGACAACAGGATCACAATTGAGGGCAATGGGTTGGTCGTCGTAAACTGCTGTTTCGGGCATAGAGTGAACGAAACACTTGCGAGGATACTGGCGTTGCTTCTCTCAGCGAAAAAGGGATGTAGCGTTGGAGTTGAGGTGGATCCGTATAGAGTTAAGCTAACTCCCGCTAAGGCTGAAGAGGTGGTCGAAATATTGAGATCGATCGATGTTGAGGCAGTGGAGTATTTAGCTGAGAGGGCGTTAATTGAAACCAAGCTGATGCAGTGGAAGATCGTCCACTGTGCGAGGAAGTTCGGATACTTAAGCAAATCTGTCGATACAACCAAGATAAACCTGAAGAAGCTCGTTTTGAAGCTTAGAGGAACACCGATTTACAGAGAAGCTTTAAGGGAACTCTTCTTCGAGAAGTTGGACATAAAGAGAACGAAGGAAGTTATAGAAAAGATCAGGAGCGGGGAAATTCAGATCTCAGTATATTCTGAACTCAGTCCAATTTCGAACGTATCGAGAAATCAGCTTACAGACCTCCTGATTCCATCCAAGCCCAATAAGGCGATCCTGAGAATATTCAGGAAGAGACTTGAAGAGGAGGAATGTATTCTCCATTGCTTAAACTGCGGATGCACGATAAGAATGAAAGTCAAGTTCATCGAAAGTTTGGAATGCGTTAGATGTAAGTCTAAGCTCGTCGCATGCATAAATGCGAGGAGGAAGCTTGAGGAATTCGGAAAAAAGGAGCTGTTTAGAATAGCGAATTTGGTAATGGCCTACGGCAAGAGAGCGGTTTACGCTTTGAACACATACGGTGTGGGAGCGGAAACAGCTGCCAAGATACTGGCGAAACCGTTTAGAAACGATGATGATTTTTTTGCAGAGTTGCTCGAAGCTGAAAAGAGGTTTATAAGGACGAGAAGATTTTGGGATTGACTATCTTCTTTGCCACGTTAACGACTTCCCCAACAACTATGAGCGTAGGCCCGGTCACATCCTCCTTTTCAATAATATCGGCTATATTTTTCAGTGTGCCGAAAAATACTCTCTGATTTTTCAAAGTTCCGTTCTCTATAACAGCAATCGGCGTATCCGGGCTTCTCCCAGCTCTAATTAAATTATTACAAATTTCTTTTATATTATTTCTTCCCATAAGAATTACGAGCGTTCCATTCAAAATCGACTCACACCACCTTTCAACCCCATCCTTTCCCGTTACTACGAGTATCGAGGATGAGAGCTCTGGATGTGTGAGAGGTATGCCGGCAGAAGCGGGAACGGAGTTTATCGAACTGACTCCCGGAATTACTTCGAAAGGAATACCATGCTCGGCCAAATACTCTGCCTCAATCCCTCCTCTCCCAAAAACGAACGGATCTCCGCCCTTAAGCCTAACAACGATTTTACCCTCCTCCGCAAGCTTCCTGAGCATTTCGTTGATCTCTCTCTGCCTATTTCCTCCTTTCTCGTTGCTATTTTTGCCAACATATATCAATTCCTTTCCCATCCTCTTAAGCATCTCGATGATCTCATCTCCGACGAGTCTGTCGTATAAAATAACATCAGCTTCTTCTATAGCTCTCAAAGCCTTAATTGTGAGAAGCTCTGGGTCTCCGGGGCCAGCACCGACGATGTAAACTTTACCAACCATTTAACCACCTATATTCAAAGGGGGTTTAGGAAATCTCTAAAACTTTTTCGTTTTTTAGATTGTAATTAAAGCCAATTTTATCAAAGTCAATTTCGAAAATCTTATATATGTTCCTCTAAAGATAGATATACGGTAATTAGGGAGGTGAATGGATGCCAGTAGTTGATGGTGTTGAATTGCCCGAGACTCCTTTGCTTGATGAATTAGAGAAAGGTCCATGGCCCTCTTTTGTAAAGGAGATCAAGAAGACAGCAATTGAACAAGAGAAGGCGATGAAAGCTGGTAAAAAGATAAAGTTGCCCGGTGCCGCTAAGGGTCTTTTGAAGGTTCTTGAACTCGCTTACAAGGACAAAAGAACTCACTGGAAGCACGGTGGTATCGTTTCGGTTATTGGATACGGTGGTGGAGTTATTGGAAGATACTGTGACTTGGAGGATCAGATCCCAGAGGTTTGGCACTTCCACACGATCAGAATTAACATGCCAGCCGGTTGGTTCTACACGACGAAGGCATTGAGAACGATCTGTGATGTTTGGGAGAAGTGGGGTTCAGGTTTGACGAACTTCCACGGTTCAACTGGAGACATAATTCTGCTCGGAACGAGGACCGAATACTTGCAGCCATGTGCGAACGCTTTGGCTTACGCTGATCAGCTGTATGGTGGAGTTCCGTTTGACATCGGTGGTTCTGGTTCTGACTTGAGAACTCCTTCAGCGTGCATGGGTCCTGCACTCTGTGAATTCGCATGCTACGACACTCTCAAGGCTTGCTACGAGTTCACAATGAGGTATCAAAACGAGCTCCACAGACCGATGTGGCCATACAAGTTCAAGATCAAGTGCTCAGGTTGTCCGAATGACTGTGTTGCTGCTAAGGCGAGATCAGACTTCGCTATCATTGGAACTTGGAAGGACGAAATTCAGATCGACCAGGAAGCTGTTAGGGAGTATGCGAAGGTCATTGATATCGAGGAGCATGTCGTCAAGAAGTGTCCGACGAAGGCTATCAGCTGGGACGGTAAAGAGTTGAAGATCAACAACAGGGAGTGCATCAGATGCATGCACTGTATAAACGTTCTCCCGAAGGCACTCAAGCCAGGTAAGGAGAGAGGAGCTACGATCCTCATAGGTGGTAAGGCTCCGTTCGTCGATGGAGCTATCATCGGTTGGGTTGCGGTGCCTTTCATACCTGAGAACGAATTGATCGAGAAGTGCTGTGAAATGCTTGAGGCAATCTGGGAGTGGTGGGACGAGGAAGGTAAGTTCAGAGAGAGAGTCGGTGAGCTGATCTGGAGAAAGGGTATGGATGAGTTCCTCAAGGTCATCAACCAGAAGGCTGACGTTAGAATGGTTTACGCTCCGAGAAACAACCCGTTCATATTCTGGAGAGAGTTGAACGAGTAAGGGGGTGTTTTGTGTGGTTGCGCAGGAAGTTGAGAAGGAGCCGGAAGAGACCCTACAGCCTAAGACGGATTTCGGTCCACCGCACTATGAGATAATGCTCCATCCTGTAGTTAAGAAGAACTACGGAAAATGGGCTTATCACGAGGCGGTAAGGCCGGGTGTAATTAAGAGGGTTGCGGAGTCTGGAGATGTAATTTACACGGTTAGATTCGGTACTCCGAGATTGTTGAGCATCTACACGGTTAGGGAAATCTGTGAAATCGCCGACAAATACTGTGACGGTTATCTGAGGTTCACGAGCAGACACAATGTCGAATTCATCCTTACGGATCCGGACAAGATAGAGCCCCTCATAAAGGAAGTTCAGGAGAAGTTGGGGTTCCCGTGCGGTGGAACTAGGGACACGACGAACGCCAAATACTGTCTCTCAAACATCATTCACACTCAGGGTTGGGTTCACTGTCACACCCCAGCTACAGATGCTTCAGGTATCGTAAAGTCCGTGATGGATGAGCTCTACGACTACTTCACGGACTACAAGCTTCCGGCCCAGTGCAGAATTTCATTGGCCTGCTGTGCTAACATGTGTGGAGCAGTCCACGCTTCAGACATCTCAATAGTCGGTGTTCACAGGAAGGTTCCTAAGATCGATGATGATGCCGTTAGGAGGACATGTGAGATTCCATCGACAGTTGCCGCCTGTCCAACCGGTGCACTGAAGCCCGACATGAAGAGAAAGACTGTAGTGTTGGACAAGGACAAGTGCATGTATTGTGGTAACTGTTACACGATGTGCCCCGGTATGCCGATCTTTGACCCAGATAACGACGGTGTTGCTATACTCGTAGCTGGTAAGGTTTCCGATGCGAGGTATCCGCCACAGCTCTCGAAGGTCGTAGTTCCATGGATTGGAAACAATCCACCAAGATGGCCAGAAGTCGTTCAAACAATCAAAAAGATCCTCGAGACTTGGGCCACACATGCAGAGAAGTATGAGAGAATTGCAGAGTGGGTTCACAGGATTGGCTGGGAGAGGTTCTTCGAGCTGACCGGCTTGGAGTTCACTGAGAAGCTCATCGACGACTACAAGAGAACACCATACATCTACGCATCATACAGAACATCAGCTGCATTCAGATGGTAAAGCGTATATACACCTTTTTCAAATTTTTATATTGGTGACCTAAAATGACCGAGGAGATTAATAAGGAGGAGTTGAAGCAGAAGATTTTGGAACACCTTGCCAAAAAGCCTTGGCAAGTTAGAGACCTTGCAAAAGTCTTGAGAGTCAAAAAGAAGGAGCTTGATAAAATCGTTCAGGAGTTAATTGCAGAAGGGAAGGCCGCTTATTGGTCTTCTGGTTCGACAACCTACGTAACTACGAAGGAGAAACTAGAAGAAATGGAGAAAAAGAGATCTGGAACGTAATCTCTTCTAATCTTTTTATCCTTTTTGTTTCTTGATTTTTCAATTAAAAAACGAAAAAATTTAAATACTTGCTAACTAAGCGTCGAGAGGGTGATGATATGGTTGAGATCAAGGTGGATCCAGACAAGTGCGACGGTTGTGGAGAGTGTGTAGGTGTTTGTCCTGCAGAGGTTTACGAGATCGGTGAAGATGGAAAATCACATCCCGTCAGACCTGAGGACTGTCAGGAATGCTGCTCTTGTGTTGAAACTTGCCCGAACGGCGCTATAACTATCGATGTTTGCGAGTGATTCTTACTTTTTTTATTATTTCCACAAATTTTCTCGTTGGCTCTCCCTTCATTTTATCGACGATAAACGAAAATTAAATTTATAAATTGTCGTGCAATTGAAAGATCATGGATTCAGTGATCAAGGCGTTGGCCGATAAAATTTCTGGAGACATAGTTTTTTCGGATACTCCCGGAAAAACGATCAAGAAGTGGAGGCAAATATTCGAGATATCTCAGAAGGAGTTAGCTCAAAGATTGGGCGTTTCTCCTTCAGTTATAAGTGATTACGAGAGCGATAGAAGGAAATCTCCGGGAGTGAATTTCATCAGAAGGATAATCGAGGCGATGCTCGAAATAGACAAGGAGAGAGGATACAAGACCGTTTCGAAGTATAGAGATATCTTGAGTGGGTTCAAGCTTGACGTCATAATCGACATGAGAGAATTTGACGAGCTCATCGGTGTAAACGAGCTTGCAAAGACTATAGATGGGGAGATGCTCACAGACTTCGACAAATTCGTCAGCGGTTATACGATCGTCGATAGTATTAAAGCTATACTCTCGCTAAACGCTTACGACTTTTACAGGCTCTACGGATTCACAACTGAGAGGGCACTGATATTCACGAAAGTTTCGACAGGAAGATCGCCGATGGTTGCTGTCAGAGTGGCAAATCTAAAGCCGGCCGTTGTTGTTCTGCATGGAATCGATGCCAAAGATGTCGATGAAATAGCAATAAAGCTTGCGGAAATAGAGAGGATTCCACTCATAGCTACTCAGATGCCACTTGAAGATATGATCAAGGCTTTGAGGGGTATCTGAGGTGGTAGTATGGTTGGTATCGTTTCTTACGGAACATACATACCTAAGTATAGGATAAGAGTCGAGGAAATAGCGAGGATCTGGGGAGAAAACGCAGAAACGATAAAGAACGGCTTAGGTGTTTTGCAGAAGTCCGTTCCAGATATAGATGAGGACACGGCGACGATTGCCGTTGAAGCTGCAAGGGAAGCTTTAAGTAGAGCTAAGATCGATCCCAAAGAAATCGGAGCGGTTTACGTCGGAAGCGAGTCTCATCCTTACGCTGTGAAACCCACAGCAACGATAGTTGGAGAGGCTTTGGGGATTGGGAACGAATACTTCGCTGCAGATTTGGAATTCGCGTGCAAAGCCGGAACAGCAGGTATGCAGATGTGCGTCGGATTGGTTGAGGCCGGGATGATCAAATTCGGTTTGGCCATAGGTGCAGATACGAGCCAGAGCAGGCCAGGAGATGCGTTGGAATACACAGCTGCAGCCGGCGGAGCGGCGTTACTGATAGGGAAAGATGGAGTCATAGCCGAGATAGAAGGAACATACTCCTTTACATCCGACACTCCAGATTTCTGGAGGAGGGAAGGACAGCCCTATCCGAGCCATGGAGGTAGATTCACCGGAGTTCCGGCATACTTCAGGCACATAACCTCGGCAGCAAAAGGTTTGATGGAGAAGCTCAGTCTAAAACCCTCAGATTTTAGATTTGCCGTTTTTCATCAGCCGAACGGAAAGTTTCCAGTAAGAGTTGCCAAGATGCTCGGTTTTGGCATGGATCAGATAAAGCAGGGTTTAGTCGTTTCACACATCGGGAACACATATTCTGGCTCATCTCTATTGGGCTTGTGTGCCGTGCTTGATGAGGCAAAGCCGGGAGACAGGATTCTATTGGTTTCGTTCGGGTCCGGAGCGGGAAGCGATGCCTTTTCGCTTGTGGTTACGGATGAGATCGAGAGCTTCGATAGAACTCCTAAGGTCTGGGATAAGGTTATGAAAGGAGAGTTCATCGATTACGGGCTTTACGTGAAGCTTAGGAGAAAGATAAAGTTCGGGTGATAGCATGAGAAGGGTTGCGGTTATCGGAGTAGGTTGTTCTAAATTCGGAGAGCTCTGGGACATGAGCTTCAGAGATATAGTTTTGTCCGCTGGAATCGAGGCTTTAGAGGATGCTGGCCTTGAAGGCAAGGAGATTGATGCCATTTACGTTGGAAACATGAGTGGTGGTAGGTATCTTGCCCAAGAGCACATATCCGCTTTGATAGCGGATTACGCTGGCTTGGCCGAGCTTCACATACCTTCAACGAGGGTAGAAGCTGGAGATGCGAGCGGTGGCTTGGCCTTGAGACAGGCATACATGGCCGTGGCTTCAGGCATGCACGAGATAGTCATCGCAGCGGGAGCTGAGAAGGTGACGGATGTCGGAGCTGAGATGGCAATGGACATACCGTCTTCAGCGGCAGATAGGGAGTGGGAGGTTTTCTGCGGGGCAAATCTTCCAGCACTCTTCGCGATGATCGCAAGAATGCACATGGAAAGGTTCGGCACTACTGAGGAGGATTTGGCAAGGGTCAGCGTTAAGAACCATAGAAATGCTGTTAACAATCCTAAGGCTCAGTTTAGAAGGGAGATAACGCTCGAAGTTGCTTTGAATTCGCCTTACGTTGCTGAGCCTTTGCGATTGTTCGACTGTGCACCGATTTCGGACGGGGCATCGGTTGTGGTACTTGCTAGTGAAGAGGTTGCGAAGAAATACACCGACACGCCCGTGTTCATTTCAGCATGTTGTCAGGCGAGCGATTACATTGCTTTGCACAGCAGGAGGGACATAACCACGATGGATGCGGTGGTTTACGCATCGAAGCAGGCTTACAAGCAAGCTGGGATAGAGCCGAAGGATATAGATGTTGCGGAAGTTCACGATTCTTTCACCATAGCGGAGATAATCGCTTACGAGGATCTCGGCTTCGCTGAGAAGGGAAAGGGGGCCGAACTCATAAGAGGGGGCGTAACCGAGTTGGATGGTGAGATTCCAGTGAACCCCTCTGGCGGGCTTAAAGCATGTGGGCATGCGATAGGAGCGACTGGAATCAGGCAAGCTGTGGAGATAGTTTTGCAGCTTAGGGGAGATGCCGGGAAGAGGCAGGTTGATGCTGAGAAGGGATTGGCTCTGAACATCGGTGGAACGGGTGCAACGGCCGTAGTTACGATCTTTGAGAGGTGATATTATGCTTCCGAGGTTTTGGAGGAAGATAAAGTATAGGTATAACCTCGTAGGCACCTACTGCGAGAACTGTGGAACATACTACTATCCTCCTCGCAATTTGTGTCCGAAGTGCAGGAGGAAGAGTAAGATCAGGGAAGTTCAGTTGAGCGGAAAGGGGAAGGTTATAAGCTACTCTATCGTTCATGATGCTCCAGAGAGTTTTAAGATGATGAAGCCCTACGTCGTAGCTTTGATTCAACTTGATGAGGGACCGATCATAACTTCTCAATTGGTCTGCAAGCCGGAAGAGGTCAAGATCGGAATGAGAGTTAAAGCAGTGTTCAGGAAATACGGTGAGGAGGGGGAGAGCGGGATAATATACTACGGAACAAAGTTCGCTCCAGATAATGAATAATTAAATTTCATTTTATTCTTAAATTAAATTATATTAATTAAAATAAAAAAACATGCTGAAAAGTTTAAACAATTAAATATCTTAAAAGCTAAAATCTAAAATATGAGAAAGATAATCAAAATTGTTTCGATCCTAATTTTTTTATGGATGATTCTTCCGACGATGCTTCCCAACGATTATTCAAGATTATCAGAAGAGGAGATAGAGATCGCTGAAATTGCCGTAAGGTCTGTAAAAAAAGAATGGGGATTTTTGTTCTATAGGTTTTCAGTTATCAATGTAACTAAAAAAGATGATAAATGGGAGGTAGAGCTAATTGAACACGGGTTGTTTAACGTTCCAGTGATAAAAGCCAGTTGCGTCGTTTCACCAGATATGTATTACGCCGAGTCGTGCAGGTTTGAAAAGATCGGGCCTCACGCATTCTGGTTACTCTTGTTATCTACCTCATAGCAAAACTCATAACGATACTTATAAGAATATTTCCATTTATTTTATTCATATACATATTTAAAAAATTAATATATTGGAAAAAATAAAATTTAGGATATGAGTATCAAAGAAAATCAAACCTCAAAGGTCTCTCCCGGCTTTAGAATTACAACCTTAACACCCAACTTCTCTGCCTTTTCTTTGAACTCCTCTGGATTCTGCTTTATAGGCGGGAAGGTGTTGTAGTGCATTGGGATCACTATTTCGGGCTTTATGAGCTCGATAGCCTTCAGAGCTCCCTTGATTCCCATCGTGTAGAAATCTCCTATCGGCAGAAGCGCTATTTTTGGTTTGTATAATTCTCCTATGAGTTGCATGTCCATAAAAACATCGGTATCTCCAGCGTGATAGACGCTAACTCCGTCCATGTTCACGACGAATCCAACCGGATCTCCAGCGCTGATTATCTCGTTTTCAACGACATCGGCAGAATGAACGGCTTTGACCATCGTAACCTCTACATCCTCGAGCTTTGCAGTCCCGCCGATGTTCATCCCGATAGTTTCAGCTCCTTTCCTGCTCAGCAAAACCGAAAGCTCGTAGATGCAGATTATCGGAGCCTTGCATTTCTTTGAAATCTCTACGGCATCACCCAAGTGGTCTCCATGACCATGGGTTACGAGGATCAGATCAACATCCAAATCCTCGGGCTTAACCGGAGCCGTGGGATTTCCGCTTAGAAATGGATCTATAAGAACTCTCTTTGACCCTTCTAGCAGAAATGCCGCATGTCCGAGCCACGTAATCTTCATATGATTATATAATAGCCGATCACATAAAAAAGTTCCGTTACTTATTTAAACGTTCAAATGGGTAAGATTTTATGAGAAAGCTGATTCTGCTCTTGGTGATCTGTCTGATTTTGATCGGCTGTTCCGAAAAGATAGCACAAAAGCCAACGCCGGCTGTAGTAAACCATGAAATTAGGGTTTACTTCTACTACAGCCCAAAGTGCCCGGCGTGCAGGATGGTTAAACCATACATGAATCTGCTTAAGGAGAAGGTTGAAGGCGTGAAGTTCGACTTCTGCAATGTCAACGATCTGAAGAATTGCTCTAACGATAGCATCGCCGTAGCTCATAGATATCCATTTATGTATATTCCAACGGTCATAGTCATAGCCGAAAACGTCACGAAGCTCACGGGAAGCTATGAAGTCCTAAAATTAGGTGGAATCCTCGAATCATATGGAATAAAAACTCCGGAAATTGTTTTCGAAAACGTCAGCTACAGTGTTGACGAATGCATAAAATGCCATGAGAAGAGGAACATCCCGCCGCCATCGAACTTCACATGTGATCACTGTTGCCATAGAGCTCAGGAGTAATTACAACATCATCGCTCGGCTCGACAACGAGCTCTGTCCATAAGATTTTACCGTATTCGCTCCAAATCTCCTCAATTTCCTTTAAAGCATCCTTACTTCCGAAAGCTACGAACGTTGGCCCGTTTCCGGACAATCCGCTGAAACATTCCAAATCTTTAACCCTATCAAGAACCTCAATCGGATATCCGATCCTTTTGCAGTAGTGCTTCGAGTTTAGCATCATCGCAGTTCTGTAATCCCCTTTCATCGCACACTCTATTGCTTTCTCAACGAGTTCAGCATCTCTTCTAATCTCCTCAAGCGAAATCCTTCCCCTATTCCATTCCGGAATCAAGACTATCGCCTTCGCTCGTCTGAACTCCCAACTGATAAGCTTCATGTTCCTATTGTTCGTGAGAACGATTCCACCCAAAAGCGAGGCGGAAGCATCATCGAAAGCTCCGGTGTAGCTTATTCCGAGTTCGAGCGATAACTCAGCGTTCAGTCTCAATATCTCATGAGCAAACAACCGCTTGCTTAGATGCTTGTAAATCGACAACAATAATGCGTTCATGAACGCACTGCTACTTCCCAATCCGCTACCCTTTGGAATCTCACTTTTAACCTCCACAGTTCCTTTGATCCCAAACTTAGATAGAACGTGATCTACGATTTTGCTTTCTACCTCCCTTCCATCTTCGATCAATACACTCTGCTTTAAATCGTCTTCAACGGATAACCTAACTTCTGTAAGCATTCTTAGCCCGAACGCGCTTCCATAGCCTAAAGCTAGGGCGTTTATGATAGTTCCAGCGGCGTAGGCTTTGGATCTCATATTCGGCGATTCGGCTTAAGCTTATAATGCTTTACCGATAGCCATTGTCAAAATGATCGCACTTCTGATGTGCGGCGGAAGGGGAAGAAGGCTGGGAATGGGAGAGAAGCCGATGGTGAACGTTGAAGGTAGACATCTTGTAGATTATGTTCTCGATGAGCTTTGGTTCTGCGACGTGTATGGAGCCACAACGACCTTCACGCCTAAGACCGAAAGGTATCTTAGATCTCAGGGGGTGGGATGCATCAGAACGTCGGGAATGGGATACGTTAAAGATTGCGCTGAAGCTATTCTCAAACTTGGTATCTTTGAGCCAGTTTTGGTGGTTTCAGCCGATTTGATAATTCTACAGGAAGATCTGATTTTGAATGTCGTGGAGTTTTACTTCAGAACAGATAAGCCCGCTTTGAAGGTCATCGATAGGGGTGGAAATGCTTTGGGAATAAACATCATAGACGGGATGTTTATCGATTCCGTTCAGGATGAATCCGATTTCGTCGTCGATGATAACAAAGTTATAAATATAAACACGCCTCAAGATTTAATGAGGGCCTCATGTCTGATCCGTTCGAAGAAAAGAGGAGAAGAATGGTAGAAAGACTTAAGGATGAACTCGGTATCAGCGACAAGGTAGCTAAGGCCATGCTCAAGGTTCCGAGGCATGTGTTCGTTCCCACAACATACGAAAGGGAAGCTTACGTCGATACCCCACTACCCATCGGCAAAGGGCAGACGATCAGCGCTCCTCACATGGTTGCGATAATGTGCGATCTACTCGATTTACAGGAGGGAGATAAGGTTTTGGAGGTCGGAGCTGGAAGCGGTTATCATGCGGCCGTCGTTGCTGAGATAGTGGGAAAGAAGGGCAAAGTCATAGCGATCGAAAGAATTCCAGAGCTTGCGGAGAGGGCAAGACGAATTCTGGAGTATTTGGGATACGACAACGTCAAGATAATTGTAGGGGATGGAACCAAGGGCTATGAGCCGGAGGCACCTTACGACAAGATCTACGTTACCGCAGCGGCTCCAGACATTCCAGAACCCTTAATAGAGCAGTTGAAGCCCGGAGGGAAGATGGTCATCCCGATTGGTAGATACGAGCAATACCTCTACGTCGTTGAAAAGGATAGACATGGTAAGATCCACAAGAGAGTTTGGGGGCCAGTTAGATTTGTTCCTCTTATCGGTGAATATGGGTTTAAGGAGCACGAGATAATCTGAGCGTTTTCATTGCGTTGCGATATGCAAGCCTGTCT
Source organism: Archaeoglobaceae archaeon (assembly GCA_027064525.1). Lineage (GTDB taxonomy): Archaea > Halobacteriota > Archaeoglobi > Archaeoglobales > Archaeoglobaceae > WAKM01. Next base: position 41,114 of record JAMOPJ010000046.1, read on the forward strand.
ATGATTCCACTCTCCACACCCACCTTTTTTAGATACAAGACGGTTTTGGGGACGGCGAGTGGATCTGTGTCGGTTAGAGATGCGCAATCGCTGTTGAGTAAACCGTTGGAATACTTGCCGATGTTCTCCGCAACATCCTTTGGGGTTAGCAAAGGAGGCTTAACCGATAGTCCCGGCACCGCATTTGCTTCGTTAATGATGTCTATCGTATCGTTGCTCGTGTGATCTATGACGAGCTTGCCAAAGTCGAATTTGACCTCTTTAGCTAACGACAACACCTTATCGACGATGGACGTTCGATCGCTCATCGGGATGTGAACTATGACGGGCACATCCAACTCCTTAGCGAGTTTCAACTGCTCCCTGAGAACCTCCAATTCAAGATCGCTGGCTTTTTCCAGTCCAATTTCACCTATGCCGACAGCTTTGCCCGATGAAACGAACTCCTCAATTATTGGCAAAACCCTCTTCCATTCTGCTGGAATGCTTCTCGGATGGATTCCGACGAACAGATGAGCTTTGATACCGAGTTCATCGAATCTGGAACGATGAATCGTATCGAGTTCGGTGAAGTGATCGATCAACGTTTCCGGATACCTCGCGATCGGCACGAAACTGCAGAGAACGACATCCTCTACTCCCGCGAGGGCCATCGGTTCGAGATCTCTGGCGTGTAACATATATGCGTGCGTGTGGGAGTCGACTTTTCTCATGATTTTTTGTTAATTTTTGTTGAGATATCAACTTTTTCACTGAACTTTTTCCCACTTGTAGAGCTCAACGACCTCGGCTAAAGTTTTACCACCTTCAATTTCAGCCCTGATTCTATCCTCGTGCTTTTTGACCTCCAAAGCCCTCCTCGCGATTTCGTAAGCTCTCTGCTTCGGAATAACCATAACCCCGTTGTCATCTGCGATTATCCAATCGCCCGGATTGACTTCAACTCCACCACAGACAATCTTAACGTTAATCTCTCCAAACCCCTTTGGCTCTCCAGCGTTCGGAACGATCTTCTTTGCAAAAACGGGGAATCCCAATTTCATTATGTCGTCTACATCTCTAACGGCCCCATCGATTATTACTCCCTCGATCCCCTTGTTCATGCAACTCCTCGTAGCCAACTCCCCCCAAACTGCCGAGCTATCTCCGGAGCACTTAATCACTATAACATCTCCCTTTCCAGCTACATCTATGGCTTCTACTGTCTTCGCCCAGTCTCCGTCCATCGTGTAAACCGTAACAGCTTTACCGACAATCTTCTTTCCCTGAACTATCGGTCTTATACCCTCCATTCCCTTAGCCCTATGCATTGCATCGCTCACGTTTGGTGTCGTGACCTCCATCAGAATCCTCCTAATCTCTTCGTCGATCGAAACCTTTCTTATGCGAATTTCCTTGGATTTCGAATAGGCAGAATCTATTGCCTCCCTGATCTTTTTCGCCGAAGCTGTAACGTCCTTGGACTTTACGATGTTGCTCCCGATTATAACTATATCAGCCCCTAAGGCAACACAAGCTGAAGCTTTTTCGGCATCTAATCCGCCAGCAACAGCTATTGGAACGTTTACCGCATTAACTACATCTTTAAGAATTTCGAGGGGATCGTAACCGAGCATCTGAACGTCTATTCCAACGTGAACGTTTATGTAATCTACACCCAGCTCTTCAAGTCGTTTTGCTCTTTCAATGGGATTCGGATGGTTTATCAGATCGACCATGATCTTACATCCATACTTCCTTCCGGCCCTTATGGCTTCCGCTATCGTGGAATCGTTACTCAGAGCGAGGATTATGACGATATCAGCACCACTCTTTGCGCACATCTCAACTTCCAAAGCTCCGGTATCTATCGTCTTCATGTCCGCCACTATCGTTCTATCTCTAAACTCCTTCTTTATCGCCCTAATTGCATTCATACCCTCGCTCTTGATTAGAGGAGTTCCAACCTCGATCCAGTCGGCTCCACCATCCAAAGCCAATTTAGCAATTTCAATCGCCCTTTTAAGCTCGATCAAATCTAAAGCGACCTGAAGGATAGGTTTATTCATGATCTAAGTTCTGCAATAAGGATATAAGAGTGTAATCGATAGAGATCATTGTGAGATGCGAGCTGTGTGGTAACGAGACTCATACGAGCACAATTCCGATATGTCCAAGCTGTGCGAAGACTGAGAAGGCTTTGGAGTTCGTTCCCGAGTTACATCCGGATGTAGGTAAAATAAAGGGGAAAGGCAAGGCGAAGTGCAAACTCTGCTCAAATGAATGCGGTTTTGACGATAAAGGATTGTGTGGGCTCAGGATGGTCCATAAAGGAAAGCTTAAATCTCTGGTGAGCTCGAATAAGGCGATCTTGAGCTGTTATGAAGATCCGCTACCAACGAACTGTTGCAACGCTTGGTTCTGCGAAGGATCAAAACTTGAAGGTGTCAATTTGGCGGTATTCTACTACGGCTGCAACTTCGATTGTTTGTATTGTCAAAACTGGTCTCACAAGTTCGTTTCGGAGAAGAACTTGGTTGGAGTTGAAGAAATGGTTAGGAGGGCTTTGCCGGAGAGAATCAAGTGTATATGCCATTTTGGTGGATCTCCTGAGCCTCAACTTCCGTTTGCGATAAAGTTCAGCCGAGAGGTTCTGAAGAGGAGGAGCATAATGATATGCTGGGAGTGGAACGGAGCCGGAAGGACATCCTTAGCATTGAAGGCGGCGAAGCTAAGCCATGAAAGCAATGGAACTGTCAAATTCGATCTAAAGGCTTGGAATCCATATTTGCATCGAATTCTGACTGGAAGGAGCAATGAGCAAACGCTTAAGAATTTTGAGAAGATATTCGATAAATATCCTGAAGTTCTGTCGGCCACAACTCTTTTGGTTCCATATTACGTCGATGAGGAGGAGGTTGAGGGAATTGCGAGGTTTTTAGCATCTCTGAGCGATGAAATTCCCTATAGCCTTCTAATATTTCACCCTGACTTCAGGCTTTCTGACATGCCGATAACGCCTAAGAGTCAAGTTAAGAGGTGCTACGATGTTGCGAAGAAGTATCTAAAGAGGGTGCACATAGGAAACCTTCATCTGCTTAAGTGGGCTCCAGATTGAGACATCTTTGAGGCTATAAACTCGAAGATGAACTTCGCCGCAAGCGTTGGAGTTATTTTTTCAGCATCTGGAACAACTTCAACGATATCCAATGCTAACACATTATAAGAGAAAATTTCAAAGAACCTGAGCATCACAGCCGGATTCAATCCAAAAGGTTCGGGAGTAGAAACACCCGGTGCAAAGGCCGGATCGAACACATCCATATCTATCGAGAGGTAGATCGGTCTATCATCGACAATCTTTTTAACCTCTACGAGGATATCATCGAACTTTTGCCAAGGATGAAAGAACTTTATGCCGTTCTCTTTAGCGAAAATTCTCTCCTCCTTTGTTCCGCTCCTTACGCCTATCAAAACCATCTCTTCTACCCCAAGCTCGAATATTCTCCTCGCAGTGCATGCATGGTTGAATCTGTCATCGTCGAATTCATCTCTGAGATCGAAGTGGGCGTCAAAAGCTATATAGCATATCTCGCTGAGATCCATGTTTAAACCGTTCAAAATGGCATAAGTGACGGTATGCTCACCTCCCAACCCTATCGGAATCTGTCTGTTTGGATCTACTTTATCAAGGAATTCAGAAACGTTTTTAACAACCCTTTCAAAATTTCCATCCACGTTCACGTTTCCAGCATCGCAGATCTTGGCAAAATCTAAATCAAAATCGAAGTAGATAGAATAGTTTTCCAAATTCCAGCTCGCCTCTCTTATAGCGGTTGGAGCGAATCTTGATCCGGGCTTAAAGGATTGCGTGGCGTCGAACGGTATTCCGAATATTATGAACTCGGCATCCTCAAAAGTTGAATTTGAGCAGGCAAAAAAAGAATCTATGTGCATGCTACTTCTCTGCTATCTTTCTCTTGCCCAAAGACTCGATGTAAACTATCTCTTTGCCCGGTTCGATCTTATCCTTGAGTTCCTCTGGAATCTGAAGCTCGAAAGTCTCGTAGGTTTCAAGATCCATGAGCTGTGCCACATCCCCCATCACGCTTATAACCTGAGCTCTCTTCCTCTCAACGATCGGAACGTAAACCTTAGCAGTTACTGGCTGAACGATGCTCCTCTTTTGGCCGTCGAAGATACCTATTGCATCTATCCTCGCTTTCGCGGCTCCATGCTTACCCGGTTTGCTCACGGATATGCTTACGATCTCGCACGGCTCATCGTCTATGACGATGTATCCTCCCTCCTTAAGTTGCCTAACTTCAGCCTGCACCTTCATAATTTCAGCCTTCCGCCAATTATTTTTAAGACTTTCTAATCACGGTTCGGACTTCTCCTTTGGCAGAACCTTGTAGATCTCCTCAAGCAGTTCATCGTCACTCTTGCCCTCTGGATCGATTCCAAGATCTTTGGCTATCTTCTCAAGCTTGCTCCTCTTTTCGCTCGAAGTGTATTTTCCTTCTCTGAGCTTTCTCTCGAACTCGATCAGTTCAAGCTCTGCCTCTCTCTGAGCCTTCTTGAACTCTCCCATGCTCCTTCCCAAGCTCCTCGCGAGTTCTGGCAACTTGCTCGCTCCGAAGAGTAAGAACACGATTATCAGAATTACCAACAACTCGTTGGGGCCGATCGGCAACTGTTCTTTCATAACCACTGGCATTCGATCACCCCCTCCTACTCAACTCGTCACTATTTAAAGATTCTCTCAAATCAGAAGTTATCTCTTCAATTTTCTTTCTTTGAATCTCCTTAAGTTTTTCTTCAGTTGGCAGTTCTTGGCCGTATAGTATTTCGAGTTCAAGCCTCCTCTTAGCCTTCTGATACTCTCCGTATATTCTTCCAGCTGTTCTGGCCAAATCGGCTAATTTGTCCGGGCCCAGAAGGATGATCGCGAGGACTATGATTAGAGCGAGTTCACTCCATCCGAACATCGTATCAAATAAGGTATCGGAAAATTTAAGCGTTTTTGAAGAACGGCTCTCTCAGAGCAACTGCTTTCTTTATAGCCTCAATCGTCTCATCATAGCTTAACCCTCTCAAACTGATCAGATTGTCGTTTCTGAGCAAGCAAGGTTTTATTTTCCCATCTGAGGTTACCCTTATCCTCGTGCAGTGCATGCAGAACTCGCCATGGAATGGACGAACGAATTCGACAGCCTTATTCTTAAATATATATTGCCTCCTGCTATGCAATCCCCTAACGATTACCTTTTCCGCAATCTTGCTGAATTTTGATTCGAGTTCTGACAGATCTACATAGTAATCTGGCATGTTTACGACTTCAATCAGCTGAAGAATTACGTTTATCCCATCTTTATTAAATTTTGAAGCGAATTCGAGCAGATCTTCAACTTCATCATCGTTAATGCCCCTTAAAACAACCATGTTCAGCTTTATTGGGAATAGTTCGGCATCGCAGGCGGCATAAATTCCTTCGATCACATTTTTCAGCATATTTTTTCCAGTTATAAGTTTGTATTTGGTTTCATTTAGCGTGTCCAAGCTTACGTTTACTCTATTTAAACCAGCTTCTTTCAAATCGTGTGAGAGCTTTGATAGCAAAGTTCCGTTCGTTACTATCGAGATCTCTCTGAACGGAGGTAGATTTTGGACGATATCAACGATATCCCTTCTTAGCAGGGGTTCGCCACCGGTAATCTTGACCTTCTCAACGCCCAGATCGTAAAACGCTTTACATATCCGAGCTATCTCTTCAACGCTCATTTCATCGTCAGAAGGTAGTTCACCCTCCATATGGCAGTATATGCATTTGAGGTTGCATTTACTTGTGACAGAAATCCTCAGATGCCGGATTACTCTACCGTATCGATCTACAAGCACCCTACCACCTTCAGGATCTTTTTGTAATCCTCCTCAGTATTAACGTTCATAAATGAGAGTAGATCTTTATCAAACATTCTAAGTTTGTCGATCGGGTAGTATATAGCACTCATTCTCTCTATAGATTTGTATACTCTTCTTTCACCCATCTTTATGCAACTCCAGATTTTTTCCATGGAATCGTAGGAGTAGCAAGCTAAGAGAGGTTCAACCTTCCCGTCACTCCAAGTTGGTACAACCGCATCTGCTTTTTCCTCAATGCAAGTTTTGAATAGAAATTCCGCAAGCTCCCTCTTAACGAGAGGCATGTCGACCGCTACAATCAGAGTGTAATCTTTAAAGTACTTCAGGGCAGAATATATACCCGCAAGCGGACTGAAGTTTTTAATCTCATCAACTACAGTTTCCCCAAATTTTGAGTATTCTTCAGCTTGATATTCATCCCTACAAACCAAAACTATATTACAATCTTGAAATTTCTCAAGCAGGATTTCTGTAAATGTCTTTCCGCACAACATTAGCATACCTTTATCTTTTCCAATTCTACCGCCCTTTCCACCGACAAGTATCGCAACATTCACCAAAGTTGCTTGGTACTGAAGGTTATAAGTTCAACGCAATTAAGATTTTTTAAAAACAAGCTTCAAAAATATTACAAAACCCCATCCCATGAGCAGGAATTTGAGATTATCAAAAAGTGTTTTGTCAGAATTTATTGGAAAGATTACTCCAGTTATCGATGTAATGTGGTAAAGCACGATGAATGATGCTATGGACATTAAAGCAGCGAGTGATGTTACCAGGATATCAGATCTGATGCATCGTTTGAGGTAGCGGACGCTTACAATTATCGGAATGGCAAATATCACAACGACTCCCATCACCGCTCTCACAAATGCTTCGGGAAGAGAGTATCCAGATTTTAACAGGACAATTGTACCTAAAAATGAAAAAAATAACAACATCAACACAACTACAACTCCGCCAAATTTAGATTCGTATTTCATGGTGTAATTCCCCAATCCCATTCTACACATATCGTACCTAATTCAGTACAGGAGAGATAGTAGCATGATGGACAGTATAGGAATACACATGTTATACATTGAAGAGATCCTGGGCTTGTACAAGGTATTGCACACGATCCACAGCATTTAATGAAATCGTTCCAGTCAATCTCACAGCAATAATCGACACAGTATGATTGATCTCCTTCACAGTCCGAACTACTTGAACATTCATGTTCGCAAGTATCTAACGTTCGCAATACACCATTAATACTCATCTTTTCTGTTCTTATCTTAGTACCTTCTAAACAAAACAGATATGCTACCGTTTTTATGTTATTTACAGGCTTAGAGAACTCGTAGTATATGACTGCACATTTTCCATCTTTTAGTGGAATACCTACCGCTAATAGCTCTACATCCTGTCCATTGATTTTAAGCTCGTGTTTAACAACCTTTGCGCTTTTATAATCTAAATTATCTAATCTCGCAATATTTCTTATATCATTGCTGGTTATTACCTTTGATTGTAGCTGAGCAATTGGCATCTTTATCTCACTACTATTTACAAATTTCGCAATTAATAGCGGGCATATACAAGATTTTGGATGTTCCTGTGATTTCAGACTATATGTCGCTGAAACAATTGCACTAGCTATTACCAACACTAATAATATATGCAGTAAACTCTTCCATAATTTCATTCTATCACCCTACTATCTTACGCATTCAAAATATAAAAAATTATCGTTTTAGTAATTTTAAATATTTGATAAATAGATAACTATTCGAATATAATCGAACATTTGATAATTTTTGAACAGTTCGAATGCATTTGAATGATTAACTAACCTTAAAATATTCGAAAAATTTCGAACATTCAAATTATATTCAAACGAAATAAGTAAATAATTCATAAACGTTTTGAAAGTGTATAAGATGTGAGGGCGCTTAAGGCATCGATGTTCGTCAGTATTTCCGCATTCTTCAGAGTCCTATTCGCCCAATGTCTATCCAACACCATCGATCTGAAAGCTTGCATAACGTTTTCATTGACAGCTTTATCTGTTTACGTCTTGGATAGAAGCTTCGACTTTAACTCTTACAAGGAAATAGCTATAGCAATAGCATTTGCTTTAGCCGCCTCACTAATATACCCATGCTGTTCTTACATACCACCTCTCGCTCTGTTCATAGGTTTCATGTACTCCAAAGGAATAAGAGGCCTCAGACTGAAGAGAGGTTACGGCATAAAGAACATAGTAACGGCCACAACATGGGGAACAATCATAGCATTTTTCTCTAAAATCGATGTACATATCATAGCATTTTTCACGCTGAAGAGCTTCATAATAACAGTCCTTAACGACATTAAAGACTTAAAGGATGATCTTGAAATGGGTATCAAGACGATACCAGCGATCCTTGGCAACAGAACTTTGCAATTTCTGATAGTTGTAAATATTATATTACACTTAATCGTTCTTACGTGGTTGCCGTTGCCGTGCTATCTACTGAGCTTACTAATCAGCTTTTACGCTATAAAGAAGATAAATCCCAAACTTGCCCAAGCTGAATTTTTACCTCAATCGATTCTGCTAATATCTACCGAATGAGCCATGTAGTGTTCAAACAACTTTAACCCCCATTTCACAGCTTCGTCGGTTTTACATATGAGCACCTTCAGCGAATCGTATGTTCCGTCTAAATCGTACAAACTCAAAGTAAATCCCTTTTCAGCTACGATAAACGCAAGTTTGGCGTTTTTACAGACGAAAAGTTTCCCATACTTTAAGAACTCCAACAGTTGTTCTTTATATTTCCTCTTAACCCTATTAAATATATCCTCAGTTAGGATTATCTTAACATCCCGTTCTTTTGCGAGATTTTTAAATAATTCTGGAAAATCGCGGTGATATATTGACGATAAACCGTAAACCCATACAGAGCTCTTCACGATATTTATCCATTCGGGGTGTAGCTCGTACGGATTGTCCTTAACCAAAACCCTACATCCCCGTAACATGTAAATTTCGTTAAGCAAATTCTTTGGTATTGGGAAGAGGTCATGATTTCTAAAAAAATCTCCAGCGTTCATCAAAACATCTTTAAGCTTTAGAAGTTCGACAATTCTATCTTTAACGATTATCCCTAGTTCCGTCGTCTCGTAGTACGTGTTTTTACCCTTTCTACTCTTTCTAATCAATCCCAAGTCGATTAGAGGTTTCATTTGGAAGCTTAAAGTTGATTTAGCCTTATTTAAGTTTTCAGATAACTCTGATAGTGTTTTCGGATTGTCTGCAAGTAATTCTAAGATTTTAAGCTTAAGATGTGAGGTTCCAAAAATTTCAAGAAACTTCATAAATTTTTAAGATTACAATCATGATTTAAATTTTTCTAAACTTATCACCTCAAATTTTTATAATTGTATAAAAAATTTTTAGAATTTTTTTATTTTGAAGTGATCAGATGTATAAGCAAAGGTCTATATGACCTCCCAACACCCAAGTTTCAATGATAGTTCCAGCTGAAGAACTGCTGAAACTAGAAAGGAAGATCAATTGGGATGAATACATCGAGAAGGTTAAGCCAATTGTTGAGAAAGTTAAGCAGGAGGGAGATAAAGCTCTGATTGAATTCACGAAGCAGTTCGATGGAGTTGAGCCCAAATATCTCAAGGTGCCGAAAGAGGAGATAGATAGGGCTTACGATATCATCGATGACGAGATCATAGACGCCTTGGAAGTTGCGAGGGAGAACATAGAGCGCTTCCACTCCATAACGGCTGTGGAGAGAGATATGAAGATAGACTTCGGCGACTGTATATTGGGGAAGAAATACACCCCTCTTGACTCCGTTGGCATCTACATCCCCGGAGGAAGGGCAAGCTATCCATCAACAGCTTTAATGGCTGGAATCCCAGCAAACATAGCTGGAGTTGAGAGAATCGTAGCATGCACCCCTCCGGATGAGAGCGGGAGGGTAAAGCCGTTGACGCTCGTAGCCTGCGACATAGCTGGGATCAAGGAGATATATGCAGTCGGAGGTGCTCAAGCTATAGCTGCGATGGCTTATGGAACCAGAACCATTCCGAGGGTCGACAAGATAGTGGGCCCGGGGAATGTTTATGTAACCGCTGCGAAGCTCCTCGTTCAGAAGGATGTTGCGATAGACATGCCCGCTGGCCCTTCCGAGATCTTAGTGATAGCCGATGAAACAGCGAATCCGGAGTTTGTTGCTTTGGATTGCGTAGCTCAGCTTGAGCACGATCCGATGGCTCTTGCAATAGTTCTGACCACATCAAAGGAGCTTGCTGAAAGAGTAGATGAGATTGCGAAGCAGATCGCGGATGAGAGAATAAATCTGGACAACCTGAAGATCGCGGTGGTGGAGAACATAGAAAAAGCTATAGATATATCCAACAGAATAGCTCCGGAGCACTTGGAACTGGTATTTGAGAATGCAGAGTGGAGTTTGGACAAGATAAAGCATGCCGGTAGCGTTTTTGTAGGGGAGTTTAGTCCTGTTGCATGCGGGGATTACGCGAGCGGAACGAACCACATCCTGCCAACTTCCGGCTATGCGAAGGTGTTTTCGGGATTGAGCGTCGAGACCTTTATGAAGCACATAACCTATCAGATCCTGAGGGAGGATGCTCTGAGAAGAATTGGAGAAGCTGTGATAAAGCTCGCGAAGGCTGAAGGGCTACCTTTCCACGCTCTATCGGTGGAGAGGAGGCTCAGACCGGAGTCTTCATCACAGATCAGTCGGGACTAATCTCATCATCGCCTTTGATAAGTCTACGTTATATTTAATATATCTCAAGCCCTTTGGTGGGTAGGATGAGAAAGTGGACGAGCGAGATTGGAGAAGAGGACGTAGGCAAGGAAGTCCTTCTTTACGGCTGGGTTCACGAAGTCAGGGATTTGGGTGGTCTCGTATTCCTTCTTCTGAGGGACAGGGAGGGGATAATTCAGATTACGCTACCGAAGAAGAAGGTTCCGCCCGAAGTCTTCGAGCTGGCCAAGAAGATTCACAGGGAGAGTGTGATAAAGGTCGTAGGAGTGGTTAAGAAGGAGCCGAAGGCTCCGGGAGGTTACGAAATAATCCCAAAGGATATAGAGGTTCTGAACGAAGCGATGGTTCCATTGCCTTTGGAAGTGACGGAGAAGGTTCCGGCGGAGCTCGACACTCGTTTGGATCACAGGTTCATGGATCTTAGGAAGCCGAGGGTTCAGGCGATATTCAGGATAAGGCATCAGATGATGCAGAGCGTTAGGCAGTTTTTGAGCGATGAAGGTTTTATAGAAGTTCACACTCCGAAGATAGTGTCAACCGCCACTGAAGGAGGAACAGAGCTCTTCCCGATAAGCTATTTCGAGAAAGAAGCTTTTCTAAACCAGAGTCCGCAACTATACAAGCAGATCCTGATGGGGGCGGGATTGGAGAGAGTCTTTGAGATTGGCCCGATATTCAGAGCAGAAGAGCACAACACCACACGACATCTGAACGAGGCGATATCGATAGACATCGAGATGAGCTTCACAGACCATGAAGGCGTTATGAACATTCTTGAGAGGCTCGTTCAGAGAGTTTACGAGGATGTGGTTGAAAACTGTCAGAAGTTCTTGGATTGGCTGAACGTAAAGCTTGAGATTCCAGAGGTTCCGTTTGAAAGATTAACTTACGATGAAGCTTTAGAAATCGCAAGAAGGAAGGGTGAGGAGATTCCTTGGGGTGAGGATCTCAGCACACCAGCTTTGAGGGCTATAGGAGAAGAGATGGAGAACAGACATTACTTCATCGTTGATTGGCCGACGGAATCGAAGCCCTTTTACGCTATGCCCTACGAAGACAAGCCGGAAATCTGCAAGAGCTTCGATTTGATGAAGGGTGCACTTGAATTGGCGAGCGGAGCTCAGAGAATTCACAAATACGATTTGCTCGTTGAGAGGATAAGGCAGTGCGGATTGAGTCCGGAGAGCTTCGAATTTTACTTAGAAGCTTTCCGCTACGGGATGCCACCACATGCTGGCTGGGGGCTTGGAGCTGAGAGGTTGCTCATGTCGATGCTCGATCTGAAGAACATAAGAGAGGCCGTGCTGTTTCCGAGAGATAGGCACAGACTTACACCTTAGATCTATTTTTATATCAACCTTTTGGGAATTTACCCCTCGTTATGCTTACTATGTTTAGCAGACCTTTCTCGTCCCTGCTCACTTTGACTACCGTTATGAATTTTTCATCACAATTGACAGTAAACTACCGTCGTCTCGTTTACTGCCATAAAACTATAAGCGCTCTCATTTATCATTTCGAATCTGGATTTGATAAGTAGATACCTGTAACTCTCGTAAGCTGTTTTAGTGTTCATATTACATAAAATTTTATTTTTGTTAAAAATTTGGTGGTAATGCAACACTGTTGATGACATATTTAAATCATACACAATGTGGACACGACCAAAAATTTTAATAAAATTAATGGATCTAAAGATGCCAAATCGTAGTAAAAACAGGCTACGGTTAAGGAGTGATCATCGAGCTTGCTCGAATATTTCACTACGTAACATGGTGGTTTGTAAAAATTCCACCGAGTGTATTTCCATGGGGGAGATACTATAGTCGTGCTTGAAGTTAAACATCAGATAGTACATTGGAATCTGTTCTCCCTTCGGACCAGTGACTATAAAACCAGCCGTAAATATAACACTAAAAACAGCAGATAGTAAAAGTACAGTTGTTGATATAAAGATTACCAATCTCTTATCTTTTCTAATCTTGATCGAATGAATGAGCAGAACAATCAGCAATGCTATTAAAATTGGAAATGTCACTGGAAATCTAAAACCTAACGTATCCAAAATTATCGCTACCGCTACAAAAAATGGCCCAACTAAACATCCTAAAAAAATTGGAATAACTATAATTTTTATAAATTTTTACATTTTTTCATCTAAGCTAATTCTGTGGCTCCCCAGTGTTCTAAGACCATCGCTGCTGAAGTTAGAGAACTTCAGTCATCTCACAGAAATGCGGGAACATCTAGAATGAACTTTTCTTTGTAACTGAGTGTTGTTACTACATCAGAGTTATATTTTTTCCAATGCTCCTTTGCCTTCATAATTTTTTAACCACCTCCTAACCATTAAGTAACTTTTTCAACAAATCAACTTCATATCTATCAGCCATAACTACAAGGATTACGGCATTGTCACTTTTCTCTCTCACCAACAGTTCACAATGAATAACCACACTGTCATTACCCACTGTAAAATTATCATAGAGAACTAGTTCACCATATATTTTATTTAGAGATAAATTTAAATATATCTCTTTAAACTCTGATTTAAGTTCTTTTTTGTATTTCGTGAAAGCATTCAGAGCACTCTCCTTATGGGGGTAGTAAAAGGATGCAAATCGAATGGACTTTTTAATGAACTTGGCTGAATATACATATCTAAATCCTTCTGGTCTTTTAAAATTCCATTCAGCTTTAATTAGGTCTGGGTTATGTTTAAATAACTTATCATCCTCAGTCCAACATATCGTATATCCGCTTAGATTTAATCTTTGAGCAATAAAAATTATAGGCCAATGTTTAGCGGGTCCCAAGTTAAATAACATTAGTATTCCTGGTAAGTATAAGAAAGTAATAATGAAAAATAAGGATAAGACACCTAAGATTACATAAGAAATAAATATTATTTTTCTATTTATTTTAAATCTTTTAATTAAAAATAATAAAATTACCATTAACGCAAAGTAGCTTGAAATGATCGACATGAAAAATTGAAATGGAATATTAATATAATTATAGAATATTAAAAATAACATAAAAAACATTGGCGCCGTTAAGCTCAAAAAAATTGGTAGAATAAGAAATTTTTTCATGTTGGAACCACCTTGTGTGCATTGGCACCAAACCAACTTCCAAATGCCGTATGATGTACATCGGTATCCCAAGTATTGTACAGCAGGATATACTTTGAATTCGTGTTGATGTCTACAGCAATTTCTTAGCTACTTCCTTCGCTTCAGCTGTACTCACTTGCTCTTTAGCCATTCCCGCTACACTACTGAGCACAGCTATTACTAACAATACACTTAGTATATTTTTCCACAGTTTCATCCTATCACCTTACTATCTTACGCATTCAAAATATAAAAAATTATCGTTTGAATAATTTTTAATGTTTAATGAATAGATAAGCATTCAAAAAACTTCGAACATTTAGCAATATCTAAAATAGTTCGAATCCATTCAAACATTTAACCAACATTAGAATATTCGAAAATTTTTGAATCATTAATCATCCGCAAAACTATTGCTCAGCTTTACAATCTTGCTCATGCCGTTTTCGTATCTGATTATGATTCCCCGTTTTTCCAAATCTTGCAAGGTTCTCGAAAGTGTAGATTTCGGTATACCCGTTCTCGCCGCCAACTCCGCTTGAGTCATCTCGCCGTGCTTGAGAAGAATTTCAACGATCTTTCGCTCGTTCTCTTTCAGAGATTTCAGCACGATTTTATGCGAATCCGATGGGTTGGACTTGAACAAATCGTCCACGAAATCTTTTACGACTCCAAAAATTAGAAGGAAAATCGTAAGGAATAGTAGTCCCTTAATTAAGTCGTCTATCATCAGACCTAAGATGTAAGCTCCCACCGCTATAAGAATACACTCTCTACTCACTTCGATTTTCATAAAGATCACCTAAAAATAAAATTAAAAATTTAAAATTTTCGTTAATTATACCCGGCATCTCTCGTTATATGCAGGTAATTATCCACTTGCACCCATGCCCACGCGTCCACATCATCAGCCAATGGATTGTCAAATCCCGCCCTTGCATCTACTTTCCCAGCTATTGATGTCCACGTAGCATCACTATCGAAATAGTCTATACTCCATCCTAAATACCCGTTGGCATATGCACTGGAATCGTCCGCAACGTAAAATACTCTATCATCAGTATAGATGTGAAAGTAGCCCTTAGCGGTAAGCTTCCATAAGGTTATACCCAAAGCGTTTTTAGCTTCGATACCCGACCAAGCTTCAACCACTACTGGTGATGCCGTTAAAAGCTCAAGTTTGGATACGATCTTACCGTATCTTTTGATGATTTCAGCAGGTTTTTCTTTTGCAGTTTCGTTTTTGTTATATATCACCTCACTTTTAGCTTTTTCTTCGATTATCTTTGGTGTTACCTCCTTCGTAATCATATTCTCGCCGTTTCTATATATCTCAACGTATTTTATCTTGCTACCCTTCTTGAGTATTACGAGTGTGTCCAAAGTTTTTGCATCTACGGTATACATTCCAATACATTCCCAGCCATTACCAGAGATTTTAAGCGATTCTTCTATTATTCTGTCCTTAAGTATATCGTCCTGATACATTATTGAGCCACCAAACGTTTTTATCTCCGATACAGAACTATCCGAATACATGGAGGCAGTTGTTAATCCAATCAGCGCTAACGTCACAGCTAAAAGCATACTTAACGTTAGTATCTTTTTCAACGATATCACCTCCTTACCGTTTTTAACTAATTCTCTGTATGGAACAACGTAAATACGTAATGTGGAACGATGATGGAACGCCCGTGGGATGAATTCACCAACGAATCTAAATTTTTATTGTTGAAATAATAAAATTGTTTAGATCTTAATACTCCTCCTAAAGATTTCTTTTTCACCATCCCTGCTTATCATGAGCTTTACATCCACATACCCCTTGCTCTTAATCTTTAATCCGTCGAAGAATCCAACAGAAATTTCAACTTTCCTCTCAACACTGCTGTTTGGCTCCATATCTCCTATAGGAATGACGAGTTTGTCCTTCCCGTTCACTTTTATCCTATCTCTATCGACGAAGAGTTCAAGTGTTACAACTACATTTTTCGCATACCCATCGTCGTTGATCAATCTGGCTGTGATAACCCTGCTTAAAGTTCCGCTTTCTTCAATCTGAACAATTTCAATTTTGAACCTCCGCTCTTGCTTAACCAATTTTGGCTTTTTATCTACATTTACCTTTTGCTTCTCCGCAATGGGCTTGGGTAGGATTAATGCGGAGGAGAATATCACGCCGAGTAATACAGCCAGAATGACGATCTTTAAATTCATCGTAACACCTCAGACCGTCGTGATTTCATCATATCTCAGCACGGCTCTCCTTCATCATCGGCTCGATAACTTTTGGTGTCATTGCTAAAATATATTTATGCTTAGCCACCAACGATCAACGATGAAAGCCTCAGCTCCAGCGAAGATCATCCTCTTTGGCGAGCATGCCGTAGTTTACAAGAGGCATGCCGTTGTTACCGCTATAAACCTTCGATGCTATGCTGAGGCTAAGAAGAGTAACGATATTAAGATCGTCTCACCACTTGGCATAACTGGCTTGGACTTCGAAGTTCATCCATACGTTTCCTATGCGATAAAGCGTTTCAGCGAGATTAAACCGATAAATGGAGTAGAAATTAAGATCGAAAGTGAAATTCCAATTGCTTCTGGCTTAGGTAGCTCTGCGGCTGTAACTGTGGCGGTTTTGAAGGCTTTGGACGGAGAATTCGAAGCTGGACTAAGCAACGATGACATATTCGAACTCGCGAGGAAGGTGGAATTGGATGTGCAAGGGATTGGAAGCGGAACCGATCCGTTCATAGCCACATTTGGCGGAGCATGGCTAATTCCAGATAGAAAGCCGATAAAGATCGGAAACATCAAGCTACTTGTAATAAATACGGGCGAAAGCTCGATTACAGCTGAGATGGTTAGAAAGGTTGCGGAGCTTAGAGAAAGACATCCAGAAGTCGTTGAGAAAATTTTCGATGCAATCGATGCGATAGCTCTTAAATCCATCGATGCATTAGAAAAGGGAGATGTCAAAACACTTTCAGAGTTATTCTTTCTAAATCAGTGCATGCTTAAAGCTATAGGCGTTAGCAATAGGAAGATCGACAAACTCGTTGAGAAACTTACTGAACTCGGCATCTCAGCAAAAATTACTGGAGCTGGTGGCGGAGGCTGCATCATTGGCATCGGCGATGATAAATCAATTGAAAGGGCAATGAAAGAATTTAACGGATTCTTAGTTGAAGCTGGTGCTGAAGGAGTAAGATTCGAAGATTGATTTTCTTCATGTTACCTCCGGCTGAAGTATTGCTTTAAGTCATCGTAGTCTATCTTCGGTGTTAGATCTGAATGAAGAATACCAAAGCTGTGTTCTTGTGGAAATGGAAGTGATGGATTCTATTCGTCCACTAACTCATACCAAGCAACAAAAACTAGATTCTTTCCAGCAGTTCGAACTTTTTCTCTTATTGCTGGAAATGCTACATTAATAAATTGTCGCTGATCTTTTTCACTATGCCAGATTGGCTCATAAGTGGAAAAACCAGTCTCTATCACAGCAGCTTTCTTTCCGTATTCGTCGGTTATACTAAACAGAGTATCTAGTTCATCCCAGTGATCATACGATTGAAGATCCCAAGTGCCAGGATAGTGATCTATTCCAACTATGTCAATGCAATCTCCTACATTATTATTCAAGTACAATACTGCCGCAGACACCCATGACATTATCAGAGCTATAGGTTCAGCGAAGAAGTTTATAACAGTCTCAAACTCATTATCAGATGAGTTTATTTCTGTATATAGAGCTTTAATGAATTTAGGCCCATCTAATACATAAATTATGCTTAAAACGTCGTGATTAGGCTCATTTCCAAGCTGGTAGTAATACACTTTATCCCCAATCTCACTG
The DNA here is from genome assembly GCA_027064525.1 of Archaeoglobaceae archaeon. Taxonomy (GTDB): domain Archaea; phylum Halobacteriota; class Archaeoglobi; order Archaeoglobales; family Archaeoglobaceae; genus WAKM01. The sequence continues at coordinate 58,774 of JAMOPJ010000046.1, forward strand.
GCTATCTTTTCTGCATACTCCTTTGCCTCTTTCAAGAATTCAGGGCTAGCAATCATGTTCACCCACACATATCCATCCTTATCTACCTCTAAGGTTCTTATAGGTATTCCGTTGTGCTTCGCAAATTCGATAACCTTTTCCACTTTAACCTTACCCGTAGGTATCTCCTCGACCACCGCACTCCTCGGAACTATCAGTATAAACGTATTATTGCTGAATGTAGTTTTTACGAGTCTAGTGTCCGATCGTACTATCTTTAATTCGGCATCTCTTGGAATCTTAACAATTTTTTTCACGTCATCGTGCTTAACCAAGTATAGCCTAAACGGCAAAGGTATCAACTTCCACTTTGCCCAACCCGGTATTCCAGTTCCGACTATCACCAACGGTTCCATTCCATTTTTCTTAATCTCATCAATTATGGCCTTATAATACGCTATGGCATTTTCATTGAATTTATCCTCCAAAGGTTCGATCTCATTCCACCAGATGTCGAATCGGACATACTTAGCATTCAAATCTCTTGCCTTCTCGATCATAGCAATATCACGCTCCGGCAGAGGATCACCGGCAACCCAGCCCGGAGGATAGTGGAAGTGCACCGTTATCGCGTAAGGTCTGTTAACATACCTAACGGCGTACTCTCTTTCGTTTCTCAGCAAGTTTTTCTGAGTTTCTCCGAGGTCATCTCTATGTCCGCTCCACGGCCACTCTATGGTTTGCATCGTCGCCAAAACCTTTCCAGCACCGTGGGAGTATTCTATGTATGTCGGCATTTCAGTTGGATTCGAAGCTATGCCGATGATAATCCTCGCATCTGCCGGAAGGTTCGTGAAGTATCCGTGCGTCGAGTAGTTCCAGTTGTCCAAGTCCGAATCCGTTAGCTTACCGCCATGAGGCGTGCCGTTTACAATCGGACTGGTATAATCGACGATGCTAAGGTTCTGCTCGTACACGTTTACCTTCGTAACTCCCAAAGGTAACCAAGATTCGGTCCAAGATCCTTCATGCCATCCGCAATCGCACGCATGCGCTATTAAGATACCCCGATATACGAAATCTGCCAGCTTGTCTCTGTTGCTTACAAGATTTTCGTATGTGCTCGTGTACTGATCCGAAGCAACTATTACGATATTACACCTGCTCAGATTCACACTCGACAACTCGGCAGATGTGATTACATCGTAAGAAATGTTCAACTCCTGCAAAACCATCTCATTTGCCGGGTAATCCCAAGGGTCTACATCCTTGATTATCAAAACGAGCGGATTCGTTCCAAATGTCTTCGATGTAACCTTACTACTCACTACAGTCTCCGGCTTCTTGATCGTGGTACTTGCTGTCGCTGTAGATATTACCAGCAAAATACTGAAGATAAACAACAATATTCTTATAAACTTTATATATTACTTTAAGCAATATGACACCATATAAATCTTTTGACCATATCTTGAGAATTGTATTAAATATTAATTAAACTTAAAAATAATCATAATAATTTATAAAATATTGTCGACCAAAAAAGTTTAAATACCTGTTTAACCAAGCTCGATGAAACAAATCGGAGGAGTCGGAATTGGCCGAGATTACGGAGGTTAGAATATATAAGACGAAAGGAAATGGAGCCGTAAAAGCCTATGCGTCTGTAAGTTTGGATGGAGAGTTTGTCGTAAAGGGAATTAGGATATTGGAGAATGAGAAGGGACTTTGGGTAAGCATGCCGAGTAGGAAAGGTAAGGACGGCACGTATCAGGATATATTCCATCCGACGAATAAGGAAGCGAGAGAGAAGATTGTTAATGCGGTTCTGCAAGCGTATAGAGAACAGCTATAATCCAAGATAAGAGTTTTTGAACTTTCATAGCTTTTTTGATATATTTTATTTTCAGCTTTCAGGTTGGAATCCACCTTTCTATCAGCGTGCAGATTAAAGCCGTAGCTATTCCGGCTGCGGCCATCTTAATCCCAGACAAAATTAGATTTTTCTTTGAAATCTTTCCTATATAACCTCCTATTGAAAACAAAAGCAAAATTGTTAGAATTATAGCCCAGATCAATGCATCGGACTTGCTCAAGCCGATGAACAACGCAATTATGAACGGAATTATCGGTATTATTGATCCGGCAATCGTTGCAGCCCCATCCGAAATTCCGCTCAGAATAGTTGATTTTAGCATATCCTTGTAAAGTGCGGTCTTCCTTAGCTCTGGGTAAACAACCATCGCCTTTTGAATTTCAGCCAGCTTCCTCTCAGCTTCCGACTTCTCTGCTGTAAAAGCTCCGAGTATGTTCGAAAGTCCGTTCGCCACGCCTCCTCCAATCCCAGCAGCTATTATTATCCCAATGCTTGCATTCTGAGCGCCTATAACTACGCCAAGCGTGGATAGAGAACCGTCTATAAGTCCTCTGAAGATGTATCGTCGCATTTTAAAATAATTTCCAAGCAGACAAATTTAATCCTTACGATTTTAAGCATTAACCTTTTTAATTAAACTACGTATTGCTTGTTATGGGTAGGGCTTGGAAGTTTGGTGACGATATAGATACGGATGTTATCATTCAGGGAAAATATTTGGTTATAAACGATCCTAAGGAGCTTGCGAAGCACGTTTTTGAAAACATCCGACCGGAATTCGCGAAAGAGGTCAAGCCGGGAGACTTCGTGGTTGCTGGGGAGAACTTCGGTTGTGGTAGCAGTAGAGAGCACGCTCCATTAGCTTTGAAGGCTACTGGAATAAAAGCCGTAATAGCGAAGTCGTATGCGAGAATATTCTTTAGAAATGCGATAAACATAGGTTTGATGGTTCTGGAGTGCGATACCGATGGGATAGACGATGGCGATGAGCTTGAAGTTGATCTTAGTAGGAATGTCGTCGTTAATAAGACTAAGGGGGAGAAGTATCCCATCAATCCGATTCCTGACTTCTTGAAGCAGATCATGGATAAAGGAGGTCTGATCAACTTTGCTAAGGAGATTTACAGGAAGGAGGTGGGAAGATGCTGAGCGTAAACGAATTGGCTTTGGATATAGTTGAGGATATGCTCGATTATGAGGAGGAACTGAACATTCAATCAAGAAAGTTCAGTAACGGAGCTACTGTTATAGATTGCGGAATCAATGTGAAAGGTGGCTATGATGCTGGAATAATGTTCGTTCAGATTTGTATGGGTGGACTGGCTGGGGTTAACATTCAGGTTGGTGAGATAAACGGGATTCCAGTTCCATTCGTTTGGGTTTATACGGATCATCCCGCTTTAGCATGCTTGGGCTGTCAGAAGGCGGGATGGAAAATCGAATTTGACAACTTCAAAGCGATAGCAAGCGGCCCGGCGAGAGCTTTAGCATTGAAACCAAAAGAGACGTTCGAGTTGATAGATTACGAAGACGATACCGATTATGCTGTAATCGCGCTCGAAGCTGACAGATTGCCGAATGCTGAGGTGATGGAGTTCATAGCGAGGGAGTGTGACGTTGACGTTGAAGAAACCTATGCAGTTGTAGCTCCGACTCGTTCCTTGGTTGGAAGTATTCAGATATCTGCAAGAGTGATTGAAACCGCACTGTTCAAGATGATTCAACTCGGTTACGATCCGAAACTCGTGAGGAATGCGATTGGCAGAGCGCCTATTGCTCCAGTTATGGAAAACGACATCAAAGCGATGGGTGCTACGAACGATAGCATAATCTACTATGGTAGCGTGATCCTTACGGTCGATAGGTATGAGGATACCCTTGAAAATCTTCCTTCGGATAAGTCTTCGTCTTACGGAAAGCCGTTTTATGAGATCTTCAGGGAGGCTGGTGGGGACTTCTATAAAATCGACCCAAACGTATTCGCTCCAGCTAAAGTCGTGATAAACGATGCATCTACTGGAAAAACGTTCGTTCACGGAAAGTTGAATGCTGAAATCTTGCTGAAATCCTACGGTTTGCTCTAATAATTACTGCTCCAAGTGAGCGTTAGAGGTGAAGAGATCCAGATGATTCCGTCAATCTTTCCTCTTTTCTTTCTTCTTAAGAAGTGAAGGAAGGTGGATCATGTATCTGCCCTCTTCTTGGAGGGCTATGACGATTCCATCTCTACTCAAAATATTTTCGAGTTTGATCTCATACATTCCCGGAGCTATGATCTTAACGCTTTCTATACCCTCAAAGTCCTCTATCTTTATTTCTTTGGTAGTTTCTTTCTTGCTTTCAGTTTCTGGCTTGATTTCGTCCTCAGTCTCCTTAGCGACACTTTCAGCTAACTTTTCCTTAGGAACGTAAAGGAACTTGTTGTTTCCACACTCACAGCCGTTCAAAATCCTATAGTCCCCATCTGGGTAGATTTTCCCGCACTTCGTGCACTTATGCGGCATAAGGATCACGGCTTTACGAGAGCTTTGATCAGATCATCCCTCTTTACGAGCGTCTTGAGCTTATTTGCTGGGCCTATAACCGTAAGTCTTCCCTCTTTCTTTCCGAAAAGCTTGCTGAAGAACCCTCCCGACTTTTGGGGGTAAGTTTCGACCTCTATTCCCACGAAATTCTCGTGATCGATTTCGAGCATCGTAAGCTCTATAAGTTTTGCCTCCTCCTCTGGAGTTAGGCCGGATTCGAGCACGACGATCGTGCCCGACTTAACTTCATCCAGAATCATCCTAAGCTTTTCCATCGATGACATCTTTTCGAGCTTCTCCTTGGATATGAGATTCAGCTGGACTCCCTCCATATGATCACCCGAACTTCTCCGCTATACACCTATAGAGCGTATCTATATTCAAACCCTTCAGAGCTGAGATGGGAACTACGGTATGCTGAGGAAAAGCAGCCTTTATCCTAGCTGGAGAGGCGTTCGGCAGATCGATCTTGTTAGCGACGATTATCAGCGGCAAATTCCTCGCCTCTATGTTTCCTACTATAGTTATGTTAACTTGGGTGAACGGATCTTCGGTTGCATCCATGACCAATATGACACCATCCAAATCGTCAAGCCACTTTATAGCCTCTATAACTCCCTCAGTAGCCTCTTTTGCTCTCCTTTTTGCCTCCTCCTCGCTCAGACCGTATTTCAGGAAATCGTGAAAATCGATCTTCGTAGCCAAACCCGGTGTATCGACTATATCTATCGTCACAGATTTGCCGTCCACCTCGATCGTGACCCCCTCTCGAAGCCTCGCTCTCCTCGTTTCATGTGGAATCTCACTAACCGAACCCATCACATCCCCAGCCCAATCTCTAAGAATCCTGTTTGCAAGCGTAGTTTTACCAGCATTTGGAGGGCCGTAGATACCAATCTTCATTCGGTTCTTTTTCTTTAGAAACTTGAAAATTACACTAAATTTCTTCTTAATCCTGAGTATTAGGCTCATGAGTTCACCTCTAATGTTCAATTCAATGTAGATAATTTAAACTTTTGCTCAAGCTATTTTTATAAAAATTTATTATTCAATTGTTATTGCCTCGTTCGGGCACACATCGACGCAAGTTCCGCATTCAGTGCATATGTCGGCGTCAACATGAGCGACATCGTTGAGCTCTATAGCTCCAACTGGACATTCGTCAACGCACTCGCCACAGCCATCGCATTTGTCCTCATCAACCACAGCCGGCATGGTCGTAAATCTTCGGGAGATATAATAACGTTTTTGAGATTCGGACATTTGAATCTATTCAAAAAAAAGCAAAAGTTCAATAAATTGTTGTAACGACATCCTAAGGATGCCAGCGACGATAGTTGTTGGAGGATTTTGGGGAGATGAAGGCAAGGGAAAGATCATTGCACATATCGCCCACTCGGATAAGCCCGTCATAATTGCGAGAGGTGGAGTAGGGCCAAACGCGGGGCATACGGTTGAGATCGAAGGCAAGAAGTTTGGAGTCAGAATGATCCCGTCGGGTTTCGTCTATAAAGATGCAAAACTTCTCATAGGAGCCGGAGTTTTGGTCGATCCGAGAGTATTTCTCAAGGAAGTCGAGCTTTTGGGAGTTGCGGATAGGGCAAGAGTCGATTACAGATGTGCGATAATCGAGGAGAAGCACATCCAAGCTGATAGGGGGGATGAACACCTCAGCAAGAAGATAGGAACGACCGGAACGGGCTGTGGGCCGGCCAACGTCGATAGGGTTAAGAGAGTTGCTAAGCAAGCGAAGGACATTCCAGAGCTCGAGCCGTTTTTGACGGACGTTCCTCTGGAGATAAACACCGCTTTGGACAACGATCAGTTCGTGCTTGTGGAGGGTTCTCAGGGATTTGGCCTCAGTCTATATTACGGGACGTATCCTTATGTGACTTCCAAGGACACTACAGCTTCGTCCATCGCCGCGGACGTTGGAATAGGGCCAACGAGAGTAGATGAGGTTATCGTGGTCTTCAAGGCCTTTCCAACGAGAGTAGGTGCTGGCCCGTTCCCGACGGAGATGCCACAAGAGGAGGCTGAGAGGTTGGGAATCGTTGAATACGGAACCGTCACTGGAAGAAGGAGGAGGATAGGATACTGGGACGGAAAGATGGCGAGATACGCAGCGATGGTGAACGGAGCAACTCAAGCAGCGATAACCGGCATAGACAAGCTGGATAAGGAATGCTATGGAGTAACGGAGTGGGAGAAGCTTACTCCGAAGGCGAAGGAGTTCATAGAAAAGGTGGAGGACGATATAAAGGTGCCAGTGACATTGATATCCACTGGCCCAGAGGTGCACCAGATAATCGATTTGAGGAAGGAGAAGCTTTAAGGATTATGACTAAACTAAAGTAAGCTTTAAGTTATTTAGGAAACCTTTAAAATCTTTTAACTTTATTTTACTCCTATGGTAAACGTTGAACTTATAAAAAATACGATTGATGAACTTTCAGAAAAATTAGAAAATGCTTTAGAAAAAGGAGATTTCAATGAAGCACGCGGTATTGTCAGAGAAATTAGAAGATTTTTTGAAGGATTATTAACAAAGGAGGAAGATCCTTACTGGATGGCAATATTATCATTGTGGGTATTTATTTTCCGAAAATTCGACTCAGAGTTGTTAAGGGATGAAATTTTACTAAATACCATTCAGAAATTTAATGAAAGACTTAAAGAATTGGAAGATAAGGTAAGTAGACTTGAAAAAGAGTTATATTCAGGAGTATGATTACGCCTAAATCGCAATTAATAGATATAAAGAAAAAACAGGTATCTGATCTTTCAAATGCAGCTAAGGCTATACTTAAACTTAAGATTGAGAGTGTTATAGATAAATATCTCAGAGGAGAGATTACGAGAGATGAAGCTATAAGACTTATCGGTGCAAAAATGATCGAAATTGCAGAGAAGCAATTGAAAGCGATTTTAGATGATGTCAAGTGGGGTATAAATGAATGATGTAGCCGTATCCAACTCTGGGCCACTTATTCATTTAGCCGAAATTTATAAATTTGATTTACTTAGGATCTTTAGAAAAATCTACATTCCTAGAGCTGTTTACGATGAGGTTTGCAAGTTTCAGTTGCCGGGATGCCAAGAACTTCTGAATGCTGACAATATTTTCATTATAGAAGTTTCAAATGATGATTTGTTGAATTATATATATCTTAAGCTCCAACAGGGAGAATTGGAAGCCATAGCTTTGGCAAAAAAGCTTGGAATTAAATTGTTTTTAACTGATGATTTAGACGCCCGAGAAAAAGCAACTGAGCTTGGTTTAGAACCGCATGGATCTGTAGGTATAATTGTTAGAGCATATAAACTGGGAGTCATAAATTTAAAGGATGCTGAAAGGGCTATATGGGATTTATACAAGGTTAGTAGTTTATTTATTTCTAAGGAAATCGTAAAAAGAGCTATTGAAACTTTAAGAGGTTATACTAAAAGATAAATTCACAAGTTGTTACCAAGGGCACCGAGTCGCAATTATGACCTTAAATTGGAGTTGAGAATTAAAATTGCTAAGCCTAAAATTCAGAGAGCTCTACCGATCACCATGCTCAGAGTAGCCGTCGGTTCGAAGAATCCGACGAAGGTTGAAGGTGTAAAGAGAGCTTTCGAGCAATTCTTTGGTGAGGTAGAAATAATTCCAAAATCCGTCGATTCTGGAGTTCCTCCTCAGCCCTTCGATTACGATGTGGTAAGGGGAGCGATAAATCGAGCTTTAAGAGCCTTTGACGACTGCGATTTCGGCGTTGGAGTTGAAGCCGGGCTTTTCAGCATAGAGAATACGATGACTGGCTACATGGACTTTCAGGTGGCCGTAATTTACAACGGCAAGCGATTCACGATAGGCTTCGGGCCTGGATTCGAATTCCCGCCGTGCGTCGTCAGAGAGGCTTTGAAGGGAAGAGAAGTTGGAGATGTCATGGAAGAAATTACGGGCATAGAGAACATAGGGGAGAGGATGGGTGCGATCCATTACCTCACAAAGGGCGTCATTTCGAGGGTCGAGCTTACGAGAATAGCGGTTACTATGGCTTTAATTCCTTGGATAAACGGGGAGCTTTACGATTTGAAGTAGCTCAAGGTTCGATAACTCTTATATCCGTAATCTTTTCTATATCTTTAGCCCTATCGAGAATACCTCCGTCGAGAGTCACAAACTCCTCAACATTGTATCCGTTTAACTTGATAGCCCAAGCATAACTGATATGTAGCAGATCTAAGGTTCTAAGCTTTAGTTTTGGTGCAAGCATAAAGGCTAATTTGAATTCTGTTGGGATTTCTCCGAATATCGAAAAATCCTTATCAAATACACATACGAGTTTGAGATCATATTTTCTCATACACAATCTTGCTATTACAGCTGGCAGATCCGCTTCTGCAACATTGAGACCCAAATTTATTCTTTCGGAGTTTCTGGAAACTACTGAATATATTTCAGCCAAAACTAAGGGCGAAATAATCTTCTCTTTAACCCTTCTCAGAAATTTATCTGAATCTTTGCATCTTTGATCACCTTTGTCTATTGCAGATATGATGACACTCGTATCCACGTAAACTACCACCGATCTCTACCCTCCTCTAATGATTTTCTCAGCATTCCACCAAAGTTTAGCTCCAAGTTCATGATTTCATCAACGATTTTATCGATCTTCCTTAGGTATTCTATGTCGGCATCGATTTTTTCCAGACCAATTTCGAGTATCTTCCTAAGGGCTTCACTTCTGCTCTTGTAAACGCCAGATTTTACAAGTAAATCGATGAGCTTCAGCTTTTTGTCGTCAATTCGCACAGGGACGACCTTCATACATTTATACGTATTCGTAAACGTATAAATATTTAACTCCAAGCTAAAAACTCAAAATGCTGGAATGCAAGGAAAAGCTATGCACTACATTAAACCATTCGACCCTTGGAAATCGCCACTATGCACGTGCCCGCAAAAGTTCTCATTCAATCCTTACACCGGCTGTGCTCACAACTGTATCTACTGCTATGCAACGTATATCCCCCGCTTCAGTCAACTCAGGCTCAAGAAGGATCTGTTCAGAAAGCTTGAAAAAGATTTGCAGAAGCTCCCATCTAACGCTCTGATTTCGATGTCGAACAGTAGCGATCCGTATCCTCCGGCTGAGAGATCGCTGGAAATTACGAGAAGATGTCTCGAAATCATGAGAGATTACGATATTAGATTGCTGATCGTTACCAAAAGCGACATCGTTGCGAGAGATATCGATCTTCTATCTGAAATGAGATGTGCGGTCAGCGTGACCGTGACATGCATATCCGATTCGATTGCATCCAAGATCGAACCTAATGCCCCAAAGCCCAAAAAGAGGATAAAAGCTTTGAAAGAGATTAAAGATGCCGGAATTCCCGTAATTTTGCGATTGGATCCGGTAATTCCATTCCTTACGGAGAAGGATGTTTTGAAAGTCTTAGAGGCTTGTAATTTCGTCGATCACGTTGTAACCTCAACGCTAAAACTCAGAAAGGATATATTGGCGAGGTTTGCGAGGGTCTTTCCCGAGATTGCCGAGAGGTATCGGTCGATCTACACCGAGAGGGTTGGTAGAAGCTATTACTACATGCCAAAGGAATTGAGATTGAAGTTGTTGAGTTCTATCGTCAAGAGATGTGAGGAGTTGGGCATAAGCTATGCGTTTTGTAGGGAGGGTTTTGAGTTTAAGGCTGAGAGCTGTGACGGTAGTCATCTAATATAGAGCAACGTCCACCGGATGAACATAAGGGGCAGAACGATAGCTGGGAATACGAAGAGGTTCGGAATCAAGGCAATTCCGAGGTTGAACGTCAGAGCGGTTTTAAGAATTAAGGCGTATGCGATCAGGATTATCCCAACAATAGCTCACATCACCAAAACCCTTCCGATCTTGAGTTTTACGATGGATATAGATTTGACTACGCTTTTCACTGGATTTAAGCCATCGATAACCACAGCAAAAGGTGCAAACGTGAACGCAACGGCTAGGGCTGTTAGATATATCGAAGATATTACGATTAGAATTGGATTCTTCCAAAACAGAACGATTGGAATCGTTGAAATCGCAACGATGAATACTATGGCGAGCATTGAGGAAGGGTTTTGAGTGCAAGCTTGAACGCACGATCCAAGTTGAGTTCTCCTTCGATAGCATCGTAGCATGCCCTTATCTCAGCGGATATGAAGTAGCCTTCAACCAACAGATCCGTTATGACTGCAATCGCTACGACTCCAACAGACAAGTGCTCAGGTATTTCCAAAATTGAGAAGCTTCCAGTCTTTATCATTATGTAAAGGATCAGAGTCAGTAGTATTCCGTATCTGACGAAGTTGTGGATTAAGAAAGGAACGGCAACGCTCGGATTTCTTAGCCAGATTTTGATTCCATCCCTCAGCATAGATAATAAAATATACATCCATGACAAATATTTAAATATGGCTAGGATCGGAGCGGTTGGAGAACTGTTCGGGACCGATGGCGTTAGAGGTGTTGCCAACGAGGAGCTTACGGTTGAGATGGCCCTAAATCTGGGTAGAGTTATGGGAACTCTTAGAAGGGGAAGGATCGCTATTGCAATGGATACCCGCCTTTCGAGTCCTATGCTTAAGAGCGCCGTTATAGCTGGATTGACCTCCGTCGGAGCGGATGTGGTTGATTTGGGAATAGCTCCGACCCCAGCTATGCAGTATTACGTTAAATGCAAGAATGAGGTTAGGGGTGGAATTGCTGTAACTGCAAGCCATAATCCGAGGGAATACAACGGGATAAAGTTCATTCAGGAGGATGGTAGAGAATTCACAAGGGAGATGGACGAGGAGAGTGAAAGAATATACAAGAGCAAAGCTTTCAGGCTCGCGAGCTGGAATGAGGTTGGGCAGGTGTATCAGGACGAATACAAGAGGCTGTATTTGGACGGTATTTTGAGCAAGGTCGATGTCGATGCGATCGCCAAGAAAAGGTTTAAAGTAGTAATAGATTGCGGGAACGGCGCGGCTTGCGTTACATCTCCTCAGCTGTTGAAGGAGCTCGGCTGTGAAGTGATTTCGATAAACTCCCATCCAGATGGAAGGTTTCCAGCTAGGAATCCGGAGCCGGTTGAAGAGAACTTGGATCTGCTTAAGAAGGTCGTAAAGGCGGTTAAAGCTGATCTGGGCATCGCTCACGACGGAGATGCTGACAGAGCGACGTTTGTCGATGAGAAAGGCAGATTCGTGAGTGAGGATGTAATTCTCGCTTTAATGGCGAAGTATTACGTCGAAAAGAACGGAGGGGGGAAAGTAGTTACTCCCGTCTCATCCTCAAAATGTGTTGAGGATGTGGTGAAAGAGGCTGGCGGTGAGATCGTCTATACGCCAGTCGGCTCACCTGTAGTTGCTGAAACTATGCTGAAGGTTAAAGCTGTGTTTGGAGGAGAAGGAAACGGAGGACTGATCTTCCCAGAGCATCTACTCGCGAGAGATGGAGCGATGAGCTTCTCAAAGATATTGGAACTCATGGCGCTCGAAGATAAGCCGATTTCCGAGCTCGTGAAGGTCATTCCAAAGTATCACATGATAAAGGCCAAGGTGCCTTGCAAGGATAAACTGAAGCTGTTGGAAGGCCTGAGGAAGGAGTTCCCAGAGGCAAACTTTACTGATGGAGCGAGGATAGATTACGAGGATGGATGGGTGTTGATCAGACCATCCGGCACTGAGCCAATAGTCAGAATCTTCGCCGAAGCTAAGACGAAGAAAAGGGCAAAAGAGCTATTGAATATGGGGATGAATGCTGTTAAGAAGATATTGAGCTCTTAACTCAAAAACGAAATTTAAATTTTTAACGGCAGTTATAATTTTCTTCCAAAGATTTGTAGGAGGATTTCCAAACATAATGCCACTGGTAAGCTTAGGATTGCCAAGAACTTAAACATATCAATTAGAAACGGAAATTTCAGACTTCCGACGAACCTTATGGTTATTTTACTGAGTATCTCGAAAGTGATCCAGCCGATCATTCCTACGAAGAACAACACTACGCCAAAAACTATCGGTCTCATGAACAAAATGTTTTTTAGATGTTAGGAAATATAAGGACAACGCTTTTATTCTTCGGGGTGTAGTGAGAATTTAGATGATGACTCAGGCAGGATCTGAGCTAAAGCGATGAGGATGGCCGTACTCTCTGACATAAGTCAGTGCCTAAGACTTTCATCATCTAAACATCAGCCGAGAACCGATTCATCATCCAAACGATTTAATTCGATTGAACAATTATCGTTTATGCTCTGCATAGTCGTATCTTCAAAGCTTGAGAATCAGATCGAGATAGGTTTGGAGGTCAAGGAGAAGGTCGAATCACTTTTGGGAATCAAAACGATCTTCGCAACCGAGTTTGAGGATTTTGAGATCGACGATGGTGCTATAATAATCCCCGCTACGGGTGGGACGGAGCAAGTTATTGCTAAGATCATAGAATCGACGGATAAGCCTGTAATGCTTTGGGCTTTGCCAAATAACAACTCCCTTCCTTCAGCCTTGGAGGTTTATCCCGTTTACAAAAATAGGGTCAAGCTGATCTACTCCCCCATAAGCTACGATGTCTTGGATGAGGTTGGAAAGTTTATGGGAATTTGCAAACTGATCAACTCAAGGCCGAGACTCGGGATCATCGGAGGAATATCCGAATGGATTCTGTCTTCGAGTAAGAGGGATGCAGAGGAATTGGGAATCGAAGTGGTCGAAATCGGGCTGGATGAAGTCATGCGCTATGGCAAAGATGAAATTTACAGGGCTTTGAAGGAGATCGTAGCTAAATACGGTCTGTCCGCCTTGACGATCAAGTGCTTCGATCTGCTGAAGTTCGACACAACGGCATGCTTTGCGATCGCCAAACTGAACGATGAGATCCCGGCTGGATGCGAGGGAGATATCGGAGCGATTCTAACGATGATGATCGTTAACGGTATCACCGGCAAGCCTTGCTGGATGGCAAACGTTTGCAGGTTGGGAAAGACGATGGTTTTGGCTCACTGCACCGCCCCTCTGGCAATGACAGATGGCTACGAGCTAATGACACATGCGGAATCTGGAAAGGGTGTGGCCGTTAAAGGAAGAATGCGGAGGGGTATAGTTACCATAGCGAGATACGGAAAAAAGAAGATGCTCTTGGCTTTGGGTAAGATAGTTCGAAATCTCAACGAGAAAGGTTTGTGCAGGACTCAGGTTGAGGTTGAGCCACTCTTCAATGTTGATGACTTCATCGATAACGCCTTGGGAAATCACGTTGTTCTCACATATGGAGACGTTAGAAGGGATCTCATAGACTTCTGTAAGTTCAAGGGGATAGAGGCTATAGACCTCAGTCCGTACAGGCTTCATCACAGCTCAGGTGCGGATTAGTTCATCATCGGTTCACCATCGCTTAAATTTTGAGTCATTGCAAGGAAAAGCCTCAGACCGGCGAGCAGTCATCACACTTCAGCCACTTTCTGTTCATCATCGGCATTCCTCAGAACTCAGCCAGTTCATCATCCTTCAAGTAATCTTTTTATTGTCTCAGAATAAAACATTTGGCATGGAAAAGACGATCAAGCAGGTTTCGGTTTTCGTAGAAAACAAGCCGGGAAGACTTGCAAGTGTTACTGAAGTATTATACAAAGCTGGTATAAATTTGAGGGCATTCACGATTGCTGAAGCTGGAGACTTTGGCATCATCAGGATGGTCGTGGATAAGACGGAAGAAGCCTACAAGGCTTTAAAGGAGGCCGGATTCACCGTCACGCTTACCGATGTCATAGGTGTTGAGGTTAAGGACGAGCCCGGCGGGCTTTACAAGATAGCAAAGGTGTTGGGGGACGAAAACATAAACATAGAATACGTTTACGCGTTCACGTTTGGCGGAGACAAGGCCCTGATAATTTTGAGAGTCGATGATACCGAAAAGGCGATAGAGGTTTTGGAGAAGGAGGGGGTTCTGTTTAAGGGCGAGATTCCGTAATGAAGTGCCCGAACTGCTTTGCCGAGCTTCCAAGCCCCACTGCCTACTGTCTGCACTGCGGAAGCAAGAATGCGATCGGTAGCGGATTGTTTGTAAATGGAAGAAGTGTTCATCTATTTTTTATTGGCAAGCACACTGAAGAAGCTTTGACGTTCAAGCTTTACGAAGAGGAGGAATCCGTAAGGAACACGTTTGAAATTATCGCCGAGAGAATTCATGAGAGGAGGGTCGATGAGATATACGTGTCTGGGGTAAGTGAGGATCTCATTGAGAAAGCTTCCGAGATGCTCAAAAGAGTTGCACTCTCTCCAATATCTATCTACATAACCGATCCATTTCGTTCTGCTGAAGAGTTCTTTAAACATTTGGTTGAGCATCTTAGGACTGTCAAGGAGCTCAGAAAGGTCGACATGAAGCCTGAAGACAAAGTTCACGGGGCACATTCCACGATAATCGGTGGGAGAGATGGGTTGAAGTTTATCCACAAGATAGCCTCATCCGAATACGTTAAGAAGATAGTTCCCGGTGTGATAGAGGCTAAAGGCTCAGCGATTGGAGGTGGAGTGAGGTTTAAGCTTACGAGGTGCGACGACAGGGGAAACATAAGAGGGTTGCTGATAGATGGCGCCACCGTTCAGGAGATCCACATCGTGACAACTGCCAGAAACAAGGAGGAGGGAGAGATCATCCTGAGGATTCTTAGGGGGTTGATTGAGAATTGATTAGACTTGATAGTAATTTGAGTATAATTAAATTTGGAAAAGTTTTCTGAGTTTTTTATTTATTTCATCTTTGAATTTTGAGCCAATTTCACCAATTTCGCGATGATAAGATTCTTTGATAAAGTTGCGACTTTATCAAGTTTAATAACGGAATCGACCTTTAAACCAGTTAACGGGAATTCTGGATGATTTTGTGTAATTATTACATCTGTATCTGAAGGTTTGGAAGGGATTCTCGAAGAGATAAAAGCTACAATGACATCTCTGTCTCCTTCATGTAAAACTAAGGCTGGTCTAAGTTTTGTAGCGGATAAATCCGTGAATGGGAAGGGAATCAAAACCATCTTACCTTTCATTTGTATCGAACCTTTAAATCTTTAATTGAGTATAGATCTGGCTCACTTTCAAGAAAATCATTCAAACTGATCTCAGAAAGTTTCATCATTCCTGTAATTTCTCTATCCTCTAGTATCAGATCTAGCTTTCTAGAAATATCTACTAGTAACCTCTTAATTTCGGCTAGATCATCCATAAGCTTACATCTCCTATCTACCTTTAAAATCTTTCGTTGAATTTTATTCAGTTTTTAACAATCCGTCAATATATAATGTCAATTATAGTCTGGTATGAACCTAACGGATGTCTTTAGCAATCAACCATCTTTATTTCAGCTTAGCTCGATAAATTTCACATTTATTTTACCTCTGATTGTCCAAGCTGAACAATTTTTCTTCAAGAGATTTCAAGTTGCTTTGGCATCTAGATACGCTGACTTTTTCGTAACCGTTGATAGGAGCATTCTGGAGAGATACAAGTGCTTGCAAAAGTATATTATTGCTCTAAATCCAATCGAATTTAATGACTACTGCAGAAGAAGTTGTGACCAAAACCCTTAGAATATTGAGAAGAGAGTTACTTAAAGATCTAATTGAAATAAGAGAAAAGATAGAATCACTCATCGAAACGCTCGAAATAATGTCCGACGAAGAGCTGATGGAATCAATCAGAAGAGCTGAAGAGGATACTAAAGCCGGAAGAATTAGGCCCTTAGAAGAGTTTTTAGAGGAGTTGGACGAGGAGGTTTGATACACCTTCTTTCGATGCTTTATCACCGTAGTTATAATTAAACACGAGAACGATTCACAATTGGCAATGCTGAAGGAGAAGCTTATAAGGAGATACGAAGCAGAGCTTTCTGATAAGGAAATTGAGAAGGCTAAGAGAAACGATCATGCGAGGAGGAAGCCGAGACCCTGCGGGTTCACCGTTCATATCGCCAAGGGGTGTGGTGGGGGATGTCTATACTGCTACGTCGATTCTCCTCCAAGGCTGATAGATATCTCCCCAAAAGCTTTGGTTTACTCTCTCCTGCTGAATCCATTGTTTGAGCCGGGAAAGAGTTTCGTTGCAGTTGGAGCAATATGCGAACCCT
Organism: Archaeoglobaceae archaeon; assembly: GCA_027064525.1. GTDB lineage: Archaea > Halobacteriota > Archaeoglobi > Archaeoglobales > Archaeoglobaceae > WAKM01. Next base: position 75,294 of record JAMOPJ010000046.1, read on the forward strand.
TGGACTATCCTGAATACACGAAAGAGTTTCTGAAGGAGTTACTCAAACTCAGAAATCCTATTCAAATTTCGACGAAAGAGGTGAACTACGATCTTGCTAAAATTCTGAGCGATGTAGATGCCCTCATCTCGATGTGCAATCCTTTCGATGAAATATGCAAGAAGTTCGAGCCGAAAAGACCCTCGCCGTCGGAAAGACTTGAGTTCTGCAGGGAGATCGGTGGTGGTGTGTTTTTGAGACCAATCTTGCCAATGATCGATCTGAAAACATACAAGAAGGGCGTCGAGAGGATCGCGGAGTTTACGGATAGAATAATTCTTGGAAACCTCAGGCTGACGAAAGAAGTTAAAAGGAAGCTTGGAATATCCAGTTTGCCCAAAAAATACTACGAAAGGAAAAAGATGTTGGAGGACTACGCGAAGAACGAACTCGGACTCATAGTCTTCAGATCCGCATGTTGCTCGAACGCATACAAGCACAACGTTGTTTGTTGGAACAGGTGCTGGGAAAAGGGATTTTGTGCGAGATGTCCAAATAAATGCTGGCTCAAGACTTCTTCTTCCTTCTGATTACGACTATATCTCCGAGAGTTGGAGTGAGATCGATCTTCTTCGTTTCAACCTTCACCTCCTCAACCCTTTCCCTAAGCTTGACTTCAAGAACTCTCTCAAGCTTCTCTATCACTTCGGGCTCCGGAGTGATTTCGGCGTTTTCGATCTTTCTAATCAGTGAAACTTTCTCCTGAATTTTCTTCGCCAAATCCTCCTGACTCCAGCCTCTCTTTTCTCTTTCCCTTCTGATTATCATGTGATAGTTCTCTACCAGCTCGTCTCCCAAATCTATGTCAGTTCTAACTTTCGGTTTGCTTATCGGCTTAGGCTTTGGAGCGAAGGTCCTCTTTTGAGGAACTTTGGGCTTTTCAATCCCATGATTCTTGCACTCTTCGCAGACGGTCATCTCAGAACCTTCAACGAGAATTTTGAAGCTTCTACCTCTAATCTCCCTTCCGCAGATCTCGCATTCCATCTCCTACACCCGCTGAATGATGTTAACGACCAAAAATATTTAAAGGTTGATTTCCATTCCAATAAGTTCTTATAGTTGATTGAATATATAGTTAATTGGAGGTTCTGAAGTGGGCGGAGAAGACATTCCAAAGGACGACATCACCGTGGAATCTTTGGATTATTCGTATCTACTTGACAGGCTCAAAAGATTAGAGGAAGAATATATCAGGCTCAAGAGAATTGAGGAGGAATATTACAAGCTTAAGGAGCTTTATCGCAGACTTGAAGATGAGAAAAGGTTCGTCGAATCCGAAAGGATAAGGTATGAAAGAGAAGTTAGAAGACTCAGAAGTGAGATTGAAAGGTTAAGATCACCCCCTCTCATAGTCGGAGTTATTTCAGATGTTCTTGACAATGGAAGGGTCGTTGTTAAGAGCTCAACCGGTCCGAAGTTTGTCGTTTACGCTTCTCACTATATCGATCCGAAGGAGCTTAAGCCCGGAGCGAGGGTTGCCCTCAACCAGCAGACTTTGGCGGTTGTTAGCGTTCTGCCCTCTTCCAAAGATCCCACGGTATATGCATTTGAAGTTGAGGAAAGACCAAAAGTTACCTACGCAGATATAGGTGGTTTGGACAGGCAGATCGAGGAGATAAGGGAAGCGATAGAGTTACCACTACTGAAGCCTCAGTTGTTCGAGGAAGTTGGCATAGAACCTCCGAAAGGGGTGCTGTTATACGGACCCCCGGGCACTGGAAAAACTCTGCTCGCTAAAGCGGTTGCTCATCATACCAACGCTACATTCATCAGAGTAGTGGGCAGCGAGTTCGTTCAAAAGTATATAGGCGAAGGAGCGAGACTCGTCAGAGAGGTGTTCGAGCTTGCAAAGGAGAAAGCGCCTTCGATAATATTCATAGACGAGCTTGATGCAATAGCTGCGAGGAGAACTGCGAGCGATACGAGTGGAGATAGAGAGGTTCAGAGGACTTTGATGCAGCTATTGGCGGAGATGGACGGTTTCGATCCGAGAGGAGACGTTAAGATCATCGGAGCCACGAACAGAATTGACATTCTAGATCCTGCGATACTTAGGCCGGGAAGATTCGATAGGATAATAGAGGTTCCACTTCCAAGCTACGAGGGCAGAATTCAGATATTCAAGATCCACACGAGGAAGATGAAGTTAGCAGAAGATGTCAACTTCGCGGAGCTTGCGAATCTCACCGAAGGAGCAAGTGGTGCCGATATCAAAGCGATCTGCACCGAAGCTGGAATGTTTGCAATCAGAGAAGACAGAACCACCGTAAAGATGGACGACTTCCTCAAGGCGATCGAAAAGGTTCTTAGAAAGGAAACCAAGTTCGGAGATGTAAAGGGCGTTATGTTCGTCTAGCCCACTTCAGAACCTCCACCTTTTATTAAATTTTTTATAAAAATTATTATTATTTAGAGCTTAACTCTTAGAATCACTATTGCTATACCCACACTTACAAGTGCTAGTGTTAAAATTTCTGGCACAGCAGTAGGCCAAAAAACTGTGCTTGCAGTTAGCTTTTCTGGTGGAGCTGTAAATATATCATAATATTTATCAGTAATCTCAATTGTAAAGCTTTCAGAGATCGATGGTAAATTCGTATTGTTGCTTCTAGTGTTAATAGAAAATCATGTAATCCTGCCGTTGTTGATGTCCATGGATATATACTTCTAGAGTAATAATATAGTATTGATTTGTTTATTGAAACATTCAGCTTATCAGTTGGCTGTCCGCTTTGGTCATATACTTCCACCCAAAAGAAGTGAGGTTGTCCTATGTATTCGGGTATTGTTCAGATAAATATGTTATGATACTAATTATTCCCGGGAACTGGTATATTGAGATATGGATCATTGATCCAAGCAAATCCTGCAGACGCTGGTAGCAGTGTACAGATTGCGGTGGTGATGCAACACTGTTGATGAGATATTTTAAACTATGCACAATACTCACGACCAACATAATAAAAAATAAAAATGGAATTCAGTGGAATGTAATCTAACGACAATAATTAGAATGCACCCATTATTAAAATAAGCGAACATTTATCAAGATAATGATCGTGAACGATCTATGGTATATGCGGTTAGGCTTGAGGGTAAATTCGATCTGAAGGAAGAAGATGTGCTCAGGTTTCATCCGTGGGTAAAACCTCTCTTGGAGGAGATAACGAACCAAGGGTTAAAATACAGAATTTCAAACATTGATGCTGAAGTTTTCGTCGAGCTCGATCTTGATAAGCTTACGTTGAATCTTAACTACGTTCTTCCTCGCATTGAGGAGTTTGATGAGGGATTTTACGAAATTTCAGCTAAACTTGGAAACGAGCCTCCCGCCATTATGCGTATTCTTTCGGTAGAACACTTTGAAATCGATATCTCAACGAAACATTGCTGATGCGCCGTTAAAATCGATCCGTTCGAAAAGAAGGTGAGAGATATATTGGATGTTCTGTGGAATTTTAACAAAGAGGGACCGAAGAAGTTGGCTGAAGCGAAAGAAGTTTACGAAGTGGCGAAGTGGTTCATCGAGGAGAAAGGATTTAAACCTGCGGACGATTACGTGGTGAAGAAATACAAGAAACTCGTCGATTTATTCGGAAAGCCTTATAAGTTTACGATAACTCTTAAACTCACCGTCAAAGACCCGAATGTGGTGCCAAGCTGGAAAGAGTTAAAAAGCGAGCTGTGCAACTTTTTCTACGAAAGAGGTCTACTTGCCGAGCTGAGGGAAGATGGAAAGGGTTTGTTTAGCTTCTTCAACAAACCACTTCCTTAATTGGAAGGGGTGACACGAACATCCTCTCTGGGAGTTCTCGTTTTTCATGAAGTGGTAGTTATCTATCCAAATGCTCGAAATTTCTTTTAAGTCGTGAATCCATTACTATAATTCATCATCATAGCATCACCGGATAAACGTAACACCTCATGTCGAGATTGTGAACGTTAGCAAGGTGAAGGTAGGACTTGCGAGTGTTAGGTACGTTTTCCAGCCGAAAGAGCTAAAGCCAGGAACGTACAGAGTTACGATAACTTACGGACAGGAAAAACCTCCTGCTGGAGGGTTGAACCTCAACCTTCTATCCAACTTTAGCTGGAGCTTTAACGTGTCTGAATTCGTCATCGAACCGGTGGGTGGACTTTCACGGCACATCCTGTGGTTAAAACCCGGTGAGACAAAAAAACACGAGCTACATCCTCTACACCGGAAGTGCGAGTGGGAAAGTCAAGATAAGGGTTTATAGAGTTGCAGAAGTATATGAAACCAAGGAAATCCCGATGCCTAAGGGATTAACGATCCACGTAAACCCCACAGAAATTTACGCGAGATCTTGCAGCAAATACAGTTTTAACGTAACCGTAAGTGCGAACTTTTCAGATGAGAAGATGTACACGTTTTTCGTTCAAGTAGAATTTGAGAACAGAACCATGAACGATTGGCTGAGGGTTCTTGTTTCTCAGTATCCGATTCCTGGGGTATCGAGATTAAATCCTCCGAGGATCTTATGCAATGGAAGAATTACCAATTCCCAAAGGACTAAACGTGACGGTTGAACCGTCGGAACTCTTGATAAGTCCACATAAAAGATACACATTCAAGATAATAGTTGAAACCGCTCCTGACATATCCGACACCTACGTATTCTGCATTCGTTCAGAATTTGAGGATGGAGCGATAGCAGATGTCTGGTTTAGAGTGAACGTAATTCCTCAAAGTGAAAATTCAAATCTGCCGTTTATCTTAGCGGTTTTAGCCTTTATAACTGCCGTAGCCTTAAGGAGGTGGCTTGGATGGCTAGGTTCTTTTAAAAGCGCTCTTCTTTTACTGCATTTGATCTACGTAACGAGCTCAGCTAAAGGCTGTGGATGCGCTTAAAGAATGTAAAAAACGTAATTAAGGTCTATCCAGAGTTGGCTAAGTGGTATTTAGAAGCTGAAGAAGTTAAATTCGTAGAAAAAACAGAGGATAATAAAGAAGTAGAAAGTAAAAAAGAAGAGAAACAAAAACGTAAGATCAAAGATACTCAAACTCGATCACCACTGGAGTTCGTAAAGGACAAAGAGATAAGGTTTTGATGATCTCACGGTTAAATTCCACTCACCCATTACCTCACCTAGCTATCCATAGCCTAAAACATCTGGAGATCCTTCTCTGTTTCACTTAATTTTCAACAGAGTATCGATTTAAAACTGTATTTGCCGTTCTATCTGCATATATCCATTTTCGACGTAACATATATACATACACCTCACCAATCGTTAATTCATTGCAAACTTTGCCGCCATACTCTGAGGCAAGTTTTTCAATGATGTCGGTTTCCCCTATTAGCGAAATAGATTCTACCGGAGATACAATCACTCCTAACGCCATTGCTTCCCTAAGTAAAGTTGCGTCTATATTCTCTAGACGTAAACATGAAACATCGCATAGCAATCTTTTGAATTCCTCAGGTTTTCCAGCAAAGATAAGTCTTCCACTATCGAGAATAACCAAATAATTTGCAATATTCTCTATTCCGCTAATAACCGTATGAGAAACAAGAATAACACTACTACTTTTGGTGATTTCTTCAAGAATATCCAAAAGTGCTATTCTGCTACCAGAATCTAGACCCTCAAAAGGCTCGTCAAGAAGATATATGTCTCTGTCAGGTAATAACGCCAAAGCCACAGCCAGCTTTCTTTTCATACCACCGCTCAGATCTCCGGCAATGCTGCTGTATTCCTTACTTAACCCCATCCTTTCAAAAATTCTGTATGCTTTTTCCATTGATGCTCCAAAAAGTTTCACATTGAAAGTTAGCAGTTCCTCTACGGTTAGCATCTCTTCAATTAGGGTTTCTTGGGGTAAGTAAGATACCAAACTTCGAACTTTTCTTGGATTTTTCTTGACATCTATTCCTTTCACTCTAATGTTCCCACTATCTGGTGTTGTCAGCCCAGCCATTATTCGAAGAAGGGTGGTTTTACCACTTCCATTAGGACCAAGAACCACAGTGAGACCTTTAGGTATTTTACATGACACATCACTAAGTGCTACCTTGTCTTTGAACTTTTTTGATAATTTTGTGCATTTTACGATCTCCTCCATTCTCAACCCTCCGCTATCTACTGTCCACCATTCTAACCGATATGATTACGTACACCATTATAAAGAGCCATGCAAGGAAAAGTCCCCACAAAGCCCGAACGGCATACAGTATTCCGAGCATAATAACACCACAAACTACTACAATTTTAGAGATAAGTCCAGCACTTTTCCTTAACCTATATGCTACGGCTATCATACTAGTAGAGATCGCTGAAAGACAAGCAAACACAAAAAGCTTTGGATCCAAGGACGTTAAAATACCGTTTAGGAAAGCTAAAATTACTACAAAGATCGTTATTGAAAAAATTATATGACCAATACCCAACATTCTATATCTCTCAAAATCCTTTAATCCTACGGAAAACAGTAAAAATGTAGTTATAGACGCAAACAATATGTAACTTACATTAATTTTTTCGATACTTCCTGATAATCTATAGTAGATAATAGGGATTAGAACTATTGGTAGAAACATGTAAAAATATCTTAAAACAAGCAGAATATAGTATCCAACTAAAACGACGGTAGAATTGTCAAACCTTGCAAAAATTCTGAAAATTCTTGATCCCAATCCCAAGTGGAGACCATATGGAATGGGTACTGCATGATACACCTTATAGAGCACAGCAGAGAAAGAAATAAAAGTCATGATAAGCGCTACACGTATATCTACTAAGATCCATGGAACATCGCCGGTAACTATGATTGTATAAAAAGTACCAGAAGCTCCTCTTTCTATGAGGATAACCATCTCAATCACGGTGAACAACCCCATCATCAGAGTTGGAAAGAAGGCAGAAATATAATACGCACCTATCAAAGTTAAAGAAATGAAATGAAATAGTATCGCTAAAGATTGTAGAGTATATCTAAAAGGTAGGCTGAAAATACCCAAAAGCTCAAGAAATCCAGTAACTGTAAAAATAAAAAACAAAGCGGCCATATAAGTTGTCAAGAAAAAAGAAATTATATATATAATATCATATTTACTATCACATGAAAACAATCTTATTTTAAAATTTGTTCCATGGACTTCTACCACCGAAAGTGTTGCATAGGCACACAGAAAGACGATAGCAGGTTCGATTATAAGAGGTACGCCTAGTAACCAACTCATAAAGATAGAAAAAAGTATAGTGGACACTATGAGAGGTCGTATCCTTTTTATATGAAGTTTTGTTTGTTCGATAATGCATTCTATCATCCCGACTTTACCTCCAAAGCTTTGGATAGCATCTCATCGGCACATCTTCTAGCCTCCCTAAATAAAATCGGATCCGAGTTCACTATTACGCAAAATTCACAGATACTACTCACTTTTTCTGGTAACCTTTTTAGTAGATTTTTTTTCTCAAAATACTCGACAAGTTTCGAGGGATATCTCGTTAAGATGTATAAATAGTGATCATCCACCATTTTGGAGACTATACTTCTAAGAGGTTCTTTTGTGATATTTCCAAATTTGAGGAATTTGGATATTTCACTTCCAGCACAACAAGGAGTAACCCACCCATCACTAGTAATGGTGATGTTTAGAAACCTCCAACAGCTTCCAGATAACTTGGCCGTATCGTATAACCAGACATTTGATCTGTTTATTGTATGCTTTGCTCTTCCTATGTGGATTACTGGTGAGGACACAATAATGAATCCTTCCAAATCCCTTCCTAATTTTCTGTATATGTAAGCTAATGTACGATCCTTTGTTGTTTGATATCTCAGTATTACGCTTTTTCTTAAAGTTCTAATTTCCTTCAAGATGGGTATCAATTTTTTATAGTAGTTCACTCCCAAACATTCAATGTGAAAAGGTGATATCGATAGCTCTAGACCATCAATTGTCTCTATTAATGATCTGGTGATATCGCTCTCATAGTTGTTCACTAAGGCATACCCATTGGTAACAATTTCGGTATGGAATTCAAATTTCTTTGAATACCGAAGTATATCAACCACATCTGGCAAGTATTCCTTAAGTGTCACCTCACCCCCAGCAATACTAAACCTACGGGAAGGAAGTATGTTCTTTGGTATCCTGGAGGATTCACGAATTATCTCGAATACATATTGTTTTGATAACGCTCCAGTATTTTTTGGACTCCCAGAAATATAACAATGTCTACAAGAGGCATTACATCTTGTAGTATATTCAACTACAACAGAGTTAAAATATATGTTTTTGTAATCTAAATTCAAAAATTCTATATAATTCCTAGCCATAATTAAGCCTTTATTGGATTTTATTTCTTTAATATAATTGATGAATTCCAAGTTGAAGTTTTTAATTTTTTCCTGAGTTTGGGAGGCTATACTATTGCAGATACACGCTTCGCTTCTGGAAATATCCAAACATATAACTCCTGTAGATGGATATTTAGAGTTTCCAAGCAACAATAACTTAACAAGAGTTTCGTTTAATCTATTCGAATCTAAAATTTCTTCAGTATTACATTTATTTATATTTATAATAATTTTATATTCGCCCTCTGCTAGAAAAATCGGCGCTAGAATCTCCATAGCATTATCAATATCGCTTTGGGCAAAATTACCCTCAAACATCACCCATATGTCCACGACAAATTTGCTGTCTTTTATTAATGAATACATTTCTGCATCTAATAACTCTTGAATGTAGGGGATGTGTTCGGATGATTTGATATTCAAAATGAATGATTTTAGACATCCTATTTCCAAATTATTAATAAATTTTAATAACTTTAAAATTTTTTCTTTCAAATTTAAAGTTTCTGAGTTGACATCTATTAACACATAGTCCGCCAAGGTCACGGCTCTTTCAAGAATGGAGTTTAATCTAAAGTTATCCGATATCCTTATAGCAAGTGGAAGCGATTTTCTTTCATGACCACCGCAGGTATTAAAAAAAGAAGAAAAATGCATTTATAACCCTCCTTTTACCAGTCCACTCTTTCCAGTGGAGAGATGAGAGCAGCCGATGAGAGAACTTTATTGACAGCATAGCTAACTAAAGCCGATGCTATCATCGTTGCGACAGATGTTGCTGCCCTTCTGATTGCCTGTGTGGCAAGCACTCTTGCAGCAGCCGCCGCTAGCGCTGATATTATACCCGTAACGCCAGCAGAATCTGCTGGCGGACCCCATGCACTCTCAAGATACGTTGCAAGGGTTTCCACTTTTGCCATATAATCCACACCCCCTATCGTTATCGTTCAACTCCTTTCATTCCCGCTACCAACACCTATTATGTAAAACTAATATTTATTTATTTCTATACTAAAAAGTTTAGATAATAATTGAAAGCTTTAGGCATCATCTAAAGAATTTAGATATCGTCTAAACTCTTCATATATCATCTAAACATTTTATACGGGAAATGAAAATAAATACTATCTGATCAGAAGTTTTATATGAAACACGTTTGGGTTTCCATACCTACTGCGATATCTGGCACAATGAGACTATACATAGCCTATGTGTTAACCTCATCAAAGTCAGATAACATATTACTAATAGGGGTGGAGATTGTCAAGATGTAATATTTTTATAGTAACAATTTATAAGGTTATGTAATAAAGCGAAGGATTTGAGCCAGCTTAGGGTAGATTTGAATTGCACTTTGTTTTTAGGGAATCTATTATAGA
>JAMOPJ010000047.1 GCA_027064525.1 Archaeoglobaceae archaeon
GGAGGTGGTGTGAATGGCGGAGGAAGCGATTGCGAGGGGTTTGATTGCGGTTGGTGCTGGTTTAGCTGTAGGATTGGCTGGAATTGGAGCTGGACTTGGTGAGAGTGGAATTGGAGCTGCTGCTGTAGGAGCGACTGCAGAGGACAGAGGATTCTTTGGTCTCGGTATACTGTTCACAGTTATCCCAGAAACAATCGTCATCTTCGGATTGGTCATCGCATTCATACTGATGTTCGCCTTCCACTAAAAATTTTGCAAAGGGTGAACAGAAATGCCACTGGATAGCATTGTCCAGGAAATTTATAGGAAGGGTGAGGAGCAAGTTCAAGCGATAATCAACGAAGCCAAGAGTGAGGCAGAAAAGATCATCGCTGAGGCTGAGGAGAAAGCTAAAGAGATTTTGGAGAAAGCAAGAAAAGATGGAGAAAAAGAAGCCGAAGCGCTTAGAAGGCAGGAGATCTCAAGCGTCAGACTTGAGATGAAGAGAGAGCTGTTGAACAAGCAGAGGGAAGTCCTTGAGGCTGTATTCAAGTCCGTTGAAGAGAGAATAAAGAGTATGGATTTGGATACAAAGAAGAAGATATACACAGCTCTGCTCAAGCAACATGCCGTTGAAGGGATGGTGGTATATTCAAACAAAGAGGATGAGGATCTCATAAAGTCGATAATTCAGGAACTGGGCTTGAACGCTAAATACGGTGGAAACATCGACTGCTTAGGAGGTGTTGTAATAGAGAGTGCGGATGGCGAGTTGAGGATTAACCTCACCTTTGAGGAATTGTTGAACCAGCTCTACGAGCAGAAGATGAGTGAGTTGTCTAAGATGTTGTTCGGGTGATCCACAATGATACTCAAGAGTAAGAGATCCTCTTGGGCGTATATAGTTGCAAGGGTAAAAGTGATGAAGAGAAGACTCATTCCAAGCGAGGAGTATCGAAAGCTGTTGAACATGGACTTCAACGAAATAGTGAGGTATTTAGAGGAGACGGACTACAAGAGAGAGATCGACGAATTGGCTTACAAATACAGTGGGCCGAGACTTCTGGATTATGCTCTAACGCTCAACCTTGGTAGAACTTACAAGAAGATTCAAGATGTTTCGTTTGGCATTGCCAAAGATCTCATTACCGAATACCTTAGAAGATGGGATATATGGAACATAATAAATATTATTAGGGGTAAGATGGCTGGAGTTTCTGCAGAGGAGATCGAAGAGTCTTTAGTTCCAGTCGGAGAATACACGATAGATTTCTACAAGTCCTTAATCCCTAAGGAGATCGACGAAATAGTTAAGACATTCGAGGGAACACCGTACTATTCTGCTCTATCTAAGGTCGGTAGCGAACCGCTTAGCATAATAGAAGACGAGCTATACAAGATCTACTACCAGAAGATACTCAGGGAGAGGCCGAGTGAGTTCGCGTTGAAGCTCTTCGTCGATTTCATAAAAATGGAAATCGATATAAAGAACATAAAGACTATATTGAGGTTGAAGAGGGAAGATGTCTCGACTGAGGAGATCATGAAGAGAATAATTCCAGGCGGCTTTGAGATAACAGAGGAGGAGGCGGCGAAGCTTTCGGCAATGGCGTGGGATGAGCTTACGAAGGCTTTGGAAGGCTACTGGTTCTCGAAGGGCATTGAAGGAATCACGGATAAGAGCATTTCGAGAATAGAGATCAAATTCGACAAGGCTTGGATGGAGGTCGTTGCGAAGAGGGCAAGCAACTATCCGTTATCTATATTACCTGTGTTGCAGTATATGGTATTGAAGAAGATCGAAGTTGACAACCTAAGGACGTTGGGCTGGGGTAAGTGGCAGGGAATTCCAAATGAGGAAATTGAGGAACAGCTGGTGATATTATGAAGAAGGTTGCTGTAATTGGTGATCCGGAATTTAATATCGGTTTTAGACTCGTTGGAATTAGAGATGTCTATGATGTTACCAACGATGAAGAGCTCGTTAACGCTGTTAAGGATGTTTTGAACAGAAAAGATGTTGGTATCGTTGTTATTAGGTATGACGATCTTAAGAAGTTGCCCGTCACGTTGAGGAGGGAGATCGACGAAAGAGTTGAGCCCACCTTCGTTGCGGTGGGCGGTATGGGTAGTGTTGAGGAGTTGAGGGAGAAGATAAGAAAGGCGATAGGTGTTGACCTATGGAAGTGAAAACGGCTGGTTCGGTTGGAGAAATTTATAGGATTTCAGGACCTCTCGTAGTAGCTGAGGGACTGAAGGCAAAGATGTATGACGTCTGTAAGGTCGGAGAAGATGGATTGATGGGAGAAGTAGTAGGTATCAGAGGAGACAAAATCCTCATTCAGGTTTACGAAGACACCTCCGGAGTTAGGCCCGGTGAGAAGGTCGTAAACACTGGAATGCCATTGAGCGTCGAGCTTGGACCGGGAATGCTTGGAACGATCTACGATGGTATCCAGAGACCACTTCCGGCTTTAAAGGAAGTAAGTGGTGACTTCATCGGTAGAGGTATCGAGGCTCCGGGTTTGGATAGAAAGAAGAAGTGGGCTTTCAAGCCGACCGTTAAGAAGGGCGACAAGGTTAAGGGTGGAGATATAATCGGTGTCGTTAAGGAGACGGAGCTTATCGCTGAGCACAGGATTTTGGTTCCTCCAAACGTAAGCGGAACTATCACTGAGATTTACGAGGGTGACTTTACCGTAGAAGACACTATTGCGGTTTTGGACAACGGAATGGAGCTCAAGCTCTACCACAAGTGGCCTGTCAGAATTCCAAGACCTTACGCTGAGAAGCTTCCACCAGAGATTCCGCTTATCACGGGTCAGAGAATCCTTGATACGTTCTTCCCAGTAGCTAAGGGTGGAACCGCCGCCATACCGGGTCCGTTCGGTTCTGGTAAGACCGTCACCCAGCACCAGCTTGCTAAGTGGGCTGACGCACAGATCATCGTATACATCGGTTGCGGTGAGAGAGGAAACGAGATGACAGAAGTTCTTGAAGAGTTCCCAGAGCTGAAGGACCCAAGAACTGGAAGACCATTGATGGAGAGAACGGTCCTTATTGCTAACACATCGAACATGCCAGTAGCCGCTAGAGAGGCTTCAGTTTACACTGGAATTACAATAGCTGAATACTTCAGAGACATGGGTTACGACGTTGCTATTCAGGCCGACTCGACGAGCAGATGGGCTGAGGCGATGAGAGAGATCTCAGGTAGACTTGAAGAGATGCCCGGTGAGGAAGGTTACCCAGCTTACCTAGCATCAAGATTGGCTGAGTTCTACGAGAGAGCTGGTAGAGTTAAGACACTCAGCGGACACATTGGAAGTGTTACGGTTGTAGGAGCTGTTTCACCACCGGGTGGAGACTTCAGCGAGCCGGTTACACAGAACACGTTGAGAATCGTAAAGGTCTTCTGGGCGCTGGATGCTAAGCTCGCTGCAAGAAGACACTTCCCAGCTATCAACTGGCTCCAGAGCTACAGCCTGTATGCAGAAGTGCTAAGATCATGGTTCGAGCAGAACGTTGCTCCAGACTGGGGTGAGCTAAGAAACTGGGCTATGGAGGTCTTGCAGGAAGAGGCTAACTTGCAGGAGATCGTTCAGTTGGTTGGTAGCGATGCTCTGCCAGATGCACAGAGAATTCTGTTGGAAGTTGCGAGGATGATCAGAGAAGTCTTCCTGATCCAGTATGCATACGATCCGGTTGACACCTACTGCCCACTTGAGAAGCAGTATGACATGCTTAAGGGTATCAAGATGATCAACGACTGGATGTTCAAGGCCTTGGAGATGGGTAAGACCGTCGAAGAGATCATCAACGTGCCTGGAAAAGAGAAGTTCGCAAGAGCGAAGTTCGAGGAGAACTACAAGCCAGTTATGGAGGAAGCTTTGGAGGAAATTAGGAAGAACCTCTTGGGAGAGTGATTGAGATGGGGAAGGAGTATAAGACGATTACGGATATTGCCGGTCCTTTAGTTTTTTTGGAGAAGACCGAGCCTGTGGCTTACGGTGAGTTGGTTACGATTACGCTTCCAGATGGAACCGTCAGAAGGGGGCAGGTTTTGGACACGGCTAAGGACTTTGTAGTCGTTCAGGTTTTCGAGGGAACGAGAGGTTTGGACAAATCATGCTCAGTAAGATTCACTGGAGATGTCGTCAAGCTGAACTGTTCGAAGGACATGCTTGGTAGGATCCTCAGCGGTTCGGGAGATCCTATAGATGGTGGTCCGAAGATCGTTCCTGAGGAGAGGAGAGAGATCGTCGGTGCTGCTATCAACCCATACGCAAGGCAGTATCCGAGAGAGTTCATCCAGACTGGTATCTCAGCCATCGACGGAATGAACACACTGGTTAGAGGTCAGAAGTTGCCCATCTTCAGCGGTTCAGGTTTGCCACACAACGACATCGCTTTGCAGATTGCAAGACAGGCTAAGGTTAGAGGAACAGAAGAAGAATTCGCTATCGTCTTCGCTGCTATGGGTATCACATACGAGGAAGCTCACCAGTTCATGAAGGAGTTCGAGAGAACTGGAGCTCTGGAGAGAGCTGTCGTTTTCCTGAACCTTGCAAGTGACCCAGCTATCGAGAGATTGATCACACCGAGAATGGCTCTAACAGCAGCTGAGTTCCTTGCTTACGAATACGACTACCACATCTTGGTTATCCTAACGGACATGACAAACTACTGTGAAGCTCTGAGAGAGATTTCAGCAGCTAGAGAAGAGGTTCCAGGTAGAAGAGGTTATCCGGGTTACATGTACACCGACTTGGCTACGATCTACGAGAGAGCCGGTAGAATTAGAGGTAGAAAGGGAACGATCACTCAGATGCCCATCCTGACGATGCCCGGTGACGACATTACACACCCAATCCCAGACCTGACAGGATATATAACAGAGGGTCAGATCGTCCTGAGCAGAGAGCTCCATGCGAAGGGTATCTATCCGCCCATCGATGTCCTTCCATCGCTCAGCAGGTTGATGAAGGAAGGTATCGGTAAGGGCATGACAAGAGAGGATCACAAGGAATGGAATGACCAGATGTATGCTGCATACGCTGAGGGTGTCGACCTGAGAGGTCTAGTAGCCATCGTCGGTGAAGAGGCGCTGTCAGAGAGGGACAGGAGATACCTGAAGTTCGCTGATGAGTTCGAGAGGAGGTTCGTCAACCAGGGCAAGTATGAGGACAGAGACATCGAATACACGCTCGACTTGGGTTGGGAGCTACTCGCGATTTTGCCAGAAGAGGAACTCACGAAGATCAGAAGAGAATACATCGAGAAGTATCATCCGAAGTACAGGAAGAAGAAGGCCGCCGAGGGCGAAGCCTCTTAACATCATTTTTCATTTCTTTTTTGGGGTGTTTCCATGTCGGTAGTTAAGGTTCAGCCGACAAGAATGGAACTAATCAAACTCAGAAGAAGGATCAAGATGGCTAAGAGAGGTCACGCACTGCTAAAGATGAAAAGAGACGGACTCATCATGGAATTCAGAGAGCTTCTGGAGGAGGCCAAGAAGGTCATCGGTGGAATGGCTGAGAAGTATGAGAGGGCTCAGCAGAAACTAGCATTGGCCATGGCTGTCGATGGTGTCATCGCCGTTAAGTCGATAGCTCTTTCGAGGCAGTGTGAGCCAAGGTTCGTGATGAAAAGGAAGAACATCATGGGTGTAGTAGTTCCGGTCATCAAGAGGGAGGAGAAGATAATCAAGTGCGTCGTCGAGAGAGAATACGGTGTCTTGGGAACTACTGCAAGAATAGACGAGGCAGTTGAGGCGTTCGAGCAGTTGGTCGATGCTATATTGGAAGTGGCGGAGATAGAGACCACAATAAGGAGACTTATCGAGGAAATAGAGAAGACGAAGAGAAGAGTTAACGCTTTGGAGTATAGAGTTATTCCATCGATGGAGGAAGCTTGTAAGTTCATATCTTTCAAGCTCGAGGAGATGGATAGAGAGAACATAATCAGACTTAAGAAGCTCAAGACTAAGAAGGCCAAACAGCAGGCTTAATCCTATTTTTTGCTTGTTCAAAGATACATCAGATCCTTATCCTCTGTTTTCTCAAACTCGTGATTCACGTTCCATATTATATACAGCTTGCACTTGAAAATCTCCCTCAAAGCTTCCATCAATTTCGGCTTCGTTAATTCTTCCAAATATATCGGAATCTGAAATTCCACCTGCCTTATGTTTTCTGCATCCGGCAGCATTCTGAACTCAGCCTTTCTGAATAGGAGATCCATCTTCCACTTGAATATCAGCTTTTTCTTCTTCTCCTTAGGTAAAGAATGCAGAGCCTTGTAGTGGTGTTCAGCTAAAATGACACCGCTTACAACCACAATGATATCTCTTCCTTTAAGCTTAATTATATCCGAAATCTGACCGGAATTTGCCGGAAATTCTACAACATAATGCCAATCAGCGTTTTCATCCGGAATCTCGGATTTAAATATTCCCTCCTCAATAAGCCAACGCTTGACATTTTCTTGCATGGTTTAAGAACGTCGAGGCAAAATAAAAGAGTTATTCCGGCAAAAACTTCGAACATTAAAAAATTTTATGATAAATATTATTTTTTATATTTGACGGGGAAAGATATTTATTGTTGAGGATATTAGGGACTCAATCGGGTGATAGAATGAAGGAAGAAAGGATCAAGCAGATAACAAACCAAGTTGTGGAGCAATTCAGAAGATCAGGATATGATGTCGATGCTAAGGAAATTTCGAAGAGGCTTATGCTCCTGATTTATGAATTCAAAGTTCCGGAAAGTGAAGCTATAAGGACGGTTAAAAACTGGCTCATAAAGGAACTTGAGATTCCTAAAGAGAAACTAGTTGCTGAAGCTCCTCTCGTTAAGATTGCAGATATAACGAAACCGGGACAGTGGGTAAGTCTTAAGGCTAAGGTTGTCCAGCTTTGGGATTCTTCGAGTCCAAGCGTTTCGCAGGTTGGTTTGATTGGCGATGAGACCGGCATGATAAAGTTCGTAATTTGGGCTAAATCTGGAAAGGGTGAGGTTGAGGAGGGAAAAAGCTACCTCTTTAGGAATATCGTGACGGATTCTTTCCAAGGTAGGATGCAGGTATATATAACGAGGACAAGCGACATAGTAGAGATAGAAGAGGATATTCAGATTCCACCCCGTGAGATTGAAGTTGTTGGAGCGCTTGTAGCGATTCAGCAGAACAGCGGTTTGATTCAAAGATGCAAGCTCTGCAGAAGGGTCATGACAAAAGGAATCTGCCCTATTCACGGAAAGGTTGAAGGTTACGATGATCTGAGAATTAAGGGTGTTCTCGATGATGGTGAGAACTTCTACGAGATTATTCTAAATGAAGAAAATATAAAAGCTCTAACTGGTATAGATTTGGAGAAAGCCAAGCAGATTGCAGCCGAAAGGTTAGACAGGAATGCTGTTCTTTCGGAGTTGAAATCCCAGCTTTTGGGCAGGTATCTCAAGGTTAGAGGAACGAGGGGCGGGAGATATCTTATCGTAAATGAGGTCGAATTTTTGAAAGGAATTGATAAAGCCGAGATTGAAAAACTCATCGAGGAGGTTGCTGCATGAACGGAGTTAGGAGGAGAGAAATCGCGAAAAGAATATTCGCATACGAATTCAACAGATCGACTCACAGGATCAAGCCTGAAGAAGATAAAGCTCCCGTTTACGTTCTAACACCTTTGGGGATGAGGTGCAACAGGGTGTTTGTTGTAGGGGCTTTGCTCGATAAAGATGAGATCAAGCCCGATTCGGGAATCTGGCGAATAAGGGTGGCAGATCCTACTGGTGCATTCTTCGGCTATGTTGGAAGGTTTCAGCCTGATGCACTTGAATCCCTTATGGAGATAGAACCTCCAGAACTTGTAGCGATAGTTGCGAAGATAGGTGTATTCGAGCGAGATGGAAGGTTGTTCGTGTCTCTTCGCCCGGAGAGCATATCTGTAGTTGACAGCGAGACGAGGGATTATTGGATATACGAGACAGCCCTAAAGACCTTGGAGAGAATAAAGAGGATGGAGCTCAAAAAGGATGAAGACTGCAAACTTGCATGGCAAATATACAATCCGAACCTCAACGAATTCAGACAGATGGTAAAGCAGGCTTTGGCGAGCTTGAAGGAGGAGTTTGAGCTCATCGAGGAGATCGAGGAAGAGGAGCTTAAAGAGAGGAAGGAGATTGAAGAGGTAGAATTCGAAAAACTTAAGGAGAAAGACGAGCTTGAAGAATTCGAAGAGGAGTTCGAGTTTGAGGAGGAAGAGTGGGATCTCAGCGACATTCTGGGAGAGTAGGTAGGATAGGATTATAAACAGCGAACGCTAAAAATAAAATCATGGTGGAGATGATAATCCCGTATCCGCAGTTACAGAAGATACTCAGGGAAACTTGCGATCTCGGGTTGTATAAGGTCGAAGCCGAGAAGATGATGGAGATCGTGGAGAAAAAATTAGCTGATCTTTTCGAGGTGGCCTACGATAAGGCCAAAGCTGAGGGGAGAAACGTTATCATGCTCAGAGATCTTCCACTGACGAAGGGATTCTTAAACTCAATGGATCTCTTCAGGATGGTAATAAAGAGGGAAAACGTTGAAATAGAGCCGATAAAGAAGTTCGTACTCAAAAAGATCCCCACAGACATGCCTCTCCAAGACGAGCTTGTTGATGAGCTACCGATAATAACCGGCACACTGTTCGTTCTCATCGGTAGGGTGATAAAGGCACTTCATCCAGATGTCGAGAGAGTTTACGACGATCACATAGATGAGGCTAAGAGGGTTCTCGACTATACCCTTTAAGCAACCCTTTCAAAATCTTTCAACCTATCGAGCTTTTTTGTCGCATCTATTCCCCATTTCGCCGTTGTTTTACCAGCTGAAGGATCTAAGCTACTTCCTCTTGCTCCCTTAATTATGACGAAGTCCTCATCGGCCTGAAATCTTGTAGCTATGGCGTATTCGACATCTTCGTAGTTGTATATGTCTATGTCCTCATCGACGACTATCACTCCCTTCAGGCTTGGGTTTGCTGCTAACGCGGCAATTATCGCATTTTTCGCATCTCCTTCAGTCTCCTTCTTTATCTGAACGATCGCGTGGAAGTAGTGCCTGCTCCCGGGAGACATTACTACGTTCTTCACCTTACAAACGTTTGCCACGCTCTTGTATATCAGCGGCTCATACGGGATACCCATTAGGATCTGGTGCTCGCTGCTCGCCGGAGTTATTGAGTAGTATATCGGATCGTCCTTGACGAACATTGCATCTATTTCGATGACTGGCTCCATTCTGACCCTGTCATATGTTCCCGTTATATCCACAAATGGCCCTTCCTCGGCTTTCTCCTTAGTAATCCTACCAAGCAAGACAATTTCTGCATCTGGAACGAGCATATCCCCTACTTTAAACAGTTCGAGTCCTTTCATCAGTGCAGAGGCGTATCTGAATTCCATCCCCTCCGGAACCCTCGTTGCTGAGGCGAAGAGAAAGAGGGGATGAACACCTATCACTATCGCTATTGGTAGATCTTCTCCTCGCTCAATAGCCTCCTTCCACATTAGATAGGTGTGCCTTGGTGGAACGAGCCTTGCAACCAACCTCTTTCCATCGAGTATCATCATCCTGTGAATCGAAGCGTTGTAGGATTCCGGCTTATTTGGATCTGCGTCGATCCTCTTGGCTATCACCACTCCAGCGGTTATGTATCTGCCGCCATCGTTCTCGAAGTATTTCAAAGCTGGGAGCTCTTTTAGCAAATCGAACCGTTTTTTCTCCTTCAACGGAAGGATTTTCCGTATTTCGATACCAGCGGATTCGTAATCCATTTTTGCGAGAAATTCGGCCAAATTTTCCTTCTTTATCCCCAAGTATTTACAGAGGAGTTCTCTCGTAGCCACGAAGTTCTTAGCAACGGTCTTACCTTCGACGTTCAAAAGAACCGGCGTCTTTTCGAGCCCTCTGCTCTTCAAAAATCGGACTACCTCGTCATGCTTCAGCTCTTCCTCAATCTCGGTGATTTCGATCTGGTTTATAACATCCCTAACGCTCATATCGATCAACCGATCAGCTCCTTCAATCTCTTGACAACATCTTTAAGACTTTCTACATCGAATAACTTTCTTCCGGTGATTTCATTACAGCATGCTTTATACATGTCCGATACAGCCCTCAGCAGATCCTCCGGCAACTTTGGTGGTTCTCCAACCATTTCTCTCCAGTTTGGCTTTCCTTTAACTTCCTCAAGCTTCTTGAACCATGCAGTCTTTCTATACCACTTTCTCAGCACCTCTTTGCTTATCTGAATCCCTTCGAAGCTGAATCTGCACTCATCCGGCGTTCCAACGGCATCGACTACCATCAAATTTCTGCCATCATCGAACGCGAACTCGATCTTTCCGTCGTCGTTGGTTATTCCAACCTTCTTCACTTCCTTCGTTATGATCTCGTCGATTTTAAGCGTGATATTCTTTATCTTTTCGAGCTCCTCATCGCTTAAGCCGGAGATATCCTTGGCCTCATCCCAGCTTATGTATCTGTCCCTATCCTCAAGCTTCGTGCTAACATCTAAGATCGGTTTTTCAAGCCTCTCGTTCGGCTTTGGGTAGTGATCCAATCCCAACTGCTCAAGCGTAATCTCGCCCCTTTCGAGTCTTCTGAAAACACTGCTACCCTCTGGCAAGGCGTTTCTGTAGATGATTTCGAGCGGGATAAGGAAGTTTGCCTTCTCTCGCTTGAAGATAGTGTAATCGTAATGCTCATTCCTCTTTTCAGGCTTTAGAACTCGGACGAGCTTGATCTCCATGATGTTTGTAGGTTCTTCTATTTCATCGAACCTCTTGACCCTACCGTTCTCAACCAATCCTACGTAGTGCGTCTTAATCCCCTCATCCTCAAGCTTCTCGAAGAAGAACGCCGAAATTAGGCATAGAGACGCCCCTTTTCCTTTTATCTCATCCGGCATCCTTCCGTAATCGAAGACGGAATATCTATCCGAAAATACGAACCTTCCCAAGCCTAACTCGTCGGTCTTCGGCTCTTTGATGACTATGAGATCCTTAACGCTCCCCATAGTAGCTTAAATATCGCAGCGTCTATAAAACGGTTGCTAAGGCTTGCTGTTCCACTTTGCCAAGCTCTCCAACACAGCTCTCTTCACAGAAATCCAAATCTTCCTCCCGAGCTCGCTCGCGTAGCCGGAGTATTCGTAATACCTTCCCTCTCCGGTCTTTGCAACTATGATCGCATCTGTCGATGTTCCTGTGAAGTTCAAGCCAGAACTTAGCAATGCACACGATTTTGCTTCTGTTGCTGTAATAACGGCGTTTATCATCGCACTCTTTGGCATGTCACCACGAACTACGATTATTATGTTTATCGTCCCTATCTTCTCGTTCGGATTCGTAACTCCGGCAGTAACAAATGCCGTCACGTCTTCAAATTCTCTTACGGCAAGTTTGTCCATTGGAACGGCCGTGAGCAGTCCGAAGAACCTTTTGAATCCAAACTCTTCTGCGATAGATCTTATGTAGTTTTTGGGATACTCCAACTTGGTATCTCTGACCGTGTGGTTAAAGATGTGTTCAACCTTTCCCCATCCTCCCAAAACGCCGGAGCTTATCGCGAAAAAGTCGCCTTCGACGATTAAGGTGTCTCTGACGATTCTCCACCTCATCGTTACCGTTTTATGGTCGAGTCTATAATCTGTTGTGATGTCGATATTCGCATTCGCAGAAATGGAGGATGGGAGAGCTAAGAGGATATACGCATCTACAAGGTTTCCTTCAAAGCAGAGCGGGAATATCTTCTTCGATAGCGATCATTCGATAAATCTGAAGTTTGCAGATGAATTGCCGATCAGAGTGGAAGGTTTTTACTCTGTCGTAGCATTTAGGCCAAGTCACGTTCTGATTTCGAGGGACATCTTGGGTGGAAAGCCCCTATATTATGATCTAAGCACTCTAACCTTCTCATCTTTCAAATACTACTTCGAATCGGAGCCTTTGGAGGTGAGGCCAGGAGAGGTTATAAAGATAGATTACAGCGGGAACTTGATTGAGAAGAAGAAATACAGCTTTGAGGATGTGTTCAAGAAGATCGACGCAAGTTTGGAGGATCTTATGGAAATAATAGAAGAAAACCTTCTCAGCTTCAAGCCCGGCTATGCATGTATATCCTTCTCCGGCGGACTCGATTCATCCCTTCTGGCATCTCTTTACGATCTCCAGCTGATAACCGTTACAGCATCGAAGGAAGAGAGGGAGTGGGTTGAGAAGGCTGCTAAGATGCTTGGAAGGGATTTAGAGGTTTACGAGTTTGGTGAGAAAGAGATAATGGAGGCTCTACCGAAGGTAGTTTCGGCGATAGAAACCACCGACCCTCTGCAGGTTTCCATAGCGATTCCGATATATCTATCACTCAGATTTGCGAAGGAGCTTGGATACGACACCGTAGTTTTCGGGCAAGGTGCAGACGAGCTTTTTGGAGGATACAGGAAATATGTAGATATGGATCCGGCAACGCTCGAACGTGAGTTGCTCGATGACGTCAAAAACATCGGGAGGGAAAACCTCGTTAGAGACAACAAGGTCGCATACAGCTTGGAGATGAAGATACTGACTCCCTACTTACAATGGGACATAGTGAGGGCTGCGATTAGCATTCCAGTCGAATATAAGGTCAGGAAAACGGACGGTGAGATCGTTAGGAAGTTCGTTTTGCGGAAAATCGCGGAGAAGTTCATGCCGAAGGAGTTGGCCTTCAGGGAGAAGAAGGCAGTTCAGTATTCCACAAAGACATCTACGATTCTGAAGAAGATAGCGAAAAGGGAAGGAATGAGGCTTGAAGAGTATCTGAAGAGGCTTGCTGAAGAGAAGCATGAAGATGCGAAGGAATTTTGGGGTTAGGGTTGACTGCATGATGGATGGGATGTTCTGCGGAAGATGTTGCTACCAGACTGAGATGCCTCTGACAGAAGAAGATATAGCGACGATAGAAAGCTTAGGATTCAGGCGTGAGGAATTCGTCATCGAGGTGGATGGGATCCCAAGGCTTAGAAATGTGAACGGAAGGTGTTACTTTTTGGACGAATCGAACAGATGTAGTATATACGAGCACAGGCCGATTGGGTGCAGGATATATCCCGTCGTTCTCGATGTGGAAACGGGAAAGGCCGTTGTGGATGATTTTTGCCCCAAAAAGGATTCGATAAGCAGGAAAGATCTGAGGAGGGCTGAGGCTATCTTGAGGAAGCTCGTGAGGAAAATATACTCTCAACGGCCTCGGCAGCAATCCTCGCCATCCTCGCCTTGATGAACTCTTTAAACCTTTCTCTATCTACGATTTCAAGCCCTCCCGGCTTCTCTCTGACGATTCCCCTTTCCAGTGCAACCTCCAAATCCTTGGTTCTCGTCCCCTTCAAAAACGCTAAGAGTAGGATGTTGTAGAACTTGTGAAGGATTTCGCTGTCGATTTTGGCATATGCAAATTTGGAAAGAAACTCCGCCACCTCCTTTGAGGTTCTGTATTCGTATCCGAAGAACTCGCCGTAGTAGTCGTGAACTGGCACCTTCGAAGCCAGACTAATCTTGAAAAGCCTTTCAAACAGATCTCTCGCCTTGTGGTAGAAGACAGTATAGGATAAAACCTTACAGAGAGCGGTGAGGGGTGTGAACTCTTTTCCGTAGAACATCTTGAGTATGTCGTCTATGTCGATGCTTGCGAAGATCGGCAAGATTGAATAGTATATTTCATCCAAACACTCACCAGAGATTTCAAAGCTCTCGACATCCACTTCCCTTAAAACCAGACCCTTTCTTTCAGCAAGTCCGGTGGTGATGACGAACAAAACCTCCCTTCCAATCTCGTCGATGATATCCTCGATCTCATTCCTTTTTTTCCTGAGCTTCTCTCTGACAGCAATCTTGGCAACTCTGAAGCCATCCCTCGTCAGTGAAGTCATGAAGGTTTTGGGAGCGAATATATCCTTAGTGTCTCTTATTGCAAGCCCACATTCCACGAGTGTTGGGTATAACCTCACGAAGGGGATCTTTTCCGTAACCTTGCCGGAGTAATCCTCTATTACCTCTTCGGCCATGTATAGGTAGATTACAGCGTCTATTGCCCTCCTAGCAACAGCATCATCAGACAGCTTTTCCCTTAAATGGTCGAAGACAACGCGATAGAACTTATAATCATCATCCTTCTTCTGCTTCAGCCACTCTTCGAAGGATGGATTGCAATCAATATTTAGAGTCTTACAGAGGCTGTTTATATCCGTTACTATAATTTCACCGGATCTATAATCGCAATCATCACAGATGACGATTCTGGTGGAGAAGGGATAGCTCATCAGCTTTGAGGTTACGTTTTCGGGGTTACCGATCTCTATTCCAACTGAAAAACCCCTCTTAAATCCAGCAACATCAATCCAACCTTCTGGACATCTGAAATCCTTCTTAACCCTAAAACCGTTGCGTTTGAGAATGAATGCGACGAACTCTTTAATCTCATCATACATAATCGTCAGATTAGAAACAAATCATATTAATCATTCGGAATCAGAAAGTCGATGTAGTATGCGTCGAATTCGTCGTAGAACTTCAGTCTTTTGGCAATGAAGAGAGCCAATATGTGCGCGCAAGGTTTCTGCCCTTTCAAACGAAGCTGGAAATCCTTGCAGGTGCAGAAGAAATCGTCGACCAAATACTCCTCCCTACCCACAACTACAAAGAAGTCCCTATATTTCTTCACTCTACGCTCCTTGACGTAGAAGAAGGCCTTTTCTCCCCTCTTTCCGTAGCTTAACAGTAATGCCTTGTATAGTTCGTAGCTCAATCCATGCTTTAAGGCTTGGACTACGTTATCTTCAATCTTCAGTTTCATTGCTCGAATCTATCTCCGTAAGTCTGACAACCATGTCAATCATCTCAACTCCATCGAGCCAGTTGATCACGAAGCCATCTTCCGGAATCTCAAGATTTTCGGGCAACTTCTCCCCTTTCAGAATCTTGGCACCCATCCTTGCAATCGCTTCAAAGGCGCCTCTGAAGTCTCCGCTCTGCTCCTTCTTAACAGCTTCTTTAAGCAAGGCTTCGAAGCCCTTTTTGCTCGACTTGCCCTCTATGAATAACTTCGTAGAATACAGAACGGCCTTTATGCTCTCTCTTATGAACTCGAAGAGCTCGTTCTTGATCTCATCTCCGAAGTCGATACTCGTGAGAATAAGATTGCTCATCTCATCCAGCTCTTGTAACGCCTTCTTCTTAGTTATCTCTCTTTCCTTTAGAGCTCTAATTATGTTTAAGCATGCTACGGTGAAATCTTCAACCACCTGATCGAATACGTTCAATGATTCTGACTTTTCAAGATCGATTTCAGTTTCGGCTATTTTGTTAATCCAGTTTCTGAACCTTTCCTCCGTGTAGAATTCCATGCGATAAGCATGATCATGCGAAGATATAACAGTTACGTAACATTTTTAAATCTGGTCAAATTCAATTTTATCGAGGGCCCGTGGCTCAGCATGGATAGAGCGACGGCCTTCTAAGCCGTAGGTCGCGGGTTCAAATCCCGCCGGGTCCGCTTTTCTTTTGTTTAGTTCCTCATGTTAATGTCAACCATTTTAAGCAAAAAGTGGTTCCTCTGTAGTGATTGATTTTACAATTTCTGCGATCTTCACCGAACAGATAACCATAGCCCCATTAAATCGCAAACCGCTGGAACGCAACAGTTTAAAGACAATTTCATACTATTCTCTGTTACTTAACCAGGTCCTTATCAACGTGTCACTTGGAACAAACGTATCAACACCGCTCCTTTTAACCTTAAGATTTTCTCGTATCTCATTTGCAAAAACTTTGTTTCCTAAAATCACTCAAATGCAACCATTCTAAGCCGTAGGTCGCGGGTTCAAATCCCGCAGAGCCCACTTAAATTCTTTTAAAGCTCTTGGGCCGGTTTTATGTATTTTACTGTCACTTCTTTAATGTATAGCTATGAGGTATGCCAAGTGGGGAAGGATAAGAAGTGGACAAGGACAGAATTCGTAGAAATCGCTTCCAACTCCACAAGCTCCGTAAAGCATGAAGGAAATCTGAACAATCTCAACGACTTTACTACGTCGACATGATCCACCAGCCACCATATAAATTTCGAATGAACGTTTACAAGGTATATCCCCAAAAGCACACTTAGAATGGTTAAAAACGGCTGTTACCATTATCACAATCGGACGTAAGATTTGCGAAAAATATCCGTTAACTTGATGTAGGAACATTACAATAACCGGCGAATCCTTCCTTACATAGTTTTATGCTTCTGGTTACGCTGAAGACTTTCAAAATTATATCTAAGCTGATTATGGGTTCCAAGACCAGTATCGCCGAAAATCCCCAGAGGGTATGGTATGTCCTGTCCAAACCAAAAATATCAGCAGTCCAAAAATCCCTTGCAACGTAAAGAGAGTAGATAGAGCTATTAGATATTGTCCAATTCCCTTTACACTGAATGCTCTCTCGATTCCATATGAGTAAGATGCAGTAAATAACGATAGGCCGAGTATCAGTCTGATCAAATTATCACATTTTATGAAACCTAAAGATTTTCGAAAGTTAAACTCTTAAAAATCCTCGTATCAAACCATCATAGAATGGTCAGGGTATTCATAGAAACCTACGGATGCACGATGAATCAAGCCGATTCGGACATCATGAGAGGAATAATCGCCAGAAACTTCGAGTTAGCTGATACTATCGACGACGCTGATGTCGTGGTTATCAACTCCTGTGGAGTGATCGATTTTACGGAGAGGAAGATCATTAAGAGGGCCTTGGATCTCAAGGCTAAGGGGAAGAAGATCATAATGGCTGGCTGTTTGCCCAGAATTTCCACTAAGAGGGTTGAACCTGTTGCCGATGCTATGCTAAGTCCAGATAACCTCCACAAGATCGATTTAGCGATCGAATCCGCATTGTCCGGTAGAAAGCTCGTGCTTATTGGTAAGAACAGTCGAATCGACAAGTCTAAGCTTCACAATATCAAGTGCCGGCTCAGAGAGAATGCAATAGCGATAGTATCCATTTCGGAAGGGTGCGTCGGAAGATGTTCATTCTGTGCAACGAGGTTTGCGAGAGGAAGGCTTAGAAGCTTTAGCCTCGAAAGCATAGTTGAAGAAGTTAAGCAATGCGTCAGAATGGGATTTAGGGAGATCCAGCTTACCTCGCAAGATACCGGAGCCTACGGGCTTGACAAAGGCAAACTTATGCTTCCCGATCTGTTGAACGCTATATCTGAGATCGAGGGAGACTTCAGAGTTAGGGTTGGAATGATGAACCCGCATCATGCAGTCAAGATGCTCGATGACCTCATTGAAGCGTATAGAAGTGAAAAGATATACAAGTTCATCCATGTTCCAGTTCAGAGCGGAGACAACGAAGTTCTCAGTGATATGAGAAGAGCCCACACGGTTGAAGATTACGTCGAAGTAGTTTCAGCATTCAGGAGGAACTTCGACGATGTTATGGTTTCTACAGACATAATCGTTGGCTATCCGACCGAAAACGACGAAGCTTTCTGGAAGAGTTACGAATTGCTCAAAGAAACTGAGCCAGATATCGTAAACATAACGAGGTTCTCGAAACGCCCCTTCACACCCGCCTCAAAGCTCAAGGATATTCCGGACTGGATAAAGAAGGAGAGATCGAGGAAGCTCAC
The DNA here is from genome assembly GCA_027064525.1 of Archaeoglobaceae archaeon. Classification (GTDB taxonomy): domain Archaea; phylum Halobacteriota; class Archaeoglobi; order Archaeoglobales; family Archaeoglobaceae; genus WAKM01. The sequence continues at coordinate 17,686 of JAMOPJ010000047.1, forward strand.
AAGACTTGCGAGAGAGATCGGACTTAGAAGGAATAGGAGATTCATCGGAAGAAAGCTGAGGGTTCTCATTACAAAGAGAGGAAAGGATGAGACATTTATGGCGAGAGCGGACTCGTATAGACCAGTGATTCTAAAGGATGGAGAGATTGGAACGTTTACTGAGGTTAAGATTGTAGATTGCGCGTTCAACTACCTGATTGGCGTAAATTAGTTATACATCTCTTAGCTATTTTAAATGCCATGCTCGACATGCTGAAAGCAGAAGCCAGAAAAGCCATAAGGCTCGTTGAGAAGCACGAATTCATTAGAATATATACCCATTACGATCCAGACGGCATCTCAGCTGGAGCTATAATGGCTTTAGCGTTACTCAGACTTGGTAAACAGTTCCAGCTGAGGTTTTTGAGGGGTTTGAACGATCCGGTTGATTACGACAGTGACGATCTCGTTATTTTGGAAGATATGGGTAGCGGTTATCCCGATGTCGTTTCTGGGATCGATGCCGATGTAATTATCATCGATCATCATTATCCGGTCGGTAGAATCGAGCCGAAGAGAGAGCTCGTTCACGTGAATCCACATCTTGCCGGATTGGACGGAACATACGAACTTTCAGCGAGCGGAACGGCATATGTGGTTGCAAACGTTCTTGGAGACAACAAGGATCTGATCGGAATCGCCTTGGTTGGAATGATCGGCGATAAGCAGAAGGTTGCTGGCGGAAATGCCGAGATCATTAAAGAGGGATTGCAGGAAGGATTTATTGAGGAAGTTAAGGGGCTCAATCTGCACTCTGGAAAGGTCAGGGAGGTTCTGATGCTTTCTGTTGAGCCTTATCTGGACTTCTACAAGAAGGAAGAAGAGTTGGATGAGTTTCTTGCAAAGGTGAAAGTGGATGGAGACAAAGAGGTGGATGAACTTACCAGAGATGAAATCTACAGGCTCGCAAATGCCATAGTGTTGAGGTTGCTTAGGCAGGGGGCTTACGAGGGAGTAATCGACGAGTTCATTGGCAGGAAGTTCATACTGAAACGGGAGCTGATAAAGAACGCGGTAACGCTCACGGATGTCGTGAATGCGTGCGGTAGGATCTCGGCGTGTAGCATCGGGCTTGCGATATGCATGAGGGATGAAAAGTATCTGGACAAGGCTATGGAGATCTGGAGGAAATACAGGATCGATCTGCTTGAAGAACTAAGTAAAAGGAGAGAAGAAGTTAGGGAAGGATTCTGCATAAGATACATAGTTATGGAGAACGCTCCAGCTACTGGTCCGATAGCAACGATATTCTCAAGGTATCTCTACGCGGACAAGCCTTTCATAGCTGTAAACATAAAGAACGGAAGGGCTAAAGTTTCTGCTAGAGGTAACGACAGGCTTGGTGTTGATTTAGCCGAAGTGATGAGAAAGGCGGCCGAGAAGGTCGGTGGGAGAGGAGGAGGACATAGAGTTGCTGCTGGAGCGAACATCGATCCAGATAAGGTTGAAGAATTTTTGAAAGAAGTGGATAGGCTTTGCTGTCAAGCTCGGAAGGTGGAAGTATGATGTTCGGAAGGCTTAGAATCGAGATCGATGATGCCGAAATAGTTGCAAAAGCTCTCAAGCCTGACGATTTGGACTGGTGCTACTGCTACGCTGAAGATGGGAGACTGATAATAGAAGTCAAAACGGATAAGATCGGAGCTCTGTTGAATGCCATAGACGACTACTTTATAAATTTGAAGGCCGTCATTCCTGTTTTGAAAGTTTTGAAAGAATATTTATGAACAGCAACCTCAAGTAGATTTTATGAAGAGAATTTTGATCTGCCCGGTTTGCAAGTCGAACGAAATAGAGCTTGACGTCGGAGGATACACTGGAAAATACTACTGCAAGAATTGTGGATATGTAGGTAGCTTCATAATCGAGCTTAGCGAAGGAGAATACGAAGAACTGCTGAAAACTGGGGAGCTTGAAAAATACATCGAAGAAAAAGCCAAGGATGTGCCGAAGGAAGAGAAGAAGCCTGAAAAGTATCCCTACGAGAATCCCTGAGATTTAAACCATTCGATCAGCATTATGCAAGCATTGACTGCTGTGCAACATTGCAAAAAGCTACTTGCATTTTCTGTAAACTTAAGCATCTTAACAATGAGATGCATCTCAAAAATTATATATAGCTGAAAGTCGCCCGATCGCTATGAAAGAAATCGTCGAGGCTGTTAAAAACTCAAAACCTATTATAATTTACGATGACGATCGTGCAGTCATTTCTGTTCCTGCTGAGATCGTTTCTGGCTCTATTATCAACTTTATGATGAAGAATTGCGATGAGATTCGAGTTGCGATGCCTTGGAGAACAATCGCCAAGTTAGGATTGAACAGGTTTAGGTTCTATAACGGCAATCTAATTCCGATCGACTTCAAATCTAATGGAATTTCCGCGGACGAGAGGGCAAGGTTCATTAGAGATCTTGTAGTTGGTAACGTTGATCTTGAAAAGATCGTTTGTCCGGGGAGGATATTCGTTGAGGAAGCTAAGGAAGGTGGAGTTTTAGAGCGTCCGTCTTTCGGTGAAGCGAGCTTGGATATTGCGAGGATGTCCGGCTTCAGCCTTGCTGGAGTATATTCGACACTCATGACAGAAAGCGGAGAAGTGGCTGGCAAAGAATACGCTCTGAAATTTGCGAAGGAAAAGGATTTGGTGGCAGTTAGCATAAACCAGCTCATAGAATTTAGACTTAAACATGAGAAGTTGGTTGAGAGGGTCGTTGAAGCCACACTGCCTACGAAATTCTACGGGACTTTCAAAGCGGTCGGCTACAAAACCCCGATAGGTGAGATAGTCTCTTTGGTTAGGGGAAACGTAGCTGAGGGAGATGTTTTAGTTAGAATTCATTCCGAATGCTTGACGGGGGATGTTTTCCACTCACTCCGTTGCGATTGCGGTGAACAGCTTGAAAGAGCGCTGAAGAGAATCGATAAAGAGAATAAAGGTGTTCTGATTTACATGAGAGGGCACGAAGGAAGAGGAATCGGACTCATAAATAAGCTTATGGCTTACAAGCTTCAGGAAGAAGGAAAGGATACGGTTGAAGCGAACATAGAGCTTGGATTTCCACCGGATTTAAGAAGTTATGGGATCGCGGCGCAAATTCTGATGGATTTGGGAGTTAAGTCCATCAGGCTGATGACGAACAACCCGCTTAAGATAGAAGAGCTGAAGAAATACGGTTTTAAAGTTGTTAGAGAGCCGATCGAAGTCGAGCCAACTAAGGAGAATTTGTGCTATCTCAAAACTAAGAAGGAAAAGATGGGACACATGATATGCATCAACGATTGATCTCGTTTACGAGTTTCCTAACAAGCTCACCCTTTATTTTGGAATTTCTTCCGTTCTCGCATACCATTGTTCTGACTCCGATTATGTCTGGCTTCAGCCGTTTTACCGATTCGATGTGTTCCCAGCTCAGCCCGCCAGCTAAGGCACAGAACACTCCGTTTTCATGGCCTCTATCGATAAATTCGGATATATCTTCGAAGCTCATGAAATCGAACGTCGATCTTCCATCCTTTAGTGCAGTGTCTATCATAACACCATCTGCATCTACATCACTCGCCATCTCTGGCAGAGTTAATGGAGGTATCGTTTTGGCTCTTGTCCAATCGGCATAGCAAGCTCCGACGACCTTTACATCGAAATCCTTCACAGCCCTAACAACGTTCTTTAAGATCTCACGGGCTTTTTCAATCCTGCTCACAAACAGTCCGACCTTGATGTAATCCACTCCCAAGTTTGCAATTCCAAAACCGGCTAAGCTTGCCGTGCCGGCTTTGTCCAAATCACCAATTGTAGCACTAACCTCTTTTCCATGAGATTTGGTTATTTTTACGATCTCCTTAATTACCCACGGAAAGTTAGCTCCTAAAGAACCTTCGTTTGGGTTCTTCACGTCAACAATCGATGCACCTCCCCTTATACACTCCAAAGCCTCTTCGACATTCGACGGACTAACCAAAACTCGAATCATCACGATTTTTCAAGTAGTTTGACACTATATATCTTATTCGGTCAGCAAAAACATTTTAAATAGCATCAGACTATATATTACCGCTGGCCCGGATAGCTCAGGGGTAGAGCGCAGGACTGTGGATCCTGTCGTCCCGGGTTCGAGTCCCGGTCCGGGCCCTCCTAAGAGCGTTATAGGCACGGGGACAAACTTCAACCCCTTAAATATCTCTTCTGAGAAAGACAACAACGTGGGTTTAAAAGTCGCTGTCGACATGGAAAAATGGAGATCCATCGATTATGAAAAAGAACTGAAAAGAGAGCTTAAAAGGCTCGAAAAAAGTAGCATTTCTGAAATCAATAAAAAATTGATCATCAAATACAAGAATTACAGGCTTGCAAACGGTATAAGCGTCGCAAGAGTTTGCAGAGAGATCAAATCTCTGAGATTGCTGTGCGAAAGATACGATTTGAATTTGAGCGAGTTAAATGAGGATATCCTCGACGAACTCCTTGCTGAGCTGGAGTTATCAAATCAATCTTTGAATACTATTAACGAATACAAAAAGGCTCTGAAGTATTTTTTGAAGTTCCGCGGCGATACATATCTCGCAAGCAGGATAAAAAGAAAGGAACCCAAGGATAACGACTTGGCAAGGGATGACCTACTAAGCGTTGACGAGGTTTTGAGGCTCGTAAGCGTTGCCATGAACGAGAGGGATCCTGCGTTAATCATGTGTCATCTGGACCTATGTTGCAGACCTGAGGAGATTCTAACGCTGACAGTCGGAGATTTCGTGAGAGATGCTTGGGGTATAAGGGTCGAAATAAGGAGAAGCAAGACTTTTCGCAGAAGCCCCCATCTGAGCTTTTCTTTGCCCTACGTATCCAGATGGCTTAACGTGCATCCACTCAAGGACGATCCCTCAGCACCGATGTGGATAGACCTAAACGCCTTCAGAAAAGGAATTTTAAAACCGATAAACAACGATGCTTATTACAGAATTCTGGACAGACTGTTCAAAAGGGCTGGGATTAAGAAGAGGAAAAAATTCAGCCCCTACAAATTCAGGCATACGGGCATAACGCTCTGGGCCGTTCTGCTGACTGAACAGCAGTTATCTAAGAGGAGCGGGCACATCCCCGGATCGAGACATCTGAGGAGATACGCCAAGTTAGTGGATTCGGATGCTGACAAGAAGATACTCAAGGAGCTTGGGCTGATAAGAGAGGAAGAAGCAGAACCGGACGTTAAGAAGCTTTCACCCGTAAGATGTCAGATCTGCGGCGAATTCAACGAGTCGTTCAGGGTGAGATGCTGGAAGTGCAAGGCGGCACTCGATCCGACTAAACTTGTTAAGGAGTTCGGAGAAGAGGAAATAATAGAGGCAGTCTTAGATGATGAGCTTGAAAGAATCATCGAAAATAAAGTTAGACGGATGATCTTAGAAATCCTAAAAGAGGAAGGAAAAATCAAACTTTAAACTCTTTTTCTTTAAATCTTTTGATTGCAGCGCTTAGGATCTCCTCTTCTGGGATGTTATACTCCTCCGAAATCTGCTTTACGACCTTCAGAACTATTTTGTGCAACCTCACTTGATCCTCACCTCCTTAATCAATCCGGCCTTTTTTAGCCGTCCTACGAGGAGTATAACAGAGAAGGGAGAAACATTGAGCTCAACAGCGATTTTTCCAATGGGTTCTCCGTTCAGCTTTACGAGGATGTGCACAATATTTTCGCCCCTCCTTCTGATCAGCTTATACAGGGCCTCATCCTGCTTCTTGGAGACGATCATCTTCGACACCTCATCAGATGCTTGTAACACTCGATACAGACGGAACAGTTGCCGATCATAACGACCTCTTCCTGAGAAAGCCTGCGTCCGCAGAAAGAGCACTCAAAAACTGAAATCTGCTTGATCAACACCTACACCTCCACAAACACCTAATTGGGGCAAACCACTTTTTCCCGCTACCGATCGGCCACTCAAAAAATCCCATACGCCACCAGCCGATGAATACCTTGGCATAAAGCTTGACCTTGGCACCTTTCGGGATCGGCCCGCCTTTCGGGCCCATGTAGATACGAAGTTCGTCAGTCCAGATGATCTTGGGTTCGGACATCGGAATTGACCTCCTCATCAATTTCCTCGATTAATTCATGATCATGTTCTGAATTGTGACCACAGGGAGCTCGAGCAGGTTTGTGGTCACAATCCGGAACCTGCATGTGTCCACAAGCTTCTGGAGTTCCAGTTGTGACCACAGGAATTATGTTCCTACTCATCCTCCCATTCCTCCTCCCAATCGTCCTCAAAATCGTCGGCCTTCTTCTCCTCTCTCAGAATCTTCTCCGGGAAGAACAGGATAAGCATCGTTCCCTCGATCTCGGCCTCTCTGCTCCAGTTCTTCTCCTTGATAACGCCTTCAGCGATGTAAAGTCTGAACTTCTTTCCGATGAGGTTGTTGAAGTCACTGGGTAGGATTATACGAGGGCTGACGTATTCCTCGCCGTTCAGCTTCCTCTTGTGCTTCCCCACCTTCCTCTCCTTCGGTTCGTATCCGTAATACCATCCCGTCGTGTCCGCCTCAACCTTCCTAATCTCCAATTCGATATTCATAACTCAACCCTCCCGCAAAACCTCACGCTTAAACTCGGACAGAAAAGAAACGAGCTTCTCGTAGAATTCGACCTCCTTACTCGTCCTGTAGCCCTTCAGCTCGACATTACAGCCTAAAACCTGCGCCATCGCAAGCCTGACGAGCCTGCTGAACCTCTTCTCGAACAATCGCCTTCTCAACAATCTGAGGGTTCTCAGCAAATCTTCTCCTCTCGGATCGAGCTCTCCTGCCTTGTATTTCTCCTCAAGCTCGTTGATGGCTTCGGCAAGCCTGTCGAAGAAGTCCTCTGGGATTTCTGAGAACCCTCCGTTCTCGGCATCTAAATAATTGAGGAGATCGTCTATCAGCTCGGTGTGAAAAACTACGCTCTGCCTCTTTAACTCTCGAAAAACATCATTCAACATTCTCCACCTCCTTCTCGGTTATCTCGTTAAAAACCTCGAAAAGAGCTTGCTCAAACGGCTTATCCTGAATGTAAATTCTGTGCAGAATTCCGTAAACCTTGTTGAGTTCCCTCATCTTCTTAGGATCCTCGGCAATAGATTCAACAAACTCTCCGAACTTTCTCTGGATTTTGTCCACAGGATCCATAGGAATGTATTTCTCCAGCTCATACTTCAATTCGCGTAAAGAGACACCCAAGATTCTGCAGAGATCCATGCATATATTGTAGCAGAGCTCATAAATCTCCAAAACTTCTCTGAAATCTTTGAGTCCGTGCCTCTTAGCAACTCTTTCTGCGAATTCTCTGTGTCTCGTGTCGTTCTTCTTGTCAATTCGTTGAAGCTCGCTCTTAAATAAGTATAAATTACCGTTATTATTAGAAGACATCATCATCACCTCTCGGTAACACTCGACTTCGACAGAACCCTTTCCCAGTAACACTTGTTAACAGCGTGTTAACAGATCTGTTAACAGACGAGTTCGTTAACGTTGCATTAACGAGTTTGTTAACACGGAAAACGACTAGATAGGATCTTCTCCTTCTCCTTCTCTCAACTACCTTCATTCTTATCTCCTTCATTCTTAATCATCTCCTTCTTCTATTATTATATTATATTAAATTAATTTAATTCAAACAAACAAGAAAACTCTTTTTCATCACCTCCTAAAAATATTTTTAAAAGATGTTTTGTGTCCTCCGTTTTCACTGATTTTATGCACTTCTTGTTACTGGCCGTGTTAACACGTTTGTTAACACCGTGTTTACATGTTAACAGCGTGTTAACAACTGTGGCCACAAAAATATCCGTGCACGTCCTCGTCATTCCACGACCACCTCCGCGTCCATCAGGTTGTATCTGACCTTGAGGTTGTGAACTATCAGACCCTGATCTTTCAGAATAGCGTAGAGTTCCTTTGTCCTTTCCAAATCGGCCACCAAGTGGTTTATTATTGCGTCCCAGTTGCCTTCTGTGGCTAATTCGGGAATATCAGAACCATCACAGTCGTCATAGTCCATGCCCAGCGCCTGACAGACCTGCTTCATCTTAATATATCTGTTGTTGAGCCAGTATCTGCTGATTACGTGCATAAGGTCAACTCTCGGAATCTCTCTGAGCAGACCCGCAAACCTCAACAACTTCTTAGACTCGTTGAATTTCTTCACTAAAACCGCAAGTCTGCCAGCGATGAAGCCCAGATCAAAGCCTATATTATAGCCGACCAGCAAAGGCATAGTTCTCGGAATTTGAGCGCTTATGTTCCAGAATTTCTCGTTAAGATGACGGAGACTATCTAATTCCTCGTTCTCGTCTCGACATAAGAGAACGCTTACATCCCTGCCGAAAGCAGTCAGACCGATCGCTACAATTCTGTTTTCCAGAGGGTTCAGCCCTGTTGTTTCTAAATCTAAAAAGTATGGTTTGAAATGAACTACTCTCAAAGTTAGACACCTCCGTAAGAATCGACTTTTCCGATCAGCTCTCTTTCGAGCTTGAGCTGCCTTCTGATTTCCTCCCTGAAGAAACAGTCGTCCGGATTCTTGATCAGAACCATCCTGTTGTATCCATCTCTGAACTTGACGGATCTCAGATCTCCGCCGAACTTAACGTGGGTGAAAATTCGCATGAGATAGTTCTCCAAATTGCCGGTCCGAACGCCCGCCTTGGCAACCTCTCTAACGTCGTCGGTCGTCGCCTTTTCAGGCAGGGCATCCCAGATTCTCTTCAGGTCTTCATATCTGAACTTTTTGAGAGTTCTGAACTCTCCGTTCTGCTTGTGCTGAAGAATGATTTCGTTCCTTTCCTCATCCAAGGCGTAGCGGACTCGTTCGTTTATCTCGATCCAGATCAGGTTCGCGTCCACATCGGGACTGCAAGCTGTGTCCATACGGTGGACGTCCTCTTCTGTGTCCACAGACTCAGCAGCGCTACCTGTGTCCGCATTCTGGAACCTGTTCGTGTCCACATCCGCAGGATCCGGATCCCTGTGTTCACAAATAGCGGACCCACTGTTGTGACCACAAACCTGCTTAACCAAGCTCTCTAAGTCCACAATCTGGGATCTGATCATCTGAAGGCTAAGTTCCTCAAGGAACCTGTCAACGTTAACTCCGTCGGGGAGTTCAATCACCCTCGACTGACCGGTTGTAAGCTCAATTCTGAGACCAGCCCAGCTCTTTCTAATCTCGACGACGTGATCGACGTTTATCAGGCCGTATCTGGTAAGAAGGAACTTCATAAAAGCCACCTCAAGGAGGAGCGACCTCTCTGAGGTCTCTGAGCGTCAGAACGAGCTTGGACTCGATAGCCTCCTTAATAACTCTCTGCTCGAATGCAGGGCTTATGATCTTCTTGAGGGCGTTTCTTATGGCCTTGCTGGCTAAGGTTGTATAGAAGAAGTCCTGATTCGAAACTCTCTCCGCAATTCCGACGACCTTGACATTGTGTGCCTTATCTACTACGAAAGCCTTGGCAACAACCTTGCCGCCGATTTCCTCGAACTTCACGTCTTCGATTTCGACGTTGCCTTGGTAGAGCATCGCCTGAACCCAACCCCTAATGGAGAGCTCGAACTTCTTCCCGTTCCTGCTCGGAATTTCGTAAACGAGCGGAACCGAGCCGGCAACGTATTCTTTAATCGCAATTTGTTCGTCTAAATCGTCGATCTTCTTTATTATCTGTAATTCGGTGGCTTGGCTTTGAGCATTCCTGACGAAGTCCATCGCCCTCTTCTTTCCTTCTTCGGGCGTGTCTTTTGCAGGTTCCACCTTCGTAACGATAGCGGACTTCGATATATCAGGTAACTCGCCCTTGATAATTTTCTCAACCACTCCCGGCTCATCTTCCTTATCTCCGCCATCGTTCTGCCTGAGGTGGAAGAACATCGAGGCAATGTGGACGCAGGGCCTTCCTTCGTCGTATTGCAAGCATGTGCACTTACCCCAAACCTCGTTGTTCTTTTCGTCAATTCTGATGAGAGTCTCGCAGTCGGGGAACTTCCCTAACTTTATATCTCCGTTGACGTTCTTGATCTCCTCCGGCTGAATGATTTGGCCTTCGGTCATTTTCTCGACTATGAGCAACGGATACGGGAACGCCTTCAATTCCGACAAACCAATCTCGGACACGGCTACACACCTCCAAAAATTAGGAAATTAAGGCGAAGTCGAACCTCTCAGCGTCGATTATCCCGTCCGTTCTCCTGCAGTAGTTGATTAGATCTTGGATCTCGGAGATCAGATTCTCGATTCTCTCCTTGATGTCCTTGGGAACGTTGTATTTTTGAGCGAACTTTAGTGCCGATCTGGCAGAATCGAGGTCTCTCAGAAATTCGAGCAGATCGAGCTTTTTGCCTAAATCCTTCGAACACTTATCACAAACGTAAACGCCGTGATACATCTGCCATCCTTCGGGTTCGGTAATTCTGTCTGTATCAATAGTTTTACCACACAGAATACATTCATATATCATTGAAGATCACCTCTTTTTCCTCCTTAATTAATCGGCGAATAGCTGTCCTTACAGCATCGCTAATACTCGCGTATTTACCAGTTTTTACGAGATTGGAGAGTTCTTCAAAGTCTCTTGGCGGTATTTTTACGTTTACAACCTTTTGGGCGCACACCAGCACATCACCTCTTCTTTACTATTTCTTTACTAATGCTACATTAAATATATACTTTACCATTTCTTTACTATTGAGTCATTAATTCTTTAGGAAGAAAGATATACAATTCCGTAAATAAATTGTAAAGTGATGATCTTATGAGTTCTTCAGAGCTCAAAGATGAATCAAAGAAAGGAAGGAAATCCGTGCAAGTGAATGTATCCATGTCTCCGTATATTGTAGAGAAACTCAAAGAATTAGTTGAACAAGGATATTTCTCTTCTATATCTGATGCACTTAGATATGCTGCTGCAAAATTAATTGCCGAATTTGAAGCGAAAAATAAGAATGAATCAAAGTAATCAATTTTCTTCGAATTCCTAATTCTACCGCAGAGGATGCACTCGTATATCATTGGGAGATCACCTCCTGTTTCTCCAAAACAGACTTGGGCATTCCAAGAAGCCCCTTAGAAACGAGATCTTTCTTGATAAGCTCTCTGATATACGCTGAAACGGTGTCCCAACCTTCTATTTTCATGGCTTTGCGGATTAAGTCACCCCAACTTTCCGGCACTTCTCCCCATACTTTCAATTGGAAACACCTCCAACTATAATAGGACTATTAACCAACCAATATAAATAATTTGCTAATTCTCCAATTTTAGTTGGAATAAAATCAAAGTTTAGATTATATAATTCCAAAGCTAAATAAGACAGAATGCCTACTAAGGAGGAAATTCTCAAAGTCCTCTCGAAATCAAGAACTCTTGAATTGATGTATGCTCTAAAGGAGCCAAAGAAATGGGAAGAACTTAGAAAAATAGTGCGTGATCCTAAAACTCTGAGTAATCGATTAAATGAATTGTATAGACTAAATTTGGTTACTGCAACAGTTGTTTTCGATAAGCCACGTGGATCTAAAGCCCATGTCCTAACGGACTTCGGTCGCTTCGTCTTAGAGAAGCTCGAAGAGATTGAGGAATACTCGCAGAAGTAACCTTTATCAACTTCTGTTTGCAGATTGTCAAATATGCAAGAGACCGTTTCTCTTGTCGATATTTTAAATGAGCTGAGAGAGATCAAGAAGAGGATTGAGCGTATTGAAGAATCGATAGAGGAGCTGATAGATTCGACGCTGACGCCTGAAGAGGAGGAACTAATTAGAAAACACAAAGAAATGGTTAAGAAAGGAGATTTTTCGGAGTTCATCGATGCTGAGGATCTATGTATCGAGTAAAGGTTCACAGGGATGTGGAGAAATTTCTTCGTAAGATTCCCAAGCACGATGCGGAGAGAATACGGGAAAAGATTCTGAGTCTCAAAGATCCTTTCTCTACCAAGCCTGTTAAGGTCAAAGGTGAAGAAAACACATTCCGCCTGAGAGTCGGTAAATATCGAATTCTCTTTTTCATCGACGAGGATCAAAAGATCGTTATCGTTTCCAAGGTGGATAAGCGTGAAAGAGCCTACGATCGGCTGTAGCATTTCTCAGTCCCCTCCTACAACAACCGCCTCTTTCTCCTCGTTCTCCGGCTTTACTCCGAGCAATCCCTTTCTTTTCAGATCTTCTCTTATTAGCTCTCTGATATACGCTGAAATCGTAACCCAACCCTCAATCTTCATGGCTTTCTCAATGAGTGGTTTCCAACCTTCCGGAACATCTGAACAGACCTTCATGTTTTAACCTCCAAACTTTGTAACTAATCTGAAACAAAAGTATATAAATGTTTCTAATTCGTTACTAATTTTCAAATTTATGACAAACTTTCTAATCTCAACCCAAAACAAAAGTATCAATCCTGTAACTAAGTTTCTGATGGTATCAGTTGATGAAATTCTGACTTCACTTGCAAAAGCTAAAGGATACACCATACTTCGTGCCCTCAAAGAGCCTAAGACTTGGATTGAACTCGAAAAGATTGCCAAAGGTGACAAAAGTTCTGTAAGCCGACGAATTGATGAATTCATTAGACTTGGACTTGTGAAACCAATTCTCCTCGAAGATTCACCGAAAGGATCTAAAGCATACGTTTTAACGGAATTTGGCATGTTTATATTGAAGAAGCTTGAAGAGATAGAAGAATACTCAAAGAAATTATGAAAATCCTTCCAACCATCTGGAACATCGCTACATACTTTCATACTCCCACCTTTAAGAGGTGTTTATCTCTAAAAGTTTCTAAATTGCACCTAATATTTAAAAGTTTCCAAATGTATCTAAATAGTGCAAAAAACATATTTGAAGTTCTATATTTCTCTAAAAGTTTTTGAAGATTTAAGCCAACTTCTGGTGCAATGAAAAACCAAAAAGTGCAATTAAGAGACATAATAGAATCAATCGCTAAAGCTAAAGGATTGGAGATCCTACAGTCTCTTAAAACTCCAAAGAAGTGGTCTGAATTGAGAGAAGTTGCTAAAGGAGACAATAAATCCCTTACCAATCGTATGAATGAGTTTATCCATCTTGGACTTGTTGAGCCTGTATTGTTGAAAGATTCGCCGAAAGGATCTAAAGCATATATCCTCACGGATTTTGGCAGGTTTGTATTGAAGAAGCTTGAGGAGATTGAGGAATATCTGAAGAAGTAACCTTTATCAATTTCCTCAGTTAAACTATAGTCTATGCAAGAAAGTGTAATTCTTGAACACTTGCAGAGGATAGAGAAGATGCTTGAAATTCTTAATGCGAAGATAGACAACTTTTTAGGCTTTGAAGAGCTGAGCGAAGAAGAGCTCGAAGAACTCGACGAAATTGAGGCTGAGATGGAGAAAGGAGAGAAGTTTCCGCTTGAATGATGTTCGAAGTTTATCTTAGCAGACAAGCCAAGAAATTCCTTGAAAAGCTCGATGAGGATACGAGAGAAAGGATCAAGGAAAAGCTTAGACTTCTCGCCGATAATCCCTTTGCTCTGCCTTATAAGAAGATTAAAGGTCGTGAGAACACTTACAGGATTCGTGTTGGTGATTATAGGATAATATACTCCGTTAGAGGACACGAAATCCGTATCCTGAAAATTGATAAGCGAGAAAGAGTCTACGATCGGCTGTAGTATCTTCAAAAAGCTGATAGTGTTCATTGATCGGTCACCTCCTTACTCTCACGATCTCCGATAGACACCTCCAACCAGTTCGGGGCGCTGACGAGGCTGCCGCAGGTCGAACACCTGAAGTTGAGGAAGTCCACGTTCTCGAACTCGACGCTCCCGCAGAGAGGGCAGACTATCATAGTGGAACCTCCATTTTATCTTCATATTTTACTACGAATTTGAAAGTATATAACTCTTACGATTTCGTAGTAAACTACAAAAATGAAACTAATTATAAAATTTGCAGTAAACTATTTATCGATTTGAAAAGAAGGATAATCTGTGAAGGTTAAGATAACGATAACGGGCGAGAAGGTTCACGGGGTTGGTTACAGGGTTAAGCTCATAAACATAGCATTGGAGTATGGAATTGACAGGTTTAGCGTTTTTAACACGTTTATCGACGGAAAAGAAGCTGTTGTATGCTTAATCGATGCTCCTGATGAAATAATCGAACTCTTTAAACAGAGGATCGAGGCTGAGAAGCCCGAGAAGGCTATCGTTGAAGAGGTAAAA
>JAMOPJ010000048.1 GCA_027064525.1 Archaeoglobaceae archaeon
AAACTTTTCTTGTTCCTCTTAAATACCTTAGACCTCTTTGCTCTCTCAATTAATTCATTAATAAAACCTTGCATAGATAATATTAATCAATTCTATTTTAATCTTTTGTCTTGACAGTCTCTACCAAGAATTTATAAATTTATTGCAAATTTTTTATTGTAAGCTTATTTTAATTCTACGCACCGATTCCTTCATCCTAAGATAGTCCTCTGGTGAAAGTTTAAAGTTCTTGGTATTTTGCATCAAACTGTTGATAAATTCAGCTTGTTGTTTGCTCCAAATCTCATTGCTTACACTTTTAACCCATCGAGCGTAAAGTCTGACAAACTCTAATCTTTCCTCTAAATTTCTCTTTCTGTTAAACTTTAATTCCATACTCCTCACCGCTAACGCCCAACGCATCCATGAACTTCTTCATAAGCTTTAGATCGATCTTATCCTTAAAGATTTCCCAAAGGTAAACTGCGTCTTCTACATCCTTATCGCTACCCAAATAAAGCTTATACGGAATTTGGAGTTCTATCGGCGAGATATGTAGCCGTCTATCCCCCAAGACAACCGTTAGCCTGTTATCTATGGCGAACCTTTCAAAGTCGTCTTTGAGGAACTTCAGTTCGATGTTCGGTATAATTGTATCTTCAATCGCAATACGAATTCTCAAGTCCTCCTCAAGCATCTCGTATAAGTCGTTTGCATCTCCGGGGTTTATGACGTAATATCTGCTTTGCTTAAGCTTAAGATAAAACGTATCCATCTATAGTGTCTATGTCTTCAGTTCCGCGTGATCTGCCAAATAAAATAGCGGTATAACCACTTACGATTACGTAATCCGTGAACTTCTCAAGGATAGATACAAAATTCAACACGAACTCGTCTAAAGCGTTGATTACTTTGTTCTCAATAACTACTACATTCTTATCGATGAATTTAAGCTCCACAAAAACTGTATTGAGTTAAAGTGTAAAACGATTTCGACCTATGAGATTCTCTGAAAAGGATAGATGCCTAACAGAACGTGTAAAAATTCGGATAGTATCCTTACATAATACTAATTAGGTCTTTATTTTAGGATCGTTCTCATTTATGAGGGCTGATGAAGGGATAGCTATCGATAGCATCAACTTGGCTAATCAAACCGTGTGTGAGCTACCCCGCTTAAAGCGGAGTTTCTCCCGTTCCACCTGCCTTCTCGGTGAGGCATCATACGGGAGTTAAGGGCAGGCTCACGACAGCCCCATCCCATCGGACTCGTTATCCGATGGGCTAAACACCGCTCAACTCTTTCCCCTCAAGGGGACATCATCGGAAACTTTCCAATTTTTAGTAGAGATTCGAAGTATTTAAACGATCACCACCCCCTTGTGTATCCCCGCTTTGAAAAGCGAGGTTTTGCAAGCAACTTTCCTATAAAAAAGATCCCTTAAATGACGGCAAAAAATTACTGCAGAGATACCAGTCTTCCACCACTCTCAACCCTAAACCTTCCAAACTTTTGGCAAATATCACTAAGCTGGCATTCGATGTCGAACCTGAAAGTTGCGTTGTCAAGAGTGCTTTCATCTCTCTGAATTGTTATGAGAACATCGTAGAGGTCTGTTATTATTATATCCCTATTCTGAGCGTTAAGATTTTTGAATCCAAAGAGTGTTAACCCTTCGGGTATTAGACTGTATAGGTCAATCAACCTCTTCAAAGCATCTCCATCAGATAGCCCGGCAATCAGATACATAAAGTCGCAATCCAAAATCAAAACGCTATCGGACTTTAGCTTAGGTATGAAATCCTTAAGACCCTCAAATTCCCTCCCAGCATCTCCTTGCTTTATAAAGCCGAAGAGATCTCCAAATTCACAGTTATCGTTGAGTCCTATCTTGATAACCTTTATTCGATCGAGTATCTTCGCCATCTCAGGATCTTTAAACATCAGATAGTTCGCTCTCCGTTTGAACTTGTAGTAGTATCCTTCAGAGTAAAGAACGACATAGACATCCTTTTTCTTAGAGAAGTATGGGAGTATATACTGAAAAATGATTAGATCTTTTACAACGGGAGACTCATATAATATCCTCGTTCTTAAGCTTACAAGTTCATCCATTATATCTTCAAATCGAACATAGGTGTCTCTCAAGTTCATATAGCGATTTTGAGCTGATCCCAGATATAACCGTTTTGTTTTGAACACCCTAAATAATAGACTTCAGCAAACCGTTTTCGATCTTCAGTTTTCCGTGTTTCACACCGCCCCTACACTGGCATTCGATCGTGAAGCAGAACGTGGTGTTGTCGAACGATTGATTGTCCTTCCAAACGTTAACAACGATATCGTAGAGCTCGCTTATGAGAATTACTTCCGGAGCGCTCATTCCCGAGCGGTGCCTAAAACCGAATATTGTCATCTCCTCGGAAAAGGTGCTGAAAAGATCCACGAGCTTCTTGAAAACTCCGCTACCTATACCCGTCAAATAGTATTCAATGCTCCCGTAAAGTATCAGTGCGGATCTCTCCTCCATCTTCCCCAAAAACATTAGAAGGGACTCAAACTCTTCCTCCAAATCACCCTGCTCTATGAACCAAGCGAGTTCACCGAAGTGCGCCTCCTCATTTTTACCGATCTTAATAATCTTCAACTTGTCGATCGCATCGCTCAGTTCCGGCTTAGCTTCAACGAGGCACGAAACCCTCTTAACGAACTTGTAGTAGAGGGCTTCGGAGTATAGAACTATGTATGTCGGGAGCCTATCGACGAAGTGCGGAACGATGTGCTGAAGAACTATGAGATCCTTAACGAGAGAATTATCGTAAACGAATCGAACTCTATACCCTTCAAAGTTCGACAAAACATCTTCTAACCTGACGTAGTTAAAGACGGTCTCGGGTCTGAAGGCTTCATGATACTCATACACCATTATTATGATAATGGTCACAAAAAATATATATGATTTTTGGTTAAGAAGATTTCGATTTTTCAGATTCTCTTCACCATATACTCAAACTTCTTCCGATAACCGAACCTGCGATAGTATTCCCTAACGCCAACACCGCTTATCACAGCGATCCTGTCAAACTCTTCCTTTGCAATCTCCTCAGCAGTTTTGAGCAACCTCTCGCCAAACCCCCTGTGCTGGAAGGCTTCGGGCTCCTTCCTGCTCAACGGAACAGCTTTGCCATAAACGTGGAGTTCTCTTATTATCGCACAACCTTCGAGCGCTGGGATGAAAGGGTTGTGCGGAAATCTGAGCCTTATGAACCCTATGAGAGCGTCATAGTCCGGGAGTTCGAACGATATGAAGAACTCCTTCCCCCTAGAAGCTCTATACTCTCTTATCACGAGCTCCGCATCTTTCACGACATCTTCCGTGATCTTAACTCCAAGCCTTCTCAGTCTGTGCCCGACCTCCCTGCACCTTATACACCTACACTCATAGCCCAGCTCCATCATCCTTTCATGGATCAGCTGTCTTATGTTGCCCTTGTCGAGCCCTATGGCCTTCCCAACGGGAATATCCCTCTGAATCCTCTGAACCCTCACCCACTCTGGGAAGAACTTCTTTGCTTTCGCTATCAACTCCACAACTTCTTCAGTCATGTAGGGCCTGTATTCACCTCTCTTGAACATTTCATAGAGCTCCGTCCCCTCCACAACAAGTGTAGGGTAGATCTTCAGATAGTCGGGCTTAAACCTCTCGTCCTCGAATATTATCTTGAACATCTTTAGGTCTCTGTTGAAGTCTGAGCCGGGAAGTCCGGGCATCACGTGATAACCAACCTTGAACCCCGAATCCTTCAACAGTTGAGTGGCTTCGACTACATCCTCAACGCTGTGTCCTCGTCTTATTCTCTCAAGCACATCGTCATAAATGCTCTGAACTCCAAGCTCCACCTTAGTCCCTCCGAATCGAAGCATTTCTATAATGTGCTCCTCCTTCGCATAATCGGGACGGGTTTCGAACGTTATCCCAATGCATCTTGCTTTAGCTCTTTCATTCTTCCTCTTGGCTCTCTCCAAATCGCTCTCAAGCTTCGCTCTCTTCCTTCCAAAAACGTTTAGGGCGTTGAAGATTCCGAGCATGAACCATTCCTTGTAACTCTTCTCCCTCGCCGGAAATGTTCCACCCATCACTATTATCTCAACCTTATCGACATCGTGTCCTATCTCAGAAAGCTCTGTCAGCCTTGCCAAAACTTGCTTAAAGGGATTGTAGCCGTGCTGAGCACCTCTCTGAGCAGCAGGCTCAAGTCCTATGTAGCTCTGTGGAGTCCCTTTCTCAACACCACCGGGACACATGAGACATTTGCCGTGAGGACAAGGGGCTGGAGACGTCATTACGCTGACAACAGCAACGCCAGAGATCGTTCTGACAGGCTTGAGCCTCAAGAGTGAGCGTAGTCGCTCATAGCCCTCCTTTCCCTTCCAAGCTTTGAGTATATCCGCATCGCTTGGCAACTTCGGCAGACGATACTTCCGGCTAACCTTCTTCTTTATCTTCGCTATCTCTTCCTTTGACTTCGGATTTCGTTTGATTATAATTTCCGCGATCTCCTCGCAGGCTTTGGTGAACGATGTCGTGGCGACGATGACCATTCATGGATAGATAACACCGGGCGATATATAATGTTGCTGAGTCAAAACTTCATAAATCCACAAGTTAGTGCTCGAAGCATGAAATCGATGAGCAGTGTAGACATCAAAGCCTGCGTGAGAGAACTCGAAGATGAGATCGTTGGTGGTAAGGTGGAGAAGATCTATCATTATCCTCCAAATGAGATCCGAATCAAGCTTTACGCTAACGGAAGAAAGGATCTAATCGTAGAAGCTGGAAGGAGAATTCATCTAACGAAGTTTCCAAAGGAGAGTCCAAAGTTCCCCTCAAGTTTTGCGATGCTCTTGAGGAAACACTTGGAAGGGGGTAAGATTAAGGCCATAGAACAACACGACTTCGATAGAGTGATCAAGCTCGAAATTGAGAGAAGAGATGGCAAAAAATACATCATAGCCGAGCTCTTCTCAAAGGGGAACGTGATCCTAACGGATGAAAACTTTAGGGTCATCATGCCCCTCTTAGGTAAAATCAAGCCCGGTGAAACGTATTCATTTCCAGAACCCCGACTCACACCCTTCGACTTGGATGAGCGAGTTCTATCGGAGATTTGCAGAAACGAAAGCAGAGAGATAGTCAAGGTATTGGCAACCAAATGTGGTCTCGGCGGACTTTTCGCAGAGGAAACATGTCTAAGAGCTGGAATAGACAAGAAAAAGATGAGCAACGAACTGAGCGATGACGAGATTCGCTTGATTGTGAATGCTGTCAAAGATATCTTCGACCCCGTAGCCAAAGGAGATTTTAAACCACACATCGTCGTAAAGGATGGAGAGTTTGTGGACGTCCTTCCGATAGAGCTCAAGATATACGAGAGTTATGAGAAGAGATGGTTCAAAAGCTTTAACGAGGCACTCGATGAGTTTTACTCGAAGCTTATAGTTAAAGAAGCGGAGAAGGCTGAGAGAGAGGAAAGCGAGGAGCTAAAGAAGTTGAGGACGAGACTTGAAATTCAGCTTCAAACTAAGGAGAAGCTTGAGAAGGAGATGGAAAAATTCAGGCGAATAGGAGATCTAATTTACGAGAAGTATTCAGTGGTCGAGCAGATACTCAATGCGTTCAAGCAGGCTAAGGAAAGATTACCGTTCGATGAGATAAAAAGGAGAGCGAAGCAGATAAAGATCGTAAAGGATGTCAAGCCCGAAAGTGTTGTGATAGAACTCGACGGCTATGTTGTAGAACTCGATTTGAACAAGAGCATTCACGAGATCGCGGATCAATACTACGAGAAGGCCAAGAGAGCGAAAGAGAAACTCGAAGGATTGCTCAAGGCCATAGAGAAGACGAAGGAAGAGATGAAGAAGGTAGAGGTGCTTGAGGCGAAGAAGTTCGTTACGAGCGTTAGGATCGTCAGAAAAAGGGAATGGTTTGAAAGGTTTAGATGGTTCATAACGAGCGACGGTTTCTTGGCTATAGGCGGAAGAAACGCCCAGATGAACGAGGAAATCGTCTCTAAATACATGGAAGATAGGGATCTGTTCTTCCACACCCAGACACCGGGAGCTCCAGCGGTGGTGCTCAAGAAGGGGCAAGAGGCTCCAGAAACGAGCTTGCTCGAAACGGCTCAATTCGCCGCAATCTACTCGTCTCTCTGGAAGGAGGGGATGCACAGCGGAGAAGTTTACTACGTTCTGCCGGAGCAGGTTAAAAAATCTGCTAAGGCTGGGGAGTATTTGCCGAAAGGCTCTTTCTACATCGTCGGAAAGAGAAATTACTTGACTGTGGAGTTGAGATGCGCTATAGGAGTTGATCTGAAGAATCTGAGGGTTATGGGTGGGCCAACGTCCGCAATCAAGAAGCACTGCGATTATTACGTCGAGATCGAGATCGGCGATAGAGATCCAAATGAGCTCTCCGTGGAGATTGCGTCGAGGCTCGTCAAGATGGCGAAAGATGATGAGAGACATCTGGTCAGGAGCATAGCAACGCCGGATGAGATCATGAGGTTTCTCCCCCCGGGTAGGTCGAGGATTAAGGACTGACACTTGCACACCGTTTAAATAGTTTTAAAGCTAAAACAACATTCATGCTTCCGAAGTTCATATTTCAGGCTGAAGAGAATTTGGTCGAGAAGCCTTGGGGTGGCGATTTCATAGCAAGGTTAAAGGGTATCAAGGCTGAGAGAATCGGAGAATCTTGGGAATTTTCTGCCCATCCTTCAAGACCTTCAAAAGTTGCGGTGGATGGCATCATCGACATGCTCGAACTCATAGAGAGGTATGGAAAAGATGTTATAGATGGATTCAAAGAGTTTCCAATTCTCGTCAAGATAATAGATGCAAATGAGGATCTGAGCGTTCAGGTTCATCCTTCCGAAAGACAAGCTAAAGAACTTGGTGAGAACGACCACGGAAAGCCTGAAGCATGGGTCGTGCTCGATGCCGATGAAGGGGCGAAGATATATCTGGGCTTTAAGGAGGACATTAGCCCTGATGAGTTTAGAAAAGCGATAGAGAGGAATGAAAATGTTCTGAGCTATCTGAATGCTATTGAGGTTAAGAAGGGTGACGCTTTTTACATTCCAGCCGGAACTATCCACGCTTTGGGGAAGGGTGTTAGAGTTTTGGAGGTTTCCACGAACTCAAACATAACTTACCGAATCTACGACTACGGAAGGGGAAGAGAACTTCATTTGGATAAAGCCTTTAAAGTTCTCAATTTCCGCAAGACCAATATCGAAGAGCTCAGACAAAGATCAAAGAGATTGAACGGTCTTATGAGATTGATAGGGACAGAGTTCTTCAGAATCGACGAAATAGTTGCTGATGGAAAGGTTTCAAATGATTCCTTCCAAATTCTGCTGTGTATAAACGGAAGAGTCGTGCTTAGAAGTAACTCGGATGTTGTGGAAGTAAAGAGAGGCAAATCTGTCCTAATTCCAGCGATAACGAGGGAATACGAAGTAGAGATCGAAGATGATGCTGAAGCTTACGTAGCCTCTCCAGCCAAAATTTAGCAAAAGATTTAAAAGAAGAGTCTCAGATTGGTTTGGTTACATGGAGGAGCTTAAACTTGTAGAACTACTGCTGACGGCGGAAATATACAACAGATATAGCGAACTAACGGAAGACGACATACCCAAAGAAATTAGAAAGCTTTTATATAATAAAGGTGGAATAAATAGGCCTGTAGTGGTGAAATACGATACTGCGGTAAAATACGTTGGAAGGAGGATAGAAAACGTAATTAAGTCCATCCCATTTGTCGATTATAACACCTTCACGAAGCAAATCAAGCTCACATCGTTCGACATCGCCATAAAGTGGTTCGCTCAAAGAGGGCTTGAGATCATAAAGAGAAATCCAGTCTTAGCATTCTACTATCAGAATTACGATTCTCTGAATGTTTCATATGATGATGCAAAGAGATTCAATCAGCCGAAATATAGCGACAGAGAGTGGTTAAGGAGCGTTTTGGCAGAGCTCGAAAAGAATCCAGAAACTGCTGAAATGCTCGGATTGGTTAGAGTTTATTCGCCAGAAGACATCCGAGTCGATCTGGGCGATGTCGCTCTGAGCGAGGAGCAAGTCGAGGAAATAAAAAAGATTGAAATAGCCTTGGAAGAGAGGGAATTTCTGAAGAGAATAGGACTGACCGATGTTGGTAAACTGCTCTTCATCGGCCCTCCTGGAACTGGAAAAACCACAACTGCGAGAGCTCTGAGCAGGAAGCTCGGTCTTCCGCTCGTTGAGGTTAAGCTATCGATGATCACATCGCAGTATTTAGGAGAGACTTCGAAGAACATTGAGAAGGTATTTGAGATAGCAAAGATGCTCAGCCCATGCATCCTGTTCATCGACGAGTTCGACTACGTTGCGAAAACGAGGACGAGCGATGAACATGCTGCGGTGAAGAGAGCCGTAAACACTCTGCTGAAGTCGATAGACGAGATAAACCTCGTTGAGGATGGAGTAATACTCATCGCCGCAACGAACCATCCGAGCCTTTTAGATCCAGCTGTGTGGAGGAGGTTCGACAAGATCGTCGAATTCCCTGAGCCTTCGGAAAAGCTGAGGATGAGAATCTTCGAGCTAGCGCTCGCCAAAGTTCCGGGAAATTTCAACATCGATGAGCTCGTATCCCTTACAGACGGATTCACAGGAGCGGAAATTAAGTTAGTTGTGAGGGAGGCTGTTCTTAAGGCACTACTCGATGGAAGAAAGGAGATCACTCAGGATGATCTCATAAAGGCCATAAACGATGTCAAAAGTAGATTTAGGCTCAAATACTCTTATTAGGAGGTGTCCGATTGAAAGTCAAGATCTATTTTCCCGACGGGCACTTAGAGAAGCCGGTCTGGAACGCTTTGGTTGAAGCCGGTTACAAGCTCGCAAAGAGCGAGAGGGGATATTTGATCGACGTGGATCATCCGAACATAATTTTCAAGCAAGTTCGACCGCAGATCATGCCCTTCTACGTTTCAATGGGCAAGGGAGACGGAGGATTTACGGGAGAGGACATATTGGAGAACGCAAAGCTCAGACACGATCTGAGCAACGTTGTCGTTGTGGAAAGATTGCCTTTCAGACCCACAAAGCTCGTTGTGGCAATTTCTGAAAAGATGTATCCCAATGTCAAAACGATCGAAGAATTCAAAGAAGTTGTTGGCAATAAACCCGTTCTCTTCGCTTCAGAGTTTCCGGAGTTGGCAAAGGAATATGCCAAGAGGGTTGGACTGAACGCGATAGTGTTTGATCCGATCGGAAAGACGGAAGCTTCTCTACTCCCGCCAGAGCCCGAAGCGGATCTCATCTTGGAGATTACAGAGTCGGGAACTACGCTGAGAGAGAACGGTTGCAGAATAATAGATGTCGTCAAGGATCCTGTTTATTCGGTTTTCATAGCGAATAAAGAATCGTTCGGAAATCCAGAAAAGAGGAAGATCATGGAAAACTTGGTCACGGATGTGAGAGAGGTTTTGGAATCAAAGAACCTCGTAAGCTTGTTCTTCAACGTGCCCAATGAAGAGAACATCCAGCCGATAATCGACTTCCTAACGAGTGAGGGATTCGATCCTACGGTTTCAAAATTAGCAAAAGGAGGAGTTGCTATTCACATAATACTGGACAGAGCCAAGGTGAAGTTCCTCAAGCCAAAACTGAGAGAACTCGGAGCCAAGAGAATTGCTACAGCTCCGGTGATAACCTTCGGAGATTGACCGAAAACTTATTTATCGGTAACATTCCTCCCTTATATGAGCGGGGGTTGCCGAGCCAGGAAAAGGCGCGGGGCTTAAGACCCCGTCCCGAAGGGGTCCGCGGGTTCAAATCCCGCCCCCCGCATTTATCTTAGGAGGTAATCGCTGATGTCCGATGCTCAACAGATAGCGGAGAAGGTTCGAGATCTGATTTTGGGATCGATTAGGGAAGAATTCAATGAATTCAAGGCGGAGGTTAGGGGGCAGCTAGAGGGCTTCAAGTTTGCGATAGAGACTATGAACAAGCGGATGGATTCGATCGAAAAGAGAATGGACAGCTTGGAAAGATCGTTGGGTAACTTGGAATCTGGAATTAGGGAGATCAGAAATGAGATAGTAGTCGTTCATCGTAGGATCGATGAAACCAACAAGAGAATAGACGGGCTGGGCAGACGGTTGGACGATATGAACACCAAGCTCAACGAAAGGATAGACCATTTGGCCGATACCGTTATGTCTCTATCGACGAGAATAGACAGGCTCACCGATAAGGTGGAGGAAAACACCGTTGTGATAAACGAGCTTAAAGCCAAGGAAAAGATCATAGAGGATATCATCAAGAGACTTCAGAAGCTTGAGGAGAGGGTCTTTGCCTGATTTGAACTTATTTTTATTATTAAAATCAAAAACATAAGCATGAAAACTACTTCTTCCTTCAGAAGCTCAAATAGCCAAGCATTCCTTGTCTATAGCAACCCATACGAAAATTAATCTTTTCTCAAGCTTTATCTTTGTTTCATCTATTGCTATTAACCTTCCTTTCTTTATTGTTTTAGAACTGTCTTGAGTTTATGGTGGTAAATTCTAACAGATTTGTGATTTGTCTCCTCGAATAGGAACATAAAGTCGCTTGTTTTCTCAAGAAAAGTCCAAAAAAGTATTATTTTAGCTCTATATCTTTCTTGTTCCTTCAAAAGACTTTTGTAGATTTGATAGTCTACTAATCGCTTGTGTGAAGGTCGCATATCTTGTATCTTAGCTATTTATTTTTTTTCTTATTTGACACCGCCTTCCGATTTATTCTTGCATGAATCCGTCTATCATATGAGCGGGGGTTGCCGAGTGGTAAGGCGCGGGGCTTAAGACCCCGTCCCGAAGGGGGTCCGCGGATTCAAATCCCACCCTCCGCATGGAGGGGCTATCGCCCCTTGCAAACCCCAATTATTGCTGTTCTCAATTGGGCTTGTTTCGGTATTGAGTTCGCTTGCGTTTTTAGTGTTGATATTAGCTGAGTTGTCCAACCGATTGGACAACCGATCATTGACTATGATAGTGAAACTGCTATCGTTAAGCTGGTAGTTGCCGACTAAGTTTGCGAAATCCAACGGTACCCATAATCTTCTACCATCCATAGATAATTAAATCCATAGATAATTAAATACAAAAAGTATTAAAAATAAAAATATTAAAAATAAAAATGGATATAGGTCGTGACTCCACGTTGTGGACAATTTAAACGCCCCATAGTTGCGTCACTCAATAAGTTTTATGCCTTAGCGTATATTTCGCACACGTCGTTGTAATCAATCACCCCGTTACCGTCCATATCCAGGTTGGGGTAAACTTTACTCAAGTTTCCTACGCAAGTTAAGGCTAAATACGCGTCTATCTTGGATATTTTACCATCTCCGTCTGCGTCACCCTTAACGTTCGATTTGACGAGCTTACCTTTAATGACTATCTCATGCCCAAACATTACGAACTCCGTTAACTTCTTCGATGTTTCCACGTGGTGATGGAATCCAGCAAAATCGAAGCCGTAAGTCATCAATGGAACCGGCTCTCCACTATGCTTGTGCGTTGCAAATGTTAATCCAAGCTTTTCGGATAATACTTCACCTAACGTTTTGGTTAAATCTTCAGAGCTCTTAAGTCTTTCAACGTCTTTGGGTGTAAGGTCTATACCAGTATACTTTTTAACTATCTCAGCAGCATCTTTTCCTTTTTCTATCTCCTTGGCCATGCGGTAAACACTTCCGTTTATTCTCTTTATTTGCTCGAAGTCTATCGATCTCCCGTAATTGATTCCCAATGTTAGTCCGCCCGTTTCGTGATCTGCCGTAACTACAACTACCGTGTCTCCAGTTCTGGCGAAATCCAAGACCTCATCAACGACATCGTCGAATTCCTTTGTCTCTGCAACTGTTGATGCCGGGTCGTTTATGTGGCAAGCATGATCGATTCTACCACCCTCAACCATTAAGAAGAATCCATTGGGATTTCTGTCTAAGATTTCGAGTGCTTTGTCGGTCATTTCAACGAGAGTCGGTGTTTTTTCGTCTCTATCGAGGACATAAGGTATGTGTGATCTTGCAAACAGCCCGAGAACGTATTCTCCATCGACATTTTCAAGCTCGGTTCTACTGTAAACGATTTGGTATCCCAAATCTCTTGCTAATCTCAGCGTAGATTCATCGAACTCCTTGATACCCCCTCCAAGTAAGACGTTGACCTTATGCTCTATCAACTGTCTGGCTATCTCTTTCTCCTTTTCTCTGTCATCAACATGTGAAGCAAATACCGCCGGAGTGGCATGGGTTATCCTCGTAGTTGTAACCAGTCCAGTAGATTTACCAAGCTTCCGAGCTACTTCAAGTATCGTCGTCAGATTGATTATCCCCTTGGCAGTTTTCAATGTAGAGATCATTCCGTTGTAGGTCTTAAAGCCGGTAGCTATTGCAGTTCCAGCAGCTGCGGAATCCGTAACCTCACCGCTTAAAGAATCTGTCAACTCAAAACCAGTTGAATCCCAGCTGTAATTCTCCATAGTTAGATTTCCATACGTCAGTTCGGTTAGATGTAGCTGAGCAAATCCCATTCCATCGCCGATTAGGAGTATCACGTTTCTGATTTTATTTCCGAAAACTATCGTTTTGTTTCTATCCCAAGGCTTACCCTCCGCTTCTTCGATGTCTTTCTTCGTCCATCCCGCCTTTAAAGCTTCTTCAAGTGCTATTTTCCTTAGGTTTTCGTCGGGATACCAGATAGTTTTAATCTTCATCACATCTGCATCATCCGACACTTCAACTATTCTGTAAGCTAAGGGATACGTGCAAGTGGACGGACACGCTATCTCGATTATTCTATCCTTTTCTGCGATGTCCGTTGTGTGAATGTGCCCGCAGAATACGACGATGTTATGCTTCTGAGTGTAATTCTTCAAAACTTCCAACACTTCATCGGCGTTCGAAACCTTGAAGTTGGTGTTCATTCCTTCCTTATCCCACGGAGATGGATGGTCAAGTAAGGCGTGGTGCATTAAAATTATCACCAACTTCTCCCCGCTATTTGCCAGAGTTCTGTTTAGCCATTCCAACTGCTCTTTGGATATGTGTCCTCCCCATGTATCCGTAAGTATCTTTTCTGGGTCGTTCGTATTCAAACCGATCAGAAGGACATTCGGTGAAACCTTCACGGCGTAGTAGCTTTTGCCTTTAAAGAGCCACGGATGATAGTGTCTTACGAATTCATTTAGCGTCCAATGCACACCCTCCATGTATCCTTTCCAGACATCGTGGTTTCCAGGAACTACGAACCACGGAATACGCAGAGTTCTAAGTATATTCAGCATCTCCCTATGATTCCAGGGTTCCGAATCTTTAGTGAGATCACCGGCTATAAGCACGAAATCCAAATCTTGTTTGCTGATATCCCTTATGATATTCTTAAAGATCTTCTCGTTGTAGTGGAACATCTTTACGGTATTCTTTACGTTCGGCTCTTTTTCGTAAACACACAGATGGGGATCGGCTATCACTGCAAACTTAAGTCCATAGACTGTTGGTGACAGCATCAATAACAGTAGCACAGTTGTTGCGAATCCCACTCTATTCATAATCAGACATAAATACCGGCAGTAAATAATTTTTATCCATATGTTTTATAAATTCTCTTTATTGATCGTTATGGCATTGAACGATGTAGATATTACATATTAGTATCTGCAATGATTACGCATAATGTCAATATATTTTTTAATTAGAAAAAATTTATTTTGTTTTAGTTCGAACTCCTCCACATGAAGGTCGGAATAAACTCGATGGCCGTTAAGGAGTTCAATCCCGTTGGCTTTGTGAGTGCATCCGAAATCAGATTGATCGAACTTTCGTTGGCCGAAGTGGACTTCATCAGGTTCGACATCGTAAGCAGGGCGAAGGAGATAGCAGAGATGTTCGGAATCGAGTACACAGTTCACGCTCCATTTCAGAATTCGGCTGTGGAGCACCTTAGGATAAAGCTGAGTGAAACCAGACCAGAAAACGTAAAGATTATGGAAAGGGTGTTCGAAGTCTGCAGGGAACTTGAAGCTGAAAGGATAGTCGTTCACGCTGGAGATTTGATCGACAACGTGGAAAAGTCCTTAAAAAACGTCGTTAAAAACTTAAAGGAGATATGCAAGATCGGAAGGGATTTCGAGATAGCCTTGGAAAACCTGTACACGGAAAACGGAGTAAGAAGGGTTTGCGAAACTCCAGACGAAATTATCCTCGTGCTCGAAAACGTAAATGCTGAAAATTTATGCGTAACCTTAGATATCGGACACGCTTTCATAACGCAGAGACAACGTGGAATTCCGATTGAAGAGTTTTTTGAAAAGCTCGATGGATACATCAAGCACATGCACGTTCACAACAACTATGGTATTCGGGACGAGCACAACCCGCTGAATAGAGGTCTCATAGATTTCAGCGGACTTAAAGTTAAAACAGATACGGCGATACTTGAGGTGAAGAACGGAAGTAGGGAAGAAATTTTCAGATCATTGACAAAAATCATCAGTTAGCTTTTTTAACGATTTTATACTTATGAGCATTCCTAACGTTTCCGATCGATGAGATCAAATTAAAACTGGTATTGAAGAATAACTCTTCGACATCAGCGTTGGTAGCGAACGTAATTATTTGCAAACTCTTCTTTCTTCGCAGATTTTGATCAAATTCCTCAAGGCTAAAACCATGTTTTTTCTGCTTGAAGATCTTTCAAAAATTTTTATTTTACTCTGAATGAACCTAGCATAATCTTCTGAAAATCTATTGATTCTCCTACAGCTGAGTAATCTATGATTTCCCTGTTTGTTAGAGTTGAGGGCTTAAGACCCCGTCCAAATCCCGCCCCCGCATTTCTTAAATGGGAGATCACATGCCGATAGACGCTAAGGCTATAGCCGAGCTTGATTAAAGTCTTATCAAAAGCCAACCGTTCTTAACCTTCGGAAACCTTATCAGAACGAAGTCCCCTCTGAGCTTACTACCCTTGAGCCTGAACTTTATCTTTCCCTCTTCCCTTTCCAAAAGCTCGTATTCTCCCTTATCCCATATCAGAACTCTTCCCTTCCCGTAGCCAGCCGGAATTATACCTTCGAAGTCCATATACTCAACCGTATGATCTTCAGTCTGAATTGCCAACCTCTTCTCCCCTCTTCTCTGCGGGAGATACCTCAAAGCCCAACTCTTCGCAACTCCATCCATCTCAAGCCTCAGATCGTAGTGATGGCCGGCTTTTTCGGCAAAATGCTCCTGAATAACGAACTTCGGCATCGATCATAATAAGTATCGATGTGCTATATTTGGTTCTCCACGCTAAGGATTCAAAAAAGTAAGAGGTAGTGATGCAACACTGCTGATGACATATTTAAATCATACGCAATGTGGACACGACCTCTTAATCTTCTGCGAAATAGATTAGCTCTTGTGAGTAAAATCTTACTTAGGTTTTTCGTCGGAGACTATGAATTCTCCGCCCTCTTCAAGCTCAATTTTTGCCAATTTTTCGAGGTTTTTCAGCTTTCCAATTCTTTTAGTCATAATACTTACCCTATTTCCTTCTTATACAGCCTTTTTTCAGAGTCTGTCGAATCCTTTGCAGTTACTAATTCATACGCCTGATCCTTCCTATCTACAGAATCCTTCCAGTCGTAGTCTTCCCTATAATTCTGTATCTGCTACCTTTTACTCTCTTGTAAAGAAATGCTCCTTCAAGAACCTCAAAAACCTCGCTAACCGTTACGTTATGCTCATTTACCATCTTCAAAGCTGTTCTCATGTTTAAGATTTACAAGAAATAAGCTTAACTTTTACTATCCTTCATGGAGCTAGATGAGAAATCCTAATCAGCTAGTAAGTAACTAGCGACAAGAATTATTTCCTTTTAAGTTCCTCTATTCAGTGCTATAGCTGATTTCACTTACTTACACAGGTCTTTCTAGAGCTTCGAGAATTCTTATGAGTAGACGATTCCCCTCTAACTTCGATTTTAAAACCGGTATTAATGGCAATCCAATGTGAGTAGATATATCTACAAGTCCCGCTAAAACCGATGGCAAAGCCCCTTCCATGCCAGCGATTGCTATTATTACATCTACGTTTTCATCTTTAACCTTCTTAAGCGGTTCTACTAGCCTGTATATGCATGCGATACCGACACCGTAAAGTTTGAGCACTTCCAAGCCTAAAAACCTCGCAGTAGTGTAAGCTTCTTCCGCAACGGGTATGTTGGATGTTCCAGCGGTGAATATCGCTATTTTTCCGATTTCTTCAATTTCGTTTACGTGAACATCTTTGAAATTCAATTTCAAGGCTTTAATCTGTTCATTCATTTGGACTAGTGATAATTACGGAATCTTTCTCGTATCCCACCTTTTTAGCATGTCGTTTTGTCTGCAATCGTTTTAAATAAGTTTTGATACTGAATTATATTTGACGATATATTGAGATTTTGAGATGTTAAACACATTCTGTAAAACCAAAACGTTTAAGATTATCATTGGTAAACGTGATGAGTTGGGGGTATGTATGATTACATTGATTAACCCCGATTCGAATACTGAAGTTCTTTCAAAGCTTGATTTTAAAACACCTCCGATTGGTTTGGCTTATATTGCATCCGTTTTGAGGGAAAACGGCTTTAATGTTCGCATAATTGACAACGTCGTTGAAAAATTGGATTTGAACGAGATAATCAGAAGGATTAGGGACAGCGTTGTAGTTGGCATTACCACAACAACACCTACTTTTAACACTGCTTTGAAGTATGCTAAGAAGATTAAGCAGGCTTTGGAGAATGTATTTGTCGTTTTAGGAGGTATTCACGTCTCATTTTTGCCGTATTCAGCTTTAAAGTACGAATTCGTTGATGCGGTTTGCATTAGTGAAGGGGAATACACAATGCTTGAACTAGCTGAAAAGATTGAGAGAGGTAAATCGCCTGAGGGGGTTAAGGGTTTAATCTACAAAGAAAACGGAAAGATTGTTGACAACGGGAGGAGGGATTTCATAAGGGATTTAGATTCACTACCCTTTCCGGCATACGACTTGTTACCACTTGAAAAGTACTCGATTTTGGGTCAGAAGCTTGAGCACTTTCCAATGATGTCTTCAAGAGGGTGTCCTTTCAGCTGTAGATATTGTGCATCCTCTCTTTTCATGGGTAAGCGCTTTAGAGCGAGGAGTGCTGAAAATGTCGTTGACGAGATGGAATGGCTTCAGGATAAATTCGGTGCTAAGTATATTGCTTTTAGCGATGATACGTTTACACTCAGCAAAAAGAGGGTTGAAAAAATCTGTAATGAGGTAAAGGGGAGATGTTTAGATGTTGAATGGAGTTGTTCTTCACGAGTAGATACTATAAACGAAGAACTCATCAAAAAGATGAAATCGGCTGGATGTAATTGTATATACTACGGTGTCGAATCTGCAAATCCGAAGATCTTGAACGACTACTACAGAAAGAAAATTAGCTTGGGTCAGGTTACTACTGCTGTAAAGAAGACAAAGGAAAACGACATTCAGACTGTTTGCTCGTTTATAATTGGTGCACCAATGGAAACTAAAGAGGATATGATGAAAACGCTGAAATTCTCGATAAAGCTCAACCCAGATTATGCTCAATATTCAATTTTAACACCCTATCCAGGAACTGAGATCTACAGGGAGGCAAAGGAGAAGGGTTGGCTTTTAACTGAGAACTTCGATGAATATACATGCGGTAAACCCGTGCTTAAGAACTTTTACTTAACACCTAGAGAGATTTCAAAGTTTCTCAGATACTGTTACATGAGATTTTACCTTAGACCACGTTTTATTTTTAAAGAAATTAAAAATAAAAATATAAAAATTATGTTTGAAATAATTAAGAAGTTGTTGTTTAGGAGTGGTGACGACAATGGTTGAAATCGTCTTAACAGCTCCAGCTACTGAGATGAGTAATCATCACGGAAAGGAGTTTTTAGGATTTGGCACCTGTTCACCTCCTACTGTAATTCCATCGTGGTTTATAAAGACGTTCTTTTATCCTAAGGTTAAGTGTAAAAACGGAGAGGTGACGCAAGCACCCTACGGATTGAGAAAGATAGAATCCCTGCTTATCGATGCGGGATTTGATGTGGTAACGGTTCATCCTTACGATATAGAAAAGCACTTGGACGAGGCAAAGGTAGTCGGGATATCTGTAATGGATCCACTGGGATTTGGACCCGTAAGCGTTACGTTTTCAGCGATTTTAGGGGGTGATCCTTCAACCCACATAGAATTCATAAATCTGATGAAAAAGATCGAGCCTTACAGGAAAAGGGTTAAGGTTATAGTCGGTGGTGCAGGAGCATGGCAGTTTGAATGGAACGAATATTGGAAGAGCAAAGTAGACTGCATAATCATCGGAGAGGGGGAGTATGTAGTAGTTGTTGACGTGTTCAGAAAGGCTTTAAGGGGGGAAGAATTACCAAAAGTCGTTAAAGGAAAGCCCGCAAAGGTTGAGGATATTCCAACGATAAAGAAACCATCGATAAACGGTTTGGTAGAGATATCAAGGGGATGTGGAAGAGGATGTCGTTTCTGCAGTGAAACACTTAAGATGAAAAGGGATATACCCATAGAAAAAGTTGTGGAGGAGGCGAAGGTTTGTGTTAGAGAAACTAAGGGAGTAATACTGCATGCAGAAGACGTTTTGCTATACGGTTGCAAAGATCCGAAATTCGTTCCAAATGAGGAGGAGGTTTTGAAGCTCTTCAGAGCAGTTAAAAGTGTTTCTGAATACGTAAGTGTTAGTCACTGCTCGTTGGCAGCTGTGGTGGCAAAACCTTCACTTGTAGAAGGTATAAACGAGATAGTAGGTATGGGCGAAAGGATAAGCATGTTCGGAGTTCAGACTGGGTTAGAGACGGGTAGCCCAAGGCTGATGGAGAAACACATGCACGGGAAGTGTCTTCCATTTCATCCGAATGAGTGGTGCGATGTAGTGGAATCTGCTTTCTCAATAATGCATGAAAATCGTTGGATTCCCGCTGCAACGCTTATAATAGGTTTGCCAGACGAAAGAGAGGATGACGTAATAAAGACGATAGAACTCGTTGAAAGGTTGAGGGAATACTGTTCACTCATAGTTCCACTTATATTCATTCCTATGGAAGTGTGTGCTTTGAGAAGGGAGAGGTTGTTTACTAGGGAAAATTTTAGAGACTACCATTACGAGCTTATGGCTGTTTGCATGGATCACAACATCTATTGGATCGACAGAATATTCAAAGAATACTTTAAAGGATACAAGAACTTTCTAATCAAGTTGGGTTACTGGGCATTTTCGAGATGGATAAAGAAGAACTGGGAGAAGAGGAGAAAAGAACTTAAGATTACGATTAAAAATATGATTGGTGGTTAGGAGGTGACGATATGATTGACAAAGTGGGATACTTTTTGGGTAAGCTCGTAAAGGTGGAAGATGGTTTAGAAGGTTTAAAGAAGGGTTTTGAGAAATTCTTTGGTGAGCTTAAAGAGTTTCAGGACTTTGAGTTTAGTGCTGAGTTGAGTGAGAAGCTCATAACGAAGAGTAAATGTCCAATACACAGTTACTTTGGATTTTGGTGTGATAAATACTGTCTGAGCTTTGCAGAGGGTTTTGCTAGAGCCTATGGTGTTTCAAAGGTGAAAAGAGTTAAAAGACAGCCTGACGACGATTATTGTGTCTTCGAGTTTGAACTTTGAATTCTCTTGATTATTAGATATGCGAAAACACTAGCACCAAAACCGTTGTCGATGTTTACAACACCAGACGGACAGCTTAGAAGCACTGAGAAGAGAGTTCGACATAGTTTTCAGTTTGTGTAACATTAAAATACAACTATTGAAAAATAAACCCGAAAGCCCTGAGTAAGGGGTGCGATCAGTCAGGAGGTGGGGAGTCCCGTTCCCCCCGAACGCTCCCTGATGAAGTCTGGCTAATAAAGCCAGACGGAACGGGAGAACTGCTTCGAAATGTTACTTAAAGTTTCTAAATCTCCCCGAAGCGGAGAACGTATAGCC
Source organism: Archaeoglobaceae archaeon (assembly GCA_027064525.1). Lineage (GTDB taxonomy): Archaea > Halobacteriota > Archaeoglobi > Archaeoglobales > Archaeoglobaceae > WAKM01. Next base: position 20,088 of record JAMOPJ010000048.1, read on the forward strand.
AATTGAAGTTGGTACGGCTGTAATCGGAATATCGTTTTACGGGGTTGATCGTCGTATGCCGATGATATCTCTCAAGTAAACTGGTAGTAGTTCCAGGAGAGATACGTAGCCTATGATGTTTCCGTTCTCCTCGACGAAGACTCTCGTTATCTTGTGCTTCTCGAGTAATATAGGTACTTCGTCTATGGGAGTATATTCTTTCACGGTAATAAGAGGTTTCGAGGCTATTTCAGAAACTTTAACGTCTCTCGGATCTGATCCCTTTGCTAAGCATCTTAAAACGATGTCTCTCAGTGTTACTACGCCTGAAGGTTTCCCGTTCTCTTTTACTACCAGAGCTCCGATTTGTTTGAATACGACTTTTTCTATAGCCTCCAAGACGCTCGCATTCGAATCGATGAACTCGACTCTTCCGCACATGGCATCAGCTACGAACTTCGTCATCAAAATCGGTATTGACATCAAAATATATAAAATTATCTGTAATAATAAATAATTTTAATTGTTTATCATTATTCAACACGTCGGAAACTTTGAAATAAGCTATAAAAGTATGTTAAATAACAGAAAGCGTTCAGCTTGAGAAACACATAGAGAAGATTTGATGTAGATAAGACACACTAAATCTAGAAATATACAAAAATTTCTGGTAGAGAATGTCAAGACAAAAGATTAAAATAGAATTAACCAATATTATTCATGCGAGGTTTTATTAAGGGATTAACTGGCAGGGCCAAGAGATCTAGGGTATTTAGGAGGAATAAGAAAAGTTTAGAGGTTAAGATACTATTGGAGTTATTATATTTCTTTGGACTTTCTTTGAGAAAGACGAGCCTAGTTATGTCTTTATTTGAGGAAATATCACACGAATCTGTTCGTAAGTCTCAAATACATTCTAAAAGAACCTAAGAGGAAGGAAAGGAGGTTAATAGCTGTAGATGAGACGATTGTTAGGGTGGGGGATAAGAAAGTGTTTGTTTGGGCGGCAATAGACGTGGAAACGAAGGAGCTATTTGGGTTTCCATGGCTAGACATCAATTTACAGTCTCAAAGTTTATAAGAATGGTTCTAAAATATTGTAAAAATAAATAAGTTTATTGTCAATAATGGTGTTTGGTATAAAAACGCTTTCGAAAGGACGGGATTTACCTACGAAAACTAAACCTTCGGAAGAAGAAATGCAATAGAACAATTCTTTTCTCTACTTAAATCAAGAACAAAAAGATTTTACAACAGAAAATAAGATAAAATTTAGATCAACACTAAGCTAGTTGAAATCATTCGCTTTATTACGTAACTTAATACATTGCTATTATAAAAGTATATCATCTTGACGGTCTCGACCAAGTAAGACTTTCATATCTGAAGATATTTTGCTAAATAATGATACCGTTCAAAAGAAAAAAGCCTGAAGTCATCGATGTCAGCTACGACCCCAAATCCGCTAAGCTTAGGGCATATACTACCGCCAAGAAGGCTGAATTGGGAATACTCTACACCGGCGAGCGTATCAAGTTTTACGAGCATCCCTACAGACCGGCCACAGCTTTCGGCCAAATATATTACTTCGAGAAGGAAGAGGAGTTCGATGTAAACAAAGGACAGATTGAAGTTAAGGTGGAGCCATTTTACGGCGGTTTTCTATCAAAGAAGAAAGAGGGAATCTGCTACATAAGATGCGTTAGACTTGACGGCCAAATTCACATCGCTCCGATATGCTGTCTCAATTTGTCGGTTGAGCCTAAAAGCGATTACGTAGCGATGGATGGAATCGAGCTGAGATTGGAGGGTGGAGAAATTCTCAAAGGATCGATCCACAGCGACAGAAGGGTTGATGTAAGAATCTGCAGAATAAATACATATATGCAAATTAAAATTCCTGAAAAGTTGCTCTCTGCAGAAATGGGAGAGTTTTTGTGGAAACCTTTGGCTGTGGAGCGTAGTGTTGTAGTTTTCGGCAATCTGAATGGAAAGAAAATAGTCAAGACCTTCAGACTGAATGAGTCTCCGTATGTTCTCTCCGACATAACCTACGCATCGAACAGGATAGCTCTGGAAGTTGAATGGGGAAAGCTTACAAAGAAGAGAACAACAGTTCCCCTTAAGGTTCATAAAAAATAAAAAATTAAAGTTTGTCAAAAGTTATGATCTTGACATTTGTGGGTATCTTGACAACGTTACCCAACCTAACTCCAACCAGATAGTTGATATCCTTCTTTGCCGCCAAGTCAATGAGTCTCTGCGTGATCACCCCATCGAACACGATGCTCGAAGTTTTTGTGTTGTCAGTCTTGAGTATCCTAACCAAATCTCTCACTGGCACCTCTCTGATCACATCGAGGTTTTTGTCCAGCAACCTCGCTATTAACTTTCCTTCTACCTCCTCCTTGTGTTTCTTCAGAGCGGTTATCAGATCCGGTTTCTCAACTTTCTCTTTTGGTTTCTCATCCTTCTTTAGACTCCTCACTATGTGCAACTGCTCTACCGGAATCTTATTTCTGAGAGCTTTGATTATCTCTTTCTGGGTTAGATCCTCAACCCCCTTACCCTCAGGAGCTCTCGCTACATAGTCTATGTCCGCTACTTGCAGAAGCTCTTTCAGAATCAGATCTCCACCTCTGTCACCATCCAAGAAAGCTGTTACGGTCTTCTTCTTGCAGAGCTCTATTATCGTCTTTGGAATGTTAGTCCCTTCTACAGCAATCACATTCTTAATTCCGTGCCTGAGCAGATTGAGAACGTCAGCTCTTCCTTCTACGATTATTATTGCATCCGATTCGTCTATCGCTGGCCCAGCTGGTAACTTGTCCTCTCCGTATTCTATTATTTCTTCAGCCCTCACAGCCTGCCTGACCAACTCGACTATCTTCTCGGATTCTATTTCTGGCTCCTCGAATAACTCTCTCAGGATATCCTTAGCCCTCTCGACTATTTTTTTTCTCTTGCTCGCTCTTACGTCCTCTATCTTAGTCACCTTTATCCTTGCAGAACAGGGCCCGACCCTTTCGATCGTTTCCAGTGCAGCAGCCAGTATTGCCGTCTCAATCTTATCCAAGCTCGATGGAACTTTTATCTCTCCAAAGCTCTTTCCACCCCTGCTCTCGATCTTTACCTCTATCCTCCCGATCCTTCCGGTCTTCTGCAACTCTCTCAGATCCAAATCATCGCCTAACAAACCTTCGGTCTGCCCGAATATGGCTCCAACGACGTCAGGTTTTTCAACTACCCCATCCGCAACGATTTCCGCATGGATGAGGTATTTCGTTGTATCCGCTGGCGCCTTCATTGTTTTCGCCTCCGTCTCTGTTTTTCGAACAATAGATGTTAAACGCCTATTATAAATAGTTATTTGTCATCCGATGGTGTAAATGGATCTCGCCAAGGTTGCGCTTGAAACGCTCGAACTGTTAAAGATGATCGTTCCTATAATGTTTGTAGGTCTCTTAGCCTCGAACATCGTCTTCTCTCTGCCCCAAGTCAGGAGGTTCATAGAGCCTATCGACAGATTAACATCCTTTGGAAATCTGAAGTGCGGAACAGTTGTTTTAGCTTTTTTCGCTCACCCTATTGCCGGTTTATCCATGCTCTCCGACCTCTATCGAAAGAGGATCCTGAAGGAGAACGAGGTCACGGTTATATTTCTGATCTCCTTAATTCCGAGAACTATTCGAATAATCTTGATGTTCTTAGCTCCGATCGCATTCTCCGCTTTAGGATTCTTTTTAGGATTGATTTACACTTCCCTTGAGCTGATTACGAGATTGGGAGTGATAGTCGTCGGAATCGCGCTTGGGAGGAGAATCGTTAAAGACGGCTGTATGGTTGAATCTGATCACCTTGAGGAGGTTACAATTAAAGAGAGCGTCGTCAGATCGATAAAGCTCTTCTTCAGAACTCTGGCAGTCTTCGTCCCTTCAGTATTTACGGTTATGTTGTTACTCGACGTAGGATTTCTCGATGTTCTAAACGGGATCTGTAAACCCATCATGGATGTATTCGGCATTCCTACATCTGGATTGATAATCATAGCTGCCGGAACTTCGAGCATGGTTGCGGGAATAGGTGTTGCCGGCTCATTGCTGGCTAAGGGTGCGATAGACTCCTTTTCGGCTCTCGTTTCAATATTCATAGCATCCTTTTTCCACGGTTTTGTTGAATGTCTGAGGAGATCTCTCGCCATAAACGTCTCCTTCTTTGGTAAATTGGGATTCAAGCTTACTCTGATAAACTTAGCTGTGAGAGAAACCGCATGCGTAGTCGCACTGACAATTCTACTAACCCTTCATCGTGCAAATTTGATTTAGAATATCCACGGCAAAGAGAAGCTTACGACGTTGATCACGATGCTCAGAATTGCCCCCTCTTTGATATCTATTTTTGCTACATTCGATATGATCGCACATTCGATGCAGACGACCAAAATTTCAAGTGGAACGAAAGAATACCTGTAGCTTAGCGCAGCCGAAAGCGTGATGATGATCGGATACGACATGACGTTTGCGATTAAAACGCTTAAAAGGATCGTTTTGACGTTCAACCCCCTAACGAGTGCGTATATCATGGCTGTAACGGCTTCGATTAATATCGTTATGGCTAACGGAATTAGCATGACGAATGCGCCGAATGCAAGCTGATCGTAAAATGTTTTAAGATATACGTCTGCGAGAACCTTTTCCATTGCGTTGCATCGGAAGTCGAAGACTTAAAACTATCGTTAACTATTTTAAGATCAATCTGCAAGCTCGAATCATGTTCGAGAAGATAAAACCGCCAGAAGAGGGAGAAAAGATTAGATACGAAGATGGGAAGCTGATAGTTCCCGATAACCCGATCATACCATACATAGAGGGCGATGGGATCGGAGTAGATGTTGTTCCCGCAGCTTTAATGGTGCTCGACGCAGCAGCGGAAAAGATTGGCAAAGAAATAGTCTGGTTCGAGATATACGCCGGAGAGAAGGCATACAAGCTTTACGGGGAATATCTGCCCAAAGATACCCTCAATGCCATCAGAGAATTCAGAGTCGCCTTGAAAGGCCCTCTAACGACGCCTGTGGGTGGAGGATACCGAAGTCTGAACGTCACGATCAGGCAGGTTTTAGATCTATACGCGTGCGTAAGACCGGTTTACTACCTCAAGGGCGTCCCGAGCCCGCTGAAGAATCCGGAAAAGGTCAACTTGGTTATATTCAGAGAGACGACTGAGGACGTTTACGCGGGAATCGAGTGGCCTAGGGGGAGCAAAGAGGCCCTGAAGATCATAGAATTTCTGAGGAAGGAGTTCGGAATAGAGGTAAGAGAGGATTCAGGAATAGGGCTAAAGCCGATAAGCGAGTTCGCCACAAAGAGGATAGTCAGGCTCGCGATAAGATACGCTTTGGAGAACGAGAGGAGGGTCGTTACTCTCATGCACAAGGGGAACATAATGAAGTATACGGAGGGAGCGTTCAGGGAGTGGGGCTATGAAGTGGCGAAGGAGTTCGGGGATAAGGTAATCACTGAAGAGGAGCTGTGGGAGAAATACGATGGCGAGGTTCCCTATGGCAAGGTGGTGATAAACGATCGTATAGCGGACAACATGTTCCAGCAGTTGCTTACGAGAACCGACGAATACGACGTGATAGTTACACCCAACCTGAACGGCGATTACATAAGCGACATGGCTGCCGGGCTCGTGGGTGGTTTGGGCATAGCCCCGGGTTCGAACATAAGGGAGGACATGGGAGTATTCGAGCCCGTTCACGGTTCAGCCCCGAAGTATGCCGGGCAGAACAAGGTTAATCCAACTGCAGAGATTCTGAGCGGTGCACTGATGTTCGAGTTCTTGGGGTGGAAGGAAGGGGCAGAGATGATAAAAAAGGCCGTAGAGATGACAATACAGCAGAAGATAGTAACATACGACCTCCATAGACACATAGGCGGAACTTTGGTGGGAACGAGAGAGTTCGCTCAGGCTGTGGTTGAGAATTTACAATCTCTTTAATTTTTATGTTTTTTGGAATTATGCAATTTTGCATATTATAATTATTTCTGATAATTCTTGGAGGGCTAAATTTCTACCGATGCTTTATTAAATAAAATGATGTCAGTCCGTATACCCTTCATCATCACCGATCGGACACCCGCTTGATCATCACAACTCAGTCTATCGGGAGATCCTCATCTCAGCTCAGGTGAGAGATGTTTCATCACCCAAATACAGCTTTGACCAATCGTTAATAAACGTTATTTAATAATCACATTATATAATATATAATTCAACCTTTATTTCATCTGTAACAAATGTATAATTGAGGACAAATTTTAAAACTTCAACCGTTGTATCTCAAATTATGGCTGATAGCGATTTTAGCGAAGCCGAATTCGACCATAACAAAGAATTCTTAACCGTCAGAACTTCCCGAAACATGCTCGAAAGTTTTGATAGAAATAAGATAGTCAAATCTCTAATTAAAGAGACAGGCATTCCGAAGGATATCGCTGAGGAGATTGCTCTCGACGTTGAAAACACGATAAGAAAGCTCAAGCTTAAGTTTATCTCCGCACCTCTCATCAGAGAGATCGTTAACGTGAAGCTACTTGAAAGAGGTCTTGAGGATGCGAGAAGAGACTACACGAGGCTTGGATTGCCCGTTTACGACACGACCCAGATCATAGAAAAGGGCATTAGAGAAAACGCAAACTTACAGCACAATCCCGAAACTATCCACAAGCACGTTGCGGATTGGGTGATGAAGGAATACGCCTTGCTTAAGGCTTTGCCTCTGCATTTGGCTGATGCACACATGCGTGGTGAAATTCACATTCACGATCTTGAGTATTTCGTCACGAGACCATACTGTTTCCAGCACGATTTAAGATGGTTCCTGAAGAACGGTTTGAAGGTTGATGGAACCGGGGAAAATACTGCCGTTGCTGGCCCGGCTAAGAACGCTGAAGTTGCCATATTGCATGCTGCTAAGGCTTTAGCTGCAGCCCAAACCAACTTCGCCGGTGGACAGGGTTTGGACTTCTTCAACGTCTGGCTTGCACCATACATGGCTGGTAAAACTTACAAGGAGATAAAACAGCTCGCCCAGATGTTCATTTACGAAATGTCTCAGATGTACGTGGCAAGGGGTGGTCAGAGCTTAGGAAAAGACGAATTGATCTATGTTATAGAGGATGGAAAGTGCAAGGTCGTAGAGATTGGAAAGTTCATCGACGACCTAATGGAAAAATATAGCGATGATGTAATTACGAGTGGAGATACTGAGATAATTTACTTGGACAATGAAATATACACAATCTCCGTAAATACTAAAACCGGTAAAGCGGAGATAAAGAGAGTCTACGCAGTGTCAAGACACAAGCCGAGGGGAAAGGTTTACAGAATCGTCGGAAAGGATGGAACCGCTGTAGTAGTTACCGAAGACCATTCGCTATTCAACTACAACGAAGAAGGAGAGTTGATCCAAGTTAAGCCAATGGAAATGAGACATATAATTCGAACGTTTGATAGTCCGTTTGGAGAGGAATACAAACTTGGAGATTACATAGAGACCGGCTACAGAAGAACTGAGTCTCCACACAACACGAGACAAAACGACATTCCAGAAAAGCTAAAGATAACTGTAGAACTATGTCAGTTTTTGGGTCTGTTCGTCGCAGAAGGTAGCTACGGCACCAACGGCATTAGAATTTCAACGAAGGACGAAAGCATAATGGAATTCGTGAAGAACTTCGTAAAGACTACGCTAAATTCAAACATATCGGTTAATTACAGAGACAATTCTGTCTATTTCGTTAACAAAGGTTTCTACGAATTTATGAGAAAAATCATCAACAGCGGAGCTGAGAACAAGAACATACCCGAGTTTATACTCAAAGGTGACAAAACGATTAAACTCGCATTCCTTGGTGGTTTAATAAGCGGAGATGGATACGTAAGCAAGGATGGAAGGGTGCAGATATACACGACCTCAAAGCAGTTGTTGGGTCAGCTACACATACTGCTATCGAGCCTTGGAATCCTTTACACTGTTAACAAAGTTCGAGAGAAGGGTGAAGTGGCTACAATAAATGGCAAGAGAACTACGAGAAAACACGACTGCTACGTAATCGAATTTGCGAAGGATTCTGTAGCTATGCTGAAGCCATTCGTGATCTCAAAGACTAAAAAGGATAGAATTAAAGAATCAAGCGTAAATCAGATTCCGTTCGATTACAGAATGCTAAAGGACTATCTAAGAAACTTTGCCAGAAGAAAACCGTACACGGACTACGCGTGGAAATCGAACGGAAGAAGGTTGAAGTTCAAGACGCTTAACAAGATCGCTGAGCTAAATCTGCATCTAAGGCAGTTAATTGAAAGACTGAAGAGGAATGTTCCAATTGAAATAGATAAGATCGAAGAAATCGAATACGATGGCTATGTCTATGATTTAAGCGTCGAAGACAACGAGAACTTCATAACGGCACAAGGTATACTCTGTCACAACACAGTATTCAGCGATATCGATATCGAATACGGAGTTCCGAAAATCTGCCAAGATCTGCCAGCTGTTCTGCCCGGTGGTGTTATGAAAGATTCGATCACCTACGGCGACTTCGAAGAAGAAGCAATAGCATTTGCTCGTGCCTTGACGGAGGTATATTTGGAAGGAGATTACGTCGGAAAGCCGTTCTTCTTCCCTAAGCCAAATTACAAGCTCAGAAAGGAATGTTTCAAGAAAGAAGGATTTGATGATTTCATGATCCTCGTGCATAAGGTCGTAGCAAAATACGGATCTCCTTACTTCTTGAACCTATTGGCAGGATATCTACCGGATAATGTGTTCGCCCAATGTTGCCGTTTAGTCCTTTCGCCAGACAACACCGATTGGGAGGATTTCAAGAACGGATGCATGAGAACTGGTAGCTTGCAGGTGGTAACGATTAATCTGCCAAGGATTGCATATGAAGCCAAAGGCAACGACGAGAAACTGTTTGAGCTGTTGGAGAAGAGAATGGAGCTCGCTAAGGAGGTTATAGAGATCAAGAGAGAGATCATAATTAAGAGGATGAAGCAGGGAGCTTTACCGTTCCTAACGCAGGACGTGAACGGCGAACCTTACTACAGGGTTGATAAGGTCGTGCGATCTATAGGATTCGTTGGGCTAAATGAAATGCTCAAGGCTCACACTGGAGAGGAGCTACATGAAAGCAAGGATGCTTGGAGGTTCGGGCTTGAAGTGATCAAGAGGATGATGGATCTCGCGATGGAGTGGAGCATGGAGACGGGGCAAAGATGGGTCATAACTCAGACTCCAGCCGAATCCGCAGCTCATCGCCTCGCACTGCTCGATCTCAAGGAGTTCAACGGCAAAGCGGTAGTGCAGGGAGATGTCAATTCTGGAGCAGTCTATTACACGAACTCCTCACATGTAAGGGTGAGTGCAGACGTTCCGCTATTCGAAAGGCTCAAGATCGAGGGGGCTTTCCATCCGCTCTGCAATGGTGGTATGATGGCCCACGTTTGGATTGGCGAAAGTTCTCCAAACCCAGAATTGCTTTGGGAACTGACGAAGAAGATTGCAACGAAGACCCTTATCGGTTATTGGGCCTATACAAAGGACATGACTTTCTGCAGACAGTGCAAGAGACTTCACGGCGGAATTCTTAAGAAGTGCCCAAGTTGTGGAAGCGAGAATGTCGAGTGGTATTCGAGGGTAACGGGATACTACCAGAGAGTCAGTGGCTGGAACGATGGAAAGGTTAAGGAACTCTTCGATAGGAAGAGGGTTAGGTTGGGCTAATTTTTTTAATTATTTTTGCTAAAATTGATTAAAATGAGGTGCTATTGAGATGAGTAGTCATCAGAACCGTAAAATGAGGAGTGTTAGAATTTACACGAATTTTATAGAGGTGAATCCAAAGTGGTATGATTTTATTAAAGCTATGAAAGTTTACATCTACACCATAAACAGATCTGATGAAAACGAAGTGAAAAAGTTTTTAAGAGGTAAGCGCTATGTTCTTGTTCCCGATGATAAATCAAATACGACCTTTATCTATTCTTTAGATCCGTTGGACATAGATATGCTCAATTTCTACATGGAATATGCATTTTCGGAATTGATAAGAGATAAGGAATCTACCGCAAGAAAGCTTTTAACTCAATATCTAAACAGAAAATTCTCGAAAGAGCTTATAACTCTTGCCAAAGAAATTAAGAAAGAATATTTTAGTGATGTCTGTGATTCGCTTCAAAAATTTAATATTCAAATGGATATCATGTTCTCATTTAGAGTCCAGAAGCTCAACAATGAAAATTGTTGGATTTCGATGTATATGAAATGTGATTTTAACCAAAAACATTGGTTGTGTGATCTAAAGAGAATAGATCCACAGTTGTATGAAAAACTGATAGACTGGATGAAAAACGGAGAGATTAGAGAGTTTAAGTTTATGGATTTTAAAGGTAACTTCAAAAGTGAATACATATCTGCAGTTATTGATGATCCAAACAAAATCAAGAAGATACTAAAAGAAACGATTCAGGAAGGTGATTTAACAATTGATAAGATAAAAGAGTCCGTTAAAAGGGTTAGTGGTCGTGAAATATCTGAAAATGATATCGATGTCATTATAATCAGCAAAAGTGGTTATAAATATGTTCCGCACAATGTAAAACTCACATTAAAATTCGAAGTTCTTAAGAAGATCATTGGTAATCTTTCTTTACTCTCGAAAATTATTAAGAGAAGATACAAGTGTCTATATTTGGCTATCCAAAGAATATGTAAGATCGCAAAAGATAACGGTGTTCAATTATTTAAATCACAAAGGATAGTTAATTGCACGAATAGTGTTGAGGCTAAATTTGTGTATTACGATTTGGATGAAGACAAAATTGTAATCAGGCGGAGACCTCTAAGACGGCTAAGCTTAAATGAATTAAATGTTTTTATACCTATAAAAGCTTACGAGCGAAAAATAAACATAATTTTTGTTACACCTGAAGATCCTCACAAATTACCTGTTTGCACCAAACTGATAGAACTAAAGAAGAAAATCGATATAAGTTTAAAAGCGCTGGATGGTAAATCTATTGAGAAAAACCCAATAACTGAAAACGTGCCAACTAAAGATGATGTTCCAAAGCTAAACATACATCCAAAACCTATAAATTTAAGAAGATACAAAAAAAATGGCAAATACGAGGTTAAGAAGTTAGCTAAAGACATAAGATCGCTATTTAAATCGTTTGAAAACGATGGAGAATTAAATCTCGTTTTGGTCGTAATTCCAAGTGATCTCGATTACGATTTACTAAAAAATGAACTACTGAGAAAAGGACTCTATGTTCAAGGTATAAGAATTGAAAATGCTAAGAAGGGATGCTGACCCTTTTATGATTTAATTGAGGTAGCTGGGATATTATTTAAAGATTGATGAAATCTGAAGAAATTGTAGAAGACTTCGAAACCTTTGAGATTCAGGTAAAAGCTATTGAGGTTTTGGAA
>JAMOPJ010000049.1 GCA_027064525.1 Archaeoglobaceae archaeon
TCCAAAACCTCAATAGCTTTTACCTGAATCTCAAAGGTTTCGAAGTCTTCTACAATTTCTTCAGATTTCATCAATCTTTAAATAATATCCCAGCTACCTCAATTAAATCATAAAAGGGTCAGCATCTCGCCTAAATCCGCTAAGTTAAAATCTCAGATCGAGAACGCTTGTGAATGAGAGTTGCCATAGTTGGAGCTGGCCTAACCGGTATGAGCTGTGCGTTACGGCTTAAGGAATATGCTGATGTCGTTCTATTTGAGAAGGATGACGTTGGCGGTTTAGCCTCCTCATACTGCACTGGAAGATACTGCATCGAAAAATTCTACCATCACTGCTTTAAAAGCGATTCTGAGCTAATCGCTTTGGCAAAAAATTTGGGACTCAAGATAACTTGGAGAATCGCGAGAATAGGATACGCCTTCGATGGGACAATATATCCACTAAATACTCCTATTGAGATTTTAAGATATCCCCACCTCAGCATCATCGACAAGATCAAGCTCGCTCTATTCACTTTGAGAAGTAGGAGGAGAAACTACTCAAAAGAGGATGAAAGAGGAGTGGTTGAAGGAATAAAGGAGGAGCTCGGAGAAGAAATTCTAAACAAGTTCTTCATGCCACTTCTGAGAGCAAAATTTGGAGAATATTACAAAGAGATCAGCTACGCTTGGCTCCTTGCAAGAGTTGCTATCCGAAGCAACAGGAAGCTCAATGGAGAGGAGCTAGGATACATAAGGCACGGCTTTCACCAGCTAATAGAGAGAATGAGAGAAGAGCTGAACATAAGAAGAAAAGAGGTCAGGAAGATCGAGAAGATCGGAAGATATTTCGAAGTTAATGGGGAGAGATTCGATATCGTCGTCTATACCGCTCCTCTTCCAACGCTCGAGAATAGAATCAAAAGAGCGGCCGGAATTCCGGAAATAAGGTATCAGAGCTCGGTTTGTGCGTTGATAGGGGCAAGAGAATCCGTAACCGAAGATCTATATTGGACGAACATCGCGGATTCGAAAGTGTTCGGAGCTATAATAGAGCACACACACTTCATGCCGTTCGAGGATTATGGGGAGCATGTAATATATCTCGCGAGCTACTCCACTCCCAACGGTTGGTTATTCAACAAAAGCGAGGATGAGTTAAGAAAACTGTATCTGAAGGAGATCGGGAAGTTTGGGTTAGGTGAGAAGAAAATAAACTGGATCAAGATATTCAAAGCCAAGTTCAGCGGTCCAATATACGAAAGGGGATATTTGAAAAAGATAACACCATACCGAACGAAGCTGAAGGGTTTTTATGTTGCCGGGATGACATCTCCGCCAAACTATCCGGAAAGGAGCATGAACGGTAGCATAAAGGCGGGTATTGAGGCAGCTAAAGCAATAGTTACGGATCATTTCGTGTAACCTCTACAGGTTTAGTAATTATACTTATCAATCCTTAACTGATCTTAGTTCTTAGTAAGCTCAAGTATTCAATCGTCAAAACTCTTGATCGGTTTCCCCAGATTCTATTGGATAAAAGCTTGTAGCGTTGTATGAAGCGGAGATTAACACACGCCGGGGGTGGGATTTGAACCCACGAACCCTTACGGGCAGGGGATCTCGAGTCCCCCGCAGTGCCGAGCTCTGCAACCCCGGCTTGATGTATTGTATAAGCAAATGAAGATAAACCTTGCCCTAAAATATGGCACTCTTTATCAAATATAATATTGCTAAAATTATAATAATATCCAGGATCGCCTTTAGGAACCTTCTTAGATTTTCACCGTGAAACGATGGAGGTCTCTTTGTATCTATCCACTTTAAGTCTCTAAACGCCTTAACCGTGGGCAACATCTCCTCCGATAGGTAGCCCTTATCGATCAGCCTTTTGACGATCTCGTTCACTGTGAACTCGGGAATTCCACAGAACTGTGCTATCTGATCCACTCTCCTCTTCCCCAAGATTATGGCCTCGAGGACATCTCTTTCGAGGTCTGAAAGCATGTCACTCACGCATCAGCATTCGAATTATCACCAACACAGCCAAGAGCGCTGCTGAACCTACGACAAGCCCAGCTCCCTTCTTTTTCTCCTTAGCTGGTGTAGGTGTTGGCTTGACACCTTCAGCGGAAACTTTCGCCTTGCCCTTCGCGAAGAATATCTTAACAAGCTCCGTTCCGACTATCTGAACCTTATAGCTTCCTTCATCTGCTGGAGTGTATTTGAACGTAATCGTCTTCTCCTCCCCAGTCTTCAGCTCGATCTCCTTACTGAACACAACCTGATCGTTAATCTTAACCTCAACTTTCTCCTTTCCAGCTCCACCGATGTTCTTGACCTTGAAGGATATCGTTACAGGAGTTCCCACATCTGCTATGAACTTGTCAACGTTGAGATCTGAATACACGAATTTCGGAGGAACCTGCTCCTTTACGGTTATCGTAACCACCTTGTTGACGTTGAAATCGTAGTAAGACTTGTAGAGTTCATCGGAATATGATAGCCTGCTCCAGTTCTTCATGAAATAAGCCTGATTCTCGATCGAATTTGCCAAGTCCTTCCAATACTCGGTGTTGTCTATTACGAGAACGCCGTGATTCTTAAAGAAGTATTTGAGCATGCTCAGTCTTGGAACGCTGTTTCCGACGTATATCAAAATGTCCACATCGCCGAGATGGTAGCAGTCCCTAACACCCAAATATCTTATGGGTGCCTTCGTCTTCTTCTTCACGTATTCGAGCAACTTAGGGAGGATTATTTCAGCTCTCTCATCACTTCCCTTGAGCAAAGCAACCGATATCGTCCCAACCTTTATGTAGTTCACGTATGCGTATGCGAAGATGTTTGTGAGAACCCTTTCGGCCGATTCTCTGTTCATAATGTAACCGCTCTTGTTGAAAATACTAACTGCAGACTCTGCATCAACGTCGTTTATCTCCGAAATGCCAACGCTGCCAAGAACGTAGTTGTTCGGAGTGTAAACTATACAGCCATCGTAAATCTTACCGAGCAGAATTCTTTTGTCGTAGAGCAACGGTTTTATGAATACTGGCGGAGTGTTGTCGAACTTGACATGTCTATCCAAGACTACAATCTCTATCTTGTGGGTTCCCTTCGAAAGCGGCGGAACGGTAAATTCTACCCTCTTAACCTCGTAACCCTTCAACTCGACAACTTTCGTCTCCTTTATCTGTCCATCCACCTTTAGCCCGATCTTTACATTACCTTCCCTATCGTAGTTGTTCAAAACGGAAACCTCAAGCTTATTTGGAACGTTAACGGGCAACATTCGAGATTCAAACTGAGAATCAAAAACAACAAATCTATTCGGCGGAACGGTATCGGCGTTCGAGTTAACGTAAAACGTCAACTCCTTCTTAACATATGGCGCGTTCTTCCTGCTTATGGTCTTAACCTCTCCACCACCGGTTGCTGAGAAGACATCATACTTCGTGTAACTCTTTAAAACAGCCGTGTAGTTCAAGACATCGAAGGCGTATGCTTCAATCGTGTATTTTCCGTCAAGCCAGCCATCTTTAATGGGAATTTCCACTATCTCGTAAACGTGATCAAAATACCCAAGCTTTCTAACTTCTACAACCTTCTTGTAAACTATGTAATCGTTGGGATCTTTGACGTAGATCACGAAGTCTATCGCAACCGCACCTACGTCCTTGTCCAAGTTTCCAACGCCCAAGTAGAGTTTGAGAGTATCACCTTGCTTGAAAACGTTGTTCCACCTCGTCAAGTATTTATCATAATCGTGAACGAACGTAACTATTTTAACGTCAAAATCCGTAGGAGTTAGAGCTGAAGCCGGAATCGCAATGAGAGCGATTAAAGCCAACATCATTACAATGCTAACTTTTGCCATCGACTTTACTATGATGAAAGAAAATATATATTTTATCATTGTAGTCAATGGTGGGAAAATGCCAGTGATTGCAATATGCTCCGGCAAGGGTGGAGTTGGAAAAACGACAGTAGCGGCAAACCTATCCGTTCTGCTGTCCAAATTCGGAAAGACTTTGGTCATCGATTGCGATATAGCCCTTCCAAATCTCCACACATTCTTCGGAATTGAGGATCCGCTGGTTTCGCTCTTAGATGCCCTGAGAGATACGAATTACCTCGAAGATGCGATCTACAGGATAAGAGCGAAGAATGTAGGTAGGTTGGACATTATTCCCGCTTCGACATCCGTAAAGGCTCTAGAAGAGATAGACATGGAAAAACTGAAAGAGATTATCGAAAGTCTTAAACATGATTACGACTTTATTATATTGGACGTAGCAGCTGGGCTGAGCAAGTATGCGATGATTCCGATGCTCAGCTCGGACAAAATCTGCATCGTGATAAATCCCGAAAAGACGGCAATTTCAGACGCACATAAGGTTAGAAAGATCGCAGACATATCCGATATAGCTGTGAGAGGTATCATAGTGAACAGATACAAGGGAGAAAAGAAGATGATCGATTACGCAGAGAAGGCGATAGGTGCGGAGACGATAGGAATAATAAGGGAATCAAAGCTAATAACAGAATGCTGGAAGGAAGGCGTGCCGGTGACGATAAAGAAGCCCGACTCCAAGGTTTCCAAAGATTTCCTACTGCTCGCAAAGAAGATAGTAGGAAGCAAGGTCGAAGTCAAGCCGTTCGGTAAGCTAAGATACATACTCGGATGGTGATCGGTGTGGAAGATGAGAAGAAGATCCTGAATGCATTGCTCGATGACGATGAATCCTTTATCGTGAAAAAGAGGAAGAATGACGATAGAATGGACAGTATAGTCAAGCAGGTTCGAAAAACGATCAAGAAGAGGGCTATCGATGAAGAGGAGGAAAAGCAAGCTCAAATTGAAAGGCTTGAAAAGATAAAACAGAGGATTGAAAACCTAAGAATTGGGATATCAGAAATTGAGAAGGCTGTCGTTGATAAGAAGAAGAGCGTTGTCGAATCGATTTCCAGAAACGTGGAAATTAAAGAAGAGCCAAAAGCGACGGAAGTTAAAGCGGAGCCAAAGCGTGCTGAAGTTAGAGAGGTTATCAAACCAGCTGACACAAAGAGAGTAAAGCCCAAATTTGAGGAACAGCCCTACCTTTCGGACGTTGAGATAAATGTGCTAAAGGCCATACTCCGATATGGTGCAAACGTTCGTAGGATTTCGAAGGCAACCGGATATCCAGAGACTGTCATAAGCAAAGCAATCGAAAGATTGATCGAAAAGGGTTATCTCGACGAAAACCTGAACGTGGCTGAGAAGGCGATACATCTAGCTGGAATTCCTACTGAAGAGAAAGGAATAGGTATTAAGATAATAGATGTTGCGATAATCTTAACAGCCATAATCCTCGTTCTCTCTACGCTACACTACTTCGGCTACATCTGAGCAAAGTTTAAATAGCAATCACTTTTTTGCATACCTTGGGTGATCGCCATGACGGAGCACGTGGTCTATGTGGGCAACAAGCCGGTAATGAACTACGTCCTCGCGACTTTGACGCAGTTCAATGAGGGTGCGGAGAAGGTTGCAATCAAAGCGAGAGGTAGGGCTATAAGCAGAGCAGTTGATGTGGCAGAGATCGTAAGGAACAGGTTCTTGCCGAACGTCACGGTGGAGAGCATAAAGATCGACACCGAAGAGTTGGATTCGGAGCAGGGAAGGAAAGTGAACGTCTCGACGATCGAGATAGTTTTGGCCAAAACTTCGTCTTAAAAGCTTTCTATTGGTCTTGTTTTTCTTAAATCCTCCTCTATATCTATTATTTCAGCAGTGTATCTCCTGCATATCTCTATTGCAACCTCTCTAACATCCTCCACCCCAATTTCTTTCAGACAGGCGTAGCCTTCGGGACTCTCTATATTTATCCCGAAATGGATCTTTGCAGATATAGGCGATATCGTAGCTATGCTGACGCTGAGCTTTTTGCCATTCCAATACAGATCGTCGCCGATTCTATCGATGGTCGGATCGATTATATCCTTTGCTATAGATATTAAAAGCCTTTGTCTCGTGTAGATCAGTCTAAGACTGACCTCGTCAAAGTGCTCGACGATGAAGTGCAACATCTTGGGTGAATATATGGAATATCCCGATGTGTAATCTTCATAATCGACCATGTGCTCACGTCTGACATTGCACGGGCCAATGAAGGAAATTATGCTATCCTCCTTAATACCCAAAAGGCTGTAAGCCCATAGAGATTTTAATTGAGAACCGTCATACTCAAGTTCATCTTCTATAAACACCCAGTCCATACCTTGCATCCAATAACAGACGTATTTAAAAATTTTGAAATGTTTTGAATATTCACTGTTCAATTTTATTTACAGAATGTCGCTAAGAAAGCCTCGCTTTTCAATGCTGGGATGAATTAGTATTATGGAATAAGCTAAACTACATTAGGCGACAACTTTTCTTCAAAGGAAGAATACGACGAGTTTAAGAAGATAATCGGCTCAGCAACAGCTCAACAAATAATTAGGAAGAATAACGATGCTTGGAGAAGCTTTTTCTCCTTGCTTAGACTAAAGAAGCAAGGTAAGCTTCCTTCTTACATTCGTAAGGTTTCTCCTCCCTGTTATTGGAAGGATAGGCTAACTGGTAGAAGGAAATTGATGACGG
>JAMOPJ010000050.1 GCA_027064525.1 Archaeoglobaceae archaeon
CATAATTTTAATGCTAATTTCAAATTTCGTTACCGATCTTCAAATCTTTTTAAACTATCCTTATTCTCCTTTCTGGCAAGCTTTTGCAATGTTCACGGCATCGATTTTCGTGTTTACATCTGGAGCAAGCTTTTACGTCAGTTATACCCAAAAAAGGAGCTTTAAGAGAATTCTAAAAAGGTTTGCAAAGCTTATGAGCTTGGGATTTCTAATTACTGTGGTTACAGCAATTTTGTTTAGAGAAGGGACAATATACTTTGGAATTCTACATTTCTTAGCATTGGCTTGGATTTTGGCAATTCCCTTTTACCGTTTAAAATCTTTGAGTGTTGTATCTGCCTTGTTCTTCATCCTTCTATACCCTCTTGTAGATTCCGTTCATGCTCAAACCTTGGCGTTTCTGCCTTTAGGAATTACACCTCCAAGCTTCTACACATTCGACTACTTTCCAATTTTCCCTTGGTTTGGTATCTTTTTATTAGGATTTAAGTTTGGAGAAGCGGTGATGAAATTGAGTAATAACAACGAGAAATTTAAGTCTATATGTTTCTTGGGCAGAAACTCGCTTAAAATTTACCTACTCCATCAGCCAATAATGGTTTCCATAATTCTTATTGTATTCGGAGATAAAAGTGGTGTTTTAATTTACAATCCTTTAAGATAAAATTTAAAAAATAATGTAGATTCACTTGTATACAAGAACACTTACGTCAGAATTTCTCGTGACATAAGTTGTAACGCCTCCAAGCTTTTCCATACCAGCTCCAATAGCTATTAGAGTAGCGTTAAAGTCTTTGGCAGTATCAACAATTACCTTTCCAACTTTGCCAGCTCTCAGTATTATCTTCGCAGATGGATACTCCTTCTTTATCTTTTCTATAAAGTTAGTATCGAGTTCCTCGCTCTCGGCGACATGTACAGCTATTAGCTCATCTATTGGGAATCTCTTGAGGTAATATAGCAAATCTCCGCTCTGCTTTGAGAAATCAAATGCGTAGAGAACTCTGGCAAAAAGCGAATCGACAGTTTGACAGACACCTCCCTTCACCTTGAACTTTGTTAGAAGGACTGGAACTGTCGATAATTCAAGGACCCCCTCCGAAACACTTCCAAGTATAACTTTCAGCTTTCTGCTCAGCCCTTTACCCCTTGCACCTATCATTATAAGTCCTACCTTCTCCTCTTCAGCCTTTTTAGCTATCTCAATTGCTGGATCACCTATATAAGGTTCGATGTACCTCGCATTGATACCTATAGATTCAAATCTACTTACAAGTTCATCAAGTCTCTTCTTGGCTCTCGCAACGAGTTCGTCCCTCGCTTTCTCAAATGTAACCCCAGCAAACATGTCTACCATTTCTGGATCAAATTCTATTACGTGCATTAGTATTACTTCGCAGTCCATCTTTTTCAGCTCGTTCAGAGCACAAAGGATTGTAGCTTCCGAATAATTTGAAAAATCAGTAGGAATGAGAACTTTCAATCTTTTCACCTCCGTCAGCCATCGTGACCTTCTTCACTTGTGCTATCCACCTTTCAAGCCCAGCAACTCCCTCCTGCATGAGTATGTTTGAGACCTCCTTCCTTAAAGATGTTATCTTCAACAAGTCTAAGACACCGTGTGCGAATGTTCCATGTATTATCGACCAGTATATCGCCAGAGCAATGACAGCTAGACTCATAGCGACTCTCATCGGCAGATCCATGTGCGGTATCTGTGTTATGAAGTACGGCCATGCATTCGGATCTCTGAATAACAGGTAGTAGTTAACTAACGTTATTATTCCAAAGACGATCGTCTTGGCGACTAACTTTCTGCTAACACCACCCTTAGGAATCTCAACAGCTTCATTAAGCACTCCCGCCTTTGCAAGCTTTCTCCTTATTGAGAACATCGGAACCATGACTATTGGAGCTACGGAAAGCAATGCAATTATCATGATTGGTAGTACAAGTGAATCGAGAGTCTTTCTTAGAGCTGGATCGAGTGTTATCCATCCCAAATCGGCTAAGTAGCCAGGAACTGCACATGCTCTGCTGACAGTAACTATGAGCATTACGACAGCCATAGCCAGCTTTATGTAGAACGGTCTTGTGTATGTGGTTCCGACTGCACCGATCTGAACACCGATGAGTGACGTCGCAAGAATTAGTGCGGTCATTCTAAAGTCAACTGCTCCAAGCAGATAAACCCATGTGAACGTTCCAGTAGAACCCATGACAAAGGCTATCCCAAGCTCAGTAGCACTTGCAACTGTGCTTGATGCACCGATTATGTAAATCATTGATGGAACACCTATAAATCCTCCGACAGCGATTGTAGCTGCTAGGAATCCCGTCATGAATCCTGTAGGAATTGTTAACCACAGGGATTGCGTTCTTCCAGCGACTTTAAAGTGTATCATCGGAGGTACTCTAAACTTCTGCTCGAGCTTCATAGCAAATTTGGGCTCTGTGTCGAGCAAGCCGTACTTCTTAGCTTTTATAGCATCCTTGAGACATAAAGCGGCAACGGTCGGAAGAACTATGAGGAATGCAATCGAAACGTATAGGCTCGTTCCAACTGGTCCGAGCATCTTAGCGATCATGTACTGAACTTGAATACCCACTTGCACACCGATTATTGCTGATATTGCCATGAGCAGTGCGAGTTTAGGATCGAGCTGTCCCAGCTTATACCTCCTCCAAGCTCCTACCATCGCTTTAGGGAACTTGTGACACATGTTACTCGCTACAGCAATTGCACCTGGTGCACCTATTGACATCATTCCCGGTGTCAACACAAAAGCTCCACCACTGCCTATGAATCCGCTGAGCATTCCTCCAAAGAAACCCAGAGCTAAGAGAAACAATGCCTCGAATGGTCCGATGTGTATGAACATGTCTGGCGTTATTGTTACCCCAGCTGGAGGTAATTTCGCCATTTACATCACCTCCCTACAAGAACGGGGATTTTAGAACTGCGAAACAGATCATCGTAGTAATAATCGCCCAAAAACCTCCACAATCTAGGTCTTCTTCTTGCTCTAACAAGGATATAATCAGATTTTATTTTCTCACTCTCTCTTAGTATTCTTTCATGTGCAATGCCATAATGGACTCCTATGATGTTAGTTTCAAACCCATATCTCTTCAGTTCTTCTGCTAAGCTCTGAAGTTTCTTAAGTGCTTTCTCTTTTAGAGAAGAATACTTGTTTTCAAGCTCTATCAGGACTTCTGGTGTTATCTGCAAGTTCCTTACGAACAGCAGATGAAGCTTGGCTTTGAACTTTTTACTCAGATTCTTTAGTGACTCTGGCACTCTGTTCCATCTGTCATCAACAACAACTAAGACATCTATTTCTTCCGTCATAACAATTCATACCTCCTTTTTTGATCGGGGTCAGCCAGAAGTGAAGATAAATTTTTTTATTATTTGTCAAGATTCTTTACTAAAAATTTCTATGCTATATTAAACTGTAGTAAGAATTAATATTTTTGAATCCAAATTATTCTTTTTTAATATCATATATTATAATTAGCGAGGAAAGATTTATTAGTCAAAACCTTTTAGTGACAATCATGCCTGAAAAGATCATGCGAATATCTGTAGCTGTCGACGAGAATATTCGAAATATAATTGAAGATTTAGCAAAAAGAGAGAATAAAACTATTTCTGATATCATAAGGCAGGCAATAAGTTTCTACCACATGATTAAGAGTAGGAATTTGTCATCAAATGCTCTCAAGAGGTATATGGATATTCTTTCAACGAGCGATAATATAATAGTTGATCTTGAGCTTTGGTTGGCTATACTTGATGTGATAAACAAGCACGACGATAAGGAGTTTTGGGACATCGTTGAAAGGATAGGATTCGAGCATGGCATGGAATTAAGAAGTAGAGGTATAGAGGATATAAAAGATGTACTTCGTATTCTTGAATTAAAGCACCTCTTTAAATTAAAGGAGAGTGAAAGTAATGGAAATTACACACTCATACTGGCAACGAGGAACGAGGCAAATATACTAAGGCATTATTTTAAGGGATTGTTCAAAGCTTTTGGTGTCGATGTCGACTTCGTAGAGGGAATTAGAAAACTGATTATTTTGGTTAAAAAATAATTAATGATGTAGAGATATAATACCCAAGGCTGCGAGAGTCATTATAGTTGATACTATCAAGGCAAAAATTCCGTACAAGATTTTCACTTCTCTCTTGACAAATAGTGTTACAGTTGTAGCCCACATAGCCACTATAGCAGATGTGCAGCAAATTACAATACCCAACATTGCAATTGCATCCCCTTTACCAATATAATTTACATACCAATGGGGACTTTCTGGCATCTTTCTTAGTATGCTGTGTTTTTCCCATAGCTCCTTTGGGCTTTTTCCACTTAAGAGATCTGAAATCATATCTGGACTCATTACTCCTCCTCCACTGCCTAAGTAAATCGCAAGCCCTACTACTCCTATAATCATACCAACTATTGCTATCCAATAAGCTATTTCACCATATATTATACCTGAAATAGGTGGCTTAGGTTGCATTCACATCACCCCCATCATTCCCAAACCCTTCAAGATAAGTCTAATACCACTCGCAAACATTATCGCTATGATAAGCCATCTGACGAAACCGGCTTTAACTTTCAGCATTATCTTGGCACCTATTAGTGTTCCTAAAATTAATCCTATAAGACTTGGAATTGTGAACAATGGAACTATACCACCGCCAATCATATATGGCCATACTGCCGCAGTGTCTCCAATACCTATCAAAACCTTACTACATGCTGCTGAGACCTTCAGAGGCGCAAGCATTATCAAGTTAAAAACTGGAACCATAGCCCATCCAGCACCTAAGCCGAAAAGACCAGATATAAGACCGACACCACAGAAACATAGCATAGCCAGCCATGCTCTTGTTACCTTATAATCTACAACCCGACCAAGTGATTCCTCCCAATACGCCATAGCCAATCCCAATCTTTCAGTAAAGCTGTCCACATGCTTGACCTCTGGATACTCTATTCTCTTACCAGCAAAGATGAATACCAAGCCAATGAATATAACTAATATACCCAATGCAAATCTTATAACGCCCTCACCAAACGTACCCATGGTTGCTTTAACGTATCCTGCCAGCAAAGCTCCTATAACTGCAAACACCGTATAGGGAACTGCTGCAAATAGTAGCATTTTAATGTTTGCAAGCCCTCTTCTCAAAAAAGGTCTTGCTGCAACAAGTGCACCTCCCATAGCTACAGTTAGGCCAGTGGCTCTTATTATATATGAGTCTATATTTGTAAAGCCCATCATAACAGGTGTAAATATAACACCACCGCCTACACCGGCAAGAACTGCAACGATGCCTATCAATGTGCATACAACGAAAAGTGTGCCAGCGAATATCGCTGGATTCGTTAGCTCCTGTGCTGATGCCACTCCAATACTCATAATAAGTACTGTCAATCCCACTATCAAGCCGGCTCTACCCATTCGAAACCCCTCCATTTTTTAACACCGTTTTTAACATTCAATATATAAGCTTTACGAAATTTTACTAAATTCTAAAATTTCTTAACAAAAAATAGTGAGAGATACGAAGATTTAATTAGATGGCGTCAAGTTAGAGCTAAAGCCGTGAAACAAAAATGATTAAACAGAATAGTAGCTATAAAATTAAAAATCGATAGCTATAAAAATTTTTAAGAGTAGCGTAGGTCTATTACAAAATCTGGACTCTTATCCTTTATATACTCAATTTCTGAGTGATGTCCCATACAGAAGTCCGTATGCACTTGGTCGAATCCAAGCTCTTTGATTTTTTTCGCCAAATCTTCAGCAAGTTTTAATCCAGACTTCTTCAAGCTCTTATAGGATTTCTCTGCTTCAAGCAAAACCTCCACTGGATAGTAATCTATATCCTTCACATACACAAGATGCACGACACCACCAAACTTTTTACTGAGTTTTTTCATAATTCGTAGTACATGCTCCGATGTTTTTTCATCAAAAAATACTAAAAACTTATTTTGCCTCATATTTCATAAAACCACCTTCATGCTTTTTAAACATTACTAAAACGATACCTATATATTCAAGGACTGCCGACTCAGGGTAGGGCTCGTAGCTCAGCCTGGCAGAGCGCCGCCTTCGCAAGGCGGAGGCCCCGGGTTCAAATCCCGGCGAGTCCATTCATCTTTTAAATTCTATTTCTTCAGCCAATCCACCCTCAATCAAAGCCTTAGCATTCAGCTTGGGCAAAAGCACTACATCCTCCCTTTTCAACTTGTAAATCCTGCCATCAACACCTTCAAATTCAACGTCCCTCTTAACCCTTACCAAAAC
>JAMOPJ010000051.1 GCA_027064525.1 Archaeoglobaceae archaeon
TGATAACCCTAGATTTGCCAGAAAAACCATCAAATTCTCTAAATCTTTCGAAATGCTCGAAATTTCTCTTAGGTTGTGGATTCACTACTATAATTCATCAACAGTATCATAACACCACCCGACAAAATTTCCCTAACTTCCTCTAAGCTTGTTTTTCCTCCCTCTTTCTTAATCTTCCTAAAAATCGGGTATTCGATTTCGATGCGTATCTCTCCAACTTTCATTACTTTTAAATTTGTAAAGTAGGATAAAAATGTTGCTACCTCTTGATTTCCTACTTCATGAGGTTCAAGGAGCTTAGGGAACTTTAAACCTTCAAACTCTTTACAGCATCGATAAACTTCAAGATTTCGGGGACTATCAGTTCTTTGGCACGATGAATCTCAATTCCGATTATCTCACCCTTTTCGTTGTATTCGACCCAGATGTCATCGTCTATATCCTCCATGTCCTTAACCTTGTCATCCTTAATCGAAATGTAAAGGATGTTAGCCTCTGGATCAAACCTGACCTTCATACTTCAATCCACCTCCCCCTTTTAACCCTATTTTTTGGCAAATTCAATTTCGAGCTTTTTATCACACTTATCACCTTAAATCCTCCAAATACCTCCTCGAATACGACTATTAACAACATATTATCTATCTTCTTAACCGCTACGAAGTTCCCTTCCTTCAGATCGTAATAGATTCCGTCGGGATTCTTTAAAACGAGTTCAACGTCCTCTTCTTTGATTTCCCGTCTTTCGAGTTGTTCTCTTGCATGTCTCGTGAAACGTATTTCCATTTACTTTCAAATTCGTAAAGTAAGATAAAAATGTTGCTACCTCTTGATTTACTCTATTAAGATGTAGATTAATAAGGTAGAAAGGCATTAAAATCCAGCTCAGAATTTTAATCCATCTCGGAAACATAACTTTCCCACTCCTCTGCCCACTTCCTAAACTTCTCAGCAAACTTCAAGCTCAAAACGTAACCCTCTTCGGTTTTCTCGATTATTCCAGCTTTGAGCATCTTGTGGATGAGGTAATAAACAACGTTGCCGTATTTGTTGGCAATTCTTGAGGTCTTCTCGGAGTTTTGAGAGCCTTGAGAAGCTCGGGGAAAACTCGTCTCTCCTTCTCTCCGAATTCGAGTAGTTCGAAGAGGGGTTTATTCTTCAACTTTAGTCTTGCAGTTCTCTCGTATTTCATGTTATCACCTCCTTAATGATTAGGAGAGCGATCAAGCCGTAAAGGAGATTTGTCCGATTAAGAAGAGGCGGTAATTTAATCTCATTTCTCTGAAGCTGTTTACCATCTCTCTAACCGTTTTCCACATTTCTCCAGCTGTTGAGGCTACGTTGTCGGTCATCCCTATGTGTTTCGCTATGTTTTCGGCTAAAGCGTTGTGTAAAACCATTAAATTATCGAATGCTTGATTGGGTGGTGATGCAACACTGTTGATGGTATTATTTAAATCATACACAATGTGGTGTCTCGACCCCTCATCCCTCCCTCTTAAAATCAAAGTTGTTAACCGTATCAGAGGAATGCGAATAACCCTTGAAATCGACGATTTTCTTTACAGCAAAGCCGAAGAGATGAAAATAGACATCAGAACTTTTCTCGAACTCAAGCTCTACGAATACATAACTGGAAGGGAATCCTTAGCCAATTCTAAGCCCCTTCGCTATACTTGGCAAACCAATCATCTAAAGCAACGAGGAAATCCGTCAAAACCCCTCTAACTCCAGGATCCGGATAATTCTCGGCTAAATCTTTAACCTCAAACTATCTTTCTATCAATCCCCATTCGACTTCCGGCAGTTCGGCAAACTTGTTCATCTTCTCAAATCCAAATTGTTTTATAATACTTTCAAATTTTGATAGGGTTATGCGGCCGCCGGGATTTGAACCCGGGCAACGGGCTCGGGAGGCCCGCGTCCTGCCGGGCTAGACTACGACCGCTCAAACAATTTAACAAAAATGTAAATATATCTGTTTCGGTTGGGTGTTTTAATGAACATTCCAAATGGAAAAGTCATCTTAGAATTCTACTCTGAAAGATGCGCATCTTGCAAGACCTTTGGAGCTATAATGGACAAGCTCATAGAGGAGTATGAAGACATTAAGCTAATAAAGGTGGATGTTCGCAAGGATAGAGATCTGGCTAAGAAATTTGGCGTCATCGCATTGCCCGTTGCTGTGTTTCTGAGGGATGGTGTTGAAGTTGATAGGATCAAAGGTGCTAAGACTGAAAAGGAGCTTAGGGAATTTATAGAACGAAACAGGTGATAGTATGCTGTTCTTTACAGATTGGGAGGGACCTTGGGTTCTGACAGATTTTGCCTACGAGGTTGCGATAGCCTTCTTCAACAACCACGAGTTCTTTGAAAGACTAAGCCAATACGACGACTATCTCGTTCTGATCGAGCGAAGAGAGGATTACGAAGCCGGAGACACGTTGAGATTGCTCGCACCGTTCATCGTAGCCTTAGGCATTTCATCGAATGAACTGAAAGATCTTGCGGAGAAAGTCTTAGCATACACACCAGATGCGGAAGAATCGATGAGATATCTGCTGAAAAGGGGCATCGAGCCAGTAGTTATCTCTACAGCCTATGAGCAGTTCTTAGATGTTTCTGCCAAACCGTTGGGCATAAATAGAATTCATGCAACTTCATTCAATCCGGAACAATACTCCTTGCCAAGAGAGGAGAGAGATTTCATCCTTCAGGCTGTTGAGATCATAGCATCCCTTCCCGAAATTGAAATTCCGCTAGACGAAAGCTCGAAGAGCTCCATAAAGTGGCTAAACGACTTCTTCTGGAACAGACTCGCAAACATGGAGGCTGGAAGGATCCTGAGCGATGTGAAGGCTGTAGGCGGGCAGAGGAAGCTTGACGTCGTTAGAAGCTATGATATCCTAAATCCTATAGTCATCGGAGACAGCATATCCGATCATGCGATGCTATCTTGGGCTAAGGAGAACGGATTGGCGGTTTCCTTCAACGGAAATGAGTTTGCGGTTAAGAACTCCAATCTGGCAATCGTAAGTGAAACGACGTTTGCCGAAGCTTATATCGTCGAAGCCTACCTCAGCGGTGGATTGGATGGAGTCAAAAGGGCGATAAAGCGGGAATTCGAAAGTGAACTGATCGATAGGCTCAAAGAGACAAGATACTATTGGATCGGTAAATCGAACATCGACGAAGTCATCAATAAGTCGAAAACTATGAGAAGAAAGCTGAGAGGTTTGGCTGGTGCCCTAAGCTGACGAAATTGATTTATGCAGAGATTCGAACTTTCTCCTATGATTCTCGAAAAGATTGAGCCTCTAACTCCGGGGCAGGAGGAGATACTCGACGCTCTGAATGACGATTACGATATAATCGGAATATTCGGGCCAACCGGAACTGGTAAATCACTCTTCAGCTTAGCCTACGGAATAGATGATGTTTTAGAAGGGAATCACAAGAGGTTCATCGTAGTCAAGCCGATAATCGATGTGGTAACTGGCGAGGAGCTTACGATGGCTAAAGCCGGCGAGGAGTTCCTCAAACTTGCCAAGGAATACGTTAGAGACGTAATTGGTGAATTTGTTGAGTGGAATAAGCTTGAGGAGTTGATAAACGAGGGTAGACTCGTTTTCGTCGACTCTCATTACCTGAAGGGAAGAACGTTCGACGATGCGATCATATTCTTGGACGAAGTCCAAGCTTTGAAGCCGGAAAGTCTGATCGAGGTTTTGGTTAGGGTTGGAAGAAATAGTAGGCTTATAGTTGCTGGAGATCCAGTTTTCCAGTCGCTTAAAGCAGTTGAGAACGATCCCGCAACTCTGATCAGAGACGTTCTGATGAGCGAGGAGAACGCGAAGGTAGTGGATTTGGGGATCAAGGATATAGTCAGAGAGGGAGCGAAGAGAGGTCTGAGACTTCTGATAGAATATAGGATGAGAACGAGGGAGCTCAGCAATGAAGAGGAGGATATCTTAGAAGCTACGAAGATATATTCGCCGGATGCCGACGTTATAACGGTTGTGGAATTCAGCGAAGAGAAGGAGAAGTTTGAGATCACTTCCGAGCACACACCAGATGCTTTGATCATCGTAAAGCAGGGACACTTTGGAAGGCTCGTCGGCAAGGGTGGTGAGAGGATCAACGCAATCGAGGAAGAGACAGAAAAGAGAATCAGGGGTGTGGAACTTACTTTGGATTTCAAAGAGCTCATAAGGGCCATTCATCCCGTATCTTGGATTTGGAAGCATATCGAAGATATAGACTTCGCTGGCCCAACGCTCGCTGTGAAGGTTAACGAGAACGCATTCGGAGCATTCGTTGGGCAGAAAGGCAACCACATCAGGTTTGTCGATGCCGTCCTCAGAAAGCTGATGGGTGTCGGAGTCAGGGCTATAGAGGTTAAGGGAAAGCGTAGAAGGTGATTCGTTGAAAGTCGAATGAAAATTTTTATTTCCTCGAAATTCCTTTGATGAACAATGAAAAGGGACGTTGCAGTATTGGGCGTTGGGCAGACGAAGTTCGGCTCACATCCTGATAAAACTTTGCCAGAGCTTTTTGCAGAAGCGTTCTTTGAAGCTTTTGATTCATCGAATATCGAGCTCAAGGATATCGAAGCGATATACTTTGGAAACTTCGTTGGAGAAATAACGGATGGAGCAGCAAACCTCGGTGGTTTCATAGCTGATGAGATCGGGCTGAGAGGTATTCCAGCCTACAGATTCGAAGGAGCTTGTGCATCCTCTTCTGTAGCTTTTAGGGAGGCTTATTTAGCAGTGAAGCACGGTATCTACGATTGTGTTCTCGTCGGCGGAGCCGAGAAGCTCTATTCAGCTGGAACACCCATCGGAACAAGAGCCTTAGCTACAGCTTTAGATTCCGCTTACGAAGTAAATTCTGGCTTAACTTTTCCCGGAGTTTTTGCGCTAATTGCGAGAATGTATGCAAAGGTATACGACATACCTCTCGAAAAGCTCAGAGAGAAGATTGCGCATGTTTCGGTCAAGAACCATAAATACGGAGCAATGAACCCGAAAGCCCAGTTCTACAATAAGTTCGGGGATCTAAAGGTTGAAGATGTCCTCAATTCGAGAATGATTTGCTCTCCGCTAACGCTGTTCGACTGCTGTCCTATGACTGATGGAGCTTCAGCTGTAATTATAGCAACGGCTGATTTTGCGAAGGATAGAGTCGATGAGCCGATATACGTGCGAGGAGCTGGACAAGCCTCTGCCGGAAGTCTCTTCAGACAGAAATGGGACATAGTTAAAGCTTTGCCAAGAAAGATGTCTGCAGAGATGGCTTATAAAGAGGCTGGGATGTCTCCGAAGGATATAGATGTAGCATTCATTCACGACTGCTTCACGATTGCAGAAGTAATAGCAAGCGAAGCTATGGGCTTCTTTGAATACGGAAAAGGTGCGGATGCGGTTGAAGAAGGACTAACTTGGGCTGACGGAGAGATTCCGATAAATCCGGACGGTGGTTTGATTGGCAAGGGTCATCCAGTTGGAGCTACTGGCACTGCTCAAATATACTCGGCAGTGAAACTGCTTAGAGGAGAGCTCGATTTTGTCAAGGTCGATGCTGAGACGGCTATTACCGATACCTTAGGAGGAGATTTCGGAACTCTGGTAAACATAATTCTGAGCGTCCACAGGAGGTGATATCATGTTTAAAGATTTCTTCTCGGCGCTTATGGAAGGAAAGCTGATCGGAGTTAAATGCAAAGACTGCGGGGAGATCACATGCCCACCGAAATCAACGTGCAACAGCTGCGGGAGTAGAAACCTTGAGAGAATCGAGCTCTCTGGCAAGGGAAAGATCGTTAGCTATACGGTCACATACGTAGCTCCTCTGGGATACGACGCGGAGGTTCCATACGTAGTTGCGATGGTCGAGCTCGATGAGGGTGCTTGGATCGTTGGAAGGCTCGATGTAGATGCGGAAAAGGCTGACAAAGAGGATATGATCGGCAAGAGAGTCGAAGTTTACGGCAAGGAGTTTCCGACGGAGCAGTTCTATCCAGATAAGCAAAGAAGAGTAGTTCCGATGTTTAAAATCGTAGAATGACAAAACTTTAAATAATATTTTTGATAATTCCGATTATGGACGATTTCTGCCCCTCCTGCAATCTCAGAGTTCCCTTGGGAATGGGAAAAGTTGCGGAAATTCTGATGAAAAGATTTAGACTAAACGGCTTTTGCATAACGTTGGAAGGGCTGAGAGTTTTCATGGATCTCTTTATAGAGCACTTTGGTGAAGTTAACGACGATGATGTGGATGAGCTGTGCCACTTCGTAGAGAAAAAATTCGATACTAAAACGATAGATGTTAAGCACGTCAAAGCTTACTTTGCAGGCTTTGAATAGCATGACGATTTACTAATTAGAGAACGAATCGATTCGGATGCGCGAACATCCAACATAACCGATTGTAGGCGTTGGAGTTGTCATAATCAGAGCTGAAAGATACCATTAAATAAAATATAAAAAATAAATTTCCAAAATATTAAAATTTCCGATAATCACCAGCTTTACTCTATAACTTCCGCAAACGCATATTTCTTCAAAACTTTAGTAATTTTTATTTTAACAACATCGTTCAAATTCGTTCCCGGAACAAATACCACGTAGCCCTTAATTTTCGCTATTCCGTCTCCACCGCTTCCCATCGCTTCGATTCTAACTTCCCTAACATCCCCCACATTTACGGGAGGTCTCTTATCCAAATTCGGCACCTCCAATTTGGTTCCCCACGCTTGATTTTTATATTATATAAACCTTTTGCTCGAAATTATTTTGGTAAATATATATTACAAACTCCCAATTAATTCTGGCTCAATACATCTCCAAATTCGATAATTTTATTAACTCCTCATCAGATGATACCGCATGAGATATTATAGCGCCTCGTTTATATTTGCAGTTGGTATTGGTCTATTAATTTTGGGTCTTATCATGATTATGTTCTTCCAGCTTCATTACGGTTCCGAGCCGTTTAAGGTGAAGGTGACATTCACGATCATAGGGATTGCCGTTCCGATTATAGTTTACGGCTTAAGTCAGATGCTCAGCAGTCGAAGGGGATCGAAGATTATCGCGACGTTTGGATTTGCACTTTCAATTTTAGCCGTTATCCTTTTTGATTTTTACTATCCGAAGGACTGGTATTATCCGAACATAACTTACGTTGCGATAATCTACGCTTTAGGTTTAATTACCCTATTTGGTAGCTCCTTCGCCGATGCCGTTGAAAGGATAATAGAAAGCTCAAGCAAGACGATAATGAAGATAATTCATCATGAAAAGACCGAGGAGAAACCCAAGTCAACAACAGAGGGGCTCCCACCACTTGAAGCAAAGTTCGCATTCCCTACGAAGGCTGAAGGGCCAAACCTTGATATCAAGGATATCTCGATACCTTCCGACTTGAAACCGGGGAAAGCTCTTGAGAAGCCGAGAGTCGGTAAGATTGCCAAGGTTAAGGATGAGGTAAGCAAAGAAGCCGAGAAATTGGTTAGAGTTAGAGAGGGTGAGCTTAAGGTTAAGAGGTCCGACTCGGACATTTTGGAAGTTACAAAAGCTTTAAAGTCAATTGAGGGGAGGATGGGGAAGGAGGATAAAAAGAAGATTTTTGGGGGTTGAGTTATGGCTAAGGGTTTGGATGTAGGAACGATGAATATTGTGTGCGCGGAAATGGAAGGAGAGAACGTCGTTTTCGTTCAGCAGAGAAACGCATTCTTAGAGTTGGACTACAGCGACCTGACGAAGATGATGCTTGATAACGCAAACGTTCAGTATGTTGCTAAGGGCGACAAGATATATGTGCTTGGCGATGACGCAATGAAGTTCGCTACTGTCTTCAGAAAGAGCACAAGAAGACCTATGAAGACTGGAATTCTCAGCCCAGAGGAGAAGGAGGCGGTTCCTATAATAAAGCTCATCGTCGAAAAGGTTTTGGGAGAGCCGAATTACGAGAACGAAGTCGTGTGCATCTCGTCTCCAGCGAACCCGATCGATTCCGATATTGAAACTACGTATCACAGGAAGACGATGGAGGCTCTTGTTAAGAAGTTGGGGTATAACCCGTTCACGATAGATGAGGGTCTTGCTATAATATACTCCGAATTGGCGGACAACAGCTTTACTGGAATTGGTATCAGCTTCGGGGCCGGAATGACTAACGTCACAGCAGCTTATTTCGCCGCACCAATCGTATCTTTCAGCATAGCTAGGGGAGGAGACTGGATTGATGAGAACGCCGCAAAGGCGACGGGAACCCCAAAGGAGCAGGTTTGTGCGATCAAAGAGTCTAACTTTGAACTGAAGTATGAAGTGGAGCTTGGAAGTGTCGAAGGAGCTCTGGCGATTTACTACGACTACCTGATCACCTATGTCGTCGAGAATCTGAAGAGAAAGTTGACGGAAGTAACCCCTCCGCAGGTTGACTTTCCAGTTGTGTTGGCTGGAGGAACTTCGAAGCCGAGAGGGTTCAAGAGGATATTCGAGGAAAAAATTTCGCAGGTTGGGCTGCCTGTCGATGTTTCCCAGATCAGAATGGCTAAGGATCCTCTATTCAGCGTTGCAAGAGGTTGCCTCATAGCGGCTAAAACGAAAGAGGAGTAATTTTTTCAATTTCTTTTATTTAATTCAGTTTTGGGGTAAGTAGCATAAGGAATATTAATAACCTCCGTTCAACTTTATGGCGTGAATAGGTATAGAAGAAGCAATGAGCAGCCGAGGGTTGGAGAAGTCCGGTATTTAGTGCTCAGACCCTTAGGATACCCGCTGAAAGCCAGCTACCATGAGTATCCAGTAGTAGATAACCCGAGAGTCTTT
Organism: Archaeoglobaceae archaeon; assembly: GCA_027064525.1. GTDB lineage: Archaea > Halobacteriota > Archaeoglobi > Archaeoglobales > Archaeoglobaceae > WAKM01. Next base: position 8,838 of record JAMOPJ010000051.1, read on the forward strand.
GAGAAGTATGCAAAGGATCAGTGGAAAGGTGAATACGTATCGAAGGGTAAGCTCCTGTTTGACTACAGGATGTTTCCTGATTTCGCTTTTGAGGTTGTTAGTGCCGAACCGGATGGAATAATTACGGATTCCACGATCATACTAGTCGAGAATCCTACGAGGATTATTGAGACTGAAATAGTTAGGGATGTCAGGCTCAGCGATGTTGTTGGGCAGGAGGATGCGAAGAGAAAGGTGAAGGTCATCTTGGAATACCTCAAGAATCCAGAGAAATTCGGAAAGTGGGCCCCAAAGAACGTCCTGTTCTACGGTCCTCCTGGCACGGGAAAAACCATGACTGCTAAGGCTTTGGCGAACGAAGCGAACGTTCCGTTCCTGTCTGTCAAATCGACCAAGCTCATCGGTGAGCATGTTGGAGATGGGGCGAGAAAGATTCACGAGCTCTACGAAAAGGCAAGGCAGGTCGCTCCGTGTATAGTATTCTTGGATGAGTTTGACTCTATAGCTTTGGATAGGGGTTATCAGGATCTCAGAGGAGATGTCAGCGAGGTCGTAAACGCTCTGCTAACGGAGTTGGATGGTATTCAGAAGAACGAGGGCATATGCACGATCGCAGCGACAAACAGAATAGAGATGCTCGATCCTTCGATAAGGAGTAGATTCGAGGAAGAGATCGAATTTAGGTTGCCGAGCTACGAGGAGAGATTGCAGATATTGAAGAACAACCTGAGGGATTTCCCGCTTAAGGTGAAGGCGAATTTGGATGTAGTAGCAAGGAGCACCGAAGGTTTCTCCGGAAGGGATCTCGTCGAGAAGGTTATCAAGTCCGCACTGCACAAAGCGATAGCGGATGGTAAAGAGATCATAGAGACCGAAGACTTGCTGAGTGCTGTTGAGAAGGTTAAGACTCCTTCGAGGCATCCGCCGAAGCAAATGTTCATCTAAGCATGAAACTAAAACCCAAGAGATTTCTAAACTTCAAGACGGAGAAGATCTATGAGATCCTAAAGAACACGAACTTTAGTCTGGCTCTTGCGGAAATAAGGGAGTCCAAACTTCATCTTCACCGAAGATCGACGGAACTCTATTTGGTGTATGATGGTGAAGGGATTCTGTTCTTGGGAAACTCCAAAATTAAGATTCGTAAAGGAGATGTTGTTAAGATTCCTCTAAACACTCCACACAAGGTTGTAGGGAGGATCAGGCTCTTCGTCATAAGCTATCCGCCTTGGAATGAGAATGACCATATTCTGTTGGAGTAAAGGAAGTTTCAGCCGACATCCCTGTCATCATCTTTTATCAGACCCGATGGGTTTCATCACCCAATAAAGTTCGGTTGATATCGAATAATAAGATTGCGGTATTCGAACAAGCTTAAATATGGGGAAAATCGACTTAAGATTATGAGAACCGTTACCATTAAAGTACCCGATCAGATAAAGCTTCCCGATGATGAAGTGGAGAGTAGAATAAGGATAGAATTGGCCATTAGGCTTTATCAGAAGGGAATAGCATCCTTCGGACAGGCGAGAAAGATAGCTGGGATACCCAAACATGAGTTTCTTAAGATCCTTATCGATGAAAAAGTGCCCCTACGCTACGACTCAAAAGATCTAAAAGATGATTTGGAGATCATTAAAAAATTGGAGAAACGATTATGAGAGTAGTTTCAAATTCTTCGTGTATAATAGCACTATCTCGAATAGGAAGACTGCATATCTTAAAAGATCTGTTCGGTAGTGTTCTGATAACCGACGAAGTTTTCAAAGAGATCTCATTTCCGGAAAGAAATGGAGCCATGGAAGTATTACGATCGGATTTTTTAAAAGTAAGGAGAATTTCGAACTACAATCTGTTTGAATTACTAAACGAATTCGTCGACGAAGGTGAAGCTTCTGCTATAGTCTAGGCCTTGGAAGAGAGCGCAGATCTGATAATATTGGATGATAAGGATGCAAGAAAGATCGCAAAGAACCTGAGTTTAAACGTCATCGGAACCTTGGGTATCCTAATATTGGCCAAAAGGAGAGATATAATCAGAGAACTTAAACCGATCTTGGGAGAGCTTAAAGAGAAGGGTTTCTATATAAAAATGATAAATTGGTCAAATGTGTTCTCGAAGAAGTTGGAGAGTAGGGTCAGACCCGCGCACCTCATCATGCATCAGCCCGGGTCAATGTCATCATCCAAACGTTTTTAAGTATAGACGGCTATTCAATCTGGCGGATGATGAAGTCCGGCCCTCCTGAGCAATGAGGAAACGTTTTAGGTCTGACGCCATCTGGTGGTTTATAACTTGCTAACGTCAAAGTGTGTAATTAATAATTTAGATAATTTTTTTGTTATAATGGTCGTGACTTCACATTGTGTATGATTTAAATAATACCATCAACAGTGTTGCATCACCACCGTTATAGTATTTATATAAAGCATTGGCTTAATTGTTACTACATTGTTATAATATAGTAATATATAAAATTAAAAATATTTATATATTTTTAAATTAGAGATTATAATTTAATCTATATATTAATTTTTACAGATTATTGTGTTCCAAGCATAAAGCAATTATTTTCGCTATATCACCTATAGCTCTTGCAACTAATTCTACAATTCTTGATACGAACTCTATATTCCACCAAACATTTGGATCATATATCCACTCATTCATCCACTACACCCCTTTCCCTTCAGACTTGGAAAATCGTCTCTTTTTATTGTTTAATAAAGTTTTCGTTAAGAATTTTGGCAAATAGCGGTATAAAATGACAGTAATGGACAATTATTGGAAATAAATTAATATCAAGATTTATTATTTAAAATAATATATAATAAAATTTGTTTTTATTATTAAAGCTTTAAAGACGGTTAAGATTTAGTAAAAGTTCAGCCGATGAAGAACTTGCCCTTCTCTGAAGAATGATGAAAACCCAGGGCACTCTGAGGCAAAAGCCTTTTATGAACCTCAATTCAAAATGTGTGCGCCCGATGAAGAAAAAACAGTTCTGAACAGTGATGAATTTGCCGATTACCGAGGGCTAAACTTCCTGCCACATGAAATCTCTGTATCTTGCGAACAGTGCGGTTGCAATGACTACGATCGCTATGAACATCCAGGTGTTTACGAACCAAGCCAAAAGGAAGATGCTGTAAAGCAACCCTCTGCTTCCTAAGGTATAAAAGCTGCAACCCTTCTCTAAAAGCTGTGCAAAGTATTTATGAGCTTCGATCCCCAGAAGCTCTTTTACCGTTTGCGGGGGTGTAGCTGCAAGTAGACTGACCATCCTATAGTATCTCAGCGACGAGACGAAGAATATGAACGAAACAGCCTGAATAGCAGCAACGAACAGAACCTTGAATTCAAACATTTCAACGTTTACAATTTTGAGACTTTCCGCAATGTCCTTGAGATTTATCAGCAGATTCAAGATCATACCGACGAATATTAGAGATGCTGAGGCAAAGATGTTGCTCACATTGATCGCATCCCTCAACTGCTGGATTAGGGTTTCGTAGTCGCCCTTGCTAAGCAGATACTCTAACTCCTTTTCTCTAAAAGCCTTTATGTAGGCTTTGACAGATTTGTGCGGATACCTCTCTGTCAAAATAAAGTATGCACTGTGATATCCGGCGAAGCAAATTAGAAATATAATTAACGCAACGATGTCAAGAACATCGAACATCGATTAGATGAACATATTTCGAAATTTGTAATTTTTCAGGGCTGGAACTATTCATCATCCCTCGGTCAGATACGGCCGCAATCATCATCCGAATTCTCCTAAAGTTGCAGAATACTTAAAGCTTTGGTCTCAGCCTCTTAGCGATCAGCAGAGTTGCCAAGGACAAGCCAACTACCAGCGGTTTCCAAGGTGTCAGCTTTTCAGGCGGATCGAGCCTAACGACGAAGTTCGTCTCTATTCTAACCACCCATCTGCGTTCTGGCTTGTAGAGTATGTGAAGGTCGCAAATGTCCTTAACGTGATCGTAGATCTCATAGACTACGAAAAGCCTTCTTCTGCTGAGATGCTCGATGAACTCTCTTCTGACCTCTACCTCACCATCTACGAATCCGTTTTTGTATATCCTAATGTGTAGCTCCCAAGGATGATCGAGCAACCTTCTAAGACTGAAAACCTCTCCCTTCTTAACAGCAAGCTTGGCATCTACAAATCCTCTGCCTTTCAGATATTCGTAAATTTCCTGAGGACTTTTCGGAATGTAAATCAAAAATAGTGGTTCTTTCATTGATTCAACGTCTTTGGATGTCAAACTGATAATTTTACCGTTGTCGAGCACGAATTTTTGGGGGATGAGTGTTTCGTAGGGTCTCATTGAATTGAGTTGTTGGGAAACAATATTGATCTTTCGTCTCAAAAACGAATAAATTTTATAATCATTAATTCCACAACATTTGATGATTGACGGCTTACCCACTCTCGATGATGTAGATTACGATGGTAAAAGCGTCCTGCTCAGGCTCGATATAAACGCTCCCATAGTCAATTCAACGATTTTGGACACGACACGTTTTGAAAGTCACGTTCCAACTCTCAAAGATCTTGAGGGTTCTAGGGTTGTGATACTCGCCCACCAAAGCAGACCGGGCAAGAAGGATTTCACCACGCTTGAAATTCACGCTAAGGTTCTGTCTGAGCTTTTGGGGAAGGAAGTAATATATTTGGATGAGATATTCAGCAGCAGGGTTATTGAAAAAATAAGGAGCATGGACGTTGGAGATGTCATTTTGCTCGAAAACGTCCGATTCTATTCGGAAGAGCAGCTTAAGAGAAGTGCAGAGGAGCATGCGACTTCTCACATGGTCAAGAAGCTGAAAGACTACTTTGATCTATACGTAAACGACGCTTTCTCAGCTTGTCACAGGGCTCATGCTTCCTTGGTCGGCTTTCCGCCAGTTCTTCCTTCAGTGGTCGGCAGGCTTGTTGAGAAGGAGGTTACCGCTCTGTCAAAAGCTCTGAAGAGTGAAGGAAGAAAGGTGTTCATATTAGGTGGAGCTAAGATCGAAGATGCCGTAAAGGTGATGAAAAACGTTTTAACGAAGGGTATCGCTGAGAAAGTCGTTCTTACGGGTGTTGTCGCAAACTACTTCCTCATGCTTTCCGGAAAGGATATCGGCGAAGTAAACAGGAAGGTAGTTGAAGAGAACAAGGAGGGCATCGACGATAGGGAGATGCTTGAACTCTACAATAAATTCAAGGACAAGATCGTTCTGCCGATAGATGTTGGTGTGGAAGTTGGTGGAGTTAGAAAAGACATTCCACTTGAGAAATTCGACGGAAAGGCGAAGATAATGGATATAGGTATCGAAACAATCTCTATGCTTTCGGAAGAGATTCCAAAATTCGACGTTGCCGTAATAAACGGCCCAGCAGGAGTATTCGAGGATGAGAGGTTTACGTTGGGAACGTTTGAGATCCTGAAGGCCGTAGCTAAAGCGAAGTATTCAGTCGTTGGGGGAGGACACATCTCAACAGCTGCAAGGATGACTGGAATTGATAAGAAGATGGATCACGTTTCTGTGGCTGGAGGTGCGTGTATAAGGTTCTTGAGCGGTGAGAAGTTGGTAGCTTTGGAGGTTATCAAGGAATACTGGGAGAAGAAGTGGAGTAAAGTTGTCGGAAAGAAGTCTTAACTTTTTCTATTTTTATGCCCTATTTTTACTTGGCCTATCATCGATCTTTTCTTTGAAATTTGGCAGAGCAGCAGATGTGTTTAGTGAAAGCAGCTAAAATGAAGTTCTGTTGGCTTAAGAATGAATAAAAATAAATCAACCACATCTCGTAAATCCACAGACCCTGCAGGTCTCACATCCTTCTGAGTATTCAAGAATGTTACCGCATTCTGGGCAGGGTGTGCCCAACCTTCTTCTTTCTTCCTTGCGTTCTTCTTTGAACTCCTTAAATTCAGTTAAAGGCTTGACTTTCTTAGCATCACCCTTTAGATACCTTTCCAAGGCTTTCGCTATTCCATCCGCGCATGAGGTAACCATCTCCCCCTCATCGAAACCCACAGCCGGACATCTGATTCCCTTAAGCTGATCTATTATCGCCTCCGGACTAACACCGCTCCTCAAAGCTATGGATATCAGCCTACCTATGGCTTCTGTCTGCGAAGCAAAACAGCTACCGCTTTTGCCTAAGTGAACGAAAACCTCAGCCAATCCGTAATCGTCCTCGTTTATCGTAACAAACAACGAACCACAGCCAGTTCTTATCCTAATCGTCTTGCCAGATGTTATCTTGGGACGAGGTCTTGGCTCTATAAACTTCCTAAGCTTCTCGGTCTTTTTGGTAACCAGAACCTGCTCCTCCCTGCTTCCATCTCTATAAACCGTTACTCCCTTACAGCCTAGCTCGTAAGCCATTAGGAATACCTTAGCGACATCCTCTCTCGTTGCGTGATTTGGTAAGTTTACCGTTTTAGCTACGGCATTATCAACATACTTCTGGAATGTCGCTTGCATTTTAACGTGCCAGCTCCAGTGAATATCCAGCGCACACTTGAACACTCTCCTTATCTCCTCCGGTAGCTCCTTCATTCCCTGAATGCTACCCTCTTCAGCTATCTTTGCAATTAGTTCATCGCTATACAATCCCATCTTTCTGAGAGTCTCTTCAAAAACTGGATTAATCTCAAAGAATTCCTCTCCATTCAGTATGTGAGTTCTCTTATAAGCTAAAGCGTAGACTGGCTCGATGCCACTGCTACATCCCGCTATGATGCTGATAGTGCCAGTGGGTGCTATAGAAGTTGTGGTTGCGTTTCTCATCTTTATTCCCTTCTTTTCCCAGACACTACCTTTCCAATTTGGAAATACGCCTCTTTCCTCAGCTAAAGCTTGTGAAGCTTTATGTGATTCAGACTGGATGAACGACATCAGCCTTTCAGCCAACTGCAAAGCCTCTTCGCTGTCGTATGGAATCTTAAGCTTGAATAATAGGTCAGCCCAGCCCATTATACCCAATCCAATCTTCCTGTTGGCTTTCGTCATCTTCTCAATCTCAGGAATCGGATAACTGTTCACATCGATGACGTTATCCAAAAACCTAACAGCCAACCAGACAACTTCCCTAAGTCTATCCCAATCTATATCCTTACCTTTTACAAATTTTGAGACGTTTATGCTACCCAAATTACAAGATTCGTATGGAAGGAGCGGCAATTCACCGCAATTGTGAACTACAAAGCCGTTCGCATCGAACGCATGTATTTCCTTAACATGAGCGTCGTAAACCTCCTCGTATCCTTCAAATTCTATAGACTCTACAGTGGCAACGAACCTCGTTCTGTTCGGCTTTCGCTTGTAGCTTGAAATTAGTTTTTCAAGCTTCTCTGCTTTTTCAACATCACCAAACCCAATCTTCTTGTAGAACTCAAAAACGTCTTCGTTTGAGATAACAAGCTCATGCTGTGCTTTAATATTGTACTCCTTCAGCCCACCCTTACCATCGGGAAGCTTTTGCTTTCCGGCTTTTCTCCTGTTTTTGTAGATCTTTGAATAGATTCCCAATCTCAGAAGCATCCTCTGAACTACTTTTAGTATCTCCAGATCGCTTTGGGAGAGTCTTATGCTTATACCTTTCTCCTGCGAACCTTGAACAGATCCATCAGCATCGAACAATCCTCTCAAAAATCCGATGTAAAAGTCCTTAGATGCTTTTTCAATCTCTGGTGTTATGGCATTTCCGTTGGGCATCAATCTCTTCACAAGCTTCGTTATGTAAGCTGTAGACAGTCTGTATTCATTCCTCCTCCTGATCCAGCCTTTAAAGTCCTTTCTGTGCGGGAAAGAACAAGCATACTGATAAGCTATTTTTCTGATCGATCTCGCACCTTTACTATCGCCATAAACTGAAAGAATAGCCTTCTCCTTGGTTATCGTTCCCAAGAGTAATCCTATCAGGTATCCTTCTTTCTCGCTATACTTTCCATCCCATCCTTCAAATTCTCTGTGGTTGTTCAAAACGACCTTATCCCCTGGCTTGAGATCGCAAGCTCTAACCCATTCTGTCTCAAGCACGTATCTCGTCATTCTTTTTACCTTCAAAACCGGATGGTCAGCTGTGAGTCTTAACTCGAAGCCTTCCTTTGTCTTGAGCCTGTAAACCTTCTTAATGCCAGTAAAGAAGAATCCGTCACTCTCATACTTTCGCCCATTCACAACGGCAACGAATCTCCTGCAGATCAGATCCTTAACCTGCCTTGGGCCTTCAGCGGTCATTATCCAAGTGTCTGCGGTGACGCAAGGATTCGTAGCTTCGATTTTTCCAACGTGAGGAGTAGGATTGTATCTATTTATCGTGTCTATAAAAATCATACCCGGCTCGCCGTTTCTCCAAGCTCCTTCGACAATCAAATCGAATATCTTCTTTGCAGGGACTTTTCTAACCACCTTTCCTGTTCTCGGATTTATCAGCTCGATATCACCATCGTTCTTAAGAGCTTCCATAAATTTGTCCGTAATCGCAACGCTGATGTTGAAGTTTCTAAGAACTCCTTCTTCCCACTTTGCAGTTATGAACTCTTCTATGTCAGGATGATGAACGCTTAAAACACCCATGTTCGCTCCTCTTCTCTTACCACCTTGCTTTATCTGCTCTGTAGCGCAATCAAAGATTTTCATGAAAGAAACGGGGCCACTTGCTACTCCTTTAGTCGTTCTAACTATATCTCCTTTGGGTCTTAAGCGAGAGAAGCTAAAACCGGTGTTGTGAACTACAATGAATCCGTTCTTCGTTCCGGCCAAGTAGTTTTCATAGCGTTCGACGGATAGATCGTAGAAAGGCTCGTCAGAATAGATCTTAACGATTTCCTTAACCTCCTCGACGAGTTCGATCAGCCTTCTTACTTTAGCAAGCTTCTCTCTCAGCTCATTATCGGCTAATTCTTCAGCTTTTCTAAGAACATTCAGAACTTTGAATCTTGAAATCCTTCCTCTGACCTTCCACTGACTAAGGCTTATTACCGATCCATCTTTGAGCACGATTTTGGTTTCAGAACCGTTTGGAATCTCTCTGATAATCAGAGGTTTTAGCAGTTTAACGAAAATATCATAATTCAGCTTCAGCTCAAATTCTTGGAGCAATAACAGTCCTCCATCTGAAGCAAATAAGATATCGCTCAAATCCGCCCTTATCACCAAATCACCAACTTTAAGCTCATCAGCTCTTTTTGTAACCAATCTAAAGTCTTCAGTTAAAACAAAGAAGGGGTGCCAGTCTGATGTCTGGATCTCGATATTTCCAACTTTGATCTTATATTTGGCAAACTTTGGAACGTCAAATATCCAGACTCTTGTTACCTTCGCTTTCTTGAACTCGCAACTTGTGGGATCGAACGCATATGTGTATAAACCATCAACTTCAACATATTTCCCGTTTCCGAACTCTTTAAGCTTCTTTCCAGCAGAAACCCTTCCGAACAACTCTCTTATCTTCAGAATCTCCCTCCTTCCATCCTCATGCTCAATGAAAATTAAGGAATCACCGTTTATACAGCCTCCCCCACTCTTTTGCACCTTAGCCATGTCCCAAAGCGCTTTAAAGATCCCATCTATAGAGTCCTCAATCGGAATAACAAAACAAGCAGAAAGCTGGTTTAGCTCGGTCCCAGCATTCATCAAAGTAGGAGAATTTGGTAAAAAAAGTTGTTCATCCATTATTTTAAAAAATTTCTTTGCCATCTCATCCGGATTTCCGCCATAAAGCTCTTCAGCTTTGGCTATCGCATTTGCAACCCTCCATAGCATCTGTTCGGGAGTTTCTATGATATTTCCTTCATCATCCCTCAGCAGATACCTCTTCTTTAGCACGATCTCAGCCGTCTTTGTTAGCTTCATCCTCTATCCCCCACTTCAATTTCTCCTTCGATCCTTATTTGCTTTTTCGAAACTCCGAGCAAAGATATAAATAAAATAGGACGAGTCGTAAAAGTATGGGATACGTGATTGTAAAGGCAAAGATCTGTAACGTCAACAGAACGAAATGCAGAGAAATCGAGCTCATAGCAGATACTGGAGCAATATACACTGTGATTCCAAAGGATATTCTTCTCAACTTAGGAGTTAGGCCAAAAGGTAAGATGTAGTTCAGAATTGCGAGTGGTGAAGTTAAGGAATTTGAGATCGGTGAAGCCTACATCGAAATAAATGGTGAAGGAGTAACAAGTGTTAAGCTGTTGGATGGTGTGTTTCAAACTAGGTAAACGCTAAAGCTCGATGGCGATATGTACTTACAATACCAGTCCGTCTCCCTTTGAGTTATTATGTCATAAACTGTTTGAATTGAGATCTTCTTAGCACTCACCACCGGCGTGAACATTAGTAGAATTGCAAGCATGATCACCAATTTTACAGTTTTTTTATGTCTTAATTTATGGTTAAATTGTATATAAATTTTCTGACCATATCTTGAGAATAATATAATTAAGAAAATACCATTAAAAATATTATTCTCATTATATGGTCAGAAAATATTTATAGAATGAAGGTCTAAACGTCTATCGAGGAAAGAGGTGGTAAAATGATAAGTATTAAATGGCTGATAGGTGTATTACTGGTTTTAGTAATGTTAGGAACGGTTGTGAGTGCGGTAGTTATACCAAAGCAGAGTGATATACCATTAAAGCCACCAGAGAGACTCACGGAAAAAGATCTGAAGATGATATACGAGAAGTACAACGTAACTGAGAACGACATCAAATTTGCAAAAGGGGAGCTACCGTATGTGATGGCAGGAACTATATTAGATGGTAGCAAGAAAGTTATAATCACAGAAGACGGAAAACTGCCAGAGAGAATAAAGAAGAAGGTAGAATCTATTGGTTACGATTTTGTAATAAGTAAGGAAGAGGCAATTAAAATTTCGGAGAAGGCTAAGCAGGAATACATCAAAAAGTATGGGGTTGATCCGGACAATCCAAAGGTAGTTATGTATAACGGGATACCGTTACCAAAGGAGTATATCAATGAGTTAATTAAAAGAGGAATTATAAAACCACCTAAGACTTCAGATACTGTAGTCACAATAAAAAGTACAACGGGACCTCATCAAATAAATGGTAAAATCTATGTCGAAATATTCATAGCTAAGGATGATGCCCATAGACCTGAAATGTCATTTTCAGAATTAGAATCAAGGACTGACCAAGCTTTAGATAGATTTGAAGAAGAATTTGGAGTTTCAATGTATGATACCTGGTATCTCGGTTTCTGGGATGCAAGCGATGTTTCAGATTCAGATAGTTCATCGCAAGTCCTTGATGATCTAAGAGAAGACTGCAGTTGGGCTCAGGATGCTGACAACGAAATCGTGTTCGGGTGGGCTGACGACTTGGATCACAATGGTATAGCATACCTCAACGGATTTTATGCAGTAGGATCTGAAAACCCAACACATCCATTTGATTGGCCGGAAAAAAGCGTAGTTCAGCATGAGATATCCCACAACTTTAATGCACCAGATCATGGATATTTCGGACCATACTGCATAATGACCTACCTTTATGGCTACTTAGGAGTCGACAAATGGTGTAGCGATTGCTGGGACACTGTATATGGAAACATATGGGGGTTGTGGGAGTAGTTCCTAAGCAAACCTTAATTTTTTATTTTATTTAGTGAAATGGTGATCGCCATATGAATAAAAAGAAAAAGATTGGGATAACGATTGTCTTAACAATATTAATTCCTATAGTTGTTTTTTTTACACTCTACCTATATCATGTTATGGTGTATCTAAAGCCTGAACCCTTGAGAATACAGATCACGAATGAAGATACCGTTAGCCACAAAGTGAACGTTAAGGTAGTTTATGGGCAAAAAGAGATATACAACAAAACGTTTAATCTGAAATCGAAAGATAAGGTTTCAACGGGAGAAATCTCGAAAAAAGAAGGAGAATACAAGCTCATCGTAACATTGGACAACAAAATTATAGAAACTTTCAAAGCTAAGGTTGGATTCAGCTATAGCCATGTAGATGTATTCATTGTCAATAAGTCTGGTAGAGTAAAAATTGAGATTTATCAGATAGTCCATTAAATTATTAATCCCATACTCAGCTAACTCAATTCTAAATTATCACGACTTAGTAAGTGATTTTTCAAATATCTTAAATCCAGATTGAAACAATCAGAATATACATTTTATGGTTAAATTGTATATAAATTTTCTGACCATATCTTGAGAATTATAGTTTCAGCAATATTTTACTAAATATATTATTTTCATTATATGGTCAGAAGATATTTATAGGATTAAGTTCAAATGTGAAGAAGAGGTGATATAGATGAGGATTTGCAAAGCTGTATTAGGAGTTCTATTTATATTGATAGTATTCAGTAGCATAGTAGGAACAGCAATGGCAGAGAACATTACAGTAAGTTCTAAATTAAAAATTTATGAGAGGTCTGTAAATGGTGTAACTGACAAGATTTATATCGTAAAGGGCAATAATGGCATTAAATTCCTTGAAGTTTTGGTTAAGAATGGAAAAACAGTATTAACTAAATACCTGACACCTAAATTAATCAATTCAAGTAAGACTGTCAAAGTTTTAAAGACATACAAGTGTAAGGACAAGTATAGTGTAGCAAAGATAATTCAAGTAACTGAAACGAAAACATACAGTCTAAAACCTATAACAGTCTCTTCAATATAAGTATGCATACAATTCTGTAGTTGCTAAGAACATCTTTGGGATAGAGTTATGGAATCTGACGGCAGCAGGATATTTCCACGTTGATCCAGGAGTGGCAGTTGTTTATGTAGCAGATGCATCTATTGCAAAAGCCAATAACTATCTTGGATGGTATGTTGCATCATTCAGCAGTACTCCCTCATGGAACGCTGATATTGGTACAGTATATGCCACAGCGAAGTTTGCCAATCGAATACCTACAATTCCGACCTACTTCGCATGGTCTAAGGTTCAGGTAGATAAGTATCTCAAAGTGTACACAGATGGTGGTGCTACGACAATCTAAAATCTAAACACTCTACTCTTTTAATTTTTTTAGGTGATGATCTATATGTCCGCTATTAAATTCATCTTAATATTTGGAGTAATTTCAGCAATAATGGTGGGAATTCTAATCTTCCCAGCCGAGATTGAGAATGTTACAGGTATAAAGAATGCAACCACTGAGAATTACAGGATAGCCTCGAATTACGGTAACATTAAATGGGATATTGTAGTCCCGCTGAATGATGTATTCATACTTGAGAAAGATGGTATTATCAAATTTATTAAAATTGTTAATAAATCTGCTAAACCAGTAGAAGTTCGATTGATAAAAATGCTTGACAGATGGGAGAGTAAGACGATCGGCGGTAAGTTATTCAAAGTAAATTACACGATTTATGAATGCAAACCCATAAACGTTAGGTTAGCATTCATCAATGTAACCACGGATAAATGGAAGCTTAGCACCCTTGGCATATTCTTCAAAACGAATAGAATTTACGTCGTCGGCGATATCTTCGCTAAAGATTGCTCACCAATTGTCAATCGGTCCTGCAATTGTTCCAAATCAAGCGCAACGCTAATAGCTAAGATTAGAGTCAATGGTATCACAATCGTGAATGATATGCATTCAGACGATAAACTAAATATCTCATTGAATTCCACGGTGCTGACCCCATAATGGTTAAAGCAACCACATTAAAGCCTCGCTGTATATAAAGTCTAACCTAAAAGGGTCAGCACCGAATTCCACAATTAGCAGATTAACTACTACTTCGGTAATTCAAACACCACCTCCTGGAATGCGAACTCCATTAACTCCAGACTATTATATCGGAAAATTCGTCGAATACTTCAATGAGAGAAACGTCACTGCTTTATACGATTTATTTTCTGATGAGATCAAGCGCAATCATTCAATTAAAGAGCTTGAAATGGCGTTGAAGTTCGCAGAAGAGCATAACATTACGATAATCGAGTGGAGAATGATCAGCGGCAGATTCTTTTACGGAAATGTCACAGTTGAAATGAAGATCAGTAGGGATGATGAGATTATCGATAAAACAATCAAAATCCCTATGATCTACAAACCGTTCAGAGAAAATTCGGAGATATCTAACCTCGGATACATAGACCGCTTGATTATTGATGATATTTTAAATTAACATCTTTTTAGCAAATGGTTTCTAAAATTCAGATAGAGTCTATAGATTTAAAATGCTTTAATAAGTCGTATCTGATCAATGAATCAGACTACATATTGGACTGTACCGTTGATAGGGTTGATTTAAAGGCAGATTCAGCCATCTATAGCTATGTCTACTTAACCGTGGACAGATACATCAAAGGTATCAGATACTCTCTAACAAGCTTAAAATCACTTAAAATTTAATCAAATCCGTCAATATCACGGAATCGAGAACTTAATTTTTCCTAGTCCTCTCGAAATCGATTAGATCTCTTGAGTGCAGATCTCCCACTCTGAACGAACTTTTCTATTCATGAGCTTGGCCATCGGACTCGAAACTTTATATGAACTAAGGTAATCAAGCATTTTAGGGTGTCATCCAAGGATGTTTCGATTATGGGTTTCATTTTCAGATTGATGCTGATCTACTCTTGGAATCATCAAATTTGACCGAACCTAAGATTTTGAGTTCTTTTAGCTCTTCTATTAACCTTTCAATATTCATACCAACCAATTCAGCCAAATCCTCGATTTAAATCAGTTCATTTTGCTTAATAAAGTTGATTAAGTTCAGTCTATCTGACCATGGAACGGTATAAGGTTTCATAGTTTTCAAAACTTAACACAATCTCATCGACTTCACATCTATCCATTCCTTCAGCGATCATCATCAAATTATTTTAATCTTACCTCATAGATTTCCCCCAACCTTCCAACATCTTTTTAAAAATCCAATTCACACTCTCAAACTTTATCGGAGTCTCCTTCCCAAAGTAATGCTTGCGATGGTCTTTTCACTTCCCGTTATCGTAATATATAACTCACTCATTCTTGTGAACGTAAACAAGCGAATACTTCACGCCCTCCAGAAAAATCCTCTGATTTGGGATTCTCCCTTCCTTCGTTAATTCATTTCTCGTGATGGATTAGCTCAGCCATAATGATTAAATTGGAGCGTCAAAGCTCCGACATCTTCTCCCTTATGGCATTCATCAGCTTTTCAGCGACTACTTTGCCATCTACCTTTCCTCTGAACTCTTTCATCACCAAGCCCATCAGAGGCTTGAACGCATGCTCACCTCTCTTCCTTATAAGGTCTATCTTCTCCTCTACAAGCTTGGCAATGTATTCGTCTAAATCTCCAGCCTTGCTTAGAGATTCGACGATCTCATCGATGCTCGCATTCGGATTCTGGCAGAATATCTTTAAAACCTCTTCAGCGCCCTCCTTAGCTATCTTTCCATCTGCAATTAGCTCAAGTACCATCCTGAAGTGCCTCTCGTTAAGAACATCGATGTTATATCCATCCTTCTTCAGTTCAGCCGGAATTATATGTAAAACCCTTGCAACGATGGTCGGAGCGATCTTTTCAGCAAACTCCTCAAACAGCTTGTAATACTCAGAATCTGCAATGGTATAAGCCAAATCATAGCTTAGGCCATATTTCTCAGCATATCTCTTAGCTCTGTCCTCTATTAGCTCAGGAATCTCTACATCGAGCAATTCTTTCGTAATTCTAACTGGAGGAACATCCGTTTCAGGATACATCCTCGCAGCTCCGGGCAAAGGCCTTAGATAGGAGGTTGTTCCATCCTCATTCGCTTTCCTCGTTTCTTCTGGAACTCCGATTAGGCAATACTCCGCCCTTTCAATTATCCTCCTCAAAGCTCTTTCAACCCTCATCTCATCTCCAGCGGCTATGACCACAGCATCCTCATCGCTTGCTCCAACCTTCTCCTTCAGTTTTGCAACCTCCTCTTCACTGATTCCGTATTTGGGCAGTTCGTCGGTGTGGAAGATACCACCCAAACCGAACATCTTTGCTATGTCTGCAAATTCAGTTCCGAGTCTTCTTCCCGGCTGGATCTCTCTGCCAACGATGCCAGCGAACTTCTTCAGCAGAATCGCCTTGACCTTGCCACCGCTCTTGATAGCTTTCGCTATAACCTTCGATTTGGTGTTTGCAAACACATCTGTCACGTCGAAGATCTCGTTAACGACCTCGGCGTTCCTTTCTCTAAGTTCGTCTCTTATCTTTAGCAGATTCAGCTGTCTAATTACCTCATACTCAACAATTTTATCGAGTATATCCAAATCCTGAACGCCCTTGATCTCTATTCTTGCTCCATCTTTTATGGATATGTTCACATCCTGCCTTATCGTTCCAAGACCCCTCTTCACCTTACCAGTCGATCTCAGTATCATTCCCAGCTTCTTAGCTACCGCTTTGGCCATCTTCGGTGTTGTTATGTCTGGATAAGTTCCTATTTCAACCAAAGGAATCCCCAATCTGTCAAGGGAGTAGATCACAACGTTACCTTTGTCCTCGATCTTCTTGCAAGCCTCTTCTTCCAGACAGAGTGTGGCTATGCCGATCCTTTGTCCGTCAACCTCTATGTAGCCATCGAACGCTATCAGAGCCGTTCTCTGGAATCCGGTGGTGTTGCTTCCATCTATGACGATCTTACGCATTACATGAACTTCATCGACAAATTCCATATTTAGCATTTTGGCGATCTGTATTGCAATCCTAAGAGCTTCCATGTTGAGCTCTCTCGGCGGTTCCTCATCCGCCTCAACCAAACACGTTGTATCGTAGAACTTGTAGATGAACTTCTTGCTCCTCATTACCTCCTCCTTCGCCGCTCTATCTTCTTCGCCGATCTCACTCCTTTTGAGTCTGAGATAACGGAAAAACTCAAAATTAGATTCCTCAACATCCCTCTGAACAGTTGGACAGTAGCAGAAGAGTTTGTGCTTTGTGTCGAGCTGCTGATGAATTTCAATACCCACCTTTAAGCCCACAGCATTGTAATCGATTTCCATCGTTATCTGTTTGACAAATAACTTAAAACTATTTGCGGTTACGAATGTGCATTCCGCTACGATGAGACTCTTAACGTGTTTGTATTTAAAATCAAGCACAGCCAAAATCGATCAGATCTCCTCAAACTTTTTGATGAATCGCCTATACCATTCAAATTCCTTCGGATTGACGAGATGGATTTCAAACGGTGATGTAATCCCAATCTCCTTAAGAATCTTAGCCCTGATCTTGGCTCTATCTCCCATAGATTTCGGCATATTCTTCGAAACCACAAGTATATCGATATCGCTCGATGGTGTATGCTTTCCCTCAATAACAGATCCAAATACGAAAACCTTAACGTCACTTAACTCAGACTTTGCGATCTCCTTAATCTTTTTCGCGTATTCTCTATACCTTTCAAAATACTTCTTTTCCTCTTCAACTATTTCCCTTATTACGTCCATCATAACCGATCTACAAACTCCCTTATCTTCTTGGCAACTTCTAGCATATTCTCTACTTCCTTTCTTTCAAATTCGGTTGGGATGTATCTTGCGGTTATGTAAGCGTTCTCAAGATTTGCTATTCTATCTATGTTTTCTTCCAAAAATTCTCTAACTTCTTGCTCCTTTCTCAAAAATTTGCCGATTTCCTTTATAAGCCTTTTCAGCGAGTGTGTTTTTGGATACTCTCCAGCTATCAGAAACAACTTATACTTCAGGTAGAGTTCAACGAACTGCTGAAGATTAAAAGCGGCTAAATCGTATACTCCATCATCCAGTAATCTTTCAGCGTTTTTCAGGAATTTTAAAGCTCTTTCTTTGAGTATTTCCGCATCTTCAACGGACATTAAACGAAGTAACGATTTTAGATGATATTAGCGTTGCGACCATCGCTTAAGAAATTTAGTAGCGACAAGAATTGCAATAGGATACGTTACAGCAAAATAAAAGCATGGAATACAGTTAAACCTAATGTAAGCGAATAAAAACGGGTTAAAAATTGCTGCAAAGATGTCAGAATATACATAGAGCTTATAGTGCAAAATCCTAAATATTTCCAAGCCAGTAAGCCCGCTAACAATTAGATACAGTAGCATGTGGATGAAAACGCCGATATAATTTTTAAACCCAATGGGAACTCCGAAGATCGCATAAATTACAGCCAATTTTGACAGCTTCACGCACTTACACCTCAGAATACAATACACTCTTCAAATCACTTAACCTACCCAAATAGACAACCTCATCCTCAACAGCATAGATTTCAATCTCATCATCGCTAACATCACTCAAAATCGGAGATAAAAACTTTTCAGCTGACAGAATATCGCTACCAGAAACGAGCGGTGAAAATGCCGGCAGAACGATAATGTCCTGATTCGTCTGCTTCTTCTTTATTTTAAGGTAGCAGTGATAAGAATACATCGAGCCTCTGAATCTGATCTTCACAGCGGGATGCTCATGACCCATTATTATCTTCGGCTTGTCGCATTCCTTATGCCCGTGAATGATCGTCCAGCCTTCGATCTTTATCTCTTCCTTTAGCTCGATTCCATGCTTAGCCAGAATTGCAGCAAGATAGTTGTCATGATTTCCTCTAACGACTTCAAGCTCAACATCCTCAAGGCTCTTGAGAAACTGCTCAACGTCTTCCCACTCATATGGAAGGTTTCTGCTGAACTCGTGCTTAAGATCTCCAGCTACAACGATCCGCCTAATGCTGTATTTTTCAATAATCTGCTTTACAGCATTCACGATTTCGATTATCTGCATCCTCGGAACCGCAACGCCTTTTTCAAGCATGACGTTCTCAAGTCCTAAGTGGAGATCTGCTATCACAGCGGTATCTTTGATTATCAAAGCCCTTTCCGGAGTTAGCTTGATGTCGTTGAGCTTTACCATTAATGTGAATTTACCGAGCTGTCTTAGAAAATTTATTGCTAATTAATGCTCTACCATTAATTCTCCAGTCTGCACATCGTAAATATGTTTTAACGTTATACTGCTCTCAAAAGCGTTTGCAGTTTTGATCATGATTCTCTTAGTGTCTTTATCAACTTCTATTTGAGTAGAACCGTTTATGCCAAGAAAATCACTTTCGAGATTTATTCTCTTATCGTCAGCATACGCTTCAAGAATACGAAATGGATACTTAGAATTATTTTTAATCTTAGGATATATTTATTTACATTATTTTTATCAATCTTATCGATATAAATTAAAGGCATCGGTAATGCTACAGTAATGTTTATATTCACTTAGGGATATAAATGGGAGATGATATGTCCACATTGCAAGTCGATGGAAGTGGTTAAGATGGGACATTATTTCACAAAATCAGGAGAGAAGAGACAA
>JAMOPJ010000052.1 GCA_027064525.1 Archaeoglobaceae archaeon
TAGATGATGACTGTATAGCGGATAGATATTGGATAGAAAATCTTGTTAAAGCTTTCGATAGTAGAGATGTAGGTGGAGTAGGTGGTAAAATCATACCCTTCAGACAGGAAACACTTATAGAAAGATTCGCGAATAACTACTTTAATCAGGAGTATCTGATTAAAACACAGTCCTTTGTCATAGGTTGTAACATGGCTTACAGGAAGGATGTATTAGAGCTTGTAAACGGTTTCGATGAACTATTTAAGTATGGTGCTGACGACAATGACATTGGTTTCAGAGTAAGATTGAAAGGTTACAGGCTGAGGTATGCACCAGATGCTATAGTTTACCACAAGCATAGGACAACTTTTAGGGGTTTACTCAAACAGCAGTATCACTATGGTAGGGGTCACGCCAAGTTGGGTAAAAAATACGTAAATTATCCCAAATGGCAATTGGCAACATCTATCGGTGCTAAAGTCGTGTGGATCGTAGCTTCGATGCCCTTATCGATATTTGATAGAAACAGGCTAACCTTTAAAGCTCTCAGTATCGTTAGCTCGATATCCTTTCTTCTTGGATTGATCAATGGTATCCTTTTCGAGAAATATCCCGAAGATAGAAAGATACACGACGATCTCAGCTTTTTGCAAGATTACATCAAAAAGACAAATATTATAGGAAAAATCAAATCAAAGATCAAGTGATAATCATGCCTGCGGTATCGATCGTAATCCCCACACACAACAGATCGAAATACTTAAGAAAGGCCATAGCTAGCGTTCTCGATCAAACCTTCGACGACTTCGAACTCATCGTAGTGGACGAAGCTTCAACTGACGATACTAAAGAAATAGTTGAAGATCTCATGAAAAGAGATAAGAGAATAAAATATTTAAGATATGAAATAAATTCTAAAAAACCTTCAGTTGCGAGAAATAGGGGAATTGTTGTGTCAAAAGGCGAGTATCTTGCGTTTTTAGATGACGACGACGTATGGCTTCCAAAAAAGCTCGAAATGCAGATAGAGTTGGCCGAAAAATACGACTTAGACCTGATAGGTTGTAACTATCTCTTGGTGGACGAAAGGGATAACGAGGTAGGCAGGGTTGTCTTTCCGGAATGGATAAAAGACAACTTACTAGGAGCTTTAATGAAAGGCGTATTCTATCCCAACTTAAGCGGATTGATGATTAGGAGAGATGCGATAGAGTATGTCGGATTAATAGACGAAAATCTGACGTGGGGAGAGGACTTAGAGCTCGTGATCAGGTTGATCAGGAATAATGCTAAGTTCGACTTTGTTAGGGATTTCTGTTTCAAATACACCGTTCATACGAACAGGGTTTCCACGAGACTCAATTGGATAAACAAAGCGAGAGACTACGAATACATCGCCAAGAAGCATTGGGATTTTCTGAGAAATCATCCACAAGAGTTCAGCGAACTACTGAGATGGATCGCGAGGGCATACTGCTACGGAGGATCGATCGAGAAAGGCAGAAGATACTTTAGAGAGTCCATCAGAATGAACCCGAAGAATTACAAGAGTCTCGTAAGTTACTTGTTCTCCTACATAGGTTTTGAAAGGTTTTCGAAGATCTACAGACTCCTCACGTCTCGATCCTAATCGTTCTAACACCATGCGGTGGAACGTCCGTAGAAACGTAGGCCAATATTCTCTTCCCTTCCCTGATCACCTTAACGATCTTACCTCCCATGACGGTTTTGGGTCTTTTGTCGAGTTTGACAGTCAAAGCTAGTCCGTCCAACTTGTCCTCGCCATCGTTGTATATCTTAATGGTAACGTTGCTGGATCCAACTGAGATGTTCAACCTGACATTATCCAACTTCAGAGTATACTCTGCTATTCTTTCCGGATCCACGAAAGTGTATCCCCTACTCTTAGCATAAGCCACTATGCTTTTGATATCGCCGTCATATTTGAACAACACGTCGGGATCCCACCTGAATATCAAAATGCCGTTCGATTTGCCGGCAGCATCTACGACCCTAATTGCATCTCTCATGTCGAACTTCTTCGTGTTCTTCGTTAGCATCGGCGAAGAAACGGGAAGCAAGACGATTCCACTCGATCTGTTGTGCATCCACAAAATCTTCGGCAGTCTGTATCCTTCTTCATACAGATATTCGAACGGTTTGGGTATGTTCTTTCCGATCACATAATCGACGCCCTTTCTCTCCAACGTATCGAGGAGTCTTTCGTTCGGAATGCCCTTCAGATATACACCTTTCGCAGACACGTTCACCTTATCGATCGTGAATATAACCTTCACGTTGGAAGGTAATCGATCTTTTGGAATTTCCTTATCCGTAACCAAAACGTATTCATCGATACCGAGCTTCTTCAAATCCTTCAGGCGTTCGATAATCTTCGAATTCAAGTCATCAGCCTTTCCAAGCACTATCATCGGCAGAATACCCGACGGATACGGATATATCTTAACAGTCGTGCTGTTCTCTATCCTACTTTTTGCTTCCTTGAACTTCCCCAATCCAAACCATTGCGTTATCTTCACGCTCTCTTCTGGAAATACGTTGTAGTGTGTGAGGTATATTCTAACGAGAGCGTAGCCTTCGTAACCTATGAGACCTTTATACAGCACCTTTGCCGGATAGGCGGATGTTGGTTCGAACTCTATTAAGATTCCTCCGTTTCCAGCGCCGTAAATGTATATCCATTTGAACTTCTTGTCCTTTATCAGGGAGTAATCTTGATTGGGGTATATCGTTCTGTATATAGTTTTGCCGCAACCGCCGAACTTGAAGTTCGTTGCGAGGAGAGTGAGGTCGTCCGCGAACTCGACTGAGATAACATCCGGCAGATCGTTGTGTATCTCGATTGTCCTCTTGAACGCCTTCTCGAAGAACTCGTAGGTGACCTCGATATCGGCTATCGTGGATCCGTTCTTGTTCTTAAGCGATCCCCTATACACGACAACGTTCTTACCAAGTATAACTTCGTCAAACTTCACGTCCTCGTCGAGAACGTAGAAGTAGTTGTCCTTCCAACCGTGAATCGAAACGAACAGATACTCCTCACCGTCTCCAAAGTAATTGTTTGTTAGGTTCCCAAGATAGAGGATCTTCGGTTTTCCTTTACTGATCCTAACCTTATAATAATCTGTTTGGACCAAAAACGATGTTCCAGCGTCCTTTGCGATCGGTTCTTTGCCGTAAACGATTTTTGTGGAGAGGTCGACTCTCTTCGTCGGTGAGGGAATATATTTATACATCTCAAAAAGATCTTTTGATGTCGAAACATATATCTTATCCAGAGCTGGGTTCTCGTCCATCTTTAGCTCGCTGGGTTTTTCCTTATACATCTTGAACGTCCTCTTGGAAACTATATAGTATTTTACGCCGAACGTCGAGTAGAGATCCGTCAAGGGTTCCACTTTCGTGGTGAAATGGGCTTCGTGTAAATCCCTGTAGAACCTGACGGTTTCCGATCCGGCACTTACAGTGGTCGTTTCTGGTGGTATCTTATCACCGTAAACGAAGATTCTGTCGCCGTATGCCCCTCCAGTGGCGCCTTCGTTGGGGCTACCTACCTTCGACAGCCAAGATAGTCCCTCCCTTTCGTATTGACTCAAGCCTATCTTCGGGAAATACACGTAGTTGCCTAATATCGGTATAATCAGCACCTGAACGAAGAACAGAAATGCGAGAATTGATATCACCGCTTTTTTAAGAAGCATGGATCTTTTTGAACTCCTGATCCTATTTTCGAGGACGTAGAATCCTTGTGCGGCTATTATTGGCAGGATTATGTAGAAGTAATGTAACTCCCTCAACCCTCTCGGTCCGGCGACGTATGCGGAAGGTATCAGAACTATCATCAGCGACAGCAGTAGCGAACGAATCCTCTTGTCAACTTTGAAGCCCCCTATCACACCGAGCGCTACGTAGATCGGGTTGAGCCATATTACCCAGAAGGGTGGGCTGTGCGGTAGTCTGCTGACTCCAAGAGGAGCGGAACCCAAAAAGACCTCGCGCAATCTCTTGAGCCATCGTCTGATCCCATCCAAACTTATAAACGTCAGCAGATACGAAAATAGATAAATCGTCGATATTATATATATATAATATATAATATTGTTTTTGATGAATATCTCCGAATACAGGTTCTCTGAAATCTCGTTGAAGATTGTCCAATGGGTCAGCTTGGTGAACAGTTTTCCTATGGACAGTATGAAAGTCCCCTTGTCGATATACTGTTCGTTTATCCAAGGTGTGGCTGTCACGACTATGTGATATGATGTGAACAACATCACGAGGGCCAAGATCGTATCGACGTTTACTCTCTTATCGATCGACGAGCTGATCAAAGAGTAGATTATGAAGAAGCTCAGCAAAAATATCGTCGTTCCCGTGTGTGATAGAGTTATCGTAAAAATCGTTATGAACATCAGGAGGTATTTTCTAATCGCATTTGTTTCGTAAAATAGAATGTAGAGTAGAAAAATCACAATACTCGAGAAGAACATTGATGGTGAGTAATTGACTATTCCCAGCGTTTCGTAGGGTATGGACAGGAGCATGACGAGCGATAGCAGTGCATACCTCTCTCTATTCTTCACGTTTAGCGATCGCATGGCGAACTTGTAATACACTACCAACAGCACGCACAGGCTGATGGTGGGCACGATGACCGACGCCTTTATCAGTCCAATTTGAGTGATCTTGACGACCACAGACGTGAGCAGCCACAATCCATACGGATAATTTAAACCCATATGGAAACAAAGTTTTTTGCAAATATCATAAAAATTATATATTGAATTAGATTTACCCATTATTTTCGTGTAGACGAGGTGTGTGTAAACGTCGCTGCCATGTGGAATTCTATATATTATTGTTGGAATTAATAAACAAATTAATACTATGTAGAAAATGAGAATGTGCCAATAAGTTAAATTTGATAGTATATATGATTTTATTACATAATATGTATTTTTTATATTTATTTGAAAACGTTGTGTAAGTTCCATTACGTTAGTCGTTAAAGATAAAGCTTAAAAACGTTTTGTGTGCTAGGGTGGTCAATTATGAAAGTTTTAATCGTTACAAATTGGTATCCAACGGAGAGAAATCCTGTAGCTGGTGTTTTTGTTAAGGAATTCGCCGAGGCGGTGTCTAAGTATTGCGATGTCGTAGTTTTGCATCCCGAACCCTCAGAAAATGTAAAAATGTTTAAAATAAGAAAAACTAGTAATAATTTTAAAGTCATCAAGCTGATGTATAGGGCTATCGGTTCCAGTTCGCTTTCCTATGTTCTCTCGTCGTTTTTGGCGATATTGTGGATGGTGAAAAACATCAAGAAATTCGCTCCAGATGTCATTCACGCTCATAACTATTTAGCTGCTGTGTGGGCGATTATCGCTGGAAGAATATACGGGATTCCGGTAATAATAACCGAACACGGACTCCACAAGGAAGGAGATGACTATAAGGATTACCTCCTAAAAAGTGTTAGATTGAAAATCAAAAATTTCATTGCAAAAATAATATTTAACAGTGCTGATTATCTGATCTTCGTCAGTCGTGCATCGAGAGATCATATATCTCAAACTTTGGGAGTTTTAAAACCAAATAGCGTTATCTCCAATGTTCTCAATGAAAACTTTTTAAAGATTAAAAAAATTATAAGTAATAATTATAATAATAAAAAGATCATATTGTTCATAGGAGGTTTGAATCCACGTAAAGGTGTGAACTATCTTTTAGAGGCTGCTAAGATACTAAAGAGGAGGAGGTCAGATTTCATAATTAAGATCGTTGGATATGGACCATTTGAAGGGAAATATAGGAAACTGGCCAAAGAGTTAGGCGTAGATGATGTAGTAGAGTTCCTTGGTAGAGTCAACGACAACATTAAAATAGAGCTACTGAAGAGCTGTGACGTGTTTGTCCTACCATCTCTGTTTGAAAATTTCGGTATAGTTCTAATAGAAGCCATGGCATGCGGAAAACCCGTGGTGACGACCTCGAGCGGGGGACAAGTCGAATTCGTAAACGATCGTTGCGGTAAAATCGTCCCACCGAAAGATCCCTTGGCACTCGCAAATGCCATAGAGGATGTTCTCGAAAATTTGGATAGATACTCCAATAAAGAGATATCATATTACGTTAAAAAGATGTTTAATCCAATAACTGTTGGTAAAATGATTTATAAGACATACAAACAAGTTATTTACTCCTTTAATAATAATAAAAAATAAAATATTTAGACCAAAAATTTTTTATGCTCATCATTACAACTATTATCAGTATGAGGTGGAGTAGGTCATTTGGATTATTATTAATGATAATAATGCTCATCAGTATCACTTGGGTATCACTGGCGTCGGCATCCGATGAGAGCATCAGCGTCGCTGGTCATTGGCCGTTCGGACCAATGTGGAGAGTAAAAACGGACGATAAATACATCTACGTTGCTGCGGGAGCAGAGATAAGGGTGTATAAGCAACCTCATTTGGATCCCAATCTAATCCCAGAAAAGCCAAAGGTGTTTACATACGAACCATACAGCAAGGTCTATGCTGGAACGAGAATAACGAGTTTTGAGATCAGTGGAGACTATCTATACGTAGTTACAGAAGATAGGTTCGAGATCTTCGACATAAGCGACTTGAAGAATCCAGTTAAGGTTGCTGAAATCTATCCGCCCAGCGAGATATACATAGGTCCGCTTGGAGGATTGGCTATTGTGAACGACAGCGTTGCCTATATTGGTGATTACCGTTACGGTGGCATCTGGATAGTCGACATTAAGGACAAGTATCATCCCAAGACCATAGGAACGATAAAAGGTCCGAGTGGCGTTCTGGCAATACTCGGAAAATACATGTATGCCACCAGGGACAAGACCATCTGGATATACGACATCTCCAATCCAACCTCACCGGTCAAGGTAAATAAAATAACGCTCAAGTTTTCAAACTACATCAGCGGATTTGCGAGATACGGTAACTATGCTTATGTAGTCGATTACTACACGGGTATAGGGATACTAAACATTTCCAACGTGACCAATCCGGTTATGATCAAAAAGATCACGGGGTTTACAGCAGTTAGAACGAAGGTGGTCGGAAATTTACTTTTTGTGGCAACACGTTACGAGGACTTCAGAATATACAACATCTCTGATCCTGAGAATCCTAAATTCATAGCTAAGGCGAGTGGGGGTGTGCCGGGATACACTGAAGACATAGCGATTTCAGGGAACTATGTATACGTCGTAGCATCGACGTATGGATTGAAGATATTCGGCATATCTGACATTTCAAAGCCGAAGTATAAGGGTGCTATAAAGTCGAACGATGTCAGAGCGATAGCATACGTCGACGGATACTTGGTGTCCGGTGGAGACTACGGAATATGGGTCGTCGACATATCCAACCCGGCACAGCCGAAGGAAGTAACATATCTCGACAACTGCGGGAGAGTTACGGCAATCAAGAAGATAGATCACTACCTGTATTTGGAGGGATCGTGGGGTTATGCTATCGTAATAGTGGACATCTCAGATATAACACATCCAAAGATAGTGAAGAAGATAGTGTCCGTAGGTCCTAACGAGCCGAGGGTTGGATACGGAGGATATTACGACGGCAAGTATTGGTATACTATATCAGCCGATTGGAAGAATTTCGTCGTCGTTAACGTCTCTGATCCCTTAAATCCGAAGATAGTTGGCAGAGCATCGATTGGTGGTAGAGCGGCGGGTAAAATAGACAATTACGTCTTGCTATCCACAAGTAAAGGTGTGTATGTGATAAACGTCTCAGATCCCACCAATCCGATTGTGGAAGCTCATCCCATAACATCTGGTAAGATAGCGTCGGTGCTGGGAACCCTCGTTGCGATAGACAAGGGATCGTATCTGGAACTCTACGACTTCTCAAATCCATTGAGGCCTGCAAATCTTTCCAAGATATCTACAGGTGGTAGCCCGGGTAGTGTAAGGATGCTCGGGAACTACTTGGTGGCGCACTTTAACACCCTAAAACTATACGACATAAGCGATCCGAAACATCCGAAGAAGGTCTTGGAGTTCAACTTCCACAAGAACCCGTTGTTCTACTCGGCATACACGGGGAGAGGTGGCATAATTCCATATGAAGACAACAAGCTGATAGTCGCCAAGCAATATGAGGGAATCTACATACTGCAACTATCGACTACACCCGACACGATTCCTCCTGTTATAAGCGATGTCAAAGTAATGAACATTACAGCTACCACAGTCGTGATAACTTGGAAGACCGATGAGTTATCGGATAGCTTGGTCAAATACGGATTGAAACCCGGAAGCTACGACCATCAGATATATGACAAGACCTTGACTGTAAATCACAGAATGAAGCTCTCAAACCTAAGTCCAAATACCACATATTACTTCGTCGTAGGTTCGAAGGATCAGAGCGGAAATTACAACGAAAGCTCAGAGCACTCGTTCACGACATCGAGCGGTAAGATAGACACGACTTCACCAACTACAACATACAAGATAACACCCGAGCCGAACGAGAGGGGATGGATAAACGTAACGCCAGTAACGGTGACCTTCTTTCGCAGTGACGACAGTGGGATTGCTTACACTAACTATTCTACTGATTCGAAGAATTGGAAGAAGGTAGAAGGCGAGAATCCGTTCAACGTTACGCTACACAATACAACGACGATATGGTTCTACTCCGTCGATGTGAACGGAAACGTGGAGCCTGTAAAGAGCGTAACCGTAAAGATAGACTGCAACCCACCTGAGATCTACGATATCAGCGTATATACTTGCAAGGATTCGGTTAAAATATCTTGGAAGACCAACGAAACTACGGTCGGTATGGTAAGGTATGGTAGTAAATCTGGAGATTACGATCATGAAGTTTCCGACCCGACGTTTGCCAAGCACCACACGGTGAGATTAACGAATCTAACTATGGGAACATATTACTTCGTAATCGTGAGCATAGACGAAGCTGGAAACTCTGCTCAAAGCGAGGAGATGAAATTCACTATAGGAAATTCATCCAGCAGAAATTCATCCACCGTCGATCTTGAGTTCAGCCCGAAGGTCAGGGTGCTCAAGGTCGATTGGGTTAAGGAGATAACCCTGAAGCTTAACAAAGCACCCAACGGTCTATCTGGCTATAACATCACGGTAAGTGTTGAGAATTCATCGATAGCTGAAATAGAATCGGTAGAGTTTCCAGATTGGGCAACTCTACACGACAACTCTACTCTTCCTTCAAGCACAGTTTGGATTAAAGCAGTAGACTTGAACGACAGCGTTAGACCTAACGCCAAGAACGTTGAAGTTGTAACTGTAAAGATCAGAGGTAAGGCCGCTGGGAGAACGAAGATAACAATAACGACGTATAGAATAGACGATGACAACGGAAATCCGATCAGCCTGAACACCACCGAGTGCAAGGTTATGGTAGTTCCACTTCCACCCTTGCCAAAGTGCAACGATCCACCGACAGATCCTAATGGAGATGGTGTTTACGAGGATCTTAATGGAAACATGAAGATCGACTTCGACGATGTTGTCAAATACTTCAAGTTCATGTATTGGATAGAGAAGAACTATCCGGCTAAGTTCATTGATATAAACAAGAACGGCAGGATAGACTTCGACGACATAGTGAAGTTGTTCAAGGAGGTGAGTTAAAATGCTGAGAACTTTTATCTTAATTTTTATTCTGATTACATTGGTTCAACCTGTTTTGGCAGATTTGGTCGTCGAAAGCAGGACTGTTCAATCTGACACATTTATAAATATAACACTAACCGAGGCACCCAACGGTCTATCTGGCTATAACATCACGGTAAGTGTTGAGAATTCATCGATAGCTGAAATAGAATCGGTAGAGTTTCCAGATTGGGCAACTCTACACGACAACTCTACTCTTCCTTCAAGCACAGTTTGGATTAAAGCAGTAGACTTGAACGAATGCATTCAGCAGAATGCGACGGATATTACTTTAGCGACTCTAAAGATCAAAGTGAAGGGCACGGGTATCACTCACATAAATGTGACCTCTGTTAGAATGGACGATGACAACGGATATCCCATGTATCCGAGGATATTCAATGGGACTATAGAAGTGCAGCAGACTACTCAGACCTCAACCTCGAGTGGATCTTCAGTTGCTACTCCAGCTGGAGCATGGGTAACTTCAGGCGGTGGTGGCGGTGGAGGTGGCGGAGGATCATCTATCTCTACAACTTCAGATGAAAACATTGGCTCCGAAGAAATCAAGATAACAGCTCCAACCGAAGTTAAGGCGAACTCCTATTTTACCCTCTATATCGAAGTTCCATACAACGCAACGATTAGGATTAAACTCCCAGAAGGTTGGACAGCAACCAAAACTGAAATTACAGTAAATAATTCCAACGTCAGCACATTTATAGGAGTTCCAAGAGATGCGGAGGGTAATTACACCATAACCATCGAAGTGATATCTGGAGACAGAGTAAAAATCAGAAATGTCACAATAAAGGTTATAAAGGTAAGTAGCATTTCAATGCCCTTCTTCTACACACATACAACTTCGAAATCCACTCCAACCTCGAAAATTACGCCCGAGCTAAAGCCAACAGAAGAGCCGACACCGACGCCAACAACCATAAGCTTTACTTCTAAAGTTCTCTCAAAGGTTTTTGAGGTAATAATTACCTATATACAGCTATTAATAAAAACTCTGCTGAGAATACTAACACCATTTACGAAAATAATATACGTTTAGTGTTTTAACATCACCTCTTTTAACTTTATTACGGTTTCCCCCTTCCAGGAATTTATGGCTGATATTGCAACAGAGAGGACGTAAAGCCCATCCTCTCCCGACGGTTTCGGTTCTTCGTCATACATGACATATCTCAGAAATGTTTCAAGCTCGTTTTTAAGCGGTTCTCTCTTTTCGACATCCACACTGTAAACGTCCCCGTTCTTGCAGATCGTAAGGGTTTTGTCTATGTAATCTATTGTAGCGACGCCCCTTGTTCCAACAACAGTAAGCGTTCTTATCTTTCTCGAAGTTAGCCAGTTGGTTTCTATAATACCCACCCTGCTATTTGTAAATCTGAGAACTATAGACGCATAGTCTTCGAAGCTGTGAGAGCACATCCCACTCCTGCCAGCTACGGCGTAAACGCTTATTGCTCTGTCATCATAGAGATAAGACATAGTGTCTATCTCGTGAACTGCCAAGTCAACTATTACTCCGACATCTCTTACTCTCGGCGAGTATGGCCCCACTCTTTTACCCGACATTGACAGAATGTCTCCAAGCAATCCTGAGGATATTACCTCTTTAAGCTTTAAAACAGCCGGATTGAACCTTTCGATGTGACCTACCATAATCTTGACTCCTGACTTCTTCGCAGCTTTAAGTATCTTTTTTGCATTTAATATGTTATCGGCTATCGGTTTTTCTATGAGCATGTCGACACCGTATTCTGCGACATCTATCGCTACGTCCTTGTGCAGGCTCGTTGGAACCGCTATGCTTACAGCGTCAACTCCAGCGTCGAGCAACTTTAGGTAGTCTGTATATGCTTCAGTGTTATACATTCTTGCCACATTCTTCACTACATCCTCCCTGACATCCACAACGCCAACTAGTTTAGCATGAGGAATTTCACTATAAACTCGCGCATGATGTTTTCCCATCTGCCCCACACCAATAACGCCAACTCTAACCTTTTTCATCACTCACACCTATCAACTCGCTATATTTTGATTAAAGCTGTGAAGTATATATCCTTTTCTATTTTTTTCATATTCTCATTACCTTATTATTATAATGCTCCTTATCACAATAATATTTTGTATCATTAACATTATCATCATAAATTTAAGGATACTTTGAATGGTGAATGGTGATCGAACATGAATTCAAAAATTTTAAAAAGATCGTAATAGATAGAACAAACTATGAAGTATTTAATTTCATTTGGATTATTCCTACTTCTCATTCATGTTGCAAGTGCTCAGATCATCGTTGTTCCAGACGACTACCAAAAGATCCAGTGGGCTATAGACAACGCTTCCGTTGATGATATGATAGTTGTTAAGGATGGAATTTACATTGAAAACGTTGTGATAGATAAGAGCATAACTCTGATGTCCGAAAGCGGACCCAACAACTGTAAAATCGGCGCTGCAGATTCTGACCTTCCAGTGATAAAGATAGTGGCGGACAACGCAAAAGTTACCGGATTCTGCATCGAAGGTCAAAATTGCGGGATATACATATACGATTCAGATATCTGTGTCGTGCATGATATGAAGTTCGTATCCAACAAATACAGTGTGAGAATAAAGAACTCAGATGACTGTGAGGTCTACGACTGCGTTTTCGATTCCAACGAGTATGGAATCATTCTTAACTCATCTGAGGAATGTTTGATAATGGACAACAACTTTATAGGAAACGACTTCGCAGTAGTTCTTAACACATCGGATGATAACGAAATTTCCGAAAACTACTTCGAGAGCAACACATACGGCATATTCTGTGAGAATTCAAACTCGAACTACATAGAGAGCAACGAATTTGTCAAAGATGAGAAAGCGGTTGTTTTAAAATCCTCAAACGAACTCATGATCGACGATAACTCCTTCACAGACTGTGTTTGTTCATTATCACTAATGGATTCGTTCGATAACGAGATTTACCTAAACGACTTCGTAAGGAGTTCTGTCAAAAGTCAGAATTCGGTCAATTACTGGAACTCTACGATTTTGTATCTCTACGAATACAATGGTCATGAATATGTTAGCTACATCGGCAACTACTGGGACGATTATACTGGTGTAGATTCCAACAACGATGGAATAGGAGAACAGTCATACATAATTGATACGGACAACTTGGATTACTATCCTTTAATCTCGTCAAAAGATTATTATGCATTGAAGTTTGAGGTCATAGCGACACCAACACCAGTGTTCATTCCTGAATTCCCGGTAACCGTGCTGCCGTTGGCCATTTGCATAATGCTGTTAATCGCTCGAAGACTATTTTAACGATTAAACATATTTTTCTAGTATGATAGACGAAACGGTCAAAATCTTCGGAAACACGAAGATCGGTAGAAACGCCGTAGTGATGCAAAACGTGATAATAGGTCACCCAACCACAGAGATCATTAAAAAACCGAACTGGCATGAGCTCGATTTTGAAGGTGCAAAGATAGGTGATAATGCTATAGTTAGGTCAAACACCGTGATATACTGCGATGTCGAAATAGGCGACAACTTCGTCACGGGGCACAATGTTGTTATAAGGGAAAAGACGAAGATCGGAAATAACGTCTTGATTGGGACGAACACGGTTATTGAGGGTGAGACTGTGATAGGTAACAACGTCAGCATTCAGTCTAACGTTTATATTCCAAGAAAGACCATCATAGAAGATCACGTATTCATAGGCCCAAATGCGGTTTTAACGAATGACAAATATCCCGTTAGGAAGGAATACGAACTTAGAGGACCAATAATAAGAAAGGGTGCGACGATAGGTGCAAATTCGATCATCCTTCCGGCAGTTGAGATCGGCGAGGGGGCGTTCGTCGCTGCTGGTGCTCTGGTTACAAAGGACGTTCCGCCGTGGAAGCTTGCAATAGGTGTGCCCGCGAGGATTGTAGATCTACCAGATTCACTTAGGGTTTTGAACAGACTTTGAAAATTATTTAATCGCGAAGAACGAACTAGGTTCATGCCATACGAAGAATGCATAGAAACTATATTCACGAGGGTTTCAATAAGGAGGTTCAAGCCAAAGCAGATTCCCGACGAAGTGATTCTCAAGATCTTAGAAGCCGGAAATGCCGCGCCATCTGCTGGCAATCTGCAGGCGAGGGATTTCATAGTTGTTAAAAATCCAGTTACAAAGCTCAAGCTCGCTAAGGCGTCGCTGAACCAGATGTTCATAGCCGAAGCTCCGGTAGTTGTAGTCGTATGTGCAAATTATCCCCGTTCGATGAGAGTTTATGGAGATAGAGGCAGGCTTTACGCCGAGCAGGATGCCACGGCTGCAGTAGAGAACATACTCTTAGCAGTTCACATGCTTGGACTTGGAGCGGTTTGGGTTGGAGCGTTTGACGAAGCAGAAGTTTCCGATATTTTAGATATTCCAGCTTATGCGAGACCGATGGCGATAATACCTATAGGCTATCCAGATGAATCTCCAAAGCCGAGACAGAGGTATCCAATCGAATATCTGACACACTGGGAGAAGTGGTAATGTTTTTGTAAATTAACATTTTTTAACTGTTGATGCTAGAAGTCACAGATCTTACAGTTAAATACGGTGAAGTCGTTGCGGTCGATAGCGTATCTTTCTGCGTTGAAAAGGGAGAGATTTTTGGAATTCTCGGCCCGAACGGGGCTGGCAAGAGCTCCACGATAAAGGCGGTCGTCGGACTTGTAGATTTTGAAGGTAAAATTAGGATAAATGGCAAACCTCTCAGCTTTGAGAGCAAGAATCTTATCGGATACGTTCCTGAGGAGTTCATGTTGATCGAATCTTTAACCCCTTTGG
Source organism: Archaeoglobaceae archaeon (assembly GCA_027064525.1). GTDB lineage: Archaea > Halobacteriota > Archaeoglobi > Archaeoglobales > Archaeoglobaceae > WAKM01. The sequence goes on from JAMOPJ010000052.1 coordinate 14,565, forward strand.
AGTTCTTCGAGTTCGTTGCCTCAGTGAGAGGCGTAAAGAATTCGAGGAAGATCGACATTCTCATAGACGCTTTCGGGATACGCAGTTACGTAAATAATCCCATAGCTACCCTTTCAATGGGAACGAAGCAGAAGGTATCCATAATATCCGCCCTACTTCATGATCCTCTCCTTCTGATACTGGACGAACCGTTAAACGGATTAGATGCGAGGTCTTCGAGGATACTTAAGGAGATCATGCAGAAACACGTTGAAAGGGGTGGCGCGGTTCTGTTTTCCACTCATATAATGGAGATCGCCGAAAAGCTCTGTGACAGGATAGCGGTAATAAATAACGGTAGAATAATCGCCGAAGGAACTGTGGATGAACTAAAAGAGCTTGCGAGCGTCGAAGGTTCTCTTGAGGACGTTTTTCTGAAGCTTACCGGTCAGGATGTGGGGATAAGGGAGATCATCGATGCCATCTCTTAGAGAGCTCTGGAGAATATCGGGATACTTCTACAGAGATGTAGCTTTCAGAACGATCCTTGAGACAAACGTAGGGCGAAAAAGCTTGGAGAAGGTCATAAAGTCTTCCAAGAACTCGATGATTCTAAACAAGCTCATCGTAGCTTTCGTCCTGTGCGTTTTTGCCGTTACTACCGCATACAGATTTAAAACGGTCGATTTCGTTGTGTTCTATATAATCACGACTTTCATTTTTGCATTCTTCTTTCTCCAGACCACTACGACCTTCGTCTCCCAAAAATTTGATTTGCTGTTCGTCCTACCTCTTAAAGAGGAGGAAATTTCGAAGATTGCTATCCTGACTTTTCTGAGGATATTTGACATACCGCTTATAGCGGTCACTCTCGTCTTCGTGATTGGTGTTGCTCTTAGAGATTTTCGGGCAATTTTACCCGCCTTCACCGGAATAGCGGTGTCCGTAGCGTTGGCGTTAGGAATCGTCTTCTACATGTCTAAATTGTTCTACACAAAGTTAACCGGCTCGGCATCCGGCTGGAGGAGTGTAGTGAGGTTGGTGTGCCAGATCGTATGGGCGCTATCATTCTTCCTAATTTACGCCTTAGGTGGCATTCTAAGCAGGCTGAGCTACTTAGAAGGGTATTTGGTCTTTCTTGAATCGTATTCGAACACCTTGGGATTTCTCTTCCCCTTCTGCTACTCCTATCTATGCACCGGCGTAATTACGTTTAGCTCTTTACTTGGCTCGATCCTCTGGACGGGGTTGGGTTACTACTCTGTTAAATGGGTTCTGTCCAACATCAGGAAGGTTCAAGCGATTTCCATCTTTCAGCAGTCGGATGTTAAGATCAAGCTCACGAGTCCGACTATTGCATTTGTTAGGAAGGACATGAGGCTGATATCGAGGAATCCCGCCTACACATTTCTGGTTTTGTTGCCGATATTCGAGGGACTGATGCTATCTTTTGGTAAGTTCATGCCCGCAGTTTTGATTTTGCTTTCGTTTCTCGTAGTTCTCTCGTATTCCCTTTACGGATTGGAGAACGTGAATGTTGTTAAGATCTTGCCCGTTAAGCCTAAAACAATCATAACTGCCAAGATGGTTATAATTTCGATGATATATGCTATCTCTATTGCGGTATTGGATACGATCTTCCTAGTAAGGGGAATCTGTCCCGATTTCCTCTTCGAACTTGCGATCACCCCATCGGTAATCGCGATGGCTATTGTAACTCTTTCAGCGACGAGCAAAATCGGGGCAAAGAGGGACGTATTTTCCGGTTTGGAAACGGTTTTAATCCTCTTCCTTCTGGGATTCGTTGTAATCTATACTCCCGTAATCATCGGATACGTTTGTAAGGTGCTATACGGGACATTTCTGATGCCTGTAGCTGTGACGTCGCTCGTGGAGTTGATATTTTCTCTGGCTCTGCTAAACGTTTTATAGCCGTCCATCGATTTGGCGATGATGCAGAAATTCGAGATCTTGGATAAGGATGCGATGGGTAGAATCGGAAAACTCGAAACACCCCACGGCAAAGTCGAAACTCCTGCGTTGATGCCCGTAATCAATCCAAACATCGAGCTGATTCCGGCAAGGGAGATGAGGAAATTCGGTGCGGAGATTCTGATCACGAACGCATACATAATCTACCGAACACCCGAACTTAAGGAGGCTGCGGTTAAGAAAGGAGTTCACGGTATTTTGGGAGTAGACATGCCGATAATGACCGACAGCGGGAGCTATCAACTGATGGTTTACGGTGACGTTGAGATTTCGAACGAAGAGATTTTGAAATTCCAGATGGACATAAACTCGGACATAATCGTCCCTTTAGATGTTCCAACACCGCCCGATGCCGATTACAACACCGCTTTAAACGATCTTGAAGTGACACTTCAGAGGGAGAAGGAAGCGGCGGGGATGGAGAGAGGGGATAGGTTGCTCGCTCTGCCAATTCAAGGCTCGACACACATGGATTTGAGAAAGAGGTGTGCCGAGGAGGTTGTCAAGCTGGGTGGAGACGTTTATCCCATCGGAGGAATAGTTCCGCTCATGGATACATATCGATTTTACGATTTGGTTAAAATAATCTTGGAGGTTAAGTCCGTTTTGCCTTCATATGCTCCGGTTCATTTATTCGGTGCTGGACATCCGATGGTTTTCGCTTTGGCAGTTGCCTTAGGTTGCGATCTATTCGATTCCGCCGCTTACGCTTTATACGCCAAAGACGATCGTTATTTAACTCCATACGGGACGAAGAAGCTTGAGGAGCTCCAATACTTCCCATGCTCCTGCCCTATATGCTTAGAACACACTCCGGAAGAGCTTAGAAGAATGGATAAAGAGGAGAGGGCCAAGCTTTTGGCGGAACATAACCTCTGGGTTAGCTTTGAAGAGATCAGAAGGATAAAGCAGGCCATAAAGGAGAACAATCTCTTCGAGCTCGTGGAATGCAGGATAAGAAGCCATCCAAACCTTCTGTTTGCTTGGAGACAGATCAAAAATTATGGGTGGCTTCTGGAACAATACGATCCCTCGATGAAGCACTCCTTCCTCTACGCTGGAGTTGAAAGCTGTTACAGACCGGCGGTGCTCAGACATCACGAGAGGGTGCTGAACGTGGAACTGCCGGATAAGGATGAGATCGTAATTTCGGCGGATGAAGGAGTCTTGGCAGATTTCTATCTAAGGCCGGCTTTTGGCGTTGTGCCGATTGAGATGCTTGAATCCTATCCAGCGGGACATGCAGAAATTCCACCGCCAGATCTATTGGAGGATGAAGCTCTTAAGATCGCCGTGCGGGGTTTGAAGAAGTTCTTGGAACATCACAGCGATAGAAGGTTTGTGATAGTGGCCAAAGGCAAATGGCTTGAATTTTTGAAAGATCTGCCGAAAAACGCGGTGGTTGAGCATGATAAGTCTTGAAAAGAGAGATGGACTGGCCAGAGTAGGCAAACTTGAAGTAGATGGAATAGCGTTCGAAGCACCTCTGATGATCGACTTTCTTAGGAAATCCGAATTTAAAGAACTGATCGATAAGATCGATTTTGGAAAAGCTCCATACGTTCTCAAGGAGATCGATCCGAAGAGGTTTGAGGTTCTGAAAAGTAAAGATGAGAATTTTATCGTCGTCACCGGCTTGAGCGTTTTAAGTCCGAGAAAGCTGGTTGAAACATTGATAGAGCTTAGGACTGGTAGCTTCAAGCCTTTGTATACTCCAGCTTTAGCTACACCAAAAAATCTCCCTTTACTAGTTTACTTTGGAGTAGATATCGTCGACAACATACTGCCTATCTTTAAAGCTTACGAAGGAATTTACATGCTTGAAAACTGCGAATTCGAGCTTAAATCGCTCAGATCTCTCCCGTGCAACTGTGAGATATGCTCAAGCCATGGTGTTAAGGATTTGGATGAAGAAATGCTTGCAGAGCACAACACAGCTGTTTTGAGAAGGCAGTTGGAACTCGTCAGGGAGCAGATAAGGCAGGAGAATCTCAGAAACTTTGTAGAGGCACATGTAAAGTTCGATCCTGAACTGACGGCAATGCTGAGAATCGCTGACGAATATCGCGAGCATTTCAAGCGCTATAATGCCGTCTTCAAGAGATCGAAGCTGACTCCAACGAGTGAGGATTCCTTCACGAGGCCCGAAATCACGACATTCTTCGAAAGGGCTATAGATGCGTATAGGCCGAAGGGTAAAGTTCTGCTGATTTTACCGTGCTCTGCGAGGAAACCTTACATGCTTTCAAAATCACATTCGAGGATTCGATCTTATCTGGGTAATTTGCTGAGGGGTGTTGAGGAGATAATCGTTTCTTCTCCTTTAGTCGTTCCCAGAGTTTTTGAGCTTACGTATCCGGCGGTAAACTACGATGTTCCAGTTACTGGACACTGGAGTGGAGACGAGATCGAATTCGTTGCGGAGAGACTCGCCAAGTTCATCGAGAAGGGCAAATTTGATGTGATAATCGCCCACGTTGAAGGTGGCTACGGGAAGGTTGTAGAGCATTTAGGGATCGATGTAATCTTTACGGCTGAAGGTGATGTTACAACACCTCAATCTCTAAACAACCTGAAGAGGACTTTAGAAAACATCGCCAAACAAGATTTCGATCTATATTTATCGATCTTCGAACACATGCTCAGGTATCAGTTTGGAGTCGAGCTATCTGAGCTTGGGGACGGTTTTAGGGTTAGGGGCAGATATCCGAATCTTGAGCTGTTTCAAGGAAAGGACAGAATCGCAAGGATAGACATCAACTATGGGATGCTCGACATATATATGCCTTTAGCTAAGCTACTACTTGAAAAGAACGTTTACACCGTTAGGATAGACAACTTTGAGCCTAAGGGGACTATATTCGCTGTCGGCGTTGAGGAGGCTGACGAGCGGATAAGACCTAACGACATCGTAGTCTTTTACAACGACCGCCTGTTCGGAGTTGGAAGAGCTCTTATGACCGGAGTTGAGATGACTCGAATGGACAGGGGATATGCGATAGAGGTTAAAAGATCCAAAAAATTATAGAAACTCTCTCGGATCCGCTATCTCACCCTTTATGGCTGAAGCGGCAGCGGTTGCCGGTGAAGCTAAGTATATGAAGGCGTTCGGGTTTCCCATCCTTCCCTTGAAGTTTCTGTTCTGAGTTGAGATGCAGACCTCTCCATCCGCAAGCACACCCATATGAATGCCGACGCAAGGCCCGCAGCCCGGTGGAATCACCACACCTCCGGCTTCGACGATCACCTTGAGGTAGCCGAGTTCCATGGCTTTCAGGTAGATCTCTCTACTCGCTGGAGCTACTATAAGTCTAACACCTTTAGCGACTTTTCGTCCTTTAAGCATCCTTGCAACGATCTCTATGTCCGAAAGCCTGCCGTTCGTGCACGTTCCAACGTAAACCTGATCTACTTTCGTTCCTTCAACTTCACTGACTGGACAGACATTGTCAACGTTATGGGGCTTTGCAACCATCGGCTCGATGTCAGCTTCAAAGTATAGCTCTTTCTCGTATTCAGCATCTTCATCGGGCTTTATCTCCCTGAATTTATCTTCTCTACCCCTCTCAGCCAAGAACCTCCTTGTAATCTCGTCCGTCTTAAATAGGCCAACCTTAGCTCCGCATTCTACAACCATGTTGGCCATCGTTAGACGGGAGTCCATATCCATGGCATCGACTGTCTCGCCATGGAACTCCAGAGCCTTGTAAGTTGCTCCATCAACGCCCAATTTGCCAATTATGTGTAATATGAGATCCTTCGCAAACACACCCTTCGGCAACTTTCCGTTTATCTCGATTCTGAAGGTTTCAGGCACTCTGAACCAGTTCTTTCCCAAAACCACCGCTATTGCTATATCCGTGGAGCCCATTCCGGTTGCGAAAGCTCCGAGCGCTCCATACGTGCAAGTGTGGCTGTCAGCTCCGACTGCCAAATCTCCGGGATTCACAAATCTCTCAACCATCAGCTGGTGAATTATGCCCTCTCCGGGCGGGTTGAAGTCTGCCCCTATCTTCTCGGCAAATTCCTTTATGAGCTTCTGATCGTTGCTAAGCTCTTTTCTTGGTGAGGGGGCTGCATGATCGACGAAGAAATGTGTTCTACTTGCAGCTTCAATCGGTCTGTTCAGCTCCCTAATCCGCCTTATAGCGAGAGGAGCAGTTCCATCTTGCAGAGCTATTTGGTCTATCCTTGCCACAACCAAATCTCCAGCGTAGGCATCTTTTCCACTTCTCTCACTTAGAATCTTTTCTGCAATCGTCTTACCCATGGATGTCGGTTCTTCGCATGGATAAAATCACTTTCGAAAAGCTAATTAAGAGAGAAGAGACCTCGGTGTCAATGGAAATTGTATCAATAATCGTAATAATCATTTGTGTAATTGGGTTCGTGATAGCGTTGATAAACTACGCTATCGTAAGCAAGATCGAGATAACCAATCTTAATTGGAAGGTTAAAGAGACTTTTCACGCTCTCTCAGCTTTGGCAACGATAATGATTGCCAAGGCGGTAGTCTTGGTTCAGCAGTTGAAAGACTTTGAGATTTTAGTCGATTTAATTTCGGTGATATACGTTCTAATCTTCAATATCGTTTTGCTGAATACCGTGCTGAGATCTGCAACGACGATTGCGTTTTGCAAGGATAGCGTTAACGTGCCCTTTTACATAACAGTTCTATGGATAGTGTTCGAGGAGAAGATCGCGATCTCTCAGCTTGTTGTTGATTTTGCGATAGCCGTTTCCGCTCTCGTTATAGCGACGATTCTATTGAAATTGGCGAGATACATAAGAGTATTAAATCTAATAGTCGTTCCGGTCAACATGAGACCATCCCTTTTGGTATTCTTGGTTTTCATGATGTTCTACCTTTCATCGGTGCTTGCACATCCAATTAACGAAAACGTTTCGAGGTGTCTGCTTGCGGTTTCGCTTGGAATAGCAATAATTTCGATGATTTTACTCGATATAGAGCTCAGAAGAACGGTCAGATTTTAACTATCGGCTCTCCCTTCTTTAAATACCTTCTCGCAATTTCGAAGCCCCATTTAACATCTCCTACCTTATCAAGGGTGTGGGCATCGCTTCCGATCGAATACTTCACCGGCTTTCCAGAGCACATCTCCAAAAAGTCCAAAGGGGGAGCCATGTGTGTCGTATTTATCTCTATTGCCGTGTCGGTTTCGAGTAAGAGGTCTATTATCTCCACATCCTGAACGAAGTCCCTTCCGGCAGAGCCGAACCTGTCTGAGTGGAGATGTCCCAAAACATCCACGACATCACCGAACCTTTCCAAGCAACGCTTCACTCTGTGGTAGTATTCATCAACAGACAAAAATTCGTGAATAGAAGCTATAACTAAGTCGAACTCAAAGTTGGGAAGCTGGATCTCTCCATCTGGCAAAATTCCACACTCTACACCGCTCAATATCTTGATATCGTATTTGTCCATTGCCTCCTCGATTTCGGCCTGTCTTCTCTTAGCTTTGCTCTCATCCATGCCTAACCGATGTTCTACTGAATGATCGACTATCGCTATGACCTTCATCCCCATCTCTTTTGCCTTCCTCGCGATCTCATCAACGCTTGCGATTCCATCAGAATAAATTGAATGGATGTGGAGGTCGAACATTTCAAACCTCCTGAATAAGCTTCTCGACGATCTCCTTGAAGAGTTTAGCAGAGTTCATATCGAGCTTTACGAAAGGTTTACCCTCTTCGCAACTCTTCATGATCTCGGGATCGAGCGGGACGCTCCCCAAGAACTTGATATCCATCTCATCAGCGAGCTTCTTTCCGCCACCGGCTCCAAAAACATCTATCCTCTTTCCGCAATGTGGACATATAAGCCCGCTCATGTTCTCTATCAGATATATCTTCTGTATAGCCTTCTTCGCAAAGTTTATAGCTTTTTTAACATCCTCAAGCGCGACGCTCTGCGGTGTTGTTACTATTACTGCTGCATCTGGCTTAGCAAGCTGGAATATACTTATAATTTCGTCACCGGTTCCCGGAGGGCAGTCTATGACCAGATAGTCCAAATCGCCCCAATTCACGTCGTTGAATATCTGTTCTAAAAACTTGTGTTTCATTGGACCTCTCCACACAACTGGAGCATCTTTAGATGGTAGCAGGAACTGAATTGAAACAACTTTTAGTCCATTAACCTCTGCGGGTTTAAGCTTACCCTCAACGACCTCTAAACCCTTTAAATTATCCAAACCCAGTATCTTGGGTATACTCGGCCCGTGCAAATCGCTGTCGAGCAATCCAACCTTATAACCCTTCATTGTAAGAGCAAAAGCGATGTTAGCTGCTACGGTGCTCTTTCCGACTCCTCCCTTTCCGCTCATGACGACTATCTTCTTCATATAAGCACGATCGACTCTTTGCTTAAGAAGTTATCCTTCTATTTGCTTTCGCCAAATTCGCAAGCCTTATCTGTGGTGTTCAATATAACGAACAAAAATATCATAGGAGTTGAACATAATGAACGTTTCTGAAATAGGAAGGAGGGTAGCAACGCTTAGGAGGAGAAGGGGATTATCGCTATCAAAGCTCGCTGAAATCGCTGGTATTTCGAAATCAACTCTATCAGCTTTGGAGTCTGGAAAAATAAACCCTACAATATCTACTCTTTGGTCGATAGCAAATGCGTTGAACGTTCCTTTTGGAGAACTGATTCCCGATGTCGTCGAAGTTGATGAATCGGGCATGACCGTTCGACTTATAGAACGATCGATCGGAAGACCGAAGATAGAGGTCTACAAGATGATTCTTAAGCAGGGGTGCGTTAGAAAGGCGGAAGCGCATCAGAGAGGAGTTGTTGAGAAAATAACGGTTGTGAGCGGGAGTATGATATCTGGGCCGATTCAATCTCCGAAGTTCTTGAAAGCTGGGGATGAGTTCGAGTTCAGAGCTGACATCCCCCACATCTACGTAGCTATAGAAGAGACAAAGGCGATACTGACGATAAGATATCCCGATGAGGATTTTAGATATGATCTAATTACGTCTTTTCCGAAGAGCGATGTAGAGATAAAAAGTTTGATCGATAGAATTGAGAATTTCGGAGGATCTGCATTCAGAATAGAGCTTCATGGAGATTACTGTAAAGAAGATTTAGCAAGGCTCAAGGATGCTTTAAGTAAATTAAAGGTAAAGACTTGGATCGCCAAGCAGAGCGATTGCGTATCTATATATGTCTTCAACACACCCATCAGAATCCGAATTCCAGAGAACGTTAATGGTGAAGCTTTGAAGGTTTTGAGGCTGTTGAAGAGAGGTAGATTGTCCGAAAAAGAGTTGGGGTATCTTCAGAACCTCGTTGATGGCTCGTCTTTGCTTTTAAGCGTTTTAGCTTCCGAAGCTTTGCTTGCCCATGGTCATCCGAGAGTTCCCGAGATTGGTTTGGAGAATCCGAAGGTTTTACGTCCCGGCTATGCCCTCCAAGCTTTGTTCGTAGCTTCTGCCGTTAGGAGGTTCGTTGGGGGTAACGTAGATGCTACGATCTTGGGAGATGAAACCCATAAGGTTATGTTGAACGAGCTTCTGCGAATAGATGAAGGCTCGAATGTTCTGATTTCATTCGACTCTAATCTGGACGTTTTGCAGAATGCTGAGGAATACGAGTTCTTGATAGTTTGCGGAGACTTCGTCTCTCCCTACAGCGATCGATTGGAGAGTTTCGGAAATACGGTTCTCCACCATTCGAGGTTGATGGTAGAAACGCTTGTGGATGCTGAATCCGCAGATAGATCGATAGAGCTACTGTCTACTAAAGTTCCGCTGATAGCCTATCTGGCCATGACCGGAGAATTTGAAGCGGCGATAAGCCAAGCGTTCATCCTTCACAAGGAGCTCGGAGAAATCGAAATAAGAGATCCGATGGAGTCATACTGTCTATTCCAGCGTTTGGAGCTGTCGGAGATTATCAAAGGCTCTAAGCCTTACCCGGAGATTTTCAAATCGATTGCAGAAAATTCTGGTTTCTCCTTGCTCTACCACGAGAGGATCCTCGCGACGGATGGAAGGGAAGGTGGAATTCACATTCTCGCCTTCAGAAGGGAGGGATGGGATGTTCAAGAAAGGGCTTAAGGGCAGCGTTCCGATAGTCTTGGGATACTTTCCCGTTGCTGTGACTTTTGCAATATCCGCGATGGCCATGGGTTTCAGCGAAACTGAAACGATCTTGGCATCCATGCTAATATTCGCCGGGGCGAGCCAGTTCGCTTTGATCGCTCTGATGCCCCAATCTTTCCTGAGTGCAGTTGTGATTCCGATTGCTCTGAATCTGAGACACATCGTTTACGGCTGCATAGTTTCGAGGAGGGTGAACGTGAAGAAACCGTTCTTAACGGCCTTCGGCCTTACCGATGAGGTCTTTGCGTTATCTCTCAACGCCGACGATGAGAAGTTCATATGGGGGTTGGAAGTTGGAGCCTACTTGGCTTGGGTTTTGGGAACCTTAGCTGGAACAATCGGAGGTTCTTTCCTCCTTTCGAGCGAGGCGATAGCACCGTCCCTAACTTTCTCTCTAACCGCTCTGTTCCTGATACTTCTGATTCCCAATTTGAAGGGATACCGTGCTCTAGCCGTTGCTGTTGGAGGAACCGTTGCCATGATATTCAATATGATCGGATGTGCATCGATCGGAATTCTGCTCGCCGGGATTTTGAGTCCGATAATCGTGTCGAGGGTGAGAGCGTGGAGCACTACTTGGCGATAGTGATGGTGGCTCTGGGAACTTACTTGGCGAGATACCTCCCGTTGCGTTTCAGGTTCAGGATTGGAATAGAAGAATACCTAGAATACTCGTCAGCTGGACTGATTTCGGCACTATTTGTAACGTCGCTCGCATCCTCCAAGCCTGTGTCTGCGAGCGTATTGGCTCTCATAGTCGTGCTGTTAACATTCCTGAGATGGAGGAACTTGGGGTTGTCGATACTGGCCGGTGTCGCTGCTCATCTTGTCATAACACTAATTCAAAAGGGTTATTAATGGAAGTGATGATTTTGGACGGATGAAAAAACTTGCAGTCATCCTATTAGTTCTAATTTTGCTCGGATGCGCACAGCAGAAGCACGAAGAGAAGCTGAACGCCACGAACATAACTCCAGACGAGATTATGGGTCTTAGGAAGGTGGTCTGCTTAACCGGAGAGACCGCGCTGGAGTTCGTGAAGAAGATGCATGTGGGCGAGATCAGATTCGTGAGCGACATCGCGATGATGCACTATCTAAACCTCACGAATCCTCATTCGAAATACGTAACCGTTTGGGTGACGGTCTATCCAAATTCGAGTGTTGCAAGGGATGAGACGGATAGGATGGCGAAGTCGATGGTCGAATACGGGTGGAAAGATGTCAGGACTATGAACGTCGATGGGTTAAAGGTTTACTACATCAAACCACCGGGTAAGAACGATACCCACTACTTCTGGTGCAAGGACAGCTACATGATCTACATTATACCACACAACATGACGTCAGAAGAAGTTAAAGAATTTATTATAAAAATAACAAAATGATATGAAGTCAGCAATAATCGTAGCATATAGGGACAAGGGATTGATTGAAGAAAACATCGAGGAACTGCTGAGAAGTGGATATGAGGTTGTAGTCGCTGCCGACGAGCCAAGCGACGAACTAATTCGAATTTTGAACAAATACGACATCAAGGCAACGATAAGCAATAAAAGAAGGGGAAAGTGGAGAGCTCTGAACGATGCATTGAAGATTGCGAGCGGGGAAGATATACTATTTTTGGATTCTGATACGAGAATAGTCGAAATCTGTAAGCTGAATGGGAAGGATGCGGTCGAGATTAGGAAAGAGGTCTTTGCGAACTCCATCCTTGAAAGACTGATAAGTATAGACTACTTTGTAATGTTTCTGACTGCCAAGCTTGCTGAGAGGTTTAACTCATGCCTCAGCATAAATGGTTCCGCTTTTTTGGTGAAGAGGTCTGTTATCCAGAAGATCGGTGGATTCAGGAGGAGAATAAACGAGGATACAGACTTGGGCGTTCGCTTGGGGTTGAACGGTTTCAAGGTCGGAGTTGGTGGCAGAGCGATAACGAAAGCCCCTTCGAACCTTAAGGATTGGTTCGTTCAGAGAGAACGCTGGAGCTTGGGAGGGGCTGAGGTTTTAATCGAAAACTTTTGGAAGATTGCGAGGAAGCCGAGACTTTGGATCCCCTACCTCTTTGTTTTCTATCCGGCGATAATAGGCTTCATCTTAAGCTTACTATTGCCAGACAGCCTAATCCTAAAGCTACTCTATCTCCTTATTCCTTTTATGGTGTTCCTATCTCCGAAATTGCTGTCCTTGGCTATGCTCATGCTATTCGAAATCCACACTCTCAAGAATCTGCTCGTAATACTGCTGTCTTTCGTCATATGGTCTGTAACCGTAACGTTTCTGGCGAAGAGATTTGAATACAGAATCGACTGCAGGTTACTGCCTTTATATTACTTTATATACTCTCCTCTCTGGACGATGATCTGCATTACCTCTTTCTTTAAGGTTCTCATTCTAAAACTGCTTAAAAAAGAGATAAAGGTTAAACGCTGGCTGATTTAGTCATTCCGGAATATTCTCAAGCTCCTTCTCTCTGAGCTTGTCGAGCATTATCTTCTTCTCAACTCTCGCAACAACCTCTCTTATCCTCTGAACCGCATCTGGATTAGCTGAAACGCTGTCGATTCCCATCTTGACGAGCTTCTCAACCACATGCGGATAGCTCCCAGCTTGTCCGCAGATCGAGGTCTTCACGCCATACTTCTTACATACCTTTATGGTTCTTTCTATTAGCTTCATAACGGCCGGATGTGTCTCGTTGTAGAGATAGGCTACGTTCTCGTTGTTCCTATCGACTGCGAGAGTGTATTGTGTCAAATCGTTCGTTCCAAGACTTATGAAGTCTATACCCTCTTTTATTATGTCTTCTATGATAAGAGCAGCAGCTGGCGTTTCGACCATTATTCCGAATTCGATCTTGTCCAACGGCAAACCTTCCTCCATTATTATCTGCTTTGCCCTTCTAACCTCCTCTGGCGAAGTCACAAGCGGTAGCATTATACCGATGTTCGTGTATCCCTCTTCGACGAGCTTCTTTATGGCCCTTATTTCTGCTCTGAAGTGCTCTTCCTCCTTGAGGTCTCTCCTTATCCCTCTGAATCCAAGCATTGGATTTGCTTCAATCGGTTCGTCTTCTCCTCCCTCCATGGCTCTAAACTCGTCAGTAGGAGCATCTAGCGTTCTTATCCAGACAGGCTTGGGATAGAACGCTTTGACGACCTTTTTCATCCCCTTGTAGAGCTCGTTTATGTATTTCTCTATCTCACCATCCTTGATGTATTTCATCGGATGCTTCTTCAAGCCGAGAACCATGTGCTCGATTCTGAACAGCCCAACTCCGTCTGCTCCCGTAGCTACGGCTCTTTCAGCCGCATCTGGGATGGATATGTTCACCTTAACCTCCGTAGCGGTGATAATCGGAGCCTGAGCCACAACAGCTGGCTTTTCTTCCTTCTTCTTCTCCTTGATAGCTCCGGCATAAACTATACCCTTGTCGCCGTCTACGGTTACAACCATTCCATCCTTCAAGACTTTTGTAGCCTTCTCTGTTCCAACAACAGCCGGCACACCAAGTTCTCTTGAGACGATAGCAGCGTGGCAAGTTAGACCACCTTCATCGGTGACTATAGCCGAAGCTTTTCTCATTGCTGGAACCATGTCTGGAGTGGTCATCGTCGTAACGAGCACATCTCCCTCCTCAACCTTCGATATCTCATCCGGACTCAGAACGATCTTAACCTTCCCGATTCCAATACCCGGTGAGGCTCCCAATCCCTTAAGCAGGATTTTGCCTTCTTCCAGCTCAACCTCTTCCTCTTCTTTCTTTTCCTCTCTAATCGTCGTGATCGGTCTTGACTGAAGTATGTAGATTTTCCCCTTTTCGATTGCCCACTCGACATCTTGCGGAGTTCCGTAGTGATCTTCGATGATTTCTCCCAAATTCACGAGATCTTCAATCTCTTTATCGCTCAAAACTCTGGCTTTGGATTTTTCCTCATCTAACTCGACCTTCACGGTCTTGCCATCTTCTCCCCTTGTGAGCATGATCTTCTTCTCGGCAATCTTAACGACCTTGATCGTCCTCTGAACTCTATCGTATTCGTAGTGATCCGGAGTAACCATTCCGCTCACTATCGCTTCACCAAGCCCCCAAACAGCTTCGATGATCGCAATTTTGTCGCCAGTTACGGGATGAGATGTGAACATGACACCGGATTTCTCCGAATTGACCATCTTCTGCACAACAACGGCTATGCTGACATCCTCATGCCTGAATCCCTTCTGAACTCTGTAGTAGATTGCTCTCGGCGTATATAATGAACTCCAACACTTCTTAACCTTTTCAACGACTTCGTCTTCTCCTTTAACGTTTAAGTAGGTTTCCTGCTGTCCTGCGAAACTCGCTCCGGGCAGATCTTCGGCAGTTGCTGAGCTCCTAACCGCAACGAACACTTCTTCTCCGCTTTCCTCGCAGAGTTTTCTGTAAGCCTGCTTTATCTCTTCTTCAACCTCCTTCGGCATCGGAGTGGATTCAATCATCTCCCTAATTTTCCTCGAAGCCCCCTCAAGCTGTTTAGTGTCTTCGATGTTTATATCTCTCAAAACTTCAATTATCTTCTCCTTAAGCCCAGAATTCTCAAGAAAATCCATGAATGTTTTTCCATCAACAACAAAACCCTCAGGAACCGGAATTCCGACCCTTATAAGCTCACCCAAGTTTGCAGCTTTGCCGCCGACAATAGGTATATCGTCTTTATCGACCTCATCGAGCCAAAGGACACCCATTAAAACCACCCTTAGTTATTAAAACCCCCAAATTTAAAAGGCTTTTGCAAATCATCAATATTCCTCAAAATATAATTTAACTTGTGAAAAATTGTTTTTTGGTAATCGATTATCCAGTGAGAGTGGTTTTGAAAGCTTTTGGCAAAACATCAATATTTTTAAATCAGAATATCAAAAACAACCTCAAAAAAAGGAAGTGAAACGATGATCGAAAGCTGGGAAGAATACAGAATTATAAACGAGGAACTCAACAAGCTCGTAGAAAGCGTAAGGACGATTCCAAAGATTAAAAAGGCTCTTAAACATATAATAAAGGCCGGTGGTAAGAGAACCCGTCCGATCATCGTTCTTTTGAGCGGGAAGCTTTGCGGTGGAAGCTATGAAGACGTAATGAACATGGCCTTAGCAGTTGAGCTCATTCACACCGCAAGCTTGGCGCACGACGACGTAATAGACAGAGGGGTGATGAGAAGAAACGTCAAGGCCTTGCACGTCGAATATGACATATCTCTCGCGATCTTAGTTGGAGACTGGTTGATTTCGAAATCTGTCGAGTTAGTTTCGGTTTACGATGAGAAAATAGTCAAGGGGTTTGCGGAAGTTGGAATGAAGATGAGCGAAGGTGAGGTTTTGGACGTTTACAGCATAAGGGAACCTTTCAGCGAAGAGGATTACTTTAAGTGCATTTCAACGAAGACTGCAGCCTTATTCGCTTACAGTGCCAAGAACGCTTGTTTGGTTGTTTCTGATGATAGAAAAGCTGCTGAGAGGTTGTTCGAATATGGGAACAACTTGGGCTTGGCTTATCAGCTCGTCGACGATCTGCTTGAGTTTTTGGACATGTATGAAGACAAGAGCTCTGAGTTCGAATCTCTAACGCTCCCGATGATATACGCTGAAAAGTTCGGTTTTGAGGAAGGAGTATCGAGAATTCTCGAACTTATAAGGAGTTATGCTAAAAGGAGTAAAGATGCATTGGACTATTTTGAGGATTGCGAGAGTAAATTCAAGCTTTTGCGTTTGGTAGATTACATGACTTCCGATCTGATTAAGAACTACGTGAGCAAGAACAAAGACGTTTTGAGTCTGCTCGAATCGTTTAAGGCTTGAGAATAAACACCTTCGTATCCAATCCACCGTATTTTACCCAAATTTCTCGATCTATTGTGTAATCGTTTTTCATAGCTTTATCCCTTAGAATCCTGTCTTCTGCTGTGATGATAACGATCTTTTCGTTGACGACATCTTTGGCCGATCTTAAAAATCCGTCGTATAACCTCTCGATTATTCCCTTCTTTGCAATTCTCAGTCCGTATGGCGGGTTGGTTATGGCTATGTCCACCTCCTTAAGACAGAGCTTCGTTGCGTCAGCCTGAATGAAGTCGATCGTGTCGTAAACGCCAGCAGCTTTAGCGTTCAAGATTCCTCCCTTTATGTGCTTCCTGAATTTCTCTATGCCAATAAGTCTCATCTTCACATCGCTCTCATACCTTTCAGCCTCCCTTCTAACTTCTTCGAGCAGATCTTCGCCGTATATGTTGGTAAAGAGGAAATTCACCTTTCTGAACTTCTGCGGAGGAATATTTCTTCCCATCATCGCAGCTTCGATGAGAATCGTTCCGCTTCCGCACATCGGATCGAGCAAAGACTTCTTTGGGTTCCAGTCGGATAGCATTACCAAAGCTGATGCTATCGTCGGATTCAGAGGGGCGGGATGGTCGTAAACTCTGTATCCTCTCCTATGCAAAGATTCATCGCCAGTTGTGTCTATTCCCACGTAAACCTCGTTGAATATCACATCTACTCTGATTATCACATCCGGCTCGTCCAAATCGACCCTGAGTCTGACGCCCTTGGATTCCATGTAACTGTCTATGACAGCTTGTCCAGCCACTCTCCCGACATCCAAGGATGTGAAGTCGTGCTCTCCGGCCCTTAGCGGTCTTATTGCGAAGCTCTGATTGGGTTTTATCCAGCTGAAATCCAAGTCCTTCACGATTCGGTAAATATCATCGAGCGTTTCGAACTTCTCGACTGCGAGCAGAATCATTATCCTCTCCAGAGTTCTTGCAACGTAGTTCAGCTTTGCCATGAGCTTTAGATCCCCTTCGAAGAAGATCCTCCCTCTGCCCTCCCTAACTTCCGTAACCTTTCCACTCAAGCTCTCGATCTCCTTTGCAGCGACCTCTTCGAGCCCCGGAGATAGCGTCGCATAAAATTGCATTGGATGAAGGGATGGGGCTCGATTAAAATCTGTTTTTGCTAAAAGATTAAAAATAAAAATAGTTTAATACTTGCAAGGAACAAGCAGAACGGGGAGCATGGACTTTCTTATGACTCCATCTGCAGTGCTACCTAACAGCAAATCCTTCAGGACGCTTCTACCTCTCTTACCAACAACTATCACGGTCGAACCCTTTATTATCGCCTCGTTGATTATCGCATTCGATGCAATTCCAACTCCAACCTCAAGCTCGCTCTCGAACTTGAACTTCTTCGCAAACTCCTCAAGCTTCTTTAAAGCCTCCTCTGACAGTTCTTTGGTCTTGTCTGGCTTTCCGTAGTCTATGACGTGCATGAGCGTGGCCTTTTTGACGTAATCTTCGAACAGCGCCTTCACGGTCTCCACTATGCTGTCGGAACACGGAGAGAAGTCCAAAGCTATTAGAGGCTTGTCGAAAACCCTTCTCGCATCCCAGATGCACTTGACAGTGTGTCTCGCCTTGTCCCACTCGTATTTGACGAGGAGAACAGGTTTAGTAGCAACCCTCGCAACGTTTGCAGCAGTTGTTCCGATCAACATGTCTCTGAGGATGTGTTCACCTTTAGACGGCATGTAGATCAAATCTACGTTCTCCTCCTCGGCAACATTCGCGATCTCAAGCGCCGGATGGCCCATTCGGACGATCGTTTTTGTTACGTTTATTCCCATCTCCTTGAAGTCCTTCGCTACCTTTTCGAGCTTCTCCTTGGCGTTCATCTGCATCTTATCGAAGTCTATGAACTCATCTCCTGTCGGATGAATGTCCAACACGTGGATTAGAATAAGTTCTTCTGCCACGCCTGTGCTGAAGAATCTCGGAATACAGTTGCTAAATGCATACTCCGACACCAACGAAAAATCGACCGGGAACAGAACCTTGCTGATCATACCACATCACCTCTTGAAAAACTATTATTATAACACCCACTATATATACTTTACTAATCAAATTAGCTCACAGATCATAACCAGCTCAAAAAGATTTAAATAATCTTTGTAAAATTGTAGATTTATGTTAAAAATATTGATAGATCCAGACACTTTTTTCAGGGAGCATGATGATGTTAACATCTTTATAGCTGTCTTACTCGTTGTAATTTCTGCTATTCTTGGAATAGTGATGCTATACGCAAACTTGGACATAATCGAAAGCACAATGATCAAGCAACTTCAGCAGACCCTTCCTGCGGAGCAGGCGAGGTTGATGTTCGAAGCTATGAAATACAACCTCCTACTCTCTCCTCTGATTAGTTCGTTCGTGGGCTGGGTGATCATCGCCGGACTGATTCACGCTGTTTCATCGGTCTTTGGAGGGGTAGGAGACTTCGTCAAAACTCTAAAGCTCACAGCTTTCGGCTACATTCCGAGCATAGTTCTGTTTCCAGTGAGTTTTTCAATAGTTCGCATGACCCACGAACTCATGAACACGCCGATCATGATTGTCAGCATTTCTTCGACGATCTGGCAGTTTATTATCCTCACATTTGGAATCAAGAATTGGAGAAGACTCGACACCACAAAGGCGGCCGCATCTGTTGCCATTCCACTCGTAATCCTCACGGGGCTTGGTATTATAGGAAGGTTATTAAGACCGACGTAGAACTTATGCCATGCGTAGCGATATCGTTAGGAAGGGTGTAGAGAAGACTGCTCATAGGGCTCTTCTCAAAGCTTTGGGAGTTTGCGATGACGAGATGGAAAAGCCGTTCATAGGCATTGCGAACGCCTACAATACCATAGTTCCGGGGCACATGCACTTGGACAAAATCACTCAGGCGGTGAAAGAGGGGATTTACGCAGCTGGGGGAGTGCCTTTCGAATTCGGAGTAATAGGCGTATGCGACGGAATTGCGATGGGGCACGAAGGCATGAAGTTCTCATTGCCGACGAGGGAGCTCATAGCAGACAGCATCGAGGCGATGGTTCAGGCTCATCAGTTCGACGGGCTTGTTGTAGTAGGGGCTTGTGACAAGATAGTTCCCGGAATGCTCATGGCGATGCTGAGGCTCGACATTCCAGCGATAATGGTCTGCGGAGGCCCAATGCTCGCTGAGAGAGTTGGAGACAAAGTGGTTACGATAAAGACTGCCTTTGAAGCTGCCGGACTTTACAAATCGGGCAAGATAGATGAGAAGACTCTAAAGCTCTACGAGGACTTCTGCGCCCCATACTGTGGGAGTTGTCAAGGGCTCTATACGGCGAACACGATGCAGATATTGACGGAAGCCTTAGGCCTGTGCCTTCCATACTGCTCTACCTCTCCCTCCTGCTCTTCGAGAAAGCTTAGAATTGCGAAGGAGAGCGGAAGAAGAATAGTGGAGCTCGTCAAACGGGGAATCAAGCCTTCGGACTTCATAACTGAAGAGTCATTCAAGAACGCGATAACGATGGACATGCTGATAGGTGGATCGACCAACACTGTTCTTCATTTGCCAGCGATTGCGAGAGAAGCTGGAATAAAGCTCAGCTTGGATCTTTTTGACGAGATAAGCAGAAGGACGCCTCATATCGTTGCCATAGATCCCGCATCGGAGTTCACGATCGCGGATTTGGATGAAAGCGGTGGAGTTCCGATGCTCATGAAGAAAGCCAAAGATCTGCTTAGCGACGAGATGACCGTGAGCGGTAAATCTGTCTATGAAATTGCGGAATCCGCTTTCATCAGGGGGAGGGACATAATCAGGGATATCTCAAATCCGCTGAGCAGAGAAGGGGGCATAGCCATTTTGAAGGGTAATCTTGCTGAGAGAGGTGCGGTAGTTAAGACCGCTGCTATAAGCGAGGACATGATGCGATTCGAAGGCAACGCGAAGGTCTTCGATTCCGAGCAAGAGGCGTTGAAGGCCATCCTGAGCAACGAGATAGAGGAGGGCGATGTGGTAGTTATCAGATACATGGGACCGAAGGGTGCCCCGGGAATGCCCGAGATGTTGTTGCCGACTGCTGCAATAGCAGGGATGGGGCTAAGGAGAGTGGCTTTGATCACCGATGGAAGGTTCAGCGGTGCCACAAGAGGGCCGTGCATAGGCCACGTTTCGCCTGAGGCTATGGTTGGAGGAACGATAGCGCTCGTTGAGAACGGCGATGTAATTGCAATAGATATTCCGGCAAGAAAGATCGAACTGAAAGTTGAAGAGGATGAGCTTGCGAGGAGGAGGGAGAAATGGAAGCCAAAGGAAAGAAAGCTTACGGGATTCCTCGCAAAGTATGCGAAGTTGGTGAGTCAAGCGGATGAGGGGGCGGTTTTGCATTGAGAAATGATTATTTTTAAATTTTAAAATAAATTTTAAATCAAACCATAACTCTCTTTACGACCTCGGCTCTCACGTCTGGATCGTAGTATGAGTATGCGACGCTCACCAAAGGCGCCTTCGACGATATCACGAACAGAGGCTTCGCGTAGAACTCGAAGTCTGCCTTCTGCCTCTCGAAATAGAATATCACCTTCCTGTCCGCTATCTCGAATCTCTTGCACTTCACCTCTCTGAGAGTTCTCTCGTCTGGAACGAAACCGCTCGGAACTGCAACGTCTATCACCGCCATCTCCACCGGCACCTTCGACTCGAAGTGGACGATCACCCTCAACCCTTTGCTCTCGATCTCCTTCGTGTCGTATGTGACGTTCAGTTCTATCGGCGAAACGGCCCTCTTGGGAATAACGTTGAAACGCTCGACGAACTGAACGATCGCCTTTCCTTTGCCTTTCGCAGAAACGTGAACGAGCTTGCCGGCGGGAAGCTCCACTATCTGCGTCACATCCGCGTTTTCTCCGTTTACGTTCACTATCTCGATGTGATCATCCCATTCCACTCTTATCTTCAAATCTACATCATGTCTCTTCGCTATGCAGTATTCGGTGAGAGCCTTTATAGCGGTTACCGTATCTTGAGTCGAGTAGAAACCCCCGCTCGGATTTCTATGCCTCACGAGCCAAGACGCTAACAAATCTCCATCTTTACTCATCTTAACCATGGCCAAGAGTGCGTAAGCTGTAGCTTCTACGTCCGTGACCTCGTTTCCGGTTGAGATGTGCCCGTTTTCGATCGGAAGTTTGTCGGTGTAATCCTTTCCGGCCAAAGCCAAAGCGTAGCACGCCAGAGCTTTGGAGTAGTTCGTCGCGTTGTCGAAGTTTTTCTCCAAGTATTTGATCGAGTCACTCGCGTTGTAGCCAGCTTCGAGCAGAGCTATGGTGACGTAGGCTGTCATCGCATACCTCCCTTTCACTCCACCCATCATGTCTCTGTGGTGGATGAAACCTACGCTCTCGAAGCTCCCGTCGTTCCTCTTGTGAGAGAGCAGCCACGAAACAGCCCTATCTATCACGTTATCGTCGATGTAAACGATGTCTTTAGCTTCAGCAAAAGTCCTAACGACGAAAGCTGTCAGGAATGTCGATCCCTCTTCATCTCTATCTCCGAACGCTGAGAAACTTCCATCGCTCCTCATGAACGTTAGCTCCCTCTGATAGCCGGTGGTTATCATCATTTCAGCCTTGGCCATGAGTTCGGGGTTCATCTCGCCGGTGGCGATGAGATACTTGGCAACGTAAACTCCGGGAGCCATGATTATCATGTTCTGCTCTCCACATCCAAACGGCATTCTGATTAGCTTCTCAAGTCCACTGATCGTCTGAGCCATGTAACTTCCCGATATCGCCAAGTAGAACCTTTCGGAATCCGGAACCGCTGAAACGTTCAGCTTCGTCATGACATCGAAGCTGTCTCCATCACCGATTATGTGGTTCTCCGCAATCTCCCTCGTTACGCCTTCCGGAACTACCCTCAGAGCTTTTATTATAGCATCCGCAAAGTCTTCACATCTCGCCGTTATCTTAAACTTGACTTCACCAACTTCCTTCGCTTGGAATTCGAACGGGAACTCCGCTATTCCATCCACCCTAACCCAGCCTTCTGCAATCTTGACCCATTTTCCGTCTTTCATCTCCTCGACCGTTATTAGGACATCCTGACTCTCGTTGAGGTAGTTGTATATCACGACTTTCAGCTTCGCTTTATCACCTCTTACGACTGAATACGGGAAGTCTGCCTTTATGAAGAACGGTTGAAAGACCCTTATCTTCCCACTTCCAATTCTTAAGCCGTCGTCGAGCGTTACGGCGTGAATTGCCCATGTAGTTATCGTATCCGGAGCTTTGAGCTTTAACGTCCTTCCGGCGAATCCGAAGAACCAAGTTTCTGGGAAAAACTGCCTGACCATCTTCACCTCAGCGAGCTTTGGAGGAGTTGACACCGGCACGGCCTCCTCTCTCGCAGCCTTAGGAGCTGCCATCGGTGCTATGCCTATCATCCACCAAGGTTTAGGCTGGTGGTATCTACCCTCCTCACCCTTCGTCATCTCCTTATTCGTCAGAACGACCAATCCGGACTCCTCGAACATGTCGTAGCTTCCGAAGGTTCTGTAGTAATATGGAGAATGGATCTCAATCTTCGGCTCTCCGTATAGCTTCTCAAGCCTCCTGAATACCTCCTCAAGGTTCAATCTGTTTTCGGCTAAAACGAACACCGATCTATCGACTATGCTGACACCCACTCTATCCGCGTCGAACCTTATGGTAACGCTCTCCCTCGGCCTGACCTCCTTTCTATCCACCTCTACTTTCAGAGGTTCGTAGGATGGCTGAACCTCGAAGCTCAACCTATCCGCAACCACCTCACTTCCGGAGAAGCTGTAAACGACGATCTCGCTCTTGGGAGCCATCTCGGGAGTGGCTCTGAACCTAATCTCGTCACCTTCGGTGTAATCGGCGAACAGAATTATGCCCTTCGAAACGACCTCGTAATAAACTCTCTTCCCTGACGGGTGATAAACGTGAAAAACGAACTCATCTCCGACCTTCTCCCCTCTCACCTTCTCGACGTGGATGTAGAAGCTCTTGGACATGGCCCTTCCCACGGTTACGAATGAAACCATCTTTCCGTCAATGAGCGCCTCGATGGCGAGGGTTTCGACCCAGTCCTCAGGCTTGAGCTCTATTAGAGCCTTTCCACCCTTCGTCCTAACTTTCATCTCATCGCTGTCGATCTTGTCCTTGGAGATCTTCTCTATTTTGAGCCTAACTTCGCTATCCGTAGGCTTTCCATCCTGAGTCCTCGTGATTACGAGTAGCTTGAAGGGTATTCCGGGCTTGAACGAGGAGCCTTCCGGGATGAGCTTGACGTCGATCTTAGATGGAACCACCCTTACGAGCTTCGTGACGGTTTGGCTGTAGCTCGTGTTCTCCTCAAAAACCGTAACGTTGAGAAGCAACCCTCCAGCCTGCTGTCTTGGCGAGGAGACGACGAACTTAACCGGAGGAATCTCGAATTCTACCTTTCCATCGATCTTCCCTCTCCTTTCCGCGAACTTCTCCCACCTTCCGACGTATCTGAAAGCTTCTACCTTAAATTCCCCTCTAACGGGCTTTCCGAAGGTGTATTTAGCTTCGATGCTACCCTTAACGCTCTCGTTCGGCAGAACCCAGTCTCTCGTCGTCACGTTGATCTCGAACTTCGGGAGGGTGTATTCTTCAACTCTGAAGTCCAACTGGTCGATCGTTCTGCCGTTCCTCAAAACTCTGATCTTCCAAACGCCCTCGTTCAGCTCTTTCGACAGGTTGAAGCTCAGTTGGGCCATCCCATCGACATGAACTTTCTTCTTGAAAACCTTCACACCCTTAGCATCTGAAATCTCAACCGTAACGTCGTCTTCAGCTTTCTTGAGCGTCGAATCGACAGCTATCAGCCTTATGTGAACTGTTTGCCCCGGCTTATAGATCGGCTTATCGGTTTCGACGAAAACTATCGAATCCTTAACTACTTTAACCTCAGCCACGCCTTTAAAATCGCCAGCCGTTATTTCGAGCCTATACTTTCCCTCTTTTTCCGGAGCCCTAAGCTCGAACTTTCCGCAACCGCTTAAGGTGAGAACCTCCTCCCTGTCACCTATCCTAACCTTAACCTTCGCCACAGCCGGCTTTGAACCGTTTAGAAGAGTGTATCCGATGTAGTTAACATTCCCAGCCTTCAAAACCTTTGGAACCGTGAATAGGTATGTGTCCGCATGCTCGGGTTGGTTGAGCATCATGAAAGTTACCGCTATGATGATAATCGTCAATATTGGCAAAAGTTTTCTGAGCATATTTCAACTCAATTTTGAACATATTTAACACATTTTGTTTCATTAGATTTTATAAATCATCCGACCAAGCATGATCGTGCTTCCAGACGTTCAGTTTCTGAAGCCCGAGATCCCGATAAAGCTGAATAGGGTTGGGGCTGTGGGGATTAAGAAGCTCGTCAAGGTTGAGAGGAAAGAGAAGAGACCCATAATACTTATATCGAACTTCGACGTCTTCGTCGATCTTCCGCCGAGCATGAAGGGTGCAAATCTAAGCAGGAACTTCGAGGTAATAGATGACATTCTCGAAAACCTCACCGCAAAGCCGGTGAGAAGGCTTGAGGATCTCTGTTTGAAGATAGCGGAAATATTGCTTGAAAGGCACGAGTATGCGACGAAAGCGGAGGTGAAAATGGAGTCCGAGCTAATACTTAAGAAAAGAACACCCGTTACATCTCAAATAACGCAGGAGGTCGTTAAGATTTTGAGTGAAGCTATAGTCTGCAGAGATGGCAAGAAGAACGTATTTGTAGGGGCTGAAGTGGTGGGAATAACCGCCTGCCCGTGTGCTCAGGAGCTCGTTAAAGCTAAATCCGCTGAGAAGCTTAGGGAATTGGGTTTTGGCGAGAAAGAGATTGAGAAGATCCTAAACGCGATCCCATTGGCGACGCACAATCAGAGGGGTAAAGCTTTGATCAAAATGCAGGTTAGCGAAAGCTTCTCACCGTCGATTGACAAGCTGATCGAGATAGCGAAGAGGTCTATGAGCTACGAAGTCTACGAGGTTTTGAAGAGAGAAGATGAGCTCGAAGTGATCTGGAATGCTCATCGCAATCCGAGATTCGTCGAAGACTGCGTCAGGCTGATGGCGAGGTTCGTAGTTGAGGAGTTCGATGATGCGCCTGATGAAATCCTAGTTTTCTTCAGGCAGGAGAACGAGGAGAGCATACATCAGCACAACGTAGTGGCTGAGAGAATTGCAACGATGGGAGAGCTGAGGAGGGAATTATCTTACCAGTGAGAAGTAGATGTCCTCGAGCCTCGGAGTTTCCACATCTATCTTGATTATCTTAGCTTTGGGAATGATCTCCCTCAAAAACTCGTTTAGAGCATCGACGTCGTTCGTGGAAAACTCCCTTTCAACACCATCCAATTTGTAGTGGAGAACGTATCTCTGCATACCTTTCAGCTCTTCGAGATCTCCATAGTATAGTATTCTCCCATCTTTCATTATCGCAACCTTGTCGCAGACGAACTCCACGTAATAGAGGTTATGGGCAGAGAACAGAATCGCCTTATCCCTCAGGCTCTTCATGAACTCCGCTATGAACAGGGATGTGGAGGGATCCAAACCACCTATCGGTTCGTCGTATATCAGATAATCTGGATCGTGAATCAAGGATCTCGCTATCGATAGCTTTCTCCTCATACCCTTAGAAAATTCCGCTATAGTTTTGTTTGGAATCCTCAACGCCTCTATCAGCTCTTCAGCCCTCTTCCTCGCCTTATCTCTCTCAACTCCGTAAAGCGAAGAAAAGAACATGAGGTATTCGAATGCGTTCATATCTTCGTAGAGCGAATCGATTTCGGGAACGTATCCGATGTTCTTCTTGAGCTTACTCTTGTTTTCGAAGAAATCCAAGCCATCGTATTCGACTTTGCCAGAATCGGGCTTCAGCAGGCCGACAAGGATCTTGATCGTAGTGGATTTTCCGGCTCCGTTTTCTCCTATCAGTCCTAAGATCTCACTCCTATCTATCTCGAAGCTGATCCCCTTCAACGCCAAAAAATCTCCGTAGCGCTTTACGAGGTTCTCCACTCTGAGCATCGAATATGGGTCGACAGGATTATATATATCGCTTATCCCATACTCATTATAATGCTTAGGATTGCTCTTCTCGAGCTCAGGGCGAAGAGGAGATGGAGTAGTAGATTCGTAGCGATCCTAATCGTTCTCACCGTAATAACCGTAATCGTTTCCGTTCATTCCTTGCTAAACGGGGTGAAGATAGATCGCGGAATCTACTCGGCGAACATCGACATCGACGATCCCAAGTTCGTCAAATCCGACAATCCGGACATATCGATTTACGATGGCAAGATATTCGTCAGAGGGGATCTGAAATCTCTCTCAGCGTTCGACGAGTTTAGAAATTACGTTAGGAGGGTTTACAACGAATGGATTGGAGAAAAATTCGGTAGCTCTGCTTTTCCGATTTTGATCAGGGTGATCAGAATTCCTACGAAAACGGAATTCGAAGTTTCGGCAAAGAACCTGAAAGGAGTAATCGAAACCGTGAAAAAGGAGAGCGAAGTTACACCAAGAGCTGAAGAAAAGAGGGAGGAGAAGATAGAAAAGCAAATACCAAAACGGATCGAAGGAGGAGCGAAGGAAAAGACGAGTAAAACTTCGGAATTTCTAACGCCAGACGAGCTAAGACCTCCAAGTCTTTTGGGCAAGCTTATCTATGCGTTTGGTTTTGTGATCCCGATTTACTTTGTGATTCAGGTTTACTCCTCTTCGGCGATAGAGGATAAGGTGAAAAGGAGGTTAGATCTTCTGTTTGTCGCTGAAGACGAGTGGAAGGTCTTAGTCGGCAAAATGCTCCCGTATCTTGCTTTATCTTTAGCATTGGCATGCATCGTCGTTGCAGCATTTGGCAAGAACATTTTTGGCGTTTTGTTCTTAATCCCGATAATCCTGTTCCTCTTAGCTCTGAGCACATTCACCGCAATGATTTCGAGAAGCTACAGGGAGATGACGTTTCTGACGATAATAATCTCGATATTCATAACTACATATCTCTTCATCCCAGCGATCTTCACAGCAATTCCGATGAGCAAAATATCACCGATAACCCTCCTCTTAGAGTTCTTGGAAGGTGAGAACGTCGAACCGAAAGATTACATCATCTCGACGTCCCAATTCTACATCATGTCCGCCGTTCTATTTTACTTATCTCTGAATTCCCTCGAAATAATGCACTCTCAGTCAAATCCGATAGAGAAGATCGTGGAAATCTCGATACGCATCGTAAAGGGGTATCCTAAGGTGTTCGTTGCATCGCTTCTGTCCATTCCTTTCGTATTCGTGATCGAATTCTTCACCCTCTCCCTCATCTTCGCGATAGAGCACGCTTTTGCGGTGGTGATTTTGATGATCGCAGTGATCGAAGAGTTCTTCAAAGGTCTCTTCATATACTCCGCTTTCAAAAACGGGTTAAATCCCTACGTATCGGCGTTCTTATCTGCATTGGGATTTCTGATCGGAGAGAAGGCGATCCTGTTTTCATTTATTCCCGTAAAGTTCGTTGAGTTCCTCCCGATTCCGCTGATCGCACACGTTTTGTCTGCGTTTATATTCGTCGCCACAATGAGATTCGGATTTAGGAGAGCTTTGCTCGCATCATCCGCATTCCACGCTATATACGACGGGGTGGTCCTATGGAACCTCTTAGGATAGCTCTGAAGGATCTCAGAAGTATCAAAAAGGAGAAGACTATTCTCGTAGTCATATCTCTGCTCTTCTTCGTTGCCTCTTTCTCCTCCTTGGTCGTCTTCGGTTTAACCCTTCTATATTCTCCGATGGGCTACGCGAATGCAAAGATAGGGCTCGTAGGAGAGGCACCTCTATTCTCGTCCATAGTTCATCCGATTCGATACGATTCGATCGAGCGAGCCGTTAAGGATTTGGTGGAAGGTAGAGTAGATGCTGTAGTAGTCTTCAACGAGAACCTCACCGGCCAAAACTTCATAACGATATATCTGCCCAAGGAGGACATCAAAGCGATAAAGGCGACGCTTTATCTTAGAAAGAAACTTATGGAGTATCAGGATGCCATAAGAAGGATAAAGGGAATACCTACTCTCAATCTGAAGGTTTACGAAAACGGGAGAGAGATCGATGTTCCGGAGGGATACTCCTTACACTTCAGGTTCGTATACGTCATGCTCATTCCGTTGTTGGCTGTAACTACTGCGGTCATAACCTCCGCATACCTCATCGATTCGATATGCGAGGAGATCGAAACTAGGACTTTAGACGTTTTACTTACCGTTGTCGAACTCGGAGACATCATTACTGGCAAAATACTCTCATCTCTAATCTTGTCGGTTTTGCTGACGATATTTTGGATGCTCATGCTCTCGTTGAACGGAATATCGATCGACCATCCCGCCTTAGTAATGATAATCGCATTGTCGATCTGCTTCGTTCTTATCTCCTTATCTTTGGTCATCTCAGCGTTCACGATGAACAGAGAAAAGGCACAGCTCGTTTTTTCTATCGTCGTGGTGTCTGCTATCATGCTGATGTTTTCGAATTCCGTTTCTCCTATCGGACTTTTAGTCAGGATCTCCGCCGGCTCGATCTTCAGCGCTCTCGAAGTCATCGTATATCCCGCAACGTCCGTTTTGGCCATGCTTCTGGCCATCCTCATATCCGAAAAACGCTTAAGCAAAGCGATAGGCTTGGAAGTATGAAGGCCATTATAATAATGGGCTCGAAATCCGATTTGGAGTTCGCAAAAAAGATCGCGAAAAAACTTGAGGATTTTGGCGTTAAATATGATATGAGAGTAGCTTCGGCTCACAAAACACCGGAGAGGGTTTTGGAGATAATCAGAAGCCACGATGATGTGGTCTTCATAACTATCGCGGGAAGGAGCAACGCTTTGAGCGGTTTCGTCGATGCGAACACATCCTGCCCCGTGATAGCGTGTCCGCCATACAGCGACAAGTTTGCCGGAGTTGACATCTTCTCATCTCTCAGGATGCCCTCAGGAGTTGCACCGATGGTTGTGTTGGAGCCCGAAAACTGCGCTTTAGCTGTTGCCAAGATAATTGCTTTGAGAGATGAAAGTGTTAGAAGGAAGGTCGAGGAGTATCAGAGGAAGAAGAAGGAGGAAGTGATAAGGGCAGACGAGGAGATCAGACATGGAAGTGGAGATTAAGTTCAGAGCCGACAGAAGCGTTGAGGACAAGATAAGGAAGATTGCAGAGTTCGTGTGCGATAAGGTGGAGGAGGACGTTTACTTCAACTCTCCAGTTAGGGATTTCAGGAAGAGCGACGAAGCTCTGAGGATTAGGAAAGATAGCGAGGGAATCAAGCTGACATACAAAGGCCCGAAGGTGGACGCGGAAACTAAGACGAGAGAGGAGATCGAGATAAGGGTGGACGACTATGAGAAGGCTATGGAGATATTCAACAGGTTGGGATTCAGAACGATCAGAAGAGTGGTCAAGAGAAGAAGGATTTACAGATACGAGGATGTCACGATTTGCTTTGACGATGTCGAAGGCTTAGGACAATTCGTAGAGATAGAAGTCAAATCGGGCGACTTAGAATCCGCAAAGCAAAAGGTTTTCGAAGTTGCGAAGATGCTCGGCTTCGATCCTTCGAATTCGATAAGAGAATCTTACTTAGAGATGCTCGAACGGTAACTCGAACTTAGAACCGTAATTATGGGCATCCTGATTCCGAGATCGTCGAAACAGCTGGACAGATCTTAATGGAATCGGACGGAGGATTCGAGATCTTAAGCTACGATACGTTCAGAACGCCGGTATCCTAAGATTCAGTCGAGGTATTTCGACTTCAGTAGCTTGACGTTCACTATGAATCCGACGAAAATGTTCGTGTAATACGTTACAAATCGCCATATGGCTACGAGCACACCCAGCACGGCCTGAGGAACGAATTTCGAGTATAGATAAACCATTCCCGCTTCCGCAATCCCACTGCTCCCCGGAGTGAGTGGGATTAGAGAGACGATTACGAGAATGAATTGTGCAGTAATCGAAAGCAGAATTGCTGGATCCTGATTCAGAGCAAGCAAAACCGCAGACGGCACCAAAAACTCCGGAAACCAGATCAGAGCTGTGTATAGGATGG
Source organism: Archaeoglobaceae archaeon (assembly GCA_027064525.1). Taxonomy (GTDB): domain Archaea; phylum Halobacteriota; class Archaeoglobi; order Archaeoglobales; family Archaeoglobaceae; genus WAKM01. Next base: position 44,671 of record JAMOPJ010000052.1, read on the forward strand.
ATAAAGCAACCCTACCGAACGGATTCTTGAGCATGTCCACTAAAGCTTCTCGAAACATCAGAGATTCTTCTTTAACCCTGTTTGCAATTCTCGAAGCTTTATCTTCTCCGAACCTCTTGAGCTTCGAATAGATCCAGTTCGAGAGCCTCTCTATGTTCCTCTCATCCTTCACGATTAGATATAGGAAAAGCAGGAATCCGATGAGGCAGATGCTGAAGATCGCTCCGACATCAAAACCGAACTTCGTTGCGAATCCCGATATTGCGAGAAATATCACCAAAGCCACGACGAAGAATATAGCGTCGAGCAACCTTTCAGCCAAAACCACCGCAGTTGCGGATCCTAAGGGAATTTTGTCGGAGAGCATCTTGATTCTCAATGGCTCCCCTCCAGCGGATGATGGAGTTATCGCAGCTAAGAACGTGCTCGCTATAGAGATCTCCAACGCATATCCCAGAGGAATCTCGGCCTTTAGCATAGATGTGAGTTGTTTAAGCCTGACTCCCCAGAAGAACCAGAAGAGAAAGTGCAGAAAGAGGGCCAAGAGCAGAAATCTCCAATCCGCCTGAAATATTATCTTCCAAGTTACTTTCGTTTCGGTGAGCTTGAATATAACGATTATAGTGATTATGCTCACGATCAGGCCAATGATCATTGGTTTTACTGTGGAACTCTTTTTATTGGACTCCATTCGATCCCTCTCCCTTTGACATATTTCGCTATGGCGCATATCGCGGAATACTGTAGTAGGATGGTATGGATCAGTAGGCCAAAGGTTACTAAAACTTTTTTAAAGCTTCTGAATTTGTAGATAAGGAGAGGTGGCGCGAGAATCAGAAATGGGAGCAGTATTATGATCGCATAGGTTAAAGTCAGAGCGGAAATCCAAGAGAACATAAATCCCCAATTTTTTGTAGCGAGGACGCATTTCCTGTATTTCCACAGCTGAAGTCCGCCGTAATACCACCTCTTTCTCTGGGCAACTAAATCTCCCCAGCTCAACGGAGCTTGTTCGTAAACTTTCGTTCCGTCTACCAAAATAGCTCTGTAGCCCAAGCAGTGCATCCTCGTGGCGAAGTCCGCATCCTCGGTAACCGCATTTTCATTCAGCCTATACTTCATCAGCAGATCCGCCCTCAAAACACCTATCAGCCCGTTGAACTGCTTGAACTTCGACTTCTTCAGTAGGAAGTTTATCAGATAGTATTCGGCTTCAACAGTCTGAGAAACAAAATTTATGGGATTCGATATATATCTTCGAGAGGATGCGATGTAGGCTTTTTCATCCCGCTTTAGAGCTTCAACGCATTTGACGATGAAATTCCTCTCTGGGCGAGAATCCACGTCGAATATGGCTATGTAATCGGGCTTGAAATCTCTCAGATAATCTAAAGCGTCGTTTATTGCTCCGGCTCTTTTCCCTCTCGTCGTGTTCCTCTCCAAAACTTCGATACCCAATTCTTTAAGCTTCTTTCCCCTATCATCGTTTGGGCCGTTCTTATCAACGACAAAGACGATCTTAAACTCGAAGTCATCGTAATCCAAAGATAGAAGATGTTTTGCAGAATTGATGAGGATCTCCAAAGGCTCGAAGGGAGAGACCGGAACAATTACTGCAACTCTACTCATAGACCACTCTTTTCATCTTCTCCATGATGTCTAACAGCTTCCTTTCAAAATTTATGGCATCTTCGAGCAAATCCCCAAGTTCGAACTCCTCGATCTCATCCTTCATCTCTGGATGAGAGCTTATGAAATCCTCCAAGCACGTTATTATCGACCTTATGTCGCCGTAAGCTTCGTTCAGCAACGCGAGCATCAGCATTATTCTTGCCTTCCGATCGAACATACACCCACCTCCCGGCTCTTTCAATTCGTTAGCTCCGACTCAGCTCGTAGGGACGATCAGGCGGTCGCCTTCTTCCAGAAGGAAGGGTAAGTTCCCCTTTCCATTATGACTCTTGTAACATCCACAACTATCCCACTCCTAACCTTTAGCATGTCCTCGGCATCCATCAGCGCCTTACCTAAAGCCACCAATTCGTTCTTCAGAGTGAATATAGCAACTAAGCCATCCTTCTTCACAGTTTTCTCTATGTAGAGAACGCCTTTCGCAGTTAAGTCCGCTCCATGGCAGATGGCATCCACTGCGGTATCCTTTATCACGATCTTTGGGACGTTTATCACCGCCAGCTCCATCGGCTTTATTATCTGTCTCAGATACTTTTCCTCTCCTTCCTCCCTCCACATCACGTATGCGTCGAGGAGATCGTGCAACGTGTAGCATATGCTCTCGTCGAATATCCCCGTCCTCGTTCTCCTCAGCTCTTGCATGTGAGCCCCACAACCCAGAACTTCCCCAATGTCGGTGCAGAGCTTTCTGATGTATGTCCCAGCTTCGGTTGTAACCTTAAAGAGAACGTCCCTCCCTTCTATTTCAAGTATCTCTATCTTGTAGATCGTTCTAACTCTCAGCCTCTTCTTAACCGCAGATTTGAGAGGAGGTCGCTGGTATATCTTGCCTTCGAATAGCTTGAGAACTCTCTCAACCTCTTCCCTTCTCACGTCCCCGTGCAATCTCATGAGACAAACGTATTCCTTCTCCGAACCCTGCAGAATTCTAACCAATTTCGTAGCATCTTCGATCATTATCGGCAGAACACCCGTAACCCTCGGATCCAAAGTTCCGGTGTGGCCGGTCTTCTGAACGTTCAGAATCCTCCTAACCCAGACCACTACCTCGTGACTGCTCGGCCCCATCGGCTTGTCTATGACGACGAAACCCTTTCGGATGTATTCCTCCATAGGTCGATTGAAAGGATAACAGCCGTAGCTCTCATCCGTGCTACCCTCTTCCTTAACGTAAAACCTTTCTTCGAAGTCCTTCTCCTTCGTTATGTCTTTGGTGAGTATTTTCATGCTCAGAAGATCGACTCCTAAACGATTTAAAAATTGTGTGATCGTTGAAGCTAACGGATGGTATTTCTTGCTTCACCAAGAAAACGCACCATAGATCGGGTCTTTCGATACTATCTATCTAAACAATCTTTATTCTCCTACTGGCTTTCACTCGCTTCACTCTTAAGTTTACAGTAATAATATTTTTTAGCTGTGACCCACCAGATAAGATGCGAAGCCTCTCCTGTTCCACCTACTTTTAACAGAACATTCAGTTCAATAGGACTCTTTATCCGATGGACTGTATCTCTATTATTTAATGTACGTATCCCCTTGGTCAAGCAATATTTTATAACAATTGCAGTCGTCGTAAGGTCTAGGAGATTGCAAAGTGAGAGATTAAAAGGGTGGAACATATGATCACTAAAATATATATCAAAAATTACAAATCCATTGAAAAGGCAGAGTTGGAACTCTCAAAGGTCAACGTTTTAATTGGGCCAAACGGAAGTGGTAAGAGTTCCGTTTTAGAATGTGTTGAACATTTTAGACGAGCCATTGAGAGTGGATATTCCAGTACTGGCGAGTATAGTAAAGGACACTATATTGAAAGAGGAACCATTACACCTATGTTAATACCCCATTTCAAGTATGTAGTGTTTCAGCACGATGAAAGTAGACATATAATCATAAAATTAGATTTGAATTTAAATATAAATGATCAAATATATCAAGCATACTATACTTTGCAAATATCTCCATCTCTGACACAATTTCACTTTGAAACAGAGGGTTTTACCGATAGTATACCTAAACTGAAGGAAATCTTAACTATTTTAATACTTTGGTCTAATAGAAAGATTCCCAGAGCTTTGAGAGGAGTATTTGCAGATGTCCACAAGATTAACGTAACAAACGCTCATCAACTATTTTACTACACATGCTACAGGTCTGAGTTTAAGGAAAACATCCAAATTGTTAAAGATTTCTACGCAAAATACGGTCTTCACGATATTAGATGGGTTCCCACTGCAGAAGAGCAATACGAAATAATTGCCACTACCGATGAGGGAGTTGACGTAAATCTGGCGGATGTAGGTTCGGGTTTGAACGCTCTATTCCCTATCGTTGTAGCATTGGCATTCTATCCAGAAAACAGCACAATATTTATCGAGCATCCAGAGATGCATTTGCATCCTAAACTTCAATACGAATTAGCAGAATTTCTTCTCGATGTTTCGAAGAAAAGAAATTATCAGCTTGTTCTAGAAACTCACTCCGAACACCTACTCTACGGACTACTAAATGCCGTAGCAAGGAAAGAGCTTGAATCAGAAAACTTAACGATATACTCGGCAAGAAAAGAGCGAGGAAGATCGATCTTCGAAAAGCTGAAGGTTTATGAAGATGGTAGCGTTGAAGGGAACCTTCAAGACTTTCTTGAAGCAGATATCGACGCATTCTTGGATTTCCTAAAAGCTTAGGTGAAAGTATGATCGTTGTTGTCATCGATACGTGTGTTCTAAGGCGGGCGTTAGAGTACGAAAAGTCTATAAAAACCGATGATGAAAGCCAGCAAGCTCATCGCTAGGCTGTTGCAAAGAAAAGATGTCGTTTTCGTTGCCAATTCGGAAACCAAGCGAGAGTATTACAACCACCTTGAAAGTCTAAAGAAAGAACTCGCTAAGATGAGAATCCATCCCCAAAGCTTTGGACTTCTAAGAGCATTGATGCCAAAGCTTAGAACGGTTCTGGATGAAAACCACAGCTTTGAGTTCGCTGGAGAACCGATCGGTAGAAAGGACTACCATCTGCTAAATTCTGCTAAAGTCCGGTGCGTTGATGTTTAAACAGACATTTACCTTAGTTCTAACATTTGCCAGAGATGTATATCGTGGAAAGGAAGCCAAAAATGGAAAAGGTGTAAGAATTCTCATAATAAACCTAGCCAAAGCCTCTAGCATCGATGCTTTCTTCAATTAATAGACTCTCCATAATTCATTCTCATCAGATGCCTTTTTTAGTGAAATTCGATTTAAGCGATTTCAGTTTTACTCAAAACTACCTCGAACTCATCCTTTGAGGGATTAACATCTTCCAAAATGGTATATCTTCTCTTTCGAATGTTCTTGGCGAACATCAACGCTTCGAGCACCTGCTCCTTCGTTAGTCCTATCTCTTTAGCAGTCGTCGGAGCCTGTATCTTCTCCAAGGACATCTTTATGAGCTCCCAGTCGCCTTCGCCGTAATGTTTTTCGTGCAGATACTCCATGATGATCGTGCCCAAAGCGACCTGCTCGCCGTGAGTTCCGTTACCATAGCCGAGGATATCCAAAGCGTGGCTGAACTTATGCTCCGAACCACTTGCCGGTCTGCTACTCTTAACGAGTGAAATTGCAACCCCGCTGAGTATGAGCCCTCTCACGAGCATCTCCAAATGATTTCTCAAATCAAGCTTCTCTGCACTCATCAGCATGAAATTGGCTGGCATTATCGCCATGCTCGCTGCAACTTCGTTGAACTCCTCTCCAATCTTATCCCTTGCGAGCTTCCAGTCTTTCACGGCTACGACGTTCGAAATGAGATCACCGTAGCCCGAACGAAGCAACCTAATCGGGCTGTGCCTCAGAATGGTCAGATCGGCCAAGACAGCTGTTGGAGGATCTACGAGTATCGATACCGCTTTTCCGTTCTCCTTAAAGCTCGCTACCGGAGAGGCTATTCCGTCGTGAGATGCGACCGTGGGTATGCTTATGAAAGGAACACTTAGCTCAGATGCCACAACTTTGGCAATATCTAAGACCTTCCCTCCACCTATCCCGATAACACCGTCAATATCCGCGTATCCTATGGAGACGACTATGTTTTTCGCGATCTCCATGCTCGAATCCTTAACGAAGAATTTGTTCGATATAAAATCGGATATCTTCCCCTCGATCTTTCTCCCAGCGACCTCGTAGGACTTCTTTCCGGTGATCAGTATTGCCGAAGAGATCTGAAGCCTCTTCAGAATGTCCGCTACCTTCTTTCTTGCGCTCTCGCTTATTTCAACTATCAGCGGGATCTCGACGCTTCTACTGAACTTCACCATATCCCCATTTCCATAGCTATCCTCTTCAGTCTCTCTATCCTTTTCTCAACCGGCGGATGGGTTGAGAACAGCGATGCAATTGTCTCTCCGCTGATGGCCGGGATTATGAAGAATGCATTTAACCCTTCGATCTCCTTCTTGTATTCGGGCGGTATGAGATCCATCCTTCCGCTGATCTTGGCCAAAGCGGATATGAGAGCTTGCGGTTTCCTAGTGAGTATCGCACTCCCAGTGTCGGCAGCGAACTCTCTGTATCTGCTCAACGCGAGCATTAGTAGTGTGCTTATCAGCCAGACGATCATCGAGATCAGGAAGAGGGCTATTCCGATTGCGGCGCTATTCTCTCTTCTATCGTCTCCGAACATTCCCATGAACATCGCGTATCTGGCTACGAACCAAGCTACCGTCGCTATGAAACTCGCGATCGTCATTATCGCAACGTCTCTGTTCTTGATATGGCTCAGCTCGTGACCTAAGACTGCTTCTATCTCATCCCAGTTCAGGGTTTTGAGTAATCCGGTGGTTACCGCTACAACCGCACTGCTTGGACTTCTACCAGTTGCGAAGGCGTTTGGAACTGGCGAATTAACGATGGCTATCTTTGGCATAGGCAGATTCGCTCTCTGACAGAGTTTTCTAACTATCGCATGGAGTTCTGGAGCTTCATGCTCATCGACTATCCTCGCTCCGGTGCTGAGTAAAACTATCTTGTCCGAGAAGTAGAACTGGATGAAGAGCATAAGACCGGCTATTATCATTATATAGGTCAGAGGGAATCCTACGATGTAGAGTAGTGTTATGAATCCCAAGTATATGACTGCGAGTAGGAACATCGTTATGACCATCCTTATCGTTAGACCCCAGTCCCTTATCCAGTTCATCGCTTTGTGATTTTGCCGGCGGATATATAAAGCCTTTTGGGGACTTGATAACGATGGACAGAGAGCTTTCCTAAGTATTGAGCTCTATCTTTGAAGAGTTCTCGCTCGACCTTGAGCTATCTATAAAAGTTCCTTAGGTATCACGTAGATCGATTCGTCGTGCTCCACAACGAAAACCAGATCTCCGGGCTTCAGCTCTGCTTTCGGTTTCTTCGCCTGAACAACCTCCTGCGTAACGGGATGCAGAACCTCCACAACAAACTCATCACAGCTTATCACTACGCTCTCCTTGACCTCACCTCTCCTCGCTATCAACTTAGGATTTCTCAGATTGATCGTCTCTCCGCTCTCAAGAGAGACCGCTTTGCCCAATCTTTGGCTCGTAACGATACATATCCTGCCGTTTTCTTCGACGACATCTCCCTTCCTGTAAGCAGGCAATCTGACGGCGTATGTGAATCTGTAAACGTCTTGCCCGTCTCTTCTCGTGTGTATCTTCTTACTTTCTATGATTTTGCCTCCGAGTTCTTCGGCTATGAGTCTCGAGATCTTTCTGCCTATGTTCCTGTCTCCGAAGTAATAATCTATTCCCTCCTTCCTTTCGACGATTTTGCTTATGAAGGCCTTTTGATTCTCCTTCTCCCTCTCGAGAACCCTTATGATTATGTTTCTGACGACTTCTAACTCTTCTTCGCTTATCTCTCTGTCATCAGCTCTTATTTGAACGATGGATTCGTAGTATCCTCCCGCCTCTCTGCTACATCTCTTGCAAACCTCTCTCTTCACCCTAACCTCTACAACCTTCTTGGCGCGGACAAACTTACCGTCGAGCAGACCTTCAAGCTTAACGACAAATCTTCCAACCTCTCCTCTCGTGAGCGGAGACACGAAAACGTCTTCAACCTCAAATTCTGGGAGAACCCTTAAAGAGGAGTAAATCGCATCTACGAGAGCGTCTTCAAACGATATCTCCTTCCACTTACCCTTTATCTTGAAGAACCCACATCTCGGACATTTAACGAGTTCGATTATGTCGTCTAACCAGAATATATCTTTCCTCTCCGCATAGCATTCCGGACACATCTCCAAGTTTCCTTCCATAGGCTTTCCGCACACTGGACATCTCCTCATTGCAAACATCGACTTGCGGAGGGGGCTATATAAATGTAGTGCCAAAGTTTTTATAATTTGGAGCATAATATTTTTGCAGTTATATCGTGATGACAATTTGATATTTTTAATGTTATAATTGTAATATAATTTACTTATTTTCAAAATAATCTTTAACAGTGTCGCAGATCTTTCTATTAGCTCATCGATACTTAAAATTTTACTTCGTTCGATATCCAACCACCTATATTCTCCAGAAACTTCGTGGTATATCTCAACTCCGACACCGTTATTGTATTCGCACAAACCTTCAAGTTTATCTAACAAGTGGGCAACTCTGTTTCTCGTTCCCAGTCTCAATAGCCAAGCGGAATAGAACTTTGGATATGTTTTTTCTATCCATTCTAACCAGCTTCCGACGTTTTGATTGAACTTCCTTTTTAGATCGATTGGTGTGTATTTTACCTCCTTTATTCTCTTGTCTATGTCAATGGATATGGGTCTTTCAGGGTATAGCTTACCTCCTCTTCTGTGAGGAGGGCTACCTATCATCTTGGCTTCACCAGCAATTATGTAAATATTACCATCCACGAATGCAAAATCTACTTTATGAACATCCGTGTAGCCTCTTAGAGTCATTTCCTTAAGCTCAACATTGCACTTGGAACGAACGAGAGCTATAATCGTATCTTTGAAGTAGTTTCCCTTTGTCTGTAGATTCCTTCTTCAATACCACCAGACTTTCGAAGCTCGTCCAACTTTTCAATGATCTCCAACAGCTCATCCTTAATATCCTCAAAATTTAGCCCATTTTTAACTATCCTATTGTTTAACATCTTCCAACTCCTTAAGGGCATCCGCATCACCAAATGCTTTAAATGTAGCGTTGGTGAAAATGACCTCCCTCAAAATCCTTCCCTTTGCATATTCGAAGAAGTCTGGATCAACCTCTATACCGATGCTGTTCCTTCCACATCTTACGGATGCAACGTTGGTCGTTCCAGTTCCCGTAAAAGGATCGAGAACAACATCATCGACAAACGAGAACATTCTTATTAGCCGTTCTGCCAATTCCAGCGGAAACGGAGCTGGATGATGCTTTGTTGATTCCCCTCTTATCGTCCAAATCTGTCTGAACCATTCCTTAAACTTGTTTTCGGGAATGACACTTAGCTTTCTTTTTATCAAGGATTGTTTTCTGTAACCCGGTTTTCTAAACACGAGTATGAATTCTATATCGTTTTTGATTATTGCATTGGGTTCATATGGTTTTCCCAAAAAAACCATTTCCAGAGACTTCTCTTGTAACGTTTGTGATCTTATACCATACTATTGGAGCAAGGTTTTCGAATCCTATGCTTATGCATTGACGCTGAATGTCGGCATGAAAAGGAATAACGCTATGCCTACCATGTTTTCGTCTTGAAAGGCATATGTCTCCAACGACAACGATCAGCCTTCCTCCCGGAACTAAGACACGATAGCACTCTTTCCAAACTTTATATAGCTCATCAAAAAACGTATTGTAATCCTCCACGACCCCAAGTTGACCTTTAACTGGTTTATATTCTTTTAGCGTCCAGTAGGGAGGGGATGTTAGGATTAGATGAACACTTTTACTTTTCATCTTTTTCATCAATTTACGTGCATCACCTAAATGTAACTCATGATGAGTAGGAATTTTACTTATAATATCTTCTATTCTTTTAACAACTTTACTATCTTTAGCCAATTGAACTATCTCTTTTTGAATATTGTCAGAGAATATGTTTTTGCGCAACCATTCTAAATCTTTCTTTAGCAGTTTTGATTCCAAAGTATCTTGAAACGACATATCAGTTGTCATCTCTTCAGTCTTAAAACTTTAACTAGCATAAAAGTTTTTATAATTTGGAGTATAATATTTTACATGGCTCTGTTCGACTGGGGAACTTATAACGGAAAGTGGAAGCTCCACATAGCCGAACTCTTGGGAATGAGACTTACCGAAATTCCACCATACGATTTTGCGAGGAGGAGATACGTTGAGGAATATTTCAGAGAATATGGAGAACTCGCGAAGGCTTTCAGCACTATCACCGCCCACTCCCCTTATTACAGCACCGTTTCAGAGGATGAGGAAACTCTTGAGAGGGCAAGAAAGGGGCTAATTGCAGCTGCCAAGAGGGCTGAAATCGCTGGAGCAGAGGTTTTCAACCTCCACTTGGGTGGAAAGCTCGATGACATAGACAAGACCATAGAGATGTCCGCCGAAACGATCAAGATGATACTCGAAAGCACTGAGAACATCAAGATATCGCTTGAGACAACCTATTCAAGAAATCTCTTGGGTTCTATAGACGAAATCAAAGCGATTATGGAGTCTCTGAATTCGAACAGGGTTATAATTTCGCTACAGCTTGAGAACGACTGGATGAGGGAAAAGAACGTATATAGGACTGGTTTATTCCACAAAGCTTCGGAGGAAACGGATGAAGCTTTCTGGATGAATATACTCAGAAGAGCGCTGGATCTCTGTCCGGATTATCTATCGCTGAGGTTTTCCCAGATTACTGGTGTCAAGTTGAGGGGTATCGTAGTAAAGAAGAGAGTCCCGCTTGGAATGGGGTATCCGAAGCTCGATACTCTGACTTCAGCACTTGCGAAATTCATAGTTCGGGAGATCTATGACGAAGATCTGCCGACTAAGATCCATCTGATATATACTGGAATCCCGGACACGAAGTATAGAGACTGCATTCAGCTCTACTCGAAAGTTGCGAGAGAGCTCGTTCCGCTGATAGAAAGATGATCGAACTCAGGCCTTATCAGAAGGAAGCAGTTGAGCATGCCTTAAAGCATAAAAGATCGACGTTGGTCCTTCCGACTGGAACAGGTAAGACGATAATAGGTGCTTTTTTTCTAAAAAATCTTTTTAGCAGAGGTTTGATTAAGAGAGCGCTCGTTTTGGTTCCAACTCGAATTTTGGTTGAACAGACTCACAAAGTTTACAGACAATTGGGAATCGATTCCGAGATGATCTACGGTATTCATCCGAAGCATAAGAGGGAAAAGATGTGGAAAAAGGCGAAAGTTGCAATCTCGACGCCAGAAACGGTTTACAGTGATTTGGAGCTTGTGAAAGTCGATGCGATAGTTGTGGATGAGTGCCATCATGCGGTTGGAGATGACGCATATGCGAAGGTTTTGAAAGAACTTGAATGTGAATACAAACTTGGTTTATCTGCATACATACCCAAGAAAAGGAGAAGCGAGATCGAACATCTGATTGGAAAGGTTAAGGAATGGAGCACGAGCGACGTTAGACCTTTTATCGCAGAATGGATTGCGGAGGTATTTGAGACTCCTTTTATCAAGAGAGAGATGGATATATACGACGAGATCGATCGGAGGAGGAACCTCGCTAAAGGAAGTGAAAAGCTGATATACACCTCAGCACTCAAATTCTTTGCTAAGGATGGAGCTTTGGCTCTTAAAGAAAGCCTAAGCAGGCGAAACAAACTTTCGAAAATGTTGGAAGATCTAAAAAACGATGTTCTCAAGCTCAGAGATCTACACAAGCTGGGATACCTCTTCAGAGCTTTGGAGCTTTATGAAGGTTTTAGCAAGGCTATAGTCTTCGTGGAGAGGGTAGTGGTTGCTAAAAAGCTAGCGGAAATTTTGAGCGAGAAAACAAATTACAGAGTAGCTCTGATAATTGGAAGGCAAAGGGAGAAGATGAGGAGCATGTTGGAAGAAGCCAAGCAGGCTGATCTAATAGTTTCAACATCTGCTGGCGAGGAGGGGGTGGATCTTCCCACGGCGGATCTGCTGATAAACTGGAGCAACACTTCAAGCCCGCTCAGGTTTATACAGCGACATGGAAGGATAATGAGAAAAGCGGGAAGGAAAGTGAAATTCGTCGTTTATCTCGTGACCCCCGACACGATCGATACGGACGATTTAATCGCTTCGATCGATCAGGCAAAGAAGATAATTGACATAAACATCGATAGGGACGTTTTGGAGGAACTCTGGAGAAAATCGAGGAGGCACAAGATCGTCGAAGAGCTAAGCACCCCTATGCCGGTTGAATGGATCCAACAGATAAGTGGTAGGACTCGGAGCGAGGTTAGATTTGCTTTGAAAAAATCGGCAGAGGAGGGTGAGTTGATATACATCTACACACATCTGGGCAAGACTTACGTCAGGAAGAATTGCCTCGATAAGCTTGAGCAGTTTAGGGAATTCCTTCAACCCAAGCACTTGGGCAAGGTTAAGATCAAGCTGAATGGAAGAACAAAGACGATAATCGGTGATTACAAAAAACTTAAAGAAGAACTGAGCAAATTTTTGCCGCTTCCGAAGCTTGAGATAACGGTGATAAAAAAGTTGGAAGAGATCGAAGAATACGACTTCAAGAGCTACAACTTTCCTATAGATACGCCGGAAGTGCTGGATGTCGTTTTAAGGAACGCTCTATCCTAATCCTTTGTTTTCGGTTTTAAGGTTATCCTCATTCCCCCTTCTCCATTGGCGGATACGAAGAGTCTGACAAGGCCTTCAGATTTAACCGCCGCTTTGACCCATATCTCAATCTTATCAACCTCGAAATCCCTAAACCAGCTCGAAATCTCTGCAAGATTGACTTGGAATGGTGCTCTCATCTTGGTCTCTGTAAGTCCTAACTCAACGTCAGGTGGCTTTTCAAAAACAAGTTCAACGTTTACCATAAAATCTATTTTGAAATTTAAACTATAAATTTTTTACGGTATTTCAACCGAAATGGATTTTTAATCTATACAACCACGGCATTTTAATGAAAGTAGTCATAATGGCCGGTGGTTATGCAACGAGGCTATGGCCCATAACGAAGACTAAGGCAAAGCCACTTCTTCCAATTGGCAAGAAGAGGATCATAGATCACATTTACGAGAAGGTTTCGAAGTTCAAGGTTCCGATTTACGTCTCCACGAACAAGAGGTTTGAAGAGGATTTCAGGCGTTGGGCAAAGGATAAGGACGTTGAACTGATAGTCGAGCACACGACGAGAGAGGAGGAGAAGTTGGGAGCGGTTAGGGCTTTGGCTGAAGTTGCGAGGATGATAGACGATGATCTGCTTGTAGTTGCTGGAGACAACCTCTTCTCGTTCGATTTGGACGGTTTCGTTGATTATTACAGAGAGAAGGGGAAGACTATAGTTGCCCTTTACGATGTCGGCGACTACGAGCTTGCCAAAAGGTATGGCGTTGCAGATGTTGATGGAGAGAGGGTTATAAGGTTTTACGAGAAGCCGGAGAATCCCAAATCGACTTTGGTTGGAATCGGAATCTACGCCCTCCCACATGAAGCTGTCGATCTGTTGCAGGAGTATGTGAGAATAAACGAGAAGCCCGACAACTTGGGAGATTTCTTGGGTTGGCTTTGCGAAAGAGTTGATGTTTACGGTTATCCGTTCAACAACGGAATATGGTATGACGTAGGAAATCCGGATTCGTATATAGAGGCGTTCAAGTTCTACATGGACGAGTTCGTGGATGAGAACGTTGAGATCGACAAGGCTTCGAAGATAATTCCGCCCGTTGTAATTGAAGAGGGTGTCGAAATAAGAGGGAGATCGATAGTCGGCCCCTACGCATACATCGGCAAGAACTGTGTTATAGAGAGTTCGGATGTGAGTGATTCGGTGATCTTCGATAAGGTGATTCTCAGAAAGGCGAGAATCTGGAGAAGCATAATCGATGAAGACTGCGAGATTAGAAACCTTGAGCTAAGCAGTTCCATAATCGGAGGGCACGCAAAAATTCAGAGAGGTGATTAAATCTTTGGTAACAAGCAATTTTTGATTGCAAATATTGCCATCGGTCATGTTTACTTCTCCTTTCGAGTTCATGCTCTATGTCAACGGCAATATTTGCAGACATGGGCGTGAATTCAGCCTCTCCAGCAATCTAACTGCGACTTGATCGATTTCAAAAGCTCAACGGCTTTGCCATCTCTGAAGAAAGGATCACCTAAAACGACGTGATCGCAGATCTTAAGCAAATCCTTTACTCTCTTCTTTACATCGCTTAGGTTACCGCTTATGCTGAACTTATCGAGCAGAACATCCCTATACTTTAAAATCGTTTTGAAATCATCAACTTCGAACAGATCAGCCCCCCTTTGCCTTATCGAGATCAGCCTTCCAAAATCCAATTCGGCAAAATCTTTACACATTTTAACGAATCCGAACTCTTCGACGAACTTCCTACTGCTGCATGAGACTATTGCACAAGCCAAGAGCAGATCTTGCTCGAAATCACTCGACAGAATAAGAGCCGGAGCAAATGCAACCTTAATTATCTCACGCTCCGCAAAGCGGGATATCCACTTCAAAAACTCTGGATAGCCGTAGTTGAAGAGAATGCCATCCGCTATTTTCGAAGCCTTGGCTGTTATAATGGGACTTGAGCAACCGCAGAATATCGGAATATCAAGCTTCTCCTTTAGCTTCTCCAAACACCTTACCGTCACTTCAAGCGCCTTTTTTGGATCTCTGAAGTTTCCCGGAGCGATACCCAATAGAAATTCGTTGGAATGTCTATTGATCAAGCTATGAACTTGCTCAACTATTTCAGAACAGCTACGTCTCAAAGGAGAAACGATTCCAAAACCGATAGGAACAGAAACGAAATCCACTATAAGATCCGCAACGTAAAACGGATCTTTAAAAAGTGGATTTTCCCCTATCCAAATGATAACGTTTGCCCTATCAGCTTTCAAAGCGACTTCAACTACTTTTTCATCGGGCAGATCGCCATTGATATTCAAACCTAAAACTTCAAATAGCCGTGTCTTTCGAGCCATTCCACCTGAGGATTAGTGTATCTCCAAACTATATCCGCTCTATCCTTCCTAAACGGCCAAGGGACTATTATAACTACATCTCCCTCTCTAATCCAGACTCTCTTCCTCATCTTTCCCGGTATTCTTGCCAACCTCTCCACACCATCTTCACACCTAACCTTAACGTGTCCAGCACCAAGCATCGAGGTCACTATTGCAAACATCTCTCCTTTGCTTTTATCCGGCAATTTAACCCTAATTACCTCCTCTTCCATTCAATCACCTCCTTTCAATTTTTCTCTAACATTTTCTAAGATTTTGTTTAAATATTTTGCTACGGCCTTCTTCAAATCTAAAGGATGGAGATTTCCAGCTTGATAGTCCGAAGCAAGCTGATCGAAAGATTCGTATTCTACGTCTCCACCGAACTTCTCCTCCCTCTCGATCAGGATTTTACCAAACCTTGGGAAGATGTAATACTGGACTATCTGCAGAATTGGGTTATCTTCAACCTGTCCCTTCGGACAGTAAGCCTTCAAAATCTTCCTCTCCACCTCCTCAGCTGAATCCCGCACAGATATGTAGTTGCCCTTCGAGGAACTCATCTTTTGTCCATCTAATCCAACGAGAATCGGTGTGTGCAGACATACGGGAGCTTTGTAGCCCAACCTTGGCAAGTTCTCCCTTGCAAGCATGTGGATCTTTCTCTGATCCATTCCTCCAACAGCTAAATCGACTCCCAAGTGGGCTATGTCCAAAGCTTGCATAAGCGGATAGATCATCTGGGAAACCATCGGGTCCTCCTTCCTCCTGCTGACCTCGTCCATGCTTCTCCTCGCTCTATTTAGCGTCGTAATTCGGGCCATCTTCAATACATCTAAAACGTAATCCCTGTTCAGCTGATATTCACTCCCCAAAACGAACTTGGCTTTACTTTCATCTAATCCCAAAGCTATGAACGCTCTCTTATTGTATTCTGCTATCTTGGCAATCTCATCGAAATCACCCTTCTCGTTGAGATAAGCGTGAACGTCTGCGAGGAGAACGATAACTCTAAATCCAGCCTGCTGTAGATCCATGAGCTTCTGAACAGTCATCATATGTCCTAAGTGAATCTCCCCGCTCGGTTCATAACCGACGTAAGCCGTAGGCTTGTCGTTTGTTTCTAAGAGCTGTTTAAGCTCTTCTTCAGTTACTATTTCAACCGCATTCCTCGTAACCAGTGAAATCTTCGTTTCTAGATCCATAAAACTGGCAGAGCTAAATGGTTTTAAAAAATCATCGAAGGTTGAGCGTTGGAATAATCTTCGCAATAAAGATCAGAATTGGAGATACATCGGTGTTGAACGTGATCTGCCAAACGTTCAGGATGGTTGCTAGACCCAATACGAATGTCATCATACAGAAACTGATTACACAACCCCTGTTTATGCCGACGAGGAAAGGATTCCTGCTCTTTGATGTCAGAACGTATACGATGGAGAGGATTAGAGGAAAAAGGATCTTGAACGATGAGTAGAGAAGGGGATCTCTTTCAAGTAAATATCTAACGGCAACGTTAGCTTCGCAAAATCCAAGCACGTGGATTGCATAGACAGTCGTAACTAAATCTAAGATGTTAAACAGATTAGCAAAGATCATGATAGTAATACCTCTCAGCACAGAAATATTATTTATTGGTTAGTATTTGAGAATTCAATTAATTGAAAGATTATTATGATTGTTGTTAGAAATCTTTTCACACTAAAAAATAATTGTGATAATAATTAGCTTACAGGCTCGTAGACTATTCCGAGCTTCTTCGCGTATTCGTAGGCTTCTTTCATCTCTTCAGTGGTGGGTCTCCTTGCGATATCCTTCCACCTCTCTGGATGTCTCGCAACCAAGAACTCGGGTCTATACTGCTCCATTATGTTCACCAAAGCCCTTGGGCAATTTTCTGCGATCCATTTCAGAATGGGTTTCGTGCAACATTCGATGTGGTTTGGTAAGACAAGATGACGGATGATTATGTCCGCCCAGTCGTGAGCCCACTTTATGTTTCTCGTTACGATCTTCCAGTAGTTTTTTACCAAGCTCAACCTTTCCGCACATGCGTCAGTTCCGTATTTGAAGTCTGGGAGCCAAATATCGATAACCTCCCGCAAAAGCTTCATGGTCTCCTCACTGCAATACATGTTGCTGTTCCAGAGCTGAGGGACGTTCACATCTAAATATCTAAGGCTCTCTAATATCATGTGTGTGTTTGGAGTCGGATCTCCTCCGACGTGGTTTATGTTTCTTGCTCCCTCATCTCTGAGCTCTTTCTGAATCAAAGCTAATTTTACGGCATCCACTACGACTCCATCCCTTGGGAACTCCTGACTTATGTCGTAATTCTGACAGTAGACGCATTTGAAGTTGCATCCACCGTAGAATATCGTCCCACTCGGAACCAAAGGAGCTTCCTCACCGTGATGCAAGAAGTAACTGTGAACGTAAACCTTGTCCACACCACAAACCCCGATCTCACCCTCTTTCCTGTTCACTCTGCATCTTCTCTCACAAAACTCGCAGTTCTCGTAGATTCTGTTTGCTATTTCTATCTTAACATCCAAGAAGTTTGGCTTAGCGTCTTCAAGATTTTTAAAATCGATTTTACCAGATCTTATCTTCGCAAACGTTTCATCGAACTTCTTGGAGAGTTCGTCGTGCAGATCCCAGAGCTCTTCCATGCTCAAGCCTGCCGGGTCATTCTCAGCGGGTATCTTTTTGCATATCATGAACTTGGCCGGCTTTTCGTTATCCATCACGGCTTTATACCAAGATAGACGCTCTTGAACGGTAGGATCCTCCCAAACGAGTATCGAGTCAGGACGGAATATCTTCCACATCGATGTTGATTTACCGGGAAGCTATAAAACGGTTGTCAACATGTCTTTGTGCTTAGTTTATAGACGTCACAAGCTTGATTGGGAATCGTAAAACGTTAATATTTCTTAAGCGAATCATTCGAGCATGTTCAAAAGCGTAAACGGTATTCTTCATGTCGAAGATGTCAGCGTTACAGAGTTGGCCGAAAAGCTTGGAACTCCTCTCTATATTACCTCAAAATCCAAGCTTGAGTCGAATTTGAAGGCTTACAAGGATGCTTTTCCAGAGGCTGGTCTGCTTTACGCCGTGAAGGCTAACAACAACCTCTCGATCATGAGGATCATTGCAAAAAAGGGATTTGGAGCGGATGTTTTCAGTGCTGGCGAGCTTTACATGGCTATGCTATCTGGATTCAAGCCCGAAAAAATTCTCTTCAACGGAAACTCGAAGAGCGATGAAGAAATCAGAATGGGTATCAGAACGGGCGTAAAGTTCAGTGTTGACAGCATCGACGAACTATACTCCATTTCCGAGATAGCCGTCGAAGAGGGCAAGGAGGTTGATATCGCGTTCAGGATAAATCCCGCCATAGATCCCAAAACCCATCCAAAGATAGCCACAGGCCTAAGGACATCGAAGTTCGGAATCCCTTGGGAGAATGTGCTCGACGCCTACAGACTCGCCTTGGAGTTGCCGAACGTTATTCCTGTAGGTATCCACTGTCACATAGGTAGTCAGATCACCGAGCTCAGTCCGTTCGTGGAAGCTTTAAACAGACTTTTCGATATAGCTGTGAAGCTTGAGGAGATGGGAATCGAGGTTAAGTTTTTGGATTTGGGCGGTGGATTGGGAATCGATTACGAAGGAAAGGGTGCACCAACTCCGAAGGATTTCGCAAAAGCGATTATGCCAGTCTTTGAAAAACGTTGCAGGGAGCTGAAGTCGAAGCCAGAGCTCTGGTTGGAGCCGGGAAGGAGTATAGTGGGAGACACTACGATTCTGCTTACCAGAGTAAATGCCGTAAAGCGCTCTTACAAGAACTTCGTTGCGGTCGATGCTGGATTCAATCTGCTAATCCGTCCAGCGATGTATGGTGCATACCATAGGGTTGCCGTTGCTAACAAGATGGATATGCCCGCTGAGGAGGTTTACACGATAGTTGGACCTATTTGCGAGAGTGGAGATGTTCTTGCAGAAGATCGAAAGCTTCCGAAGGTTGAGAAGGGCGATCTGATTGCTATATTCGATGCTGGAGCCTACGGTTTCGTGATGAGCAGTCAATACAACGGTCGCCCGAGATGTGCAGAGGTGCTCGTGGATGGATCGAACTGGTTCGTGATAAGAGAAAGAGAGAGCTTCTACGATCTCATAGGTAAGCAGGTAATTCCGGACTTTTTGCTCTGATTTTTTATTCTTCTACGCTCGCGTTCACTTAGATACTATAATTCGACAAGGTTTTTCATGGTAAGGTCGATAATCAACCTCCCAAAAATCGTTGGATCCCTATCCAAGGCAGATAGAGAGCTCTTTGATCGAATTTACCGCTATTATATCGAAGTTGGAAGACTGAAGTTGCCCAACGGAATTAGAGAGACCGCATTAAGGGAATTCGGAGAATGCGAGGAGCAGACGATTGTCAGGATTACAAATAAAATAACACTCGAAAGCACGCTTTTCAACGAACTCAGGGCTAAGAGACCGATAGAAGCAAAGAGTAGATGCGTAGACCATCCATCGGCAGAATGTAGGTTCTGTAGGGCTGAAGAGTTAACTGCAGAAGATGTGTTTGGCAGGATCGAAGGTAAACATTGCATAACGGCGAGCAACATGGCAAAATACGATTATCTGCATGCTATAATAATTTTCAGAGATCACGAGCCGTTCGTTTTCGAGGAGGAAAAGATTTTGGATTACTTAGACGTTGCTTGGAGGTGGGTGGAGAAGGCCAACGAATTCGACGAATCGGCAAGATACCCATTCTTCATGTGGAACTGCCTTTGGCGAGCCGGTGCGAGCATAATCCACGGGCATGCTCAGATTTTGCTATCAAAGGAACCTTACGCAATGCAAGAGTTCTACGATAGTGTTAGAAAGGCATATAGACGGGAATTCGGCTCTGAATACTTCGACGACCTCTTCAGAGTTCATGAAGCTTTGGGCTTGGGCTTTGAGCTTGAGGACGTTAGAATTATGGTTTACCTAACACCCATTAAGGAGAAAGAAGTTCTGATGCTTGCAAAAGATTTCTTGGATCTGCCAAACGCCCTGAGCAAGATCTTGCGTTGGTATTACGGCATAGGTGTTAGAAGCTTCAATTTAGCCGTGTTTTTGCCATCTATCGGTGAGAATGATCTGTGCCTGGCGAGAATTGTAGATAGAGGAAATTTGGAAAATAGAACATGTGACATCGGATGCATGGAGTTGTTTGCAAGGACATCTGTTGTTTCGAGCGATCCGTTCAAGCTTTCTGAAAGTTTGAAAAAGTTCATTTAATCTTTGAACCCGGAGGCACTTCTCTATCTGGATGCAACAGCACCGGCTTTCCGTTTACATCGGCTGCGAGCACCATTCCTCTGCTCTCAACACCCATTAGCTTTGCCGGTTTGATGTTCACCAGAACGGGAACGAGCTTGCCAACGAGTTCTTCTGGCTTGTAAACCTCAGCTATTCCAGCTACAATCTGCCTAACTTCATTGCCAATATCAACTTCAAGTCTCATCAGCTTCTTGCTTCCTTTGATCTTCTCAGCCTTCACGATCCTACCAATTCTGATGTCGAGCTTTGCGAACTCCTTGATGTCGATAAGCTCCTCCTTCTTACCTGCTTCAACTTCTTCAGCTTTTCTTATCCTTTCGAGCATGATCTTCTCCATCTCTTCGATCTTCTTATCATCGACTTTCTCGAACGGTATAAACGGCTTGCTGAGTTCTATCGATTCGATGGGCTTTAATGCGTCCTCAAGTCTTGCTTTGGCGATGTCAAAGCCCAAGAACTCGGCAAGCTTGCTCATCGTTTTCGGCATCACCGGATAGGCGAAGATCACCAACGCCTTCACGATTTGAATGCAAGAGGCTAAGACATCCATGCATTTCGATCTGTCCGTCTTAATCAGATCCCAAGGCTTCGAACTCTGGAAGAACTCGTTGCCAAACGTTGCGAGTTCCATAAAAGCGTCGCTTGCTTCTTTGAACTCCCACTTGCCTATTGCCGAAACTATCTTATCTTTGATCTCTGCGATCTTGTCCATAACGGCTGGATCGACCTTTCCTTCAATCTTGCCAAAGTTCTTCCAAGCGAAGTGGAGAACTCTGTAGATGAAGTTGCCCAAAGTTGCTATGATCTCGTTGTTGACCTTATCCCTGAAGACCTTCCAAGAGAAGTTCAGATCTTTCTCGTGCGAAGTGTAGTTCACGATGTAGTATCGTAGGTAATCGGGATTGAACCCCGCTTTCAGGTAATCGTCCTCAACCCAAACGACGTAACCTCTCGTCTTCGAGAAGGTCTTGCCTTCAACTTTCACCATGCCAGAAGCTACTACCGCCTTTGGTAACGAATAGCCGGCACCTTTGAGCATCGCCGGCCAGAATATGCAGTGGTGATAGACGATATCCAATCCTATGAAGTGCGTTATATCCGAAATCTCCCCGTTTAGCCAGATCTCTTTCCAATTCAAACCCTTAAGTTTGCAAGCTTCTTCAGTAAAGCTGATGTAACCTATTGGCGCATCAACCCAAACGTAAACTACTAAATCTTCTTCACCCGGAAACTTGACTCCCCATTCCAAGTTTCGGGTTATACACCAATCCCTAAGCTCCGCTTTCACCCACTGCCTAGCGTAGTTGAGAGCGTTCTCAGTTCCCTGCAGTTTATTTTCCAAATAGTCAATCAGAAAGTCCTTAAAGGCTGTGAGCTTGAAGAAGTAATGCTTCTGCTTTCTGAATTCAGCCTTACTACCACATATCTTACATTTCGGCTCCTTGATTTCGCCGGGCTCAAGATGTCTTCCGCAACCCTGATCACACTCGTCTCCTCTTGCAATCGCTCCGCAGTATGGGCAGATACCTTCCACATAACGATCCGGCAAAAAGCGGTCGCATTTGGGGCAGTAAGCAAGCTCTATCTCCTTTGCGTAAACATATCCGTTCTCTATGAGCCTTTTTACGATCTCCTGCGTTCTGCGATGGTTATATTCAGCATCTGTCCTTCCATAGAAGTCGAATTCAATTCCCAATTCCTTGAAGATCCTCTGGAAGTGCTCGTGATATCTATCCACCAACTCTCTCGGGCTTATACCCTCCTTCTCCGCGTTCACGACTATCGGCGTTCCATGGCAATCGCTACCGCAAATGAAGAGAACGTCTTGCCCCATCAGCCTGAGGTAGCGAACGTAAACGTCAGCGGGCACATAAGTTCTAAGGTGTCCGATATGGGCTTTACCGTTTGCGTAGGGCAAACCGCACGTGACGAGTTTCATCTCTAAACAGAAGCCAGCTGTAGGAATATAAAGATACCGACAACGTTAAGAAATCCGAGTAGATTTAGGATTGGATGTCGACACCTATCGGGCTCGTGAAGGGGCCGGCGGAATCGCCTTTGGAGTTCAAGTTTATAACTCCAGACAAAACCAAGCTTAAGAGCGGTGAATTTGTTTATTACCTTCTGGATGATAAGAAGGTTATCTGCAGGGTTGTGAAGCGATATCCTCTCCGTCTTTATCCAGACATATACCTCTCAAAGCCAACTGTAAGCCCAGAAAGGATAGTTCGAGCTTTGGGGATCAACGCGAAGGAATTCGAGCTCTTCGAAGTTAGAGCTTCGATAATGGGTTATTATGACCGCAAACTTGGGTTTGTGAATCCCCGAATCCCCCCAAAGCCGGGACAGCCAATATATCTGGCAGAAGCTGAGACAATTCAAGAGGTTCTAATGAAGAAAAGGGTCGGCGAGATTGGTTCTCTGCATATAGGATATCTGTTAAACAGAGATGAAAATGTGCCAGTCGTTTTAGATTCCGCGTTGGTTACGAGCGAGCACATGTGCATTTTAGCATCCACAGGCAGTGGAAAGAGCTACTTGGCTGGAGTAATCGCTGAGGAGTTGCTCAAGCCTTACAACTCCGGAGCTTTGCTCATCTTGGATCCTCATGGGGAATACCACACACTCAAAGAGATCGAAGGACTTGAGGAATTCAGACAGGGCGATTACATTCCGAGGGTGAGGATATTTGAGAAGGGCGAAATTAAAATTAGGGTTTGCGAACTCGACTACGATGAGCTCGTTACCCTTCTGCCAAGGCTCACGGACAAGATGGAAGCTCTGCTAAACGAGATCTATAGAGATCTCTCGGGAAAGCTCTGGACGAGTGAGGAGCTAATCGAAAGGCTTGAAGAGATTGCCCAGCAGGAGCCTAATTTGAGATCTACGGCGTATGGTTTGATATGGAGAATAAGAAGATACATTCAAAGCATGAGCGTCCTCGACGACTATGAGCATATTGAGCTTAAAGAGCTTTTGAAGCCTGGACAAGTGAGCATTCTCCAGCTTACGGACATGGAGGAGATTGAACAGCAGATCTTAGCCTGCGTTCTGCTTAAGAAGATTCTCAATGCGAGGATAAATGCCGAAAAAGGAAGAAATGGTGAGAAACTTGAGTATCCTGTCTTCGTAATAATTGAAGAAGCTCACAGATTCGCCTCGCGAGATGCGAGGAGCTATGGAGTTCTGAAGACGATACTCGCTGAAGGAAGAAAGTTCGGTGTTGGTGTTTGTCTGATAAGCCAGAGACCGTCGAAGATCGATTCGGACATCCTAAGCCAGTGCATGACCCAGATAATCATGAGAATAGTCAATCCTGCGGATCAGGAGAACATAAGGAACAGCATCGAAAGTTTGGGAAGGGATATGATAGAGGAGTTGCCCGGTTTGACGAAGGGGCAGGCTTTGGTGGCTGGAGTTTCAATAAACGCTCCCGTGCTTATAAGGGTTAGAGAGAGGCTGACGAAACACGGAGGAACGAGCAAGGATGCCCCAAAGGAATGGATTAAGTGGAGGAGCTTGAGTAGGGAAGAGAAAGCGGTTATTAAGGCCAAGCAAGGAAGATTGTTCTGGGATGAGTAGTTCAGAATGAATCTGGTATAATAAAACTTCTAATTTTTATTAATTAAAATTTTAATTTATATTTTGAGTTTTTCAGAGAACAGTAAATAAATGAGAGCACTTTTAGTCGTTAGCCTAATGAAATTTGGCGGATTTTAGTATAAATAGCATATAATTCAGTAAATTGGCAAATATTGGAAGTATGGGGATCTGGTATTGTTATAAATGGTTTGCACTATTGAAGTTGCCAGATAATATTTAAATAAAAACTCAATTCAGCAAGGTTTATATTTGAAAATGAGCATAGTAATACCAAAGATTAAATCAGACTAAAATAGGATTGAAATTGTGATAGATCATGATAAATTCCAAGCACTCTGAGAGTGATTAAATCAGACTAAAATAGGATTGAAATCTGTTTTAACGTTTACAGCTGTTTATATATTAAGCGATTAAATCAGACTAAAATAGGATTGAAATATGTTGAGCTTAACAAATCAGTTGATAGCATCAACTACTGATTAAATCAGACTAAAATAGGATTGAAATATGCTTTTGTTATCACAAACATGTCAAACAACAGACGAGATTAAATCAGACTAAAATAGGATTGAAATACAGCTGATCTTAAACAGTTATCGATCAGTGCAGCAAGAGATTAAATCAGACTAAAATAGGATTGAAATAGATTGCAACCACACGCTGAGAACTTTAAGCACAAAATGTTCGATTAAATCAGACTAAAATAGGATTGAAATGTGGAATACGACAACTGTGTATGTTGCACTGTAGATATGATTAAATCAGACTAAAATAGGATTGAAATACAATCTTGGCGAAGCTACATTCTCTGCAATTATCACGATTAAATCAGACTAAAATAGGATTGAAATATTTAGTTCTCTTATGGACGATTCCACTGTCAAGAACGTGATTAAATCAGACTAAAATAGGATTGAAAGACGGGTAACGGGCATCAACATTCCTTAACACTCTCATCAGATTAAATCAGACTAAAATAGGATTGAAAGGATATAGTGGACTATACATTTAAGAAGATATCAGCAGAGATTAAATCAGACTAAAATAGGATTGAAAGGAAATTTGGCGATCTCCCTGTCGGATTTACGTCATCTCGATTAAATCAGACTAAAATAGGATTGAAAGGTGCTCATAGAGTTGTTCAACGAATATGAGTGGGAAACGATTAAATCAGACTAAAATAGGATTGAAAGCTCTTGTCGTCAAAGACATTGATCCGCATCTTCTGATAGATTAAATCAGACTAAAATAGGATTGAAAGATAGCATTTACACGGATTATACTGACATCATTAACAACTGATTAAATCAGACTAATATAGGATTGAAAGATGATGGATCTGCTTGGAAGTATATTACATTATCATAATGATTAAATCAGACTAATATAGGATTGAAAGTGGACTTCGGATGCACTCCGATAGCGAAGGAAGCAATCGATTGAAT
Source organism: Archaeoglobaceae archaeon (assembly GCA_027064525.1). Lineage (GTDB taxonomy): Archaea > Halobacteriota > Archaeoglobi > Archaeoglobales > Archaeoglobaceae > WAKM01. Next base: position 69,894 of record JAMOPJ010000052.1, read on the forward strand.
CAGACTAATATAGGATTGAAAGATTATTGTATCAGCGTTCATAACAGAGCTGAGCTTGATTAAAGCTTGATTAGATCAGATACGAATTAAAAACCTTGCTGGCTCGATCCATTCACTCTTACATTTTGGACATTTGCTCACCTTTGGCTTATCGAACGTGAATCCGCACTTTCTGCACTGCGGAGGTATCATAACCAATTCAAGTCCCTTCCTCTTTACGACCTTCGCAGCTTTCAGAATTACGGAGTAGACTTCATTCTCTCTGCTTGGCTCTAATCCCAAGGCATAGCAGATTTCCCTTGCTGTCAACCCTTCCTTGTGCTTGAGCAGAACCTCGATCACGTCCTCAATCAGCGCCATACTCCAATTTAGCAACACATATTAAATATGCTGTGTCATCATCAAGCATGGCTAAGATATACTACGATTCGGATGCAGACTTGAGTGCTCTTGATGGCAAAACTGTCGCTGTTTTGGGCTACGGAAATCAGGGAAGAGCTCATGCGTTGAATTTGAAAGATTCCGGTGTTGATGTCATAATTGGCCTATATAAACAGAGCAAGAGTTGGAAGAGGGCTGAAGAGGACGGATTGAAGGTTTTGGAGGTTAGCGAGGCTGTGAGCGAGGCAGATATAATAATGTTTCTTATTCCTGATATGGTTCAGCCCGAAGTCTATCGAAGGCTCGTGAAGGATCATTTAGAAGAAGGGGATATGCTGATGTTCGCTCACGGTTTTAACATCCACTACAATCAGATCGTTCCTCCGGAATGGGTCGATGTGACGATGGTCGCTCCGAAGAGCCCGGGACATCTTGTTAGGAGGATGTTCGTCGAAGGTAAGGGTGTTCCTGCTTTGGTTGCTGTCCATCAGAACTACACTGGAAAAGCGCTTGAGATCGCCTTAGCCTATGCGAAGGCTATAGGCTGCACGAGAGCTGGAGTTATCGAAACCACATTTAAGGAGGAAACGGAAACTGATCTATTCGGAGAGCAGGTCGATCTCTGTGGTGGTGTAACGGAGCTCATAAAAGCCACGTTCGAAACCCTTGTTGAAGCTGGTTATCAGCCCGAAGTAGCTTACTTCGAAGCTCTCCACGAGCTGAAGCTAATAGTCGATCTGATCTACGAAGGCGGGCTTATGAAGATGTGGAATGCTGTAAGCGAGACTGCAAAGTATGGAGGACTTACGAGAGGAAGGAGGATAATCAACGAGAGCGTTAGGGCTGAGATGCGGAGGATTCTGCGGGAGATCCAGACTGGTGAGTTTGCGAGGGAGTGGATATTGGAGAATCAAGCGGGAAGACCTGTTTACAACAAACTGCTTGAAATGGAGCGTGAGCATTTGATCGAGAAGGTCGGTAAGGAGCTCAGAAAGATGATGCCTTGGCTTAGAGAGGAGTAATATTTTTATTATTTTATCCAAGCTTGTTTTCCATTGGCTCGGGCACCAAAAGAGTTTTAAACAAAAGTTCGAATAGATGGGTTGAGCTCCGGTGGTGTAGCCCGGCCAATCATACCGGCCTTTCGAGCCGGTGACCCGGGTTCAAATCCCGGCCGGAGCATGATTTCTTCAATTCTGCCCCAAAATGCTTTATGGGCTAATATGAAAAATTCTAGGAGTTTATTAATGTGTGTATCAAGGTCTAGGCCCTCAGACTCCATATATTCTAAATATTTCTTCTTAATATATATCGTCCTTTTTACAATTCGGTCATCATTGGTCATGATGGGTGCTTCATCATGACTCATCATGACCGTAGCTACTGCTGCAATAGTATATATCGAGTCCGGAATTTGGTCGGTCTTACCTACTTGCCTCTGCATAAGGACTCCTCCATCATATAGGCATTAAATAACCGGCAATAGCCATTGAGAAAATAATAAACAAGAATAATAAAAATGTCCGGCCAAACTGGCCAATCTATCCGAGAGCATAAACCTTATTCCTCAAATTATAGCTGAAACTGTAGATATCAACCCAAAACTGCTGAAATTCCGATTCGGTCAGAACTCTGAAATTCTCCCTCGGAAATCTTATGACTTTCTGGCCATTTTCGTTGATCTCCGTGTCGTATTTCCTGAATCTATCCACTTCTGCAAGATAGTAGAAATAGCCGTCGAAGATAACGAGATACAGGTCGCACTTCAAGCATTTGGCCACTTTCTTGTAGCCAACCAATTCGTGAGCCGGAAACTCAAAATATTTGTAATACGACGCGTTGGAATATCTCTTAAGCTCTGCTATCGCTCTAATCCTCTTTCCGACCTCAAAAACCAAATCGATGTCAAAAACGTTGAGCTTAACGCCGTTAACGTTAAGCATTATGTCGATCGGCTTGTATGGGCAGTTTGCACAAGGCTTAACTTGTCTCACGAGCATCATCGACCTCCTTCTCCTTCAAAGCCAAATACATACTTTCTTCACAATGATCTCGCAAAGGGCACTTCTCACACCGGTATTGATATGCACAAATATGTGAAATATTGATGCTCTCGCTTGCCCAAGCTTGTCTTTTAAAATACTGCTTAATTACCGCCCCTCCCTTCTCTAAAATTAGATAATCATCTGGATTGCCAAAGATT
>JAMOPJ010000053.1 GCA_027064525.1 Archaeoglobaceae archaeon
CCTCTAAACTTTTCTTGTTCCTCTTAAATACCTTAGACCTCTTTGCTCTCTCAATTAATTCATTAATAAAACCTTGCATAGATAATATTAATCAATTCTATTTTAATCTTTTGTCTTGACAGTCTCGGCCAAACCAATATTGAGAAGTATGGATTGGTATTATAGATAACATCAAAGGTATTACCGAAAGATATGGCAAAATCTTTGAAGGATTGAGATATGCTTTATGAAGTTAAAAAAATTTGTAGAGAGTTGTTAGAAATTGAGAGAAGTTAAAGAAGCTGAAAAAACAGAGGTTCAAGCCCGGGCAAGTTGAGAGGTAGTATTTACCGGCGTTTACATACTCTTTTACTTTATTTCCAAAGTGCTTATAGATAAATTCATCAAGATGATTACTCCATTCGTAATGTAGGCTACGCTGCTTAGGAATTCTATACATCTCTGGATCATTTTCTGCCAAATATCTGTAGTATATACTCTTACCGAGACCAACTAAATCGGTATCTTCTGGATTCTTTGCGCTATCAAGCATAACTTTATAAGAACCCCAAGAGACCTTATCTTTAAATCTTCCGGTAACTAACTCATTCAACCAGTAGAATGACTTGTTTTTGATCAAATCGGCAAGCTCGTTGTATTTTGGGATTTCGCTGGGATCTTTAACGCCGAAGAACTTGACGAACAACTCCTCAACCACCGGACCGTAATCATTGACAACAGCTCTCAAAACTTCCTTCTTCTTATCAGCTATCATATCAGTCCCTAAAACATTATCAACATATTCTCTAAACTCCTGATCAGTCCTATAGAGATGAGACATCACAGCTATAGGAAAAAGTTGTCCTAACCTAGAAAATCCTAAAGGTATACTCTCCTTATTTTCGTCTTGCGTAATACTATCCCAAAACTTACAACTTTCTTAGCAAAGCGTAGAAGAATCCTATAGTTCCGTGTCTATGCGGGAAAGCCCTTATAGTCCCCTTCAGAAATCCTTCCGAGTAGTAACCTCTAAGCGGAATAAGCTCGACGTCTTCCCTCTTATCAAGAATCCTTTTGACCACTTCCTCGTTCTCCTCCTTGAACATCGAGCATGTGCAGTATAAAATCCTCCCACCCGGCTTCGCAAGCTCTATAGCCGTTTTTAGCAGTTGATACTGAAGCTCAGCTATATCCGGTATTTTCTCCTCTCTTATTCTCCATCTCAACTCTGGATTCTTCATCAAAGTTCCGTCGGATGTGCAAGGGGCATCGACCATAACTCTATCTGCGATCTCTTTGCCCAATATTCTCGGAGCTGTCCTCGCATCCTTTCTGTATATCCTGACGATTCTGACTCCACATCTACCTATCAGCTCCTCCATCCTTCTTATCCTAAGTTCGTCCACGTCGAACGCGTGGATTATTCCCTTGTTTCCCATCAGCTCTGCCATATGAATGGTCTTACCTCCCGGAGCCGCACAGAGATCAACCACAGTCTCTCCGGGCTTAGGATCGAGCAGAATCGAAGCTAAGGCTGCAGCCTCTTCCTGAATGACGAACTTGCCCCTCCTGTAGGCCTTGGATCTGTCGAAGTCGAACGGTCCTTCGAATTTGAGAACGGTCGGAACGATTTTGCTTACGATTACATCCTTCCCCATCCTTCTTAGCTCTTCCAAGACCTCCTCGACGCTCGCTTTAAGCCTGTTGACTCTGATACTTATCATCGGCTCCCTGTTGAATGCTTTGAGGAGCTCTTCAGCCTCATCACCCAATAGCTCTTTCATCTTCCTTATATACCAAGCCGGGAGTAGATACTTCAATTCAAGCTCCTCAAGTTCATTCTTTGGCTTGAGCTCGTATTCTCTTATCTTGTCAAATATCTCATAGTAGAACATTCCGACGTATGGATGTGTGGTGCCTGAAAGGAAATCTGCCACTGCTTTTCTCGTCTTCTCCAAATCGAGCTTCTTTATGAATCTCTTTTCGAAGACCAAGAATTCGATCGTAACCCTCAAGGCCGCTCTGAGCCAAGGATCCAAGATGTTCTGATGAACTCCGACGAGTTCCCTTATTATCCTGTCTATGATTCCAAGTCTCTTCATTATTTTGTAATAGACTGCAGTGAGCTTTCTGTCAGCGTTAGTGCCGAGTATCCTGTGCTTCTCGAATACCATCCTCTTAGCATGTTGCGTCGGCTTTATCTCCTCCGACTTCCTCAGGACTTCGGTGAGTATTACGAAGTCGCTCGTCCTCACCTTATACACGGATAAAGGTAGATCGAAGGAATAATAAAATCATCTGACCCTTGGCATGCAGATAATCTCCCTTATATCTATTTCGAAGAATCTGTGAATGTTGGCCGGTTTCAGGACTATCGCAGTGTCCGCTCCTCTTGCAGTTCCGGCTATCGCAATCACTTCCTCATCCGTAGGAACCGCTCCGGCATCTGCCGCCATCACAGCAACTTCAACGCACACCTTCATACCTTCGCAGAACAGCCTTAAGGTATCTGCAACGATGTTGAACGGATTCCAGCCTCCGTATTTCTGCGTAAGCTTTGGAACCGTCGTGAAAAGATCTGAAGCTATGATCAATCTTGCTTTGCTCTCTATGAATGTCTTCAACTCTTCGTCCATCTCAAGTTTGTTCGGCTTCTTGTATCCGAACTGATGCGAAACCACAACAACGTTTATTTCAGTTCCGTCGAACACCTCGATTGCTTTTCTTCCAGTTTTGCCAGATGTGCTTGCAACGACGACATGCTTTATTCCCAACTCCAAAGCCCTCTCCTTTGCAAGTCTTAGAGTTTCTTCCGTGTTCTTCTCACCTTTCTCCTCGAAGTAGACTATCTTCTTCATGATCGATCGTTCGTCTTCGCAGTCTTAACGTTACCGTTTTATAATCTACGTTGAAGTTTTGGGCGTGGACAGGAGAAAGATCATTTCCGAGCTCTCGAAAAGGATCTCCGAGGAGATGAAGGATTTTAGGCCGATCAAAATAATGCACCTCTGCGGGACTCACGAAGACACCGTGACCCGTTACAACCTTCGAAGTTTGTTGCCGAAGAACCTTAAACTCATAAGCGGGCCAGGATGCCCGGTTTGCATAACTCCAGACATCGATCTGCAGAAGGTTTTCTTCCTACTTGAGAAGAAGGACGTAGTGCTTACGACTTTCGGCGACATGGCGAGAGTTCCGTTTGAAGGAAAATCGTTCTTCTACTACAAATCGAAAGGCTACGATGTTAAAGTAGTCTATAGCGTTTTCGACGCTCTTGAAATTGCAAAAAACAGCAGTAAGCCGGTAGTTCACTTCGCGATAGGTTTCGAAACGACGATGCCTTCAACCGCCTTAGCGATCTTGGATGGTGTTGAGAACTTCTACATCTTCTCGGCACACAGGTTTTTCGTTCCGGCGATGGAGCATCTGCTTTCGCTCGGAGACGTCAAGATAGACGGTTTCATAAACCCCGGCCACGTTTCGACGATAGTTGGCGTGAAAGCATACGAGCACATAAGGTTTCCTCAAGTCATAGCGGGCTTCGAGCCTGAAGATGTCATGCTCGCGTTGTTGATGCTGATCAGGATGATAAAGAGCGGGGAGATTGGGGTTAAAAACGAATATACGAGAGCGGTTCGTTACGAAGGCAACTTGAAAGCTCAGGAGGTTATGAACGAGGTGTTTGAAAGAGAGGACTGGGAGTGGAGAGGATTGGGAGTCGTTCCGAATTCGGGAGGGGCGATAAGAAGGAAGTTCGAAGATTTCGATGCAACGAAGGTTTTCGAGGACATCTTCGAGGATTTCGTTCCGAAGGAGGATGCTAAGAAGAGGGCTTGCAGATGCGGAGAGTTGCTGAGGGGTTTGATAGATCCTACGGACTGTCCCTTATTCATGAAAGCATGCACTCCGAAAAATCCCATAGGCCCCTGCATGGTCAGCTTCGAGGGGACTTGCAACATATGGGCTCGCTTCGGCATTCAAAAATAATTAAAAAGTAAGTGCTCAAATTTCGAGCATGCTAAAGGAGACGATAGCGTCAGCTTTTAGGAGCAAGGGAAAATCATCCATGAAGAGATCCGAGCTCATCTGGACTCTAACCCTCGACTTGGGCTGGTTCTCACATGAGGATGCCAAGAGAGTCATCGATCTTGCTCTGGAGAGGGGTTTGCTTGTTGAGAACGATGAGCTCCGACCAACCTTCGACTTGGAGGAGGTCGAGATCCCGATAGATTTTAAACCGGATCCGGCCACCATATTCTCAGATCGACCGGTTTTTGATAGAATAGTTCAGGAGATCGCCGAAAAGTCTGGAAAAAGCTTTGGAGAAGTTATAGCGATGATAAACAGAAGGCAAGAGGAGTTGGGCAATCTTCTGAGCGTTGAAGTTGTGGCTTTAATAATAGCGAAGGAGTTGGGAATAGACATCTCCAAGTTCATCGATGAGGTTGAGAGGGAAATTTTAAATTAATAGTTCTTCCTCCTCCTTGCTTTCCGTTTTGCCCTCCTCTATAAGTGCCAAATACTCCTTTAGCATCCTTGGAAACTTCGAAGCTTCTACAAATCTAAGTCCGAGTCTTTCACTCCATTTTCTTATCCCGGCATCGCTACTAACCACACCAGCCTCAAGCTCCTTTGCAAGCAGTAGAACATCCAAATCTGGGGCGCTGTCTAAAATCCCCTGTCTTAAGGCTGTTCTATACTTATCCCTAAACTTACTTATCAGGTTGCCAATCTCCTTTTCGAGTTCTTCCCTGTTGTCGGCGAACTTCACAGCAATGGCTGAGCATTCCCAGATGAACTCCTCTGCAATCTTCCTACCTTTGTTTATCTTTTGCCTCATCGTAGATACGTATTCGTAGAATATCACAGCTGGAATCTTTACCTCGTATCTGTTGGGAGTCTTTTTGACGAGCCAAGTGTCCAGCTTAATGAACACCTCCTCGTCGCACTTGTGCCTCTTCAGAAAACTCACGAGCTCCGTATAGACGGTTGGATATGGAATATAACAGCTTATGTTCAGCTTCAGTCTCGCTTTGGCGATGAGATCTAAAATCTCTTGGGCTGATTCGCATATAGATTCGTAACCTTCCTTCGCTCTCAAACCAGCATCTGTTATTGCAGTCGTATCGAGAACGAACCGTTGTTTCATCCAGTTTGAGTTTGTCGAAGGATTATTTAACGTTTATTAAGACGGAATTACATGAACATCATAACACTGCTCACGGACTTCGGAGACTTCTATCCAGGAGTTATGAAGGGTGTGATACTGAAGATCTGCCCCGATGCAAAGATAATCGATATTTCCCATTCTGTGGAGCCTCAGAACGTTTATCAGGGTGCGTTTCTGCTCTACCATTCTTATAGGTTCTTCCCAAATGCCGTTCATGTGGCCGTTGTGGATCCCGGGGTTGGAAGCGAAAGGCTTGCGCTCGTTGTTGAATGCAAGAATCACATCTTCATAGGCCCCGACAACGGGATCCTATATCCCTCAGCTGTGGAAGACGGAATAAGAAGGGTTTGGGTTATAGACGAAGGTAAAACATCGAGAATTTCTGGTGAACTGTCCACGACTTTCCACGGGAGGGACGTTTTCGCTCCAGCATCAGCTTTTGCTGTTCTGGACAAAATAGAGGAGATTGCAAAACCTTACGATGGTGAAATCGAGAGGCTTGACCTTTTCGATTACAGGATTGAAGGCGAAACTATCGAGTGCAGGATAATATTCATCGACAGATTCGGAAACGCTGTAACGAACGTCAAAGCTGAGGATTTAGAGGATGCAAAAGGTTTTTACATTAACGGAACATACGTTCCAATGGTAAGAACGTATTCGGACGTATCCGTCGGCGAACCCTTAGCTCTAATCGGAAGTTTTGGGACTCTGGAGTTGAGCGTTAGAAACGGGAGTTTTGCGGATGTGTTTGGAGTTAAGTCCGGCAGGTTTGAGATGAGGGTGATAAGATGATGGATATCTCGGAAAGAGCTCTGGCAAAGATGATCGAAGCTGTAAACAAGCACCTCCCCCAGAAGAGCAGAACCTTAGCCGAGATGCTCAAGGAGAAGTATCCTACAATTAGAGCGAGGGATGGAAACGAGTATCTGATTGAAAGGAAGGAGTTGGAGTTCATAGCTCAGCATGTGGATGAGCTGGATTGGGAGAAGTTCAAAATTCCCATAATCTTGGAGATGTGCGATGTTGGAGGAGAAACGCTGGTTTATGTTCGAGATAAGCTTCATGCAGAATTTATAAGCAAGGCTTTCGGCTACGACAGATTCGTTGACGATGTCTTGGTTTTGCACATGTATGAGATCGCCCCGATAAGAAGAAAGCTCAGAACAGCAACTCAAGTCCTCTTTAAGGTGATGTATTAGAAACCGTTAAATATATTACTTTGGCTCAGAAAGCCATGGAGACCAAGATCGAGAACCTATACTGCACGAGATGTGGTTCGGAATTCGATATAATCGTCAGAAGGGTTACTGGTTATTCCGGCCCGATGCACATTCCCAACCTATACTGCCCGTTCTGTGGAAGTAGGAGGCTTATAAAGAAGCAAGGTTTATTTTTCAAATAGTTTTCTTCTTTCAACCGAACTCTAATTATTATGATGACGCTGTTTATAAATTTTTGGGCTAAAGTTTATATTCTTCTAAGATTAAAATTATAACATGGCAAAGTATTACGAACTGAGCGAACTTGAAAGTAAAGCTCCGAAACTCTTCGGAATTCCAACGGGAACGAAGTTGGACGAGATGTTCTACAAAATAGAGATAGAGGACGGTAAATACGTTAAGAAACCCTTGGGAGGTATTCCGTATCTGGCCGTTCTCAATATAACTGGTGTTCCGGATACTGGGAAAAGTGTTCTTGCCGAACAGTTTGCGGTTACTCAGGCTAACTTGGGATACAAGGTTTTGTTTGTCACAGTTGAGAGTCCCGCTAACTTCCTCTACACAGCTCTAAAGCACAAGGCTCAAGCGTTGGGGGCGGATTTTGAGAAGGTCGAGAAGAACATCGTCGTCATCGATGCTTCGGAGAACGACGAGCTGAGAGAAAACCCGAAAGCGCTCATAGATACGATGGCCTACGCGATAAAGGAGAAGAAGGTCACGAATACGATAATAGATAGCATAACTGGTCTCTACGAGCACAAAGAGGTGATGGCGAGACAGATAGTAAGACAATTCTTTAACTTCCTAAAGAAGTTCAGGCAAACTGCCATCTTAGTTTCGCAGAAGAGATCAGCTCAAGCGAGTGAGAGTGCTGAAGCGGCGGGAGGTCTTGCGGTTGCTCACATAGTCGATGGAACTATCGTATTAGACAAGAAGTTGGTAGAGACGAGATGGGACGTGAACTTGTATGGTCTGCCTTTAGGTAGCGTGATCAGGACGATAAGAATCGACGGTTGCAGGCTCTGTGGACACGATTCACGCACATGGGTTTTCGAGATCACGGAATTGGGAACTATCAACATAATCTGTCCGCTTAGCGAGTTCATAAAGAAGAGAGGTAAGATTGAAGAGGAGTAGGAGGTGATGGGTTATGGAGGTTATCGCGAGGCCGAAAGGTGGAAACGTAGATAAGATGGCCGAGAAAGTCTTCTTTGAGAGTATAAAGCTATTGGGTGGACTGAAGAAGTTGATAGAATACAGGAACCTCACGTGGCTTCCAAGCTTGGCTGAAGCTGCATATGTCATCGTTCTTAAGAACGAGGCTTTCAAGACCTACAAGGAGATAGCTAAGGAGTTGGGAATTACTGAGCAGACTGCGAAGAACATAGCGACTGCAGATGAGCAAGAAGTTAAGAAATACATCGAGGGTGAGCTTGAGGAGAGGCCGAGAGAGCACATAGCCGGAGGTATTGCGAAGCTTGCATACAAGAAGCTCAAGGAGGAAGGAAAGCTCGACGAGGAGGAAGTAGAGATCAAGCACGACGAGATCGAAGTTCTCGGCATAGACTGGGCTGTGCACGTGCTTGCAAGGATAAAGGGTTTGGACTTCCCGGTGGAGAAGGATCAGCTGATTGAGAGGCTCAAGGGCTTGGTCATCAAGGGTAAGAAGGCCGAGGAGATCTTGGAGAAGCTTGAGTATCCGATAAAAACACCAGCAGAACTGTTGCACAAGATAAAGGTTCATTTAGAAGAATAATTTTTAAATATTTTTATTAAATTTTTTGTATTAATTGATTGTTGCTGGTCGAGACTCCATATTAATTCCATCAACAGTGTTGCATCACCACCATCGTTGCTTCATATGTTATCTTCCTCCGGCCCCACCTCCTCCAAAACCTCCTCCAGCACCGAATCCACCAAATCCACCTGTGCCTACTCCACCCCAACCTCCACTGCTCGATATCATGGCCGAAGTTCTTATGGAGTGGAATGTCCCAAAGCCGTAGTAAGTGTGAACCTCCGGAACTCTAACGTTAAGAGATTCCATGGCTTTAGCAACCTTTTCACCGACGCCCAAAGCGGTTCCGTAAACGAGCCAGTCCTTCCAGATCGAGATATCTTCAGGCTTGTATTTCTTTATCATCGCCATGTCCGAAAGGAATCTCCTAAAGGCGTCCCACTCAAGCTTCTCCTTGTAGTGATCTCCCTTCCACCTTCCGAAGAGCTGTGTGGGTGTCATGTAACAGATGAAACTCTGGAAAAATGCCGCAAGCATGAGTATTGGTATCTGTATAGCGTTTGGAAAGAGGTCGAGCATCGGAGCGACCCACAGAAGAGATACCAGAGCGAGAAATATGAGTATCGCGGAGATATACTTGAAGACGACCTTGCCCTTATTCTCGACGAACCTCTCGGCAATATTTCTATCCTCGTAGATCAGGATTTCGTTGAACCAGCTCGCTATTGCGTGGGAGAACAACCTATCCCTCTCGACTTTCTTCTTGATCTTTTTTGTATCGAATACACCATCCTCCGAAAACCTCTCCAAAAACCTAAGAACGAGTTTTTCGTATTTATCGTTCGTATCCGTGTTCAGAACCCTTATTTTGAGATCATTATCCTGCCTTTCGATTGATATATTTCCTTTTCGCTGTAGATCCAGGAGCGTTGCGTAGAGTCCATCTTCATCGAATTTGAAGGCATCACCTTTGAAAATCAAGTTCACGAGCCATGGTTTTCTCTTCCTTGGAACGTAGCTTAAAAATTCGGGAACCGTGAATTTCTTTTCTCTGCCATAGAGAATGTAAACTCCAATGACAACAAGCGGAAATGCCAACACTAAAGCCTTTGCCGTGGTAACAGCCAAATTCACGATCTCTCTTTTTTCATAGTATTTCTTATTTTCAGATTCTGTCATCTCCAAAACGTTTCCCGCGAAGCTTACAGTTGCCCCTTTCACAGCATTGTGCTTCAGAACAATCTCTATCTCAACCAAGCTGTCTTCCGGAGCCGATCCTTCGATTATCCAAGATCTTCCAACTTTGTGAACGTTGAACTCTGGAATGTGGGGATAAAGTTTTACCACAGCATCATGCGGATCCTCTATGACTATCCTAACGTGTTGATACGGAACATGTCTATCGGCTAATTTTAGATTTATGTGATCGTATTCTCCATCGCTCTGAATTGGAGGAAAGACGACAAACTCGTATTTAGCGCTGTAATCTCCTACTTTGAATTTTTCAGCCCTTATAAACCCGACTTCATTCCTCTCGGCGAGATCTTCGGCAAGCATCTTTGCAGTTAAATCGCCTTCCCAAACTACGACCCTTCCAAAGCAATCCTTCGCGTAGCATATTCCATCGCCTTTTGCATCGATAAGCGTTATGTGGGGTCTGTTTTCGATCGCCGGATAGTAATCCAAACCCTTTATCAGCATTGGAACTCTCCAGTTTCTGAACAGCATCCTGAACTTAACTTCGTGAACGTGATAGACGTAGTTCTCCGTGAGTGTCAGATTTCTGTTAATTGTAATCTCTGCTGTGTAATCGGCTGTCAGGGGGGCGGTTTTCCCCAACGATGTTGCAAAGGAGACTCCAGCTAAGCCTATTAGGGATACTAAAATCAGGATAACTGCCAACTGCCTTCTCTCACTCAGATTCGAAAACGCGCCAATCTTCGGAATCCTACCTCCCAAACTTAATACGATCAAGAATATTGCTAAAAACAGCGACCCTGCATTCATACGCTCCACCTTAAATCTGGTCTTCTTGTGATCTCTTCCTCGAACTCCAAGTATCCCATCTTCCTGAATCCGAACATCGCCGCGACTAAGTTCGACGGAACAGTGTCTATCTTCGTGTTGAACTCCTGAACTATGTTGTTGTATGTGTATCTGTGCCTTGCTATCTCATCTTCAACCTCTCTAACTGCATCCATCAGCTTCTGAACGGTTTGAGAGGTTTTTAGATCTGGATAATTCTCAACTGCAACGAGGATGTTTCCCAAAATCCGTCTCGATTCTCTGTCTATCTTCTGGATCTCCTCTGGTGATGAGACCTTTAAAACCTCCGTCCTCATCCTCGTAATGTTTTCGAGCGTTTCTCTCTCAAATCTCGCATAACTTTGCACGGATTCGAGCAACTCAGTAAGCATGTCGAGCCTCTTTTTCAAAGCAACTTTGATCTGCCCAAGCGTAGCCTCAGCACCGTTTTTCAACTGTTGGAATCGGTTGTATATTGACACGATCATCAGAGCAAAACCGGCGATGACTACGATAAATCCGGCAATGAATATGAGCAATCCTACATCCATGCTAAACGTTTAATAATGTTATTTAAAAAATTATTGCTTTAATCAGACTTTAATTTTGACATAATGTCTCTATATATTCTGCCCTGCAAACCGTGGAATCTTGAGAATCCTTCCGCGAACCTCTGATCTATTGCCGTTGTATCGAATGACGTGAGCTCTGGCTTGTAGAGTGAGAACGGCGAATATCTTGCCACGGGCATCGCCAAACCTTTGAACAGTTTTACCTTCACCCATCCTGTCACTCTCTTCTGAGTTTCGTCTATGAAAGCGTTTAGAGCATCGAACAGCGGATCGTTTGTTAGGCCATAGTAAACCAATTCGGCCCACTCCTGCTCAACTATTGATTTGAACTTAAGTTCCCTCCTCGAAAGCACGAGCTTTTCTAAATCCCTGTGGGCAGCGATGAGTATGGTTGCAGCGGGATGCTCGTAGCATTCCCTCGACTTCAGCCCGAGAACCCTATCTTCTATCATGTCTGTCCTTCCTATTCCGTGCTTTCCTCCGATCTCGTTTAGCTTCTTTATCAGCTCAAACCCATCCATCTCCTCATCGTTTAAAGCAACGGGCACCCCTCTCTCGAACTCTATCTTCACGATTTCAGGCTCATCCGGTGCTTTGGTCGGATCGGCGGTCCATTCCCATATGTCTTCGGGAGGAATAAACGTTGGATCCTCCAAATTGCCCCCTTCTATGCTCCTGCTCCATAGGTTCTCATCGATGCTGAACGGCTTTTCCTTCGTCGCCGGAACATCTATGCCGTGCTTCTGGGCGTATTCGATTTCCCACTCCCTCGTCAGATTGAGTTCTCTCATCGGAGCTATAACCTTAAATCCGTGCTGGTAGAAAACGTTCTCAAATCTAAGTTGGTCGTTGCCTTTGCCGGTGCATCCATGCGCTATCGCATCTGCCTTTTCCTTCTTAGCAACTTCTACAACCTTCTCAGCTATAAGAGGTCTCGCTAAAGCTGTTCCTAAAACATAGCCTTCGTATTCTCCATTGGCCTTTATCAACTTGAATAGAAGATCAACGTATTCCTTCTTGGCATCTATGGTGTAATGCTTATCCGCATACTTCTTACCCCTCTCCTCAGCCTCCTTTATATCATCCTCAGGCTGACCTATGTCCACCGTAACAGTGATGACCTCATCAAAACCGTATTTCTCTTTGAGCAGAGGAATGCAGACCGTGGTGTCCAATCCGCCAGAATAAGACAGAACGACCTTGCTCATACAGCAAGGTAAGGGTTAAAATTTTTTAGATTATCGGTTCTTATCGATTCCAATTTTCTCCTTTATTATTTTTAGAAGCTCGTCTATTCCTTCTCCAGTTACGCTTGAAAAAGCCGGAAGTTCTCTTTTATTGTGCATGTCTGCCTTGCTGTAAGCGGCAACTATCGGAACATCGAAGTTCTCCTTGATCTCTTCAAGTAAAGACAGCTGGCTTTCAATCGGAAATCCGCAGGTTTCGGTGGGATCGATTATGAAGAGTATGCAATTCGCAAGGTGCTTTAGGCACAATATCGCCCTCTTCTCTATCTCGTTTCTCTTATGAATAGGCCTGTCGAGTAGGCCGGGTGTGTCTATTACCTGGATCTTGATTCCATCCAATTCCGTGTAGCCCACATATATCCTCTTCGTCGTGAAGGGATAGCTCGCGATTTCGGGCTTGACAGTTGATATCTTTGCCACGAAGCTTGACTTGCCTACGTTCGGATAGCCTGCAACGACGAGCGTTGGATCGTCCGTCAGCGAGGGTATCTCTCTCAAAACCTTCTTCAGATCGTTTAAAAACCTGAGTTCGGGATCGATCTGCTCGATTATTGAGGCAATCCTACCGTATGTCGCTTTAAGAACTTGTTCGGGATTCTTTCCAGCTTTGACCTCTCTTATGCTCCTTGTAATAATTCTCTGAGTCATCGAGTTCGCCCAATCTAAGGCCGCTAACGCCTTCTTTATTTTTCTCAATCCCACGGTAATGTCTATCATCTCTTTGTAGAATTCAGGAAGGTTATCGTAACTTGGATGAGATTTGATTATCTTGTTGAAATAATCCCTCAAAACGTTGGAAACCGTTGAGAGCTTATTTATCGTTTTCTCCTTTTTAGTCCTACCAGTAACCTTAGAGGCTCTGCCAAACGCCTTATCGAGCAATTCTTTGGCAGTCAGCACTGTAGGCAACTTTTTGGCTTCGAACATTGTAACCGATTCTCATCAAAACTTAAAAAGGCTTTTCGAACGATTAATAGTTATATTTAAAGTTATTTTAATTAAAAATAAAAATCTCAGCATTTTTTGGCTCTGATCAAAATTTTCCGAAGCTCTCGCAAATTACACAAGAAAAATATTTATAATTCTTCATTCGAAAGTGATGTGATGGAGTTAGAACTCACTCCAATTCAAAAGGATATTCTCTACGCGCTGATAACGCTCTACAAGAAGAAGGGAGGAGCTCCGGTCAAAGGGGAAGAGATCTCAGAGCTCATAAACAGAAACCCCGGGACGGTGAGAAATCAAATGCAGGCTCTAAGGGCGTTGGGGCTTGTAGAAGGTGCTCCCGGGCCAAAAGGAGGTTATAGACCAACCGCAAAGGCCTACGAACTCCTCTCAATAACGAAGCCAGATGAAGCTGTGAAGGTTCCTATTATTGTCAACGGAGTTCTCATGGAAGATCTGAGTGCAGAAGAGATGAACTTTCCTTCGCTTTCCCATCCAGAGGTCTGCCAAGCGAGGGTTAGAGTTATAGGAAATATAAGGCGGATAATGCCGGGCGATGAGGTTGCGATAGGGCCAACGCCCGTTAACGAGATGATGGTTTACGGCAGAGTCACTGGCAGAGACGACACGGAAAACGTCATAGTCATCGACATTCAGAAGATATTCGCATTGCCGAAGGATAAGGTTGAGGAACACATGTCTTCGCCTATAATAACGGTCGATGCGGACGATAATGTTAGGGATGCGGCGAGGGTTTTGGTCGACAACAAGATACACAGAGCTCCAGTGAAGGAGAACGACAGGTTTACAGGTATATTCTCGCTCGCAAATGCTGTTCAGGCATTCATTGAAGGCAAAGCCGATGAGAAGGTCAAAAATTACATGGATCCGAAGGTCATAATGGTTGAGAAGGACACGAAGATAAGGGAAGTTCTAAAGATCATGAGGGACGAAGGTGTTAGGCTTGTGGTAGTTACGGACGGCGGTGAGCCCGTGGGTGTTATAACCGACTACCAGATCTTGACGAAGCTCGCTCCCGAACACGTTCGCTGATCTTCAGCAATAACTTTTTCTTTTCGAAATCTCCCAACCTTGATTGCTCTATCACCGAGCGCATAAACGCTATTACCTCGTCGTATATTCTCCTGTTAACCGGGAACGGGACGCCATCTTTCCCTCCCAAAGCGAAGCAGAACTTGGCCGGATCCTGCTTGTCGTATTCGGTGTTGTATATCAGATCGGCTATCAAAGCGAGGGCTCTGAGTGTTCCCTTTCCCATACCCTTTATCAGTAAAAGATCCTCAAACCTCTCGGGCTGAAGCTCATATGCTTTCTCTAAAGCCTTCCAATCCAATCTCTTTGGGACGGAGATGCCATTCCTGAATTTGACTACGGATAGAAGTTTAGAGTAGTCCCTTCTGAACGATCCGTCCCGCACGATATCGAGCATCACATATCTCGCATCTCTGCTTCTATCCGACACCAAGTTCACGACCTCGCACTCCTTTTTCACCGCTACGATTCCGGAATGGGGATTTTCGATTTTTGGTTCGGACGAATAAACCTCCCAGTGATACCTTCTTGCCATTTTAGCATGGATGTTCATTCCCTGCTGAATTACCGTCCAATGCCTTTTCGAGAATATTATCGCATGGTGGTAGATTTCGTATCCATCCTGCAATGCGGAGTTGTCGATCTTGGCAGTTAGTCTGCTCACCTCAATAAGCCTTTCGGCATCCACATTCAGCTCATCTGCAAAAGCTTTGATCTCTTCGGGCGTTTTTAGGGCATTTATACCCTTTCCACCCGCAACTCTTATCTCAAATTCCTCGGTATTCAGAACAGACTTGAGAACACCTATTAGAACGGTAGTAGAGCCTGATGAGTTCCAGTCGAAGCCCAAAACGTTCGAAAACGATTGGAAGAATATCGGATCCGATATCCGCTTAAAAAACTCCTTCTCTCCGAATTCCTCAATTATGAGCGTAATTATCGGCTTCGCCAACTTTTTCATTCTGTTCAGTAACCAATAAGGGGCCTTTCCGTCATGAAGAGGAAGATAGATTGATTTCATCAAAAATTGATGGATTTTAAAAGTATTTAAATTATCCGCCAGCTAAAGGGAATCAGATCGGTCATTTTTATCAAGCCCGGCTCGTGTCTCACTACGGCTCTTGCAAGGTTTATCAAAACGGCAACGGTTCCCAAATCCCCCTTCGTCCCACTGCTTCTCCAGACGATGGCGTTATCTCCTTCTATTTTGATTTCCTCGAATTCTGAAGCGTTTGCGTATGCGTGGAACTCCACTCTGACCACTTCCTCACCACTTGAGAGAACGCTACCGAAACCCTTCATTCCCAAAACATTACCGTTCTCAATTACCGGCTCCTGTCCCTCCTCAACCCTCTCAGCTTTGAAGTCCAAGGCTTCGCTTATGAGTAGAGCTGATTCTGCATAACCAACATGCCCAGTGAGATTCGCTTTCTCGAATTCGTTCAGACTCAAACCTACTCCGACCTTCTTCCGAAACTGAGTTCTCCTCTTAAGTGCATCTATGCTCCTAACTGCTCTAACCCTTCTGACTTCAACGCAGGGAGCTGAGAGAACTATAGGAAGTGTATCGAGCAAAAATCCGGGGTTTATACCGGTTCCGAGCACTGTAACACCGTTCTCCTTTGCAAGTTCGTTGATCTTTTTTGCAAGCTCTGGATAACGATATTCTGGATATGCGAGGGTTTCGCAGGTGCTTATGACGTTAAAACCGCCCTTTATACATTCCTCAATTTGCGGATAAACTTTGTCCAAAAACGAGCCAGTGGTTACAAAAGCCAAATCTCCCTCAAAATTCAGTGACCTCTCAATCTTAGCATCGCTATCGATTCCAAACTCTCTGAGGGTCTTTCCGACGAGCTTTGGATTTATATCCACAGCCCCAACTACTTCGAATCCTCTCTTGACGCAGTTCTCAGCCAATAGTTTTCCAATCTGACCGAAGCCGTATATAACCACCCTCATACGTCCAAGCTTCCAAACTTCTTTACGAACTCTACGAGTCCACCTTCTTGCAGAATCTTGATCATTATGTCTGGTAGGGGCTTGGCTTTAAGCTCGATTTCCTTACTCAGATCTCTCACGATCCCTTTGGAAAGATCCACTTCGAGCTCGTCTCCGGATTCTATTGGATCGGTGTCCACGATAAGCACCGGCAAACCGACGTTTATTGCATTTCTGTAGAATATCCTCGCGAAGGATTTGGCTAAAACGGCTGAAACTCCGGCAACCTTCAAAGCTAAGGGTGCATGCTCTCTACTGCTTCCCATCCCAAAATTCTTTCCACCTACAACGAAGTCGCCCGGTTTGAACTTCTTCATGAAATCCGGATCCGCGTCCTCCATGACGTGCTTCGCGAGCTCTTGAATGTTACTTCTGAGATGAAAGTATCTGCCCGGAGTTATGTGATCCGTTGAGATGTTGTCGCCGAACTTCCAAGCTCTTCCCCTCAGAATCATCCCTTGGCAGTATCAAAAGAGGATTTAAAAAGATTTCATTATTCAAAAGCTATTCAAAAATAGCAGAGATCCACATATCGATACACACATGGCCAGAATACGAGCTTGTGAACTTGGATGTCTTCACGTGTGGTGATGCAAAAAAAGCTGAGAAAGCTTTTCAGCTGTTCCTATTTAAGATAAAATAATAAAAAATTAGATCCAACTCTTTTGCTCCTCCTTAGGCTTCTGAGGAATTGGGAACTGTGGTGGGAATGGCTTCTTCTCTACGTGAATTCTCATGAAGTCGTGACCGTGACAATCCTTACAACCAACGTTATACGGAGAGTGAATCGCTATGAGATCTCCGTTCTGATGACACGTTCCACACTTCTTTATATCTTCACCCTTCGCAAGCTTGTGGCAGAACTGGCAGTTACCCTCTTGAGCGTATTTGGTCTTATGATGGAACTCCGCTATATACGCATCGATCTCCTGCTGTGTCATCTTCGTGACGTTTGGAACGTGGCAATACTTGCAGTAAGCTGAGCCGTCAACATGCCCGGGTATGTCGTAAATTTGCGGATACGACTGTCTCTTCAGCGGGTCATTGTGACAGTTCAGACATTCCCCATCAACGGGCTTAACCTTTCCGGCCGTAACTTCTGT
Organism: Archaeoglobaceae archaeon; assembly: GCA_027064525.1. GTDB lineage: Archaea > Halobacteriota > Archaeoglobi > Archaeoglobales > Archaeoglobaceae > WAKM01. Next base: position 17,057 of record JAMOPJ010000053.1, read on the forward strand.
TGTTGGTTTGGGAGTTGGTGTGGGCGTTGGAGTTTTTACGGGGGTTTTCGTTTCAACGGGAGTGGTTGGTTTTGGAGTTATTTCCGGTGTCTTCTCTGTCGGAGCTTGTTTAGCCGTGCAGAGGCAGAAGGATACTGCAAAAACCAGTATAAAAATTAAAAAAAGTTTAGACGCCCTCATAGCTACTTACCAAGGTAGTTTTCATCTGCCGCCTTGTGGATGACGTTCAGAGGCTGCGTGTGACAGACAGTGCAGTATTTGCCTCTCTCAAGGTGGATCGTAACGAGGTTCGTGCACGGCTGTGTCGGATCCTTCGGGTTGTGACAGTTAACACAGACCGACTGGTCTGGATACTTCGGCTTCGGAATTACAAGGTTCGGAGCCTTTCCGTGACAGACATCACAGCTTATAACGCCCTCGTGAACCGTGTGGGCTACCTCAGCGACTGTCATGCCTTCCTTACCGTGGCACTTGACACAATACTTACCACCCTCAACGTGCGGCTTGTATTCGGTTGCCTTCGTGTGGCAAGACTCACACTTTATCGTCGAAGGCTTGGCGGCCTTTAATTCCCCTGTGGGTGTTGGTGTGGGAGTCTTAACCTGCTTCGGAGTCTCTACGGGCTTTGTAACCTCCTTTGTTTTTGTTGGAACAGGTGTCTTTGTCACTTCCTTGGCGCCCTGTTCACCGGTGCAACCGGCCAGCACGAGTCCAACACATATCAGCAACAGCAGTAAAATCCTCTTCATAATTATCCCTCCAAATTACGGTGGAGTAATTATATATATTAGTCTTTTGGTTTTGGCAGAGTGGAGATTCGTAGTAAATTTCAAATATTATTAAAATTTATCTTTTAGCGAATGCTGGAAAGGATGTTCAATCCAAAAGTCGTTGCTGTAGTTGGCGCAACTCCAAAAGAAGGTAAGGTCGGAAATATTTTGCTAAAGAATCTTAAAGATTTTGACGGGAAGGTTTATGCGGTTAATCCGAAGTATGACGAGATCTTAGGCTATAAATGCTATCCGAGCGTTGAGGAGATTCCCGATGAGGTCGATCTGGCGATAATAGCTGTGCCAGCTGAAGTCGTTCCAAGCATCCTTGAATCGTGCGGCAGAAAGGGTGTTAAGAATGCAGTCGTCATAACGGCTGGATTCAAAGAGGCCGGAAACTACGCCTTGGAAAATAAAATTACGGAGATTTGCAGGAGATACGGAATAAACATGGTCGGCCCGAACTGCTTGGGAATCATAAACACACACAACAACCTAAACGCAACGTTCGGAAGGATAATGCCTCCGAAGGGAGATATAGCTTTTCTGAGCCAATCTGGAGCCTTCATATTGGCCGTTTTAGATTGGGCCAAAGCCAACAATGTTGGGTTCAGCAAAATAGTCTCCTTGGGCAACAAGGCGGTTTTGGATGAGGCGGACTTCATGAGATTTCTTGCAAGGGATGAGGATACGAACGTCATAATGCTCTACTTGGAAGGTGTCAGCGAGGGGAGGAAGTTCATGGAGGTTGCGAGGGAGGTTTCAAAGGTTAAGCCCATAGTTGGCGTCAAGAGTGGAAGGACTGAAGCGGGAGCAAAAGCAGCTTCGAGCCACACTGGTAGCTTGGCAGGAAGCTTTGTCGCCTATCGAACTGCATTCAGGCAGAGCGGAGTAGTTGAGGCGGAATCGATAGAGGATCTCTTCGACTTCTCCCTAATTCTGAGAAAAATTAGGAAGATAGATGGAGGAATAGCGATAGTAACGAACTCTGGTGGGCCGGGTGTCATAGCATCGGATGCGGTTGAGGAGTTCGGTTTGAACTTGGCGAAGTTTGAAAGGAGGACTATTGACAGGCTTAGGGAGATCCTACCCCCGATAGCAAACGTTTACAATCCGGTTGACGTTTTGGGAGATGCAGATGCGGATAGATTTGGAAGAGCTTTGAAGATAGTTGAAGAGGATTCGAACGTGGGTGCGATAATAGCAATTCTGACTCCCACCGCACAGATGGACTTTATCAAAGCATCGGAGTTCGTTTTGGGTATTGGTAAACCGATAGTGACATGTTTCATGGGAGGGGAGAGCGTCAGAGATGCGATCGAACTGCTTAAGAAACATGGAATCGTGAATTTCTTAGATCCGGTTAAGGCGGTGAGATCTCTGAACTCCGTTAAGAGGTTCGAGCTGATGAAGAGGAAGATAGAGAAGGAGATCGAGTCTATCGAGATCGAAGTGGATTTGGTCAGGGTTAGGGATCTAATAGAGAAGCATAGGGATAAGAAAGTTCTAACTGCCGAAAGTTTTGAGATGCTCAAGGCATACGGAATTCCAGTTCCACCATACGGAATTGCAAAGACTGCAGAAGAGGCTCTTAAGATTGCAGATAAAATCGGGTATCCAGTTGCGATGAAGGTAGTTTCGCCAGATATACTGCATAAAACGGATGTAGGATGTGTCAAGTTGAACGTTGGAAGGGAGAGGGTAGTTTCTACATTCTATGAGCTCGTTAAGAGAGCTGAAGATTATTTGAAGGCTGACGTTGAGGGGGTGATGGTTCAGAAGATGATGCCTCCCGGAAGGGAGGTAATAGTCGGAATGAAGAGGGATCCCCAATTTGGCCCACTCATCATGTTCGGTATGGGTGGAATATACGTGGAAGTCTTTAAGGATGTCTCCTTTAGGATAGCACCTATAGATAGAGACGAGGCTTTGGATATGATAAGGGAAGTGAAGGCTTACAGTATTTTGAAGGGTGTTAGGGGAGAGAGACCTTCGGACATAAATGCACTCGTGGATGTGATCGTTAGAATCTCAAAGCTCAGTTTGGATTTCGATGAGATAGTTGAGATGGATTTAAATCCGGTATTTGTGTATGAAAAGGGTTGTTGCGTTGTGGATGCCAAGGTGGTTTTGAGGTGATAGGATGCTGATCTCGTCGGTGGATGAATATTCGGGAAAGAGTGGATTCATAATGGCTTTAGGATCGATCTTGAAAGATAGAGGATATAGGGTCGGATACTTTAAGCCCTTAGGTATCGGAAGGTTCATTGGCGATAAGCTTGTCGATGAGGACGCTTTGGCCATTGCCGAAACGCTGAAGATCGATGACCCCATCGATGTAATATGTCCGGTCATGATAGACAAGCCCTACATAGAGTTCGTAATCTCCGCCGATCCTGTGAAGATCGTTAGAGATATTTCAAAAGCGTATGAAGATATTAGGCAGGATAAGGATGTCGTTCTCGTTGAAGGTGCCTTGCATTACGAATTGGGTAGAGCTTTGGGTTTATGCGACGTAAGCGTGGCATCTATGCTAGACATTGACGATCTAATGATCGTGAAGTTCACGGAAGACTCTGTTATCGATAGATTACTTTCAGCTAAATCTCAATTCGGCGAAAAGTTGAAAGCTGCGATATTCAATCAGGTGTCTGGCTACAAGAGATCATATTTGGAGAGCTTAGCGAAATCTCTGCTGGCGAAGAACGGACTGGACGTTTTGGGTATGATTCCAAAGGATTCCTTGCTTGCAGGTGTATTCGTGAGTGAAATAGCTTCTGCGTTGGGTGGAAGATATTTGGTCGAGCCTGAAAAGGATTACATAATCGAACAGCTTTTAGTTGGAGCTATGTCTCCTCAATCCGCTTTGGGATACTTCAGGAAGACTAAAAACTGCGCTGTGATTACCGGTGGTGACAGATCTGACCTGATAATGCTCGCCTTAGAAATACCGAACGTGAAATGTCTAATTCTTACAGGTAATTTAGAACCGCCGAGCATAGTTGTTGGTAAGGCCGAAGAGAAGGGTATTCCGATGATAGTGGTTGCAGAAGATACCCTCACCACTGTGGAAAAGACCCAGTCGATATTTAGAAAAGCAAGGATAAGAGGTAAAGAGAAGATTGAAAGAATGAGAGAGCTCATTGAGATGTTCGTCAACTTGGACAAGCTCATCGAGTATATCGGACTCTAAATTATTTTTAATGAATTTTGAAGTATATATCTTAAAAATAATTGGTTTTGTTAGGTTATACCAAAAACGGTTTATTTTTTCGTGAATTGGCCAAAAAAGTTCAAAAATTTACGATTTTGAAAAGATTTGGTCTGCTAACTGCCGAACATTTCGATTTTAAACGCTAAATTCTTGTCCAAGTTTTGCGAAAACTTTAAAAGTCAATACTTAATAGCTTCTTCTTAGCCTAATCGAAGCAAATTTGATATGGGCTGTCAAGCCCGAAAAAAATTGGATGTATTCCATCTAAGGCTCATTAAATTTGAAAATATGCTCAAATTGAGGTGAAAAATATGGAGGAAAGGGGGGATGATTATGATCGTAGGAAGGCATATAATTGCGGAGTTGTATGGAGTTCCAAAGGAGCTAATTTCAAATGAGAACACGGTAAGGCAGATTGTAGAGGAGGTAGTTAAAGAAGCAGAGCTAAACAAAGTTGGCAGTGTCTACAAACAGTTCAATCCGCACGGTGTGACGGGAATAGTCCTCATAGCTGAGAGCCACATATCGATACACACATGGCCAGAATACGAGCTTGTGAACTTGGATGTCTTCACGTGTGGTGATGCAAAAAAAGCTGAGAAAGCTTTTCAGCTGTTCCTAGAAAAGTTTAAACCCAAATCATACAGGCATTACATACTCGACAGGGGTTAGGGAGATGATGGAAAGAATTAGAAGGCAAATCTTGCAGGCTCTATTTAGAGAGCCAATGAGTGTCTACAGACTTATCGACGAGCAGGATGCCAGCCTACCAGAGTTTTTCGAATTACTACAGCAGATGGAAAACGAGGGGCTTATAGCAATTGAAGACGGAAAGGTCAAGCTTACGGAAAAGGGTATCGGACTCTGTGAATCTCTGGGCTTAAAGAAGATCGGCAGATTCGAGTGCAAGTGTTGTGGAGGGACGGGCTACGAGATAAACGAGTTCTTCCAAGAAGTGATGAAGGAATACGCAAAAATTGCAGAGGAGAGGCCAGAGGCGATAGAAAAATACGATCAGGGATTCATAAGCTTGGACGGTGTAATTAGAAGAGTAGAGTTCGTATATGAGAGGGGGGATCTGCTTAAGACTAGGATCTTCGTTGTCGGAGATGATGATCTCTTCAGCTTGGCTTCAGCTTTGACAGGTTTGCCTGAGAAAGTTTTCGTAATTGACATCGACGAAAGGCTGATAGACTTCATAAACAGGAAGGCTGACGAATACGGATTGCCTGTCGAAGCTCAGGTTTACGATGTTCAGCAGGCTTTTCCGGATGAGCTTAAGAAGAAGTTCGACGTCTTTGTGACGGATCCAGTTGAAACGATTCCCGGACTCAAGCTGTTCCTTTCGAGGGGAGTTTCGACGCTTAAGGGAGTGGGATGCTCCGGTTACTTCGGGCTCACTACGCTCGAAGCTTCGAGGAAGAAGTGGTTCGAGATTCAGATGATGATACATGAGATGGGGTTCATAATCACGGACATGAGGAGAAAGTTCAACGTCTATCCGCAGGATGAGAAGAACTTCTTCAGATTCCAAGAGAAATTGCCGATAGTTAAGAAGCTGGGAGTCGAAATAGACTACAACTGGTATAAGTCCACGTTGTATAGGATCGAAGCAGTTAAGGAGCCAAAGCCGTTAGTTGAAGGAGAAATGATCATAGACGAAAAGGTTTACAAGGACGACGAGAGCTGGGCTACGCCTTATTGATCGTATTGTTTGAAATCAATTATCAATTTATTATAGTTATTTTTGGTGGTTATGCAACACTGTTGTAGGATATTTAAATAGCACACAATACGGTGTCTCGACCTTATTTTTTCTGATATTGTAAACTTAGTAGAAATATATTCTGATGAGTCTGTAAATTATAAACTTTTTATTTTAAGAAATTACTTGTGTTTTTGTCATTTTGTCCGTAAGATTAAAATACATCGAACTCCGACATATCGAAGTCCGATGCATGTTCAATAAGAAGACAAGAGCACTGAAAAAGCTGAGAAAGGAGATCAGGTCGGGTATATACTCCTACCTGATACTCTCCATGCTCAAGAATGGGGAGATGCACGGATACTTCATAAGGAAAAGGCTTGAGGAGTTGGACTTCGCTCCAAGCGAAGGTGCCCTCTACGACATTCTGAAGAGTCTTCAGAAGTTGGGGCTAATCGAGAGCTTTTGGGTGATGGAGAAAAGGCCGAGGAAGTGTTACAAGCTCACGGATTTGGGTAAGGTGGTGTTGAAAGAGCTCGAAGCGGAGGTGAGGAAGATTTTGAATGTTTTGGGGGGTGAGCGAGATGAACTATGAGCTTTTTCTATCTTTACTGATGATCTTCTTAGGATTGGCGACCCTTGCGGTGAGGAACAGACCGAATCCGTTTATAGGTGTTAGGTTCGGCTACACGTATCTATCGGAGGAGTCTTGGAGGAAAGCCAACACCTTCGCTGGACTTTACTGCCTGATCTTGGGATTCTGCTTTCTTGCGATCAGCTTGAGCATCGATCTACCCTTTCAGATGGTTCTCATGATATACTTGGTTTCTGTCGCTCCCATGGCCTACTTCAGCTATAGGATAGCGAAGGAGACATATGAGAAGGAGGATCTTGCCACTCCGGTTGAGGAAGTTAAGCCGATGCGCGTTTCTGGCTTAAGAAAGGTTTTAATACTGGAGATTATTCCGATAATCCTCTACGCGATCGCGGTGGCGATTACGTAGGATAGAATTCCCGAAACAGTCGCGATACACTTCGGTATTAACGGAAAACCGGACATATACGCGAGCAAGCCAATCGGAGTCCTCCTAATTCCTCTGACGGCTATGCTTCTGATCGTAGCTTTGACGATCTTGGCAAGAAGGGAACCTCTACTGCTGAGACTTCCAACCGCTCCGAACTTCCTGATAATTTTGCAGGCGTTCTTGGCGATCGTGTTCTTTATCGTTCTTCTATACAACGTGGGTCTAATCTCGGGTGATTTTGTAGTCTTATTTAGCATATTCGGAACGATCGCGATCTTAATTTTGGCGGTCAAATTTGGGACGTATAGAATTTAAATCTCCTCATCGTTCGTCGTAGGGGGATGATGACCCTTACGGGAGCTGAGCGGTGATGAAACTGGGCAGGTCTGACCTCCCCTTTGAATAATTTTGGGATAGTAATATTATAATCATTTTATAAATTTGATTAATTACCCATAGGCTTCGATGAACTTTGGAAGCTCTCCAAACTGATCTCGATATTCTCGAATCAGCTCGCCGATCCTTTTATCCTTAAGGACGCCATTGTATTTTATTCCATACTCGCTCAGAAATTCTTCGACCGTCATTTGGAGCAAACTCTCTAAATTTCGCTTAAAGCGAGGTATGTTGCTCGGCTTTAGACTCCTCAAGATGTTCTGAGGATTCTTGAAAATGTATTTCCTGATGAAACTCGAACAAGCCATATATTTGCTCGTCATACGATCGCTCGTCTTTCCGGAGAGGCCTCGTGAGAGGCAGGCCGGGATTCGTCGTTTTAGCTGTCCCAATATGTGATTAATCTCGTCTAACTCCAAGTGCAATTCAACAGCCTTGACGCCACCTTCCTCGTAAAAATATCGTGCTATTTCTTTAAGCTATTTCTTTAATCAGCTTTATGTATGGATTGTTGGTCGAATAGTCGTGAAGACGATCATGATATATCGAGTTAGGGTAATAATCTTTTATTTGGCTGTGTTCTGAAGGTATAGGGCAATTTATTCTGTATTCTTTGAACTCAATAGGATTAATACCATTATTTTGAGTTATTATAATATTTTGGTAATGCTACAATAATGTTTATATTCACTTAGGGATATAAATGGGAGATGATATGTCCACATTGCAAGTCGATGGAAGTGGTTAAGATGGGACATTATTTCACAAAATCAGGAGAGAAGAGACAAAGATATAAATGCAA